>BJGQ01000020.1:47543-51969 GCA_014190575.1 Bacteroidota bacterium | reverse complement strand
AGCGGTCTGGATGGGACTCGAACCCACGACCTCCGCCGTGACAGGGCAGCATTCTAACCAACTAAACTACCAGACCAGTTTTTTTGGAGTGACAAATGTAAATGTTTTCAGTTGCCATCAAAATTCTACCGTGACTTTTTAATAATATTGTTTCAATTATTTTATTACTTCAATTTTATGTGCTCGCATTTCCTGTTTATTTCTAACTACGAGAAAATATATGGTTGATTGAAGTTGTTTAGCCGGTATTTTTAAAAATATTTTTTCACCCGAATATTTCAAATCGCAGTTTTCATATTGTTTTCTTCCAAGCAAATCAAATAAATCAATGCAATCATAATTTGTGTTAGATGAAAACAGAACATCAATTGTATTTGTGTTCGGATTATAAAAAGCAGTTGTAAAATTTTTTATTCCAACTTCAGAAATATTATCGGCACATAAATGCAGTGAATCACAAAACATGGAACTGCAACCGAATGAGTCACTTACAGTTAAACAAACCAGGTACTCGCATCCATTGAAAGTGTGAACCGGATTTTGAACCCCACTGACAATAGAAGTTGTGTCGTTAAAATTCCATTCCCAGTTTTGAATGCCAATTCCAGGGGTGAAATCAAAAAACGAAACAATATTTGGATTGTGACTTGTTTGGAAATGAGAAAAATTTACTATCAGATTCGGAACATGAACTGAAACTGAATCGCAATAGGTTTTTAAACATTGATTAATTGAATCATTAATTGTTAAACAGATTTCATAGCTATTGCTCACAAGGTATTGATGAATGGGATTAATGAGAGAGTCGGAATTGAAATCGCCAAAATCCCAGTAGTAAACAAGAGAATTTAAACCGATTGAAAGATTTGTGAACTGAACTGAGCCGCATGAATCAAGAAAATTAAAATCTGCCGTGCACGAATTACTTAATTCGCAGGCAACAACTGTATCGCAAACAACCGGAGAATAACAATCAAATGAATCATGCACTTGCAGACATACGGTATAAATGCAATTGGAATAAGTATGCTGAACTGTTGAATTAATAGTAGATGTTGATTGTCCGTCACCAAAATTCCATAACCAATTTGTTGCGGTGTCAGAAAAACTTCCAACTAAATTCACAACATTTGGGTTGAAAGTAATATTTGAATAAATAAAAGTCGGACTCCCGTTCATCACATGAACTGTTACTGCATGGCAAGCTGTATCGGAACAAAATAAAACCGTGTCGGTACTTATTAAACAAACATTGTAATTTCCACTTGCTGAATAATTATGAATCGGATTGGCAGCAGATGAAAAGGTTCCGTCGTCAAAACTCCAATTGTAAATTGTATTGTTTGTCAAATTTTGCGAACTGAATTTTACACTGTTGCATGAATCAACATGCGAAAAATTTACATAGCATGGATTAGCAATGCACGCATTTATTGTTTGACAAACCGGAGCAACCAGGCATCCAAAATCATCAGCAACTTGCAGGCATGCATTATAAATACATCCGGTATATGTATAGGCAGTGTCTTGAATGTTTGCTGAATTTCCATCACCAAAATTCCAATACCAATTGCTTGCTGTTCCTGAAAAACTTCCATTAAAAGAAATTAAAAAAACGGATTGATTGCTGTAAGTAAACGATGCAACACCAGTTGCAATATGAATAAAACAACTCTGACAAAATTGATTGGTACAGGCATTCACCGTATCGGTAATTATTAAACACACATTGAACCAACCGCTTGTTGAATATGTGTGATAAGGATTTAATCCTGTACCGAAAGTTCCATCACCAAAATCCCATGCGTATGACAAATTATTTCCGGTGCTGAAATCAATGAAGTGAACCACTCCGCATGAATCGCTGTAACCAAACAATGCCGAACAGTTTTGATTCGGCACTACTGCTTCAATTACTTTACAAGTTGTGCTCTCGCAACCACTGCCATCAGTAATTGTTAAACAAACTATGTATGTTCCTGAACTTGTGAAAGAATAAGATGGAGATTGTGAGTTTGAATATCCTGATCCATCACCAAAATCCCAGAACCAAATTGTAGTACCTAAGGATGATGTGTTGGTGAAATTGTAATTGCCTGCTGTTCCACTGTAATTAAAATCTGCATGACAAGCGGGTGGATTGGTGCACGAACCCGATGTCCAGTTGGTGACTCCATGATGATAAAATGCTTCGCAATAATTCGGATACGATATTCCATTGCAACCACATACTGTATCGGTTATTCCACCGCATATAAGTGCATTGTTAATGTACGATAGTTCTATACAATTCAATTGCGAAAAACATTTCACTGAAAAAGCAATCCCGAACAGGATGAACAGAAAAGTTTTTTTCATTTTAAAATAGTATTCGATTGTCTCATAATTTTTATTTTGAAATAATAATTCGTTGAACCGAATGTGTGCTTGCCGTGCGAACTTCAACTAAATAAATTCCCGCGGAAATACTATCAGGTAAATCAACAATTGTTTTTAAAATTCCATTTTCAATTTGTGTTGGTTGAATTAAAACTGTTCTTCCAAAAAGATCAATCATAAAAATGGTGCAATCGTCATTCAGCTTTTCATTGTTGAAATTCTGTTCAACATAAAAAAACTGATCAGCAGGATTCGGATATATAATTTCTTCATCCTGTTCAACAGAATTTGAATTTATAGTTTCAGTTGTTTCCTGTTCTTCCAAACGGCAAATAACAACAGGTAAAGTGCTAACTGTTTGAATGGCCGATGCAATTCCAGGTGCGTTGTTGCAACCGAATGCACGAACAAAAATATCTTATGAATGCCCTGGTAAAAGATTGGTAAATGTTTTTTGCATTGATGGTGCATTGTAATTTACCCATACAGTTGTTCCAACTTCCCGAATAAAAATTTTATAATTTGTAGCAGCAGTTGCACCACACAAAACCTGTGGCCATGCAATGGTAAATCCAACACATGTAATTTGACCTATGGCTGGATTCGGAGCCGGACAAATTGGTTGTGTAGTTACAGCAACTGAATTTGTGTATAAAGAAAATGGAGGCGCATAAGAAGGGCCGCACGTTGATTGAGCAAAAACATTCCAGCATGAACCGGCAATAGTTGCAGGAGCATTGAAGCTAAAAGATGTACCGGTAACATTATAAGAATAGGAAACTACAGGTGGAGGACATGTTCGTTGAAAATAAACAACATAAGTATTTGACGGATTTCCACCGAGACCAACTGTAATTGTATTGCCACAATTTGCAGTTACCTGACTGCTTGTAAATGGTGTTGGCGTGGGACAAGTAGAAAATGCAGGAAGTGTATATAACGAAATGGTAGGCGAAGGCGAACTGTTTGTTCCTGCAGTCGGACAATTTAGTTTTTGTATGTAACATTGATATAGCATGTTTGATAATGCTCCTGCAACTGTATAAGAATTTCCTGTAACAATAACTGATGTGTAATTAGAAGTAATTATTGGTTTGTAAAAAACTTTAAAAGTACCTGTGCCCAACCAGTTTAATGTAAATGAACTTGATGTAATGTTTGTAGTTGTTGGAGCAGCGGGGGCAACGCATGGAACTGTATAAGTTGCAGTACCAGCAGATACACCTGGACACGCGACAGGATTTGTTTGTGTTACAGTTACTGTTAAAGTTATTCCAGGGGTTAATCCGGTTAAAGTTATAGGGGGAGTAGCATTTGCAAATGTTCCTATACCAGCACCAGACCATGTTATTGTAAAACTTCCACCACCAACAGGAGTCCAGTTTACAGTTACACTACTTGAAGTTCCATTGGTAAATACTATTATCGGGGTGGCGGCTACTTCAATTTTAACAGAGTTTGAATAAATAGTAAAACAATATGTGGAATATTTAACCCTGTAATATTCGGTACTTGTTGCAGGCTGAGTGGTATATGGATTCATATTTCCGGTTAATCCTGTAACATTTGTCCATGTAATGTTATCATTTGAAACTTCCCATTGAAAAATTGAAGATGGCGGTAATCCAGTTGCAGTTAAAACACGAATACCACCTGAACAAATTATTGATGCTGAAGGAGTAACTACAATAGGAACTGGAACAGTAGAAACCTCAATAGAATTTGTACCCATACATCCGCTTGCTAATGTTCCGGTGACTGTAAAAAAAACAGTTGACGGATTGGTAGATGAAACTGTAACATAAGCAGCCGCTCCGTTTGCAGGATTCATCACCACACCATTAACTCCATTGGTTGGAGTCCATTGCCAGTTGGTTACAACACCGGGTCCGGTTCCAGTTAATACTGCTGTTTGCCCCTGGCAAATCGAAGATGTAGGATTTACTGTAATTGGTGGGCACCCGAGTATGTTTAACATATACTCTTCAAATTCGCCCCATTGATTTGCACTGGTTACTGAACCATTGCATGGATCAATGTTTGGGGT
>BJGQ01000020.1:0-46884 GCA_014190575.1 Bacteroidota bacterium | reverse complement strand
GTTGAGTGGCCCCATTGCAAGCATTTGAAATAACATTCACCGCATAATCTTCCGACTCACCATGAACATAATTTGGTGCTGTTCCTAAGCATGGATCCAGCACTGCATTCACATCACTAATTCTTACACGCATTCTTGTTGGTCCGACCAATGCTGAAACAGGAACATTTACAAAATGATGTGTTTTAGCAAATGGTAAATTAGTTACAACACTTCCAAATGCTTCTCCTGCATCAACAAAATCACCATCCGAATTCCAATCAAACCAACCGGCAACTGTTTTTGCACCTGACAGCGAACCGGTGGAAACATCAACCCAGTATGATCCACCACTCATAACTATACCTGCTGGAACTAAACATGAAAAATCACTGAAGTAAGGTGAAGTAGCATTTGCTCCGCTTCCATGATTTAATCCGCCCCCTTCAATCTTAACACTATCAATATAACACCCTGTTGAAGTTCCTAAAGTGTGTGATGGCGCACAATAACAAAGTGTTGATGTTAATGAAAGGCAGGAAGAATAGGTGGTATTTGAACCACAAATAATTGCCCTTCGAAATGCAATAGTTCCGGCGGAGCCAACACAAAATGAATATGGTTGCGACAATGAGGTTCCAAGATTTGTCCAAGGACCGGCACAAGAAGTTGCGGATTGCCATTGATAAGTTAATCCACTAACACCACTTGTTGCCCCTGACACTGAAAGTGTAAATGGTAATCCGATACATGGAGATGGGGCAGATGTATTTGTTGTTCCACCTGTGGGAACTCCGCTGCATGCAGGCGGGGAATTTATGGTTACCATGTAATCTTCTGTTTCTCCTAAAGAATAAGTTGTAGTACATGCACCCATATTTACAATTGAATGCGCGCAGCGAAATCGTGCTCTTGTATTAAATGTAGCAGCCATACTCGGGAATTGTGCATTTGTTGGACAAGTGAAAGTGGCGGTGCTTGTTCCACCTGCACTAATTAACCAACTACCTCCGGGATATTGCTGATCGCTTATGCATTCATTTGCAGAAAAAATTCCATCTTGATCAAAGTCTATCTACACCCTGAAATATTCTGAATTGAGCGGGCAATTATTTAAAGTGATGTTGTACTGTGATCCTTTTGCAATGGAGGCAATGGTGGCAGGTGTATAAATATAATAGTTTGGTGCGGTTGCATTTGGTCCGGTTACAGGTCCGGTATATCCACCGAAATCAACTATCTGATTCAGGTAATCACCATTGCCAATGTTGTTTCCATTTGTGTAAGATGGAATGCAATAACAATTGGTTGGTAAATCTCCACAAACTGTTACAGGTGCTGATATGGCAGTTTGCCCACTGAAACCACAAACAACTCTTAATCTGAATTGACAGCAACTTGGTGCAGAAGGCAAATTGGTAACTGATGTAAAAAGGTTATTGGGAGTTGCAGCGATAACTCCACTATTCACACCAATGTTTGTCCAACCCATACTATTACAATTTTCTTCCCACTGATAAGTTATTGATGTACCATTTGAAGGTGCGGTGGTAGTTGATAAAATAAATGTTTGATTCGAACAAACCGGGGTTAATGAAGTTGTTGCTGTTGTACCTGCACTTGGTAATCCGGTGCAATTTGAAGGAGAAGAAATATTTACATTGTAATCTTCTGTTTCTCCGTATTGGTATTGATAACAAGCATTTGCATTGCCAGTATATGGATAAACTCCTGAAGAGGGGAATTCTTCAAGTACTCTAACTCGCAATCGTGAAGATCCGATTGTTGCATTCATTGGAATAATAAATGATCCGGTTTCTGTATGTGGTCCAGTAAAAATTGTTGTAGGTTGGTAAACCAATTCACCTGCATCATTAAAATCTCCATCAACATTGTAATCAATATAAATCTGCATGAAGTTGCCGAAATTTCCTCCGCAGGTAATTGATTTTAATGAGAAAACAGCGGTTGTCGTTTGAGCCAATTGCAAGGACGGAAGCGTTGAATAATTGGAATAAATATTCTGAACAGAATTAGGACCAGGACCAATGGATGAACAGGTAGAAGTATTATTTAATGTGCTGGAATTTAAAACTGTTACATTCCCAATATCTTCATCAGAGGCGCTTGTTGGAAAACCAGAACAATAACAATTGCTTGGAGTATTTGTATTTATTGTAACAGTATTAGAAACTAAAGACAAAGCACTTGGAGTGCAAGTAGTAAGCAATCGATAGCATGTTGAATTTGTTTGTGAATTAACAAAATAGATGCCTGTTGCTCCCGAAATATTTCCCCATGTTCCTGCACAGTTGGATGATGATTGCCATTGATAAGTTAATCCATAAATTGAATTAATTCCTGTTGCGGAAAGTGTGAATGAATTCCCCAGACATACTGAAGTTTGATTCGCACTTATGGCAGTGGCTGCTGGAATTCCAGTGCATGAAACCGGTGCTGAAAAATTTAATTGAATATTCGCTCTGAATGTGGAAGTTGCTATTGTGTTGGATCCACACTGTGCTATAACATCACTTGCTACATGTCTGGTAGAAGTAAATGAAGTCCAAGTAAAACTATTTGTACCTGTAGCACTTGATGCCGGTACAGTTAAATCATTACAAACTTCCACTACTATATTATATGCGGCACCTTGCCAATAGTATGGGGTTGTTAAAGAATATGTGTTCCATCCGTTTGCAACCGGAGTATTCGAAGGCAGTGTGTATACGGTTGTAAATGTACCGGTATAAGGAGAAGCTAAATCTGCAATAATATTTGATTGCGATATTTTTATTGTCCAGTTTACTAAAGGATAAGTAGTGGTTGTATTGCAATAAAATGCAATGCTGTTTATACTATTTCCGGTAATAGGAGCTCCGTTTGCGACCAATTCAGAACCAAGATACAGATATTGAACTTTATGAGATCTATATTGCTCACAATAAGCCCCATCAATTCCCCAAGAAGCAACGGTTCCTGTTCCGATAGTAACCAATTGCGCATTCGATGAATTGGCAATGGAAAAAATAAAAAGTATCGCAAGAATGGATACTGAGAAAGAGAAATTTCTCTTTGCAAAAAAATTAAAAAGTGTTTTCATAACACAGGTGTTTTGTTAAAATGAAATCTGCCAATAGCACAGAATCCGTACTCAGAAAAAAACTAAAAAATAAATTCAGGGGATTGTAAAAGTCTAATCATCAATTTTTTTTCGTGAATGAATTCCCACTAAAGGTATAACGACTTTCAGTAATGTCAAGAACTAATTTCAGCACATATAATTTTCTAAATAAAAAGAAATCAGAAACAACTTACTCTTTAACAAACTTTAAAATTGAGTTTCCACTTTCAGTTTTCAATTCAACAAAATAAATTCCCGAAGTAAAATTGCTGACATCAATTTTATTTTCTTGCTCCGAAATATTTTGTTGCAATAAAATTCTTCCTGCTAAATCAGAAATTGAAATGCTATTTCCAAGCCGAAACTCAGAACCCGAAACCCGAAACTCGTCAGTAACCGGATTCGGATAAATCTGAAATTCAGAATTTGAATTTTGAATATTATTTACATCATTATAATTCGGATCAACATTCCAACCAATGTCTTTTAAGATAGCAATGGCAATTGGGCCGGGATTGTGATTGCTTGAATGCGCCGTTGCAAATGGTGTCATCAATTCATTTTCATTTCCGTTCGGATAAGTTGCTTCATCTAAATGAACCATGCTGCTTCCCAATGAAAAAGTTGGCGGTGCATAAATTTTCGGTTCAATGTTATTGTTAAACTGCAATCCATAAATTCCACTCCAGTAAATCTGATTGCTTTTAAAAATTGTTGCGAGCGTATCAGATGGGTTTTGAAAAGCACCTTGTGATATCAACGCGCCATTTGAGGTCATGAGGTAATGATCAAAAATTCCGGGAAGTGTATCTAACTCCGGCCAGGGGAAAGAAGTAAATGCAGGAGCAAAATCAGCAAGTGTTAACAAACCGAACGAACCCAAACCGGCAGTATCAATTTTACTCAAACCAACCAAACCAAAACCATGACACATTTCGTGCAACGCAACTGATGCAAAATCATATTTTCCTGTTGGACAAATTCCATCAGTACCAAAATACCAGTTGGCTGAACTGTTCAGGTACATATCAAAATCACTTTCGCCAACATTCAATTCTGTACCTGCTAATTGATTGGCGAGCGAAGTTGGATACCACACATCGCTAACTAATGCTCCTGAAAAATTTTTTCTTCCATTGGGGAAAGTAATTCCGAGTAAACCACCCGAACCCAAAGCCAGAAAATAAACATTGATTTTTATTGTTTGTGTTCCATTGAGAATTGATTCCCAAATTTGTTTAGAATAATCAAATGCCGCCTGCGCCGGTGCTGTAAATCCGGTGTAGTTTACATTAATAGCTAAACCTCTTGTTCCCCTGTAAAATGATGGCGGCACATCCACTTTGCTGAAAATATTTTCACTGGAACCATAACAAGCAACACCAAATTTCACTTCGCAATTAGTTTGAGCATTTATATTTTTAAATCCGATTGATAAAAGAAAAAAGGATAGAAGAATTGTTTTTTTCATGATTTGAAATTTTCAAAAAAAACTTTAAGACCTAGAATACGAAACTTTAAACTATAAACTCAAATTAAATTCAGTATCCTAAAATCTTCAGCATGCTTTGCGAAGTCTGTTCCTTTGCAAACAACCAATCTTTCAACACACCTTTTTTATCGTAGTTAATCAGTACATGTTTTGGTGATGGAATTAAGCAATGTTTTATTCCGCCGTAACCACTCAGTTGATCTTGGTATGCACCGGTGTGAAAGAAGCCAATGTACAATGGATCGCCATTATTAATCTTCGGAAGGAAAACCTGATTCACATGCACTTCTGAATTATAATAATCGTGCGAGTCGCAAGTGAGGCCACCAAGATTTACGCGCTGATATTCGGTATCCCATTTATTAATAGGCAACATTAAAAACCGCTGACCAATTCCCCATGTATCTGGAAGAGTGGTAATAAAACTACTGTCAATCATGTACCACTGTTCCGAATCGTTTTGTTGTTTCTGACTCAGCACCTGATAAATTGCTGCTCCTGATTCACCAACTGTATAACTTCCGAATTCGGTAAAAATATTTGGTGGATCAATTTTTTCTTTCTTGCAAACATTTTTTATCTGCGTTACAATTTCACGAATCATGTAATCGTAATCGAAAGTAAAACCTAAACTGTTACGGATTGGAAAACCACCACCAATGTTTAACGAATCCAATGTTGGACAAATCTTTTTCAACTGACAATAAACAGTCAATGCTTTGTTCAATTCACTCCAGTAATAGGCATCATCTTTTATTCCGGTGTTGATGAAGAAGTGAAGCATCTTCAACTTAAACTTCTTGCTGTTGTGAATCCGTTGCACATAAAATTCCAGAATATCTCTCCACCTGATTCCTAACCGCGAAGTATAAAACTGAAAAGTCGGTTCTTCTTCCGCAGCTATTCTGATACCGATATTGCATTCACCTTTCACTGTGCGCTGATAAGATTCTATTTCAACTTTGCTATCCAATACCGGAATAACATTGAAACCTTCATTAATCATTTTTGCAATTCTATTGGTGTACATTTTTGTCTTGTACCCATTGCAAATGATAAAAGTGTTTTTGTTAATCCAACCCTTCTTGTAAACTTTCCGAACAATATCAATGTCGTAAGCAAACGAAGTTTCCAAATGAATTTCACTTTTTAATGCCTCTTCCAGCACATAAGAAAAATGCGAACTCTTGGTGCAGTAGCAGTAAAAATATTTCCCGGGATACTTTAACTCTTTAAAAACTTTATTGAAGTTGGCTTTCGTTTTTTTTATCTGCGAAGTAATCTTCGGCAGGTAAGTTAATTTAAGCGGAGTACCGTATTTGTCAATGAGATGCTGGAGTGAAACTCCGTTGAAGAGCAATTGATTGTCTTCTACTTTAAAACCTTCCTGAGGAAAATCAAAAGTCTGATGGATGAGGTCGTGATAGGTATTGTTCATCTCACTTTCGTGATGAAAGGGTGGTTGGTGATTGGTTTAATTTACGGGTGCCAAATGTAATAACTTTGAACAGTTGTGAAATAAAGTTTTCTTTAAATCCAATGAATTAAATCTTGCTAAAAATTTTCCACAAAATCCTTAAAAACTAACTTATAATTTATTTATCATCTCAAATACTTCAATTGTTAAAGGAATGAGTACAAATACTTTTTTTTCTTGAAAGAGTCTTTTAAATTTTATATTCAATCAAACGATTCACTTGATATTTTTTTAATAATAAAAATGGAATTTGTTTTTTATGTCTCAGCGGTTATTTTTGTCGTCCTTAAAGGAGGTAAAATAAATGTTAATCATCGACACACGCGAAAGCGATTCATTAGACAAAGCTTTAAAAAAGTATAAGAAGAAATTTGAAAAGACCCAAACCATCAAGGAATTGAGAAGTCGTCAGGCCTTTACAAAAAAATCTGTTGTAGCTCGTACACAGGTGAAAAAAGCTGTCTATCGCGATAAAATGATTCGCGATGCTGAAAGCGGCGCATAGATTCCAACTTTAACTTTCTGTTTTATATAATAGTCAGAAAGTTTTGCCGTTATTAAAAACAGTTTCAATTTAATAAATTGAAATGGTAAATTTGATTCAGGCAAAAGTGAAGAATGGACTATAGCAATTTCCTCAGTTATTTAAAATTCGAAAAAAGATATTCCAATCATACTGTAGTTGCATATCAAAATGATTTGCAACAATTTTCGGATTACCTGAATAAAATTTACGAACTAAATCTTGCAAGCCAGGTGCGGCATACTCAAATCCGCAGTTGGCTTGTTTCGTTAATGGAAAACAAGATTGAAGCGCGGAGCATAAACCGTAAAATATCTACTTTAAAATCTTATTTTAAATTCTTGATGAAAATCGGTTCATTGGAAAAAGACCCGATGAAAAAAGTACAGGCGCCAAAAACATCAAAACGACTTCCTGTTTTTGTTGAAGAAAAAAATATTCAGGATTTCATTTCGTCTTTTCAATATAACGATGAGTATGATGGAATCAGAGACAAAACAATTTTAATTTTATTCTATTCAACCGGAATGCGATTGAATGAATTGGTAAATCTGAAAATTTCAGACATTGATTTTTATAATCAATCATTAAAAGTTTTAGGTAAAGGAAACAAAGAAAGACTTATTCCGTTTGGAAGAGAACTGAATGAATTGCTGAAAGAGTATTTGAAGATGAGGAAAAAGAATTTTAATACAGAAACTG
Source organism: Bacteroidota bacterium (assembly GCA_014190575.1). Classification (GTDB taxonomy): domain Bacteria; phylum Bacteroidota; class Bacteroidia; order Chitinophagales; family UBA10324; genus UBA10324. Next base: position 39,587 of record BJGQ01000020.1, on the reverse strand, counting down.
AAATGTTATTGTTGACCGATAAAGGAGAAAATATTTATCATCGTTTGGTTTACAGGATTATTAACCAGCAGTTGCAAGAATTAACTACTGTCGAAAAAAAGAGTCCGCATGTATTGCGGCATAGTTTCGCCACCCACATGTTAAATCACGGTGCGGATATAAATGCAATTAAAGAAATACTTGGTCATGCAAATCTTTCAGCTACTCAGGTGTACACTCATAATACCATTGATAAATTAAAAAACATTTACAAGCAGGCTCATCCTAAAGCCTGATTTTTTTCATAAAATAAAAACCACAAACAAACATGAACATCAAAATTCATTCAATCCATTTCGATGCCGATTCAAAATTATTGGAATTCATCAATACGAAATTAAGTCGGATGGAAAATTTTTTCGATAAAATAATCGGAGCTGAAGTTTACTTAAAATTGGAAGGCAATGGGCAGGTAAGTGATAAAATTGCAGAGATAAAAGTCAGCATTCCAGGCAAGGTTTTGTTTTCAGAAGAAACAAGTAAAGGATTTGAACAGTCAATTGATTCTGCATTTGAAAACATACTTCGTCAGATAAAAAGACACAAGGAAAAAGAAACTCACGAATAATTTTTCCATTGCACTTTTATATGTAGAGTGGAATATTATATTTGCACACCTTTTTAAATCAGGGATGAGAATTGGTGTGTTCTTTTTCATTTTTCAATCATAGATTTCATTGGGAAAAGCCGATGTAGCTCAGTTGGCCAGAGCTACTGATTTGTAATCAGTGGGTCGGGGGTTCGAATCCCTCCATCGGCTCATTGAAATAGGATGGGGAGATTCCAGAGTGGCCAAATGGGGCAGACTGTAAATCTGTTGTCTTACGACTTCGAAAGTTCAAATCTTTCTCTCCCCACTAAGTTTTGAGAGAGTAGATTTTTACTCTAAGTAAATCAGTTCTTTGAAAAAGAAATTTGAAGTAATAAAATTTCTTTGAAAAATTATTCAGGCGGGAGTAGCTCAGTTGGTAGAGCATCAGCCTTCCAAGCTGAGGGTCGCGGGTTCGAGTCTCGTCTCCCGCTCTAAGAAAACTGTTGGAAGCTTTTTGTAAAATGTTATTTGTTCAGATACTTATAACTAACAAGAAAAAAAACAGCTAATTTTTAAATAAGCCAATGTAGCTCAGTTGGTAGAGCACATCCTTGGTAGGGATGAGGTCACCGGTTCGATTCTGGTCATTGGCTCATCATCAGTGAAAGTAAAATGTTAATTTAGCTCAGTGGAAGAGCAGACTTAATTGAAAGATTAAGAAAGAGTGTCGGTTCGAATCCGGTTATTAACGCAAGGGTAAAACCTTATTAAATTTTAAAAACAATCACAACAATTTAAACAACACAAGCATGGCAAAAGAAAAATTCGAACGGACCAAACCCCATGTTAACATCGGTACAATCGGGCATGTGGATCACGGTAAAACTACCTTGACTGCCGCTATCACGGAAGTATTAGCTAACAAAGGACTTGCTCAAAAGCGTTCATACGACTCAATTGACTCAGCACCTGAGGAAAAAGAGAGAGGTATTACTATTAATACAGCGCATGTTGAGTACGAAACGGTTAATCGCCACTATGCGCATGTGGACTGTCCTGGACACGCCGATTACATTAAGAACATGGTTACAGGTGCCGCCCAAATGGATGGTGCTATCATTGTAATTGCTGCTACTGATGGACCAATGGCTCAAACCCGTGAACACATTTTGCTTGCCCGTCAGGTTGGTGTTCCTTCATTGGTTGTATTCTTAAACAAATGCGATTTAGTTGACGATCCAGAACTACTTGAGTTAGTAGAAATGGAAGTTCGCGAATTGCTTAGCTTTTATAAATTCGACGGCGATAAAATCAAAATCATTCGTGGTTCTGCTTTAAAAGCTCTGAATAAAGATCCTGATGGAATTAAGGCAATTGAAGATTTAATGGAAGCAGTTGATACTGAAATTCCAATTCCTCCGCGGGCTAAAGACAAACCTTTCTTAATGCCGGTTGAAGATGTGTTCTCCATCACTGGTCGTGGAACTGTTGCAACTGGTCGTATTGAAAGAGGAGCAATTCATACAGGAGACCCTGTTGAAATTGTTGGTCTCATGGATGCTTCATTAAAATCAACTGTTACTGGTGTTGAAATGTTCCGTAAGATTCTTGATGATGGTGAAGCTGGCGATAATGTTGGTTTGCTTCTTCGTGGAGTTGAAAAGGATGACATTCGTCGTGGTATGGTTGTTTGCGCTCCTGGTTCTATTACTCCTCACACTGATTTCAAATGTGAAGTGTATGTTCTTTCTAAAGAAGAAGGTGGTCGTCATACTCCATTCTTTAATAAGTATCGTCCACAGTTCTACATGAGAACTACAGATGTTACCGGAGAATGTGAATTACCAGCAGGAATTGAAATGGTTATGCCTGGTGATAATGTGTCAATCATTGTTAAACTCATTACCCCTGTAGCTATGGAAAAGGGTCTTCGTTTCGCTATTCGCGAAGGAGGTCGTACCGTAGGTGCTGGTCAGGTGACTGAGGTTATTAAATAATAAAAATTGAAGTTTAAATTTTCGGGTTTAAAGTTCGAAGTTCATCAAAGCTTCTTACTTTAAACCCGAAGGTTTTAATGGGGAGTTGAAATTCCATTAAAAATTTCTGAAAAAACCTACCCATTAAAATTTACATTTGAACTCGAATACGGGTGTAGCTCAATTGGTAGAGTAGCGGTCTCCAAAACCGTTGGCTGGGAGTTCGAGTCTCTCCACCCGTGCAAACTTTAACAACATGAATAGAGTAAATTTATACATTAAGGAATCATATGCCGAGTTAATGACCAAAGTATCATGGCCAACTTGGGACGAATTAACCAATAGCGCAATTGTAGTTGCTGTTGCTGCCCTAATTATGGCATTACTTGTTTTCGGAATGGACAAAAGTGCAAGTGTAATTCTTGGAATTTTTTATAGCATTAAAGCATGACAATGACCGACGAAAAGAAGTGGTATGTAATGCGCGTAATCAGTGGCAAGGAGCGCAAAACAAAGGAATACATTGAAGGAGAAATCAATCGCTCCAAGTGGGGTGAAGTTATTTCACAGGTGTTGGTTCCGATGGAAAAAATTTATAAAATCAAGGACGGAAAAAAGATTATCAAGGAACGGAATTTTTTTCCCGGATATATTTTAATGGAAGCTGATGAAACCCGTTTGACTGGTGAAATGCTTCAGACCATTCGAAACATTACCGGAGTTATAAATTTTCTGACAGGAAATAATAATAAACCACAAGCACTTCGTAAACCTGAAGTGAACAGAATTTTAGGTAAGGTAGATGAAATGCTAGGAGTTGGCGAAACTACTGCTGAGCCATTCTTAGTAGGTGAAACAGTAAAAATTATTGACGGACCTTTCAATGACTTCATGGGATTAGTTGAAGAAGTGAATGAAGAAAAAAAGAAATTGAAAGTGAATGTGAAAATCTTCGGGCGTAAAACTCCTGTCGAATTAAATTATGTTCAAGTAGAAAAACAAGTCTGATCGTAAAGTTTAATTCGTCAGCTGAATTCCGAAAGGAGCTTCCTTCAGATGACTTGGCAGTTTTAAACAATATATCAGAAATCATTAATCATCATAAACAGTAAAATCAAATCATGGCAAAAGAAATTGAAACATATGTAAAGCTGCAGGTGAAAGGCGGACAGGCAAATCCTGCTCCTCCAATTGGACCGGCACTTGGTGCGAAAGGTGTTAACATCATGGAATTCTGTAAGCAGTTCAACGCTCGCACTCAGGATAAAATGGGAAAGGTTCTTCCGATTGTGTTAACCGTTTACAAAGACAAAAGTTTTGACTTTGTAATTAAAACTCCTCCGGCTGCAGTGCAGTTGTTAGAGGCTGCTAAAATTGAAAGTGGCAGTAAAGAATCAAACAGAAACAAAGTTGGAAATGTTAGCTGGGCGCAGGTTGAAGCAATTGCTAAAGACAAAATGCCTGACTTGAATTGTTTCACTATTGAATCAGCTATGAAAATGGTTGCGGGTACTGCCCGTAGCATGGGAGTGGTTGTTGATGGTAAAGCACCTTGGGCTTGATCAATTCTAAGTTTAAAAATTAAAGTTCAAAGCCCTCTTGTTTGAGGGCTTTGTTTTTTTATGCAATACTTATTGCAGAACAGTTTTAAGAAATTATAATATGATTGACGAAGAAATTAAAGAGGAGTTAACTGAAGAAGCCGAAGATGGTTTATACGAGCATCATCGTATTGTAGTTGACAAGGGGCAAACTCCATTGCGCATTGATAAATTTTTATTTAACCGGATTGTCAAAGTGAGTCGCAGCCGGATACAACGCGCGGCTGATAGTGGTGGTGTATTGGTGAATGGTGATTCAGTAAATTCGAATTACCGTGTGCGGCCAGATGATATTATTACCATCATGATGCCTGAACCGAAAACGGAGTACGATGTAATTGCCGAAAACATTCCATTAAATTTTATTTATGAAGACGATGATATTGCCATCGTAAATAAATCACCAGGCTTAGTAGTTCATCCTGGAGTTGGAAATTCTTCGGGTACATTGGTGAATGGATTGTTGTATCACTTCAATCAATTGCCATCGGCAGCAGGTAATGAAATTCGTCCGGGTTTGGTGCACCGCATTGATAAAGACACAAGTGGATTATTGGTGGTTGCAAAAAATGAATTCGCATTAAACTTTCTGGCAAAACAATTTGCCGATCATACAATTGATAGAAAATACATTGCGCTTGTTTGGGGAGATGTGAAAGAAGAGGAAGGAACTGTTACCGGACACATTGGTCGTAACCTGAAAGACCGTAAGAAGATGGATATTTTTCCTGAAGGTGACCATGGTAAAGATGCCATCACCCATTATAAAGTTCTGGAGCGTTTTCATTACACCACTTTAATTGAATGTAAATTGGAAACAGGGCGCACACACCAGATTCGCGTGCACATGAAATCTATTGGTCATCCATTATTCTATGATGAAACTTATGGAGGAAATAAAATTGTGAAAGGAACAATTTATAAAAAGTACAAACAGTTTGTCGAGAATTGTTTTGAAGCATGTCCGCGTCAGGCATTGCATGCAGCATCATTGGGTTTTATTCATCCTACAACTTTGAAGCGTATTTTTTTTGAATCGGATTTACCAGATGATATGAAGGAGTTAGTTTTGCGCTGGAGAAAATATTTTATTGCAGTGAGTGCAAGAGAATAAGAAAGAAAATAAATCTACTAATTTTAAAAAATTAGACTGAAAATAAGGAAGTCAATTTTAGGAAATAATTGAAATTTAAATGTCCTTGAATTGAGAACTACAATTCCATCATCCCATCAGGCATTAATAAACTGATGGTTTTTTTTCGGTCATTAATATCCAGATTATATTCATTCACCAATGGAATCATAACCAACTTATCGTTATAATAAACATGAACAATGGGATGCGATGGCATATCAAAAACTTCATCTACTAATCCAATGAATCCGAGTCTTTCATCAGTCACCTGGTAACCCACTAAGTAATCAAGGTTGTCGAACTTCTTTTGTTTTTTCAGGTTGGTTTCTTCAGTATAAATCTCCTTGCCGTGTAACGCCTCAGCTTTTGCACGGTCGTTAATTCCTTCCAATAAAAAAAGTGAATGACCCGTGTCAGCCATTTCATATTCATCTACAAAGTAGGGGATGTTCGATTCTTTAAGTTTTATATATAGCACTGTCACTTTCTTCAATCGCGAAACAAATTCAGGTTCCACAAAAGCCTGTACATGACCTTTCAATCCTTTTGCTTTTGATAGTTTTCCAATCCTGATTAATTTTAAATTATTCTCCATTTGCTGTAAAAATAAAAAGCCATCTTTTAAGGGATGGCTTTTGATATTTAATGAATCAAATTTTATTCAGCGGGTGCAGCGGCGGCGGCGGGTGCAGCAACAGAGGCTTCACCTTTCTTGCTTTTCTTTTTCCGTGCAGGCTTAGCTTTTTTAACAGCATCTAGCACTGAGTTTTTATGAGATTCAGTCCATGCAGCCATTTTAGTATCTGCAACTTCCTGAGTCAATACACCTTTTTTTACCCCGCGGGTTAAGTGTTTTTGAAACATCACTCCCTTGTAAGAAAGTATTCGCCGAACAGTATCGGTAGGCTGAGCACCTTTCTGCATCCAGTCCAATGCCTTTGCAGCATCAAGAGTAATGGTTGCGGGAATGGTGGTCGGGTTGTAACTACCGATGTTTTCAATAAAGCGGCCATCTCTCGGCGAACGAGAATCGGCGATTGTGATGTGATAAAAAGGAGCTTTCTTTCTACCCATCCGTTGTAAACGAATCTTTACAGACATTGCTTTGTGTGGTTAATTTTTAAAAAGTTTATCCCGATTTTTTCGGGAGCGCAAAGATATTCGGATAACCCTAATAACAAAATTAGTTTGCAGTTGGCAATTTGCAGTTGGCTGTAATTTCTTTAATGAATAGTTGACTGATTGATGTGACTAATTCTACAAATTGCCAATTTCTAACGGCTAACTTTTATTTTACTATTTCTTTTTTACCAGATTGGAAGAATTAAATTTTTCTGGATTATGCATCGTATAATTTAACATTTTTCCTAACTCTTCGGATTTTGACAAGAGATCCTTATACAAAATTTTATTAATGTACTTACAGGCTAAAGCATAATCTAACCAAACCTGGGTTTCAGAATTTTCCATATCAGCGTCTGAAAGTTTACTCATAAAATGTGCTTCAAACATTCTCTTTCTGTATGCCTCCGAAATACAGGCACACACAGATCGTGAAGATCGTTTGATTTGATCGCAAAGCGAATATTTTTCATCCGCCGGAAATGTTTTAATCAGATTAAATATTTCCATTTCAAGCAAAAATGATTTTTGAAAACTATTAAATCTCGAAACGAGCCCATTTTATTTTTTTAAGAATTTAGTTGGCAATTTGCAGTTTGCAAATGAATAATCGTGATCTGTATTTAATGAGCAAACTGCCAACTGTAAATTGCCAACTTACCTCGTCGGCATTCCTTTAAACGGCCTTCCTGATGCACTCATTTTGTTAAACGATTTCATCATCTTCTTCATGTCATCAAACTGCTTTATAAACTGGTTCACTTCCTGAATGGTATTGCCACTTCCGTATGAAAGTCTTTTCCGTCTGTTACCATTTAATACATCAGGATTGGTTCTTTCTTCCGGTGTCATAGCCAGAATAATTGCTTCCACTTTTTTGAATGAATCATTATCAAGGTCAATGTCCTTCATTGCTTTTCCCATTCCCGGAATCATTCCCATCAAATCCTTAATGTTTCCCATCTTCTTAATCTGATTCAATTGATTTAAAAAATCAGTGAAGTCAAATTGATTCTTCCGGATTTTTTTCTGAAGTATTTCTGCCTGCTTCTCATCGTATTGTTCTTGTGCTTTTTCAACGAGCGAAACAATATCACCCATTCCCAATATCCGTTGCGCCATACGATCAGGATGGAACAAATCAATGTTCTCCATCTTCTCACCGGTACCAACAAATTTTATCGGCTTGCTTACTTCATATTTAATTGAAAGTGCGGCTCCACCTCGTGTATCACCATCTAATTTCGTAAGAACTACTCCGTCAAAATTCAAACGCTCGTTAAATGCTTTGGAAGTATTTATAGCATCTTGCCCGGTCATTGCATCCACCACAAATAAAGTTTCATCGGGCTTCACTGAATTTTTAATGGCAGCAATTTCATTCATCATCTGCTCATCAACCGCGAGGCGACCTGCTGTATCTATGATTACAACATTGAATCCTTTTTGCTTTGCTATGTCAACAGCATTTTTCGAAATCTGAACCGGATTATTATTTCCTTCTTCAGTATAAACTTCAACACCGATTTGCGATGCAAGAATTTTTAATTGATCTATTGCAGCCGGGCGATACACATCGCAAGCAACGAGCATCACACTTTTATTTCTTTTTGTCTTTAAATAGTTAGCAAGCTTTGCCGAGAAAGTTGTTTTACCCGAACCCTGCAAACCCGACATCAATATCACCGAAGGATTTCCTTTCAGATTGAGGTCAGCAGTTTTTCCACCCATTAAAGCAGTGAGTTCATCGGCAACCAACTTCACCATCAATTGTCCCGGGTTAATGGCGTTTAAAACTTTTTCGCCAAGCGCTTTATCTTTTACTGTGTCAGTAAACTCTTTCGCTATTTTATAATTCACATCGGCATCCACCAATGCGCGGCGAATTTCTTTTACCGTTGCGGCAATATTCAGTTCGGTTAATCTTCCTTCACCTTTAATATTTTTAAAAGCACTCTCGAGTTTTTCACTTAAACTTTCAAACATTATTTTATTCTGATTTTATTTCTGATTAAGGGCCACAAAAAAAATTCATTCCATGCTATAAACAAAACCGCCCCGAAATTTTTCGGGGCGGTTAGTATTATGTTCTGATAAAAATTATTATTCGGTAATTTCTTTTAATGAAAATCCACTATCAGTAGTTTTCAATTTAATAATGAGCGGATTGTTTGCATCATTCAAAACATAAAAATCAGTACCGCCAGAAGCACTAACCGATTTTGCATGTATAACTTCCAACGATTTCATAACCCCGTTCACTTTAATTTCTAATTGCTCAATTCCGGCTTTTACTACCCCTTCCATTTTTTCGCTTCCATTTAAATTGAAAGAAGTTTTTCCTTGACTCAATTCAGTAAACATGGCCTTACTTATCCAAAAGAAACCGAGTTCACCTTTTTGGTCGTCAAATAATCTTGATGAAATTTTTCTGCCTGAATTATATGACTCTTGTGAAAAAATTACTTTGCCATAAACAGTCTCCGAGGTCTTCCATTTAAAAGAAATAGTTGGAACAATTGTATTCACAATTACCGTTGCATCCATCGCAACAGTAGAATTTTGCATGGCATAAACCAGTTTCGATCCACCCTTGAGATTAAGCGTTGGTGTTTGTGCTTTTAAAGTAAATACGACTGCAAGCAAAACAATCAATGCACCAAGTGATACTGCAATTGTTTTTGATAGTGAAAGTGTTTTCATTTTTATTTTGATTTTGAGTTGTTTAAAATTTCAGCCAAGATAAGATTTTAATAGCTTACTGCGTGTGGCTCCCCTCAATTTATTTATAGCCTTATCTTTAATTTGTCTTACTCTTTCACGAGTCAGACTGAAACGCTCTCCAATATCTTCTAACGACATTGGATGTTCAACACCAATTCCGAAATATAATTTTATCACATCCTTTTGGCGATCAGTTAATGTGCTTAATGAACGGTCAATTTCTTTGCGTAACGAATCTTTGTATTCCAGCGCATCATCAGTAGCCGACGCACCGGAATTCGGAATCACATCCAGCAGGGAATTATCTTCTCCCTCTACAAACGGAGCATCAACCGATACATGTCGAGCAGCAATTCCCAATGTAGTTTCCACTTCTTCAGTATTGATTTCTAAAACTTCCGCTAATTCTTCAGGGCTTGGTTCGCGCTCATATTGTTGCTCGAGCGCCGAAAATGCTTTGTTGATTTTATTTAACGAACCCACTTTATTCAAAGGCAAACGGACGATACGGCTTTGTTCAGCCAATGCCTGTAAAATCGATTGACGAATCCACCACACAGCATAAGAGATAAATTTAAAACCGCGTGTTTCATCAAAACGCTGACCGGCTTTTATCAAACCTAAATTTCCTTCGTTAATCAAATCACTAAGTGACAAACCCTGATTCTGATATTGCTTGGCAACCGAAACCACAAATCGCAAATTTGCTTTAGTCAGTTTTTCCAAAGCGCGTTCGTCGCCTTGCTTAATCTTTTTTGCCAGATCAACTTCTTCTTCAGCAGTTAAGAGGTCCACTTTTCCTATTTCCTGAAGATACTTCTCCAGCGATTGACTCTCTCGGTTGGTAATCGATTTTGTAATTTTTAGTTGTCTCATGCAGTAGGTTTGGTTTTGAGGGAAGCGCACAAAAATAATTGCTGCATCCATTCATACCTAATAAATGTTTGGCATGAAAAAATATACTGAAATAACGGGGGCGTGCCACCATTTTTTGAGCGAAGCGGTGTCATTCTGAGTTTATCGAAGAAACAAAAAATGCTGTCCTGCTTTTCACTCCAATATTTTTTGAATACAAAAAATGATTTCCGTTGCAATCAGTCACGCGAGCAACACCGAACAATAGTGTTACACCAAATAAAAAAAGCCCTCAATATTTCAGAGAGCTTACTTGTATTTACTAATTACTTATATTGACTAGCAGCTTACTGCAAACTGACTACTGCCAACTGTCAACTGCCTACTGCTTTAAGGTATCTTCTTCATCAGCACCTCCACCTTGCTCATAATTCCATGCTCCACTTTCACATTCAAAATTTTATTCGGCAAATAACCATCTGCTAAAACTTCAATCGTATAATTTCCATTCGGTACTTGTTGCTGCGAGAAATCCGCTATTCCACTTAAGCTCGTTGGCTTTACAATATTCAGTTCAACAATTCGCACTTTTGCATTTACCAATCGCACCATCACAATTTCATCCAGTACAAAAATCCGTGCGGCTACTTTCCGTATTCCTCCATCCATAACAATATATGCATCCAGTATCGTGTTATAAAAAGTAATATCGGTGTTGATATAAGGTTTCATCAGGTCAAAAAGAGTTTTCTTCTTCAATCGCATCGCTTTAAAATCAATTTTCAAATCCTTAGTCGCTGCCACTTTCTTCGCCTTAGCCGCAACCGGTCCGCCCTCTGCACCATCAAATGCAAGTATCGCAGTTTTATAATCTGTCACCATTCCTGCGGTAAGTTGATACCCTGCTAAAAGCATCGCTGGTTGATGAGTCATGGCTCTTGCTAATATAGTTCCGGCCCTGCTTCTTCCCACGGTCATATCCACAAAAATCAAATCACTCTTTTCAAAATCAACTTCACCGGCAAGGTCAGCATCGCCAATGCTGTTTGCGTAAGCAACAATCAATCGTGCTATTGGCAACCCCAGTTCACCAACCTTAAAAAATGCCTGCACCTTAATTACTGATGCACCCGTTGTCTGCATCGCCTGAGCTTGCTTATGCGTTTCTATATCTTCAAGCCCCGCAAGCATCGCTGCTTTCACATCTATCAGTGGTTGATTGCCGGCATACCGCGCCGCTTCATCATCCATCGTCTGGTTGCCGTTGGTGTACGAGTTAAACTCGTTGGTTTGCTTCCTGTTCATGATTTGTAATTTTTAAAGTGAACAATTTTCACTTTCCTTATTCGTAAATGTTACACCTCATGTTATCATCAATATTGATGATATTGAAAAAAAATCCATTCCGCTTATGTGTGTTACACAGCAAATCGAAGATTCGCGAAGTCCAATGAATCAATCAAAACTTTTGAGCAATAGCGATGGATTGCACTAAGGGTGTGCCTTGTGTAATATGGCTGCAATCCACTCGCGGTTCTCAAGCAGTGCTAAAAGCAATGGAAAGAAATTGCCTTGTTACACACGATTTTTTGGTGACTTTTTATAAAAAAAGTTACAAGAAGTAACTGTTACACTCACCGCTGTCATCCTGATGGAACATCCCGGACCTCAAAGTCGGGAGCATGTCGAAGGATGCAACCCAACTGTTACACTCCACACTTATGACAAATCAATGACTCCCAATCCCATACTAACCGCTCTGGCATTGCGTTATAAAGGAAATGCACTTGCAGTGAATATCATTTCTGTGAGAATTATTATAGTTAACATAAATGCGGATAAGCTATTAACCCAAATGGAAAAAGCAGTTCTCGAAGAACTCGCAAATGGTTTCTGTCCAAAAATGATTACAACAAATAAATCAGTAGAAGTTTGTACCGTTCGAACACACATTCACCACCTCCACGAGAAAACACATACTCACGATTTACCCGAACTCTTCAGCCACGCCTGGAAAAACAAATGGTTCGATGTAGATGGTTATAAAAGAGAAAAATAATTTATTCAGAAGTCCACTGAATTTAGTTGGAAGAATCTGCTTCAAGAATACTTTTTATGATTTTGTTTGATAGTGGCTTCGAATAAAATTGCTTCACTGAGGGAAATTGTTTCGAGCGGTTAATATCAACCGGATCAATGGATGAAGTGAGAATGTAAATATTTACTTTTTGTTTTAAGTCGTGTTCCAATTTTTCAAAGTAGTTCAAAAAACTCCAGCCATCCATTACCGGCATGTTCAGGTCAAGCATTAGTGTATAATTTCCATCCTGTTTTAAGGTACTTTCATTTTCAGCAAACCATTGCATGGCTGAAAATCCATTTTCAAATATTTTAAATTCGACATCCGGTTGAGTTTTTTTGAAAACCATTTTGCATATCTGCAGATCGATCGGATTATCGTCCACCAAAATGATTTCTCTTTTCTTTATGGAAGGAATATGCATAGAAAAGATTTAGAATAGCAAGTTAGAATTTATTCCTTCTGAAAACAACAATATCAGTTGAATGAATTTGACCGAACGATAAATCAAGTGATATATTCTTTTAACTTCATGACCAACTCAAAGGTCATTGGCTTCACAAAAAAGTCTTTAATCATTTTTATTCCTTCAGCCGATTCTTTATCCTGGTAACTGATAGAAGAGGTAAGCATAATAATTTGCTGTTCAATTTTATTTTGATCCATAAGGTCTATCAGTTGCCACCCGCTCATTTCAGGCATGTTCACATCTATAATTACAAGTCCTTCAAAATTGTTTTTGTGGTTAATGAGATATTCAAGAGCTTCATTTGGGTTAGTAAAGCTTGTCACACTTACATTCTCTATTATTTTTTTTATCATGGTAATGCATACATGATTATTTATGCGATCGTCATCAACAATAATTATCTCTTTCATTTGCTAATTCATTTTCAATTTGATGATAAAAGTGGAACCTCTATCAACTTCGCTTTCCAATTCAATATTTCCTCCCAAACTTTCAATTTGTGTCTTCACCATATAGAGTCCTAATCCTTTTCCTTCTCTTTCACTATTAAAGCGTGAGTACAATCCAAATATTTTGTCTTTATGCAATTCAAGATTCACCCCAATGCCGTTGTCTGATATTTTAATAATTATTTCGCTCTCTTGCTTCGAAGCTTCAATAGTTATAATAGCACTTCTTTTAGGAGAAGAATATTTAATAGCATTACTTATCAGGTTGTAAAAAATACTTTCTATGTATGCCTTTATTGACATGAAATTATTCACCTCATCCGGAATGAAAACATTCACTGTTGCTTTCGCATTGTTTATCTGTGTAGCGAGTGTTCGATTGGTGGCAAGAATTATTTCCTTAAGGTTTATTAATTCCCTCCTTTCGTTCAGTGTTGTTTTAAGAGCGAGAATAGATGAAAGGTCATGAATCACTTCATCCATTTTAAGAGCAGTCTCCTGAATAAATCGTATGGTTTGTTCTTTTTTTTCGAGGTCGTCTTCAAGCGAAAATAAATTGGTAAGCCCCATAATATTCACTAGAGGAGCACGCAAGTTGTGCGACACTATATAATTGAATTGCATCAATTCATTGTAACGGTGAGTTAAATCAGTTAAAATTTTTTCACGCTCATGTTCTGCTTGTTTTCTACATGTAATATTCTGTACAATTCCTGCTAACCGAATCGGGTTTTTATTCTTGTCAAATTCAAATTTCCATTGACAGTAAGCGTGTTTCTCTACTTTGTTCTTATCAATAATTCTGAATTCACTGGAGGAATTTTGAAAAGTTTGGAATGTTTCATTAAAACTCCTGTTAACATTTTCTGAATCCTCAGGATGCACCATTGATAAGAAGGTTTCACTCATTGGAACTATTTCATCTTTTTCATATCCTAAAAGATGAAACATTTCATCAGACCAGTAAAGCCCATTATTTTTCATATCAATTTCAAAGCTACCAACCATTGCAATCGCTTGTGCTTCCTTCAGTTTAATTTCACTTCGCACTCGATCTTTTTCTGCATCAACCCGTTGTTTTTCTTTTTCAAAAACCTCCAAAGCAAATGATATATCTCCTGCAGCCTCGTCCAGCAAGGTTATTTCTACTTCGTCAAAGAAATTTTCTTTAACAGATTGGAATCCGAATACTCCGATTACTTTGTCTGACTTTTTAAGGGGAAACGAAATAGTTGATTTTATTCCGTACTGAATAAGTACCTCTTTAAATTGCTTCATGTCAGAGTCATTCTGGGCATCATTTTTTACTTCATATTTTCCCGAGATCAATACTTTACCGATAGGCGTTGGGCTCAATTCAGGACTGGTAAAATCCAAACCGGAAAATTTCTGCAACTCTTTTCTAATTCCCTCATCGCCATCTGTACTTACGATGTTCAGTCGTTTATTCTTATCGAGTAACCCTATCCATGTTGTTTTAAATTCTCCTATACCAATTGCAATTTTGCAGGCATTATCTAATAGTTCTTGTTCGTTCTTTATATGAACGATGCTCTGGTTAATTGCACTTATAAAAGCATAGAGACGATTGGCTTTAATAATTTTTTCCTCAGCCTCCTTCATCTCTGTTATATCCTGGATGCTTCCAATGAGGTTTTCCGGTTTTCCGGTTTCATTAAAAAAAATTTCTGCTTGCGAATGAACCCATCTTCGTTCACCATTCCTTCTCACAATTCGGTGAGTGATATCAAATAATCTTTTTTCCCTTGCCGAGTTTTCAATTTCTTTATTAATCAATGCTGCATCTTCAAGATGAATCATTGAAAAGAAAGTAGATGCCCTCCCATCAAACTCCCCTGGCTTTAAACCGAATATACGCTGTGCCTCATCAGACCACTTAGCAGTTTCATTTATTAAATCAGCTGACCAAGAACCCATGTGCGATACTTCCTGGGCCTTTTCTAAAAGGAATTTGCTTTGAATTAATTCCTTATCAACTGACTTAAGTTTTTGAAGTATTTCATGACGCTCAAGCGAGAATCGAATGGTCTTATCCAGAACTTTGCCATCCACTTCATTCTTATTCAGAAAATTTTGTGCCCCTTCTCTTAAAGTAGCAAGAGCAATTCTTGTATCCTCAAGTCCCGTAAGCACAATTAAAGCACTGTCAGGAAAATATTCATGAATATTTTTTACTGTTTCCAATCCATCGCTGTCCGGCAACCCAAGGTCAGTAAGAACAAGCAAAATATTTTCTTCTGAAAAAGCGAGCGCTTCTTTTAAAGTTTCTGCAACAAATAATTTTGCATCGGCATACGAACTATCCTTTAATGCTTCTTTAATTAGTAATGCATCCCCAGGGTTGTCTTCAACGAGGAGGATTTTAATGTGTTCGTTCAAAATATTTTTATTGCTTAGGGAGTTTTACAATAGTGAACCAGAAATCTTCTATGGTTCTTATTACATTAAAGAATGCATCAAATTCCACTGGCTTTGAAACAAAGCAATTCACATGCATTTCATAACTCAGTAGTATGTCTCTTTCAGATTGCGAAGTGGTAAGCACTACAACAGGAATTACACGAAGCTGAATACTTTCTTTTATTTCACTCAATACTTCAAAGCCGCTTTTCTTCGGCAGGTTTAAATCGAGCAAAATCAAATCAGGAGTCGGTGCATCCACATATTTTTCTCTTTTCATAAGAAAGTCTATGGCTTCTACACCATCGGTTACTATATGAAGGTTATTGGTGATGCGGCTTCCTTTGAGCGCTTCCATTGTCAGGCGGATATCGCCCGGGCTGTCTTCCACAAGAAGGATTTCGGCAGGTCGTATCATGAATTAATGTTTAGGGGTAAAGTTGTTTTTGCATTTAAGGTGAAAAAGAAGGTGGTTCCCTTTCCGAATTCTGACTCAAACCATATAGTACCTCCATGTCTTTCTGTAATCTTTTTGGCTATGGCAAGACCGATTCCCGTTCCGCTGTATTTTGCTTTTGTATGTAATTGTTTAAAAATGATAAATACTTTTTCCGAGTACTGTCCTTCTATACCAATACCATTATCACTAACTGAGAAAAGCCACTTGCTTTCTTGTTTTTCGGTTTTAATATTTATTAAAGAAGGTATTTCTTCCTTGCGGAACTTAATGGCATTACTGATAAGGTTCTGTAACAGTTGCACCATTTGTGTTCGGTCTGCTTCTATCACAGGCAGATCAGAGAAATGAACTGAAGCACCACTCTCTTTTGTGCTCGCTGAAAGATTTTGCATCACCTCATGCATTACTTCGTTCATGTTCACAGGTTCAATAAGTCCTTCTTTATTCATGCGCGAATAATTCAACAGGTCGCCAATCAATTGTTTCATTCGGGTTGCACCATCCATTGCAAAATGAATAAAGTCATCTGCATCTTTATCCAGTTTCCCCTTGTACCTTCTCTCAAGCAACTGCATATAGCTACCTACCATACGAAGGGGCTCCTGCAAATCATGCGATGCGATGTAGGCAAACTGTTCCAGTTCTTTATTCGAGCGTTCCAGTTCTTTTATGTTTCTTGAAAGTTGCTCTTCAGTCAGTTTTCGCTGGGTGATATCGGCACGGATGGCAACATACTGGTAAGGTTTTCCGTGTTCATTCAAGAAAGGAACAATTGTGGTTTCCACCCAGTAGGTAGTTCCATCCTTGGTTTTGTTCTTAATATCACCTCGCCAGATTTTTCCATTAGCAATCGTAGTCCATAATTCACGAATAAACTCTTTCGGGTGATAAGCTGAGTTCACTATGCGATGATCCTGACCGATTAATTCCTCACGGGTGTATTTTGATATCTTACAGAAGTTATCATTCACATACTTTATAATTCCTTTCTGGTCGGTGATAGCTACAATGGAAGATTCATCAAGCGCATATTTATAATCCAGAACTTCCTTTAAACTCTTTTCTAAATTCTCTTCAACTCTTTTTCTCTCTGTGATATCAGCCCGGATAGCAACATACTGGTAAGGTTTTCCATCTTCATTCAGAAAAGGAACAATCGTGGTATCCACCCAATAAATCGTTCCATCCTTCGCTTTGTTTTTTAATTCCCCTTTCCAGATTTTTCCGTTCGCAATCGTTGTCCATATGTCCCGAATAAATTCTTTGGGATGAAAACCGGAATTAATAATGCGATGGTCCTGCCCGATTAATTCTTCGCGACTGTACTTTGATATCTTACAGAAATTATCGTTAGCATGTTTAATAATTCCTTTTTGGTCAGTGATGGCAACGATAGAGGATTCGTCGATCGCATATTTATAATCAGAAAGCTCCTTGATAATTCTTTGTAAATTATCATCCGATTTTTTCTGCTCTTCGCTATCGCTTTTCATTTCTTTTAAGATAACTGTATTTTTTTCGGAATACTCTTAGCCAAAAAAATTATTTTGATGGTTAAAAATTGTTGCGGAATTTCCGAAACTAAAAGCGTAAATGTAATTGATATTCCGGGATTTGTTCCATTAAAAATTGTATAGCTGTGAATTGCGGTGCACAGATTTTGTCCTGTTACAGTTAGAACTAAAGTAAAATATCCTTGAGTTGTATATGTATGGGTTGTTCCAGTTAAGGGTAAAGTAGCCGATGAATATTGTGCAGAACCATCGCCCCAATTAATTTGATAAAGAGTATTTGTGCCTATCGTCGTTGATGTATTATCAATCGGCAACAAAAAAGAACCTGAGCCGCAATTAGTAAAAGGAGTATTATCACTAAAATCCATAATTGATGCATCTGGAATTTGATTCACAGAAACAGAATGTGTAATTGTATCAGAACATCCCCATTGATTAATTGCAATTAATGTTACAGTAAAATTCTGAGAACCATTTCCAGTAGCAGAACTAAAGGTGTGGGTTGGATTTGTTGCATTGGATGTTCCTCCATCACCGAAATTCCATTGATAAGTTAATGTCCCGCCCCCCGCTCCAGGTGTTGAAGAGTTTGTAAATTGAATTGGTGTAGATGCGCAAGGTGTATTCGGACTGGAATTAAATACAGCAGTAGGATTGCTATGCACCGTAACAACGACAGAAATTGTATCAGCACAATTTTGACTAATGACTGTATAAGTAGTTGTTATGTTTGGACTTGCTGTTACACTGATTCCGGTTGTTGCACTCAATCCAATATTTGGTGCCCATGTATAAGTTGCGGCACCTCCCGCCCCACTTACGGTAAGTAAAACATTTTGTCCTTGACAAATAGAAGCCGGTGAAGGATTGACTGTAATGTTGCATTGAGAAAATGCTTCATTGCTCAATCCGATAACATATAAAAACAAAAGAAATTTTAATTTCATATTTTCCGTGAAGGAATATTTTTGTGCTGCTAAAGTAACAATGCGACTTAATTTTTTCTATCAAATTACACTTATATATTTTCTATTCAAATCAAGGGGAAATCTTTGACAGTTGGGTTCGGCTTACAACCAAAATAAAATCATACGACTTGCAGTCACTGTCCCTATTGTCCTCAATGTCCCGATACAATAGCATCAAAATATTTTGTCGCTACTGTTACACCCCTCCGGGGTTGATGTTGTATGTGTTATTTGTAACCCCCGATTCCATCGGGGGTTACAAATATTTCACCCCTTCGGGGTTATTAAAGCGAGCAATAAATCATATTAATCACATTAATCAAAAGAATCATAGTTCAGACAATTAGCTCAATGTAATAATCTCATCGGTCTATCCGCTAACGACAACAATCTTTCCTCAATCGAACAACAACTATAAGCCATTGTCATCCATCAATAGAGCAATGTCAATAGTCTATAAGCAATGCAATTAAAACTATAATCAATCGAACAAAGTCCATAGCAATTCGCCGCCTCACTTTCTGTCATCGTCCGTCAACTATAGCACAACAACCAAAAACTTTCTGCAAGTGATTTTTAAAAATAAAAAAATGTATTCCTTCAAACGCAAGTTCACGAATTCCATTCAAATAAAATCAATGAGTAATTATCCATTGTCCATTATCCATTTTCAATTGCATAATGTCAATTATCTATTATCCATTATCAATTATCCATTATCAATTAACTAAAGTTGTCCGAATCACAGAAACCCTGTCATATCAATTTGATTCAATTGGCGCATTTCTCACAAACAAATTTTGCTTTTGCATGATGGCTGTGCATTTGCTAATGTTGCATCCCTTAATTTTACTTACATATTAATCTGCATTGAATGAACGATTTTAAAAACTGGGTACTGCAAGGTGGTGGTGAAGAAGAAGTAGATTTTTTACCTATACTTTCTATTGAAGAAGATAACGACACCAAGAATCTGGTTGTACCTGATATTATTCCGATTCTGCCATTGCGAAACACGGTATTATTTCCGGGTGTAGTACTACCTATCACTGTTGGTCGCGATAAATCAATCAAGGCAGTTCGCGAAGCACACAATGGCGATAAACTAATTGGTGTGCTGTCACAGTCCGATGGAAACATTGAAGAGCCGCAATTCAAAGACCTCACACAAATCGGAACAGTAGCAAAAATTTTAAAAATGCTTCGCATGCCCGATGGAAGTACCACGGTAATTCTTCAGGGCAAATTACGATTCGCGGTTAAAGAATTACAAACCGAAGAGCCATTCTTCAAAGCATCCATAGAAGTTTTAACTGAACCAGCTGCCCCGATTGATAAAGAGTTCGAAGCCATGATTGGTTCTATAAAAGACATGGCTGGAAGCGTGATAAAATTGTCACCGAATATTCCTACCGAAGCAAATGTGATGTTGCGCAATATTGATTCGCCGAGTTTCCTTGTGAATTTTATTGCATCTAATTTAAGTATCGAATTAAAAGAGAAGCAACAGATTCTCGAAGCAAATGATTTGAAAGAGCGGGTGCAGATTGTGTTGAAACACCTGAACACCGAGATTCAGATGCTCGAACTGAAAAATCAGATTCAGACAAAAGTTCGCACCGATATTGAAAAGCAGCAACGCGATTATTTTTTACACCAGCAGATGAAAACCATTCAGGAAGAATTGGGTGGCGATTCATATGATCAGGAAGTAAAAAATTTAAAAGAGCGCGCCACAAAAAAGAAATGGCCGAAGAGTGCATCCGATCAATTCGATAAAGAGATAACTAAATTGGGAAGAATGAATCCTGCCGCGGCAGAGTATTCGGTTATCATGAATTACCTCGACTTGTTGCTCGAACTTCCGTGGGACTCTTACACTTCCGATAATTTTGATTTGAAGAATGCAGATAAAATTCTGGATGGCGATCATTATGGTTTGGAAAAAATAAAAGACCGAATCCTTGAATACCTCGCTGTGTTGAAACTGAAAGGCGATATGAAATCTCCGATACTTTGTTTTGCCGGCCCTCCGGGAGTTGGTAAAACTTCATTGGGAAGATCAATTGCAAAAGCACTCGGTAGAAAATATGTACGCATGTCACTCGGTGGTCTGCGCGACGAAGCCGAGATACGCGGTCACCGTAAAACTTATATTGGTGCAATGCCAGGTAGGGTAGTGCAGATGTTAAAAAAATCCGGTTCAAGTAATCCTGTTATAGTGTTGGATGAAATTGATAAAGTCGGAAATGATTTTCGTGGCGACCCATCTTCCGCATTGCTCGAAGTATTAGATCCCGAACAGAACTCAACTTTCTATGATCAGTACACCGAACTCGAACACGATTTAAGTAAAGTGTTATTCATTGCCACCGCGAATTCACTCGCTACCATTCAACCCGCCTTGCGTGATCGCATGGAAATTATTGAAATGAGTGGTTACTCCATGGAAGAGAAAGTGGAAATTGCAGTTCGTCATCTGTTGCCAAAACAATTTGAAGCACACGGAGTGAAACCTGATCAGGTGCATCTCGAAAAAGATATACTGAAAAAAATGGTTCAGGATTACACCCGTGAATCAGGCGTGCGCGACCTCGACAGAAAGATTGCATCAGTGATGCGCTGGTCAGCAAAAGAAATTGCGATGGGTAAAAAGAAATTAGGAACCCTCACTGAAAAAGAAATTGAAAAAATATTAGGCGCTCCGCGTTTCGATAATGAAATTTATAAAGAAGAAATTCCCGCAGGTGTTGCAGTCGGTTTAGCATGGACAAGTGTCGGTGGCGAAATTCTTTATATCGAAACTTTACTCAGTAACGGAAAAGGAAATTTAAAACTCACCGGAAGCTTGGGTGAAGTGATGAAAGAATCTGTTTCCACTGCATTGAGCTATTTAAAATCGCACGCAAAAGATTTCAAACTCGAAGCAGATATTTTCGACAAGACCGATATACATGTGCATGTACCCGAAGGAGCTATTCCAAAGGACGGTCCATCAGCAGGTGTAACAATGCTCACCGCTTTAACATCTGCATTCACCAAAAGAAGTGTAAAACCGTTTCTCGCCATGACAGGTGAAATTACTTTGCGCGGAAAAGTTTTACCTGTTGGAGGAATCAAAGAAAAAATTCTCGCCGCTAAACGCGCAGGCATGAAGGAAGTATTGCTTTGCAAAATGAATGAAAAGGATATCAAAGAAATCAACCCTGAATACATAAAGGGACTCAAATTTCATTTCGTAAAAACAATGGACGAAGTATTGAAGATTGCTTTACTGAAGAAGGAAAAATAAAATTCGTTCATTTAATTTTTTCAAACCAAAGAAAGTCAGACTTCATGTCTGACTTTTTTTATTTTCACCCCACAAACATTAAAATCAAATCATGATTAAAAACTTTTTATTAATTCTCTCCCTCTCACTCGTTGTCCTTGCGTCCTGTAATTCATCAGCTACCCATGATGATGTAACAAAACAGGTCGATTCTTTTCTCACAGCTTACAATACAGAGTTTCAGAAATTACTGATTGCTTCTAACGAAGGTCAATGGTTATTGAATACTCACATTGTAGAAGGAGATACCATCACTTCAAAAAAAGCGGCTGAAGCCGATGAAGCATTTGCAAAGTACACCGGCAGTAAAGATGTGATTGAAAAAGTAAAAAAGTTTTTAGAAAGCAAGGAACAGTTGTCCGACATTCAGGTTCGTCAGCTGAATTCAATTTTATTCACTGCCGGCAATACCCCTGAAACTGCTGGCGATGTAGTGAAACAGAGAATTGCAGCTCAGAATAAACAAACCGAAATGATGTATGGTTTTAAATTTATGATGAATGGTAAAGAGGTAACTCCAAACAACATTCAGGATATTCTTTCTAACTCCACAAATATGAAGGAGCGTAACGATGCATGGACAGCATCTAAAGAAGTTGGCAAGGTTTTAAAAGATGGTTTAACTAACCTTCGTGATTTGCGCAACAAAAGTGTGCAAGCTCTCGACTACCAGGATTTCTTTCAGTACCAGGCAAGTGAGTATGGTTACAGCACTGATGATTTGATTGGAGTTACAAGAGGGATGATGAAAGATGTGTGGCCGCTCTATCGTGAGCTGCATACATGGGCGCGTTACGAATTAGCAAAAAAATACAAGCAACCTGTACCGGATTATATTCCTGCTGATTGGTTACCAAATCGCTGGGGACAAGATTGGACTTCATTGGTAAATGTGGAAGGTTTGGATATTGATCCATACTTAAAGGAAAAAGGAGCGGAGTGGATTGTGAAAAAAGGAGAGGAGTACTACATGAGTTTAGGTTTCGGTGCGTTGCCACAAACATTTTATGATAAATCATCCTTGTATCCTGTTGCACCTGATGCTGGTTACAAAAAAAACACGCACGCTTCTGCCTGGCACATTGATAACGATAAAGATGTTCGTTCGCTCATGAGCATTGAACCGAATTCGGAATGGTGGGGAACCGTTTTACACGAGTTAGGTCACATTTATTATTATCAGACTTATAGTACACCTGAAGTACCAATGATTTTGCGCACAGGTGCTAACCGTGCTTATCATGAAGCAATGGGTTCTATGATGGGATTGGCTTCTTTTCAAAAACCTTTTCTTGCAGGTTTAGGTATGGTAGATGCAAATGCCAAAACAAATGACACACTCATGATGTTGAAGGAAGCATTGGATTACATCGTTCACATACCATGGGGAAGCGGAGTGATGACAGAGTTTGAATATAATTTGTATTCAAAAAATTTACCGGAGAATCAATTCAATGCCGAGTGGTGGGATTTGGTTAAACGCTACCAGGGAATTGTTCCGCCATCAACTCGTGGTGAAGAATATTGCGATGCGGCAACCAAGACACACATCAACGATGATGCAGCACAGTATTATGATTACAGCATGAGTAATGTGTTGTTGTTTCAATGGCATGTGTACATTGCAAAAAATATTTTACATCAGGAACCAAATGCAACCAATTACTGGGGAAATAAGGAAGTTGGAGCTTTCATAAAAAAATTAATGGCTCCTGGCGCAAGTGTTGACTGGAAAGCGCACATGAAAAATTGCGTGGGTGCCGATATGAGTGCTCAACCAATGATAGAATACTTCGCGCCATTAATGGCTTACCTGAAAAAAGTAAATGCTGGAAGAACTTGCACATTGCCCGAGCAACCTGATTTTGCAAAATAGATTTATTTTACAGTTTGAAGATTCAGATTTCGCACGGAGAAAATACATAGAAGGAATTGAGAAACACGGAGGTTGCAATTTAATTTTTAATTCTCCTTTTTTCTCTCTGTATATTCTCTGTGCGAAATTTTTGAAGTAGAAATATTTTCTTTTACATTCACTCACAACAAAACTGAAATACGATGAGCGGAAGAAAATTTGTGATTGCCGGAATAGGAACTGATGTTGGAAAAACAATTGCCTCTGCTATTTTATGCGAAGCATTGAAAGCAGATTACTGGAAACCGGTTCAAGCAGGAAAACTTTTTAATAAAGACAGCGACATTATTTCAGGATTAACAGAGGGAAAAATAAAAGTTCATCCTGAAGCATATCCCATGCAGTTTGCCATGTCGCCTTACGCATCTGCTAAGCGTGAAGGAATTGAAATTGATGTAAACAAAATTGTTCCACCGGTAACTGCTAATACTTTATTCATTGAATTAGCAGGAGGAATTATGGTTCCGCTCACAAAAGATATAATGATGATTGATTTAATGGCGAAGTGGAATTACCCCGTCATTTTAATTTCAAAAAATTATGTCGGCAACATCAATCACACGCTACTCACCTGCATTGCATTGAAAGATAGAAACATTCCAGTTGCTGGAATCATTTTCAATGGAGATATAAATGAAGATTCTGAAACCATCATTATTCAACACAGCGGCGCAAAATTGTTAGGTCACATTGCTGATATGAAACCGCTTGATGCTGCATCAATAAGAAAACAGGCGGAATCTTTTAAGAATATTTCGTTGTAGAGAAATTATTTCTCTAACCAATTTTTATATTCTGAATTCAATTCAGTTTCTGAAAGCATCGGCGAATTATATTTTCCAATAATGTCTCTTTGCCGATATGCTTCATAAAGTGTCACGGCACACGCAACTGAAATATTCAAACTCTCAATCATGCCGACTTGTGGAATTAAAAAATTTCCATTGCAGGATGCAGCAAGTTCATCTGAAATTCCTGAATGCTCATTACCAAAAACCAATGCAGTTGATTCAATTAAATTCAAATCATACAAACTCCTTGATTGTTCCGTCAACTTTGTTCCGAAAATATTTTTATATTTTTTTCGAACTGCAATCATGCATTCTTCCACTGAAAAGAACCATTGAATGTCAATCCACTTACTGGCGCTTGATGAACTTTTCTTTCCGAGTTTGGTGTATGGTCGCTCAATGGTTTGGATGATAAATACTTCTTTCACACCAACAGAATCACAAGTACGCAACACGGCGCTGATGTTGTGAGGGTCGTTTACATTTTCAAATACAACTGTCAAATCAGTTTGCCGTTTTGCAATTACTCTTTTGAATTTATTTTCTCTTTCCGGAGTCATGAATCAAATTAAAAAGTAAAAATGAAAAATTAAAAATCAAGTCGCTGTAAATAGTTTGTACAATAGAAATATTTTCTGTTTAAAAAGAACTTGTCTTATTAGTAGAAGAGAAAATATTTTTCACTCCGATGAAACAATCAACTTATGCTTCCCGTGGAAAAATTATTCTTGATTTTTTTCTGATTGCCATCGGAATATTGTCTGCTTCAGTTGGGTTAAAAGGTTTTATTCTTCCCAATCATTTTACTGATGGCGGAATTACCGGGGTATCAATTCTTGCATCATTAGCGAGTAACACTACTATTTCTTTCTGGATAATAATTTTCAATATTCCGTTTGTGATTATGGGTTACCGCCAAATCAGTTGGGTGTTTGCATTGAAATCAGCAATTGGGATTATTGGATTGGCAATCGCATTATTATTTATTCATCTTCCTGTTATTACAACTGATAAATTATTGATTGCAGTTTTTGGTGGATTCTTTCTCGGTGCCGGAATTGGTTTCGCCATTCGAGGCGGTGGAGTATTGGATGGAACTGAGGTTTTAGCACTTGCATTGAGCAAACGATTTTCATTTTCAATAGGTGACATTATTCTTGTCATCAATCTTTTTATTTTTTCAGCTGCAGCTTTTTATTTAGGAATGGAAGCAGCATTGTATTCGGTTCTTACTTATCTCGCAGCAAGTAAAACGGTTGATTTCATTGTGCAGGGGATTGAAGAATATACCAGTGTGATGATTATCTCACCGAAGAATGAAGAAATACGAAGAGGAATTATTGAAGTGATGGGGCGCGGTGTAACGCTTTTAAAAGGCGAACGCGGTTTTGGGTTACATCACGACCCAAGTTTGGATTTAAAAATTGTGTACTGCATTCTCACCAGATTAGAAATTCCAAAATTGAAAGCAATCGTTCACAAATTAGACCCTGATGCTTTTGTAGTTATTCAAAGCGTGAATGAAGTTAGAGGTGGTATGGTAAAGAAGCGTTCGTATCATCACTAAATAAAACAGGCGACTCTTTGCAGAATCGCCTGTTCAGGAATTATTTATTGTGTAAAATTATTTTTCAGGATACAAAACCACCTGTCCATAATTTTTATTGTCAAAATATTTTAAAGCCAGTCTTTTAAAATCATCACTCTTCAATGCATCAATCTGGGAATTGAAATTTTTGATTTCTGAAACCTGCTCATTGTCTTTTAACGAGGAAGTAATTAAACTTAACCAGAAACGATTTTCTTTTAAATCTGATTCACGGCCTTTCAGCATCAACTCTTTTACTTTCAATAAATTTTTATCGTCACAGCCATTCGCCATTATTTCAGCAATTACTTTTTTAGCAGCACCTACGAGCGCATCAACATTTTCGGGGGAGCAACTGAAGTAAACAATAATGCGACACTGTGATTTCGGGTAGTGAACCATTTGCGGAGAAGCAGAAACTCCATACACACCGCTCATGTCTTCACGCAATGTTTCGCGCAGTTTTATGTTCAGCAATTTCATGAATGCATTCAACTCATTCCGGTTGTAACGATTGTATTCAAACGGACTTAGGTATAGCATGGCAACTGTGCTTTTTGGCTCAGTTCCCTTCATTACTTTTTTATTAAAGTTGCCATTCATCCATTTTATATTGTTGTCTTTATAAGTTTCTGTTTTTCCTTTCGATGGAATTCCACCAATGTATTTTTCAACCAATGGTTTCAAAGATTCGGGAGTTACACTTCCAACAAAAACAAAAGTGAAATCAGCAGGGTCGCTGAACCGCTCACGGAAAATATTGTACGCACGAGTCAATTTTATTTGCGATAACATTTGTTCGGTCATTGGCTTGTAACGAGGATTATAGGAATACATAATTGATGTCAATGAATCAGAGAACACTGCACCGGGTTGATTATTCTTATTCTGAAGTTGAGTAATCATTTGTGAAATGAAAGAATTAAACGAAGTAGAATCTTTGCGCGGCGCAGTGAAATACAAATTAGCGAACTGCAATAAATTTTCTAAATCTTTTACAGAGCAACTTCCATCCAAACCTTCAGTCAGTTCTCCAATGTTTGGAGAGATACTTAAAACCATGTTGCTCGTGTACTTACTCAATTCAACATCATCATAATTTCCTAAACCTGAATTGTCAACTATTCCATCTGCATTATTTGCACACATAAAATCATCATCAGAATAAAGTGAAGTTCCACCCCAACTAAATGCATTGAAAAGAATTTCATCATTCTTAAAATCGGTTTGTTTAAATACAATTTTTGCTCCGTTACTTAATGTCCATGTGGTGATTCCATTTTCAGCATCTGAAGTTTCCTTGGCTACTTTACCCGGAATCGGAATAGAATTAGTTAGTGGTTTATCAGAAACTTTATCTGTATATTTTTCAACAGCAGTATTATTCACATGACTGAAAATTGTTTTTACGGCATCTTCAGTCGGTACAGTAACTCCAATTTTTTCCGGGGCAGTAACAATTATCACACAATTTTTTCCATCAGTAATCCATGAATCAATCATTTTATTTATCTCCTCTAAAGTGATGCCTGGCAATAAATTTTTTGCAGTGTTATATTCCCAATCTATTCCTGGAATAGGTTCCTGCTCTAAAAAATTACTTACATATTCTCTCACTAAAGATTTTGATTCGGTTTTATCTTTTTCGTTAAACATGGTTTCATAACTGCGAAGCACTGATTGTTTTGCTCTGTCTAATTCTGTTGAAGTATATCCGAAATCTTTTACTCTTTTTATTTCAGTTAACAGAGTAGATAATCCTTTTTCAATTCCATTATCAGGAACAACACAATATGCAGTGAATGCATTTTTTGCACGCACAACACTTCCGAAATAAGAACCTGCAAAATTGAAAGGCGGATTGTTTTGCTGAATTAATTCGCTGTACCGATCGTTCAACATGCTGGTAGCTAAATTTGAAATCATGCTGTTGCGGTAATCACCAATGGTATTTGATTCTGGAACCGGCTGCTTGAAATTAATTTCAACCAAAGAATAGGAAGCTTCCTTATCAGTGCAAACAGAAACTTTTAAATCATTGTGATCAGGAATGGTTGAAGTGAACCGTGGTTTTTCATTGGATGGATTTTGAATTTCTGCAAAATGTGCTTTGATCAAGGTTTCAATTTTGTCAACATCAATATCTCCTACAACTACAACCGCCATTAAATCAGGACGATACCAAGTTTTATAAAAACTTTTTAATGTATCACATGGCGCACCCAAAATACTTTCCTTCGTTCCGATTGGAAGGCGATCGGCATATCGAGATCCGTTTAATAAAACGGGAAAATATTTACGGCGCATTCTTTCATCAGCACCTTGTCCGAGTCTCCATTCTTCCACAACTACACCACGCTCTTTGTCAATTTCAGAATTGTCATCTGTAACATTATGCGCCCAGTCCTCTATCACTTGAAAACCTTTTAAAAAAACTGATTCAGTATCAGTTGGTAATTGCAGCATATAAACTGTTTCATCAAAGCTTGTATATGCATTTAGGTCAGCACCGAATCTTGTTCCGATTGATTCCAAATAATCTACTAATTCACTCTTCTTAAAATTTTTAGTTCCGTTAAAACACATGTGCTCCTGCAAATGCGCCAATCCAAGTTGGTTATTAGTTTCCATCATGGAACCTGCATTTACCACCAAACGCAATTCGCAACGATGTTCAGGCTTAGCGTTTTTCTTAATGTAGTAAGTCATTCCATTTGGAAGTTTACCAATCCGTACATTAGGATCAATAGGAACTTTGCTTTGTAAATCAATGGTTTGAGCTTGCAATAAAAAAGGGAACAGTAGGAGAGTGAAAATTTTCAAAATTGTTTTCATAATTTGATTTGTGTTTTTTCAAAAAGGGTATCAAAACTAACAATACGAATTACTGGTGCAATGCTGAATTAATATTATTTACTTTGATGCTCATTATGTGCTTTTTTTTAATATTGATATAATTCATTGAAAGAGTATTCAGTAAAATTTATTTTCTGAAAAAATAAAAAATCATGAATACCATTGCAAGAATGAAAATACAAATTTCAACTCCTGAATACAGGGTAATTTATAAACTGAAAAATAAAAAAAGCAAAATTGAAGGAACCGGTGCATATACATTGCAGGAAATTCCTGCGCGAAGAAAAATAGGTGATTTGGGCGGTGTAATTATTTCGGAAAGAGAGGCAATAAAACGAAGAAAGAATGTAAAGCAAATTGCAATGGTTGATTTGGAAAGCAATCTGGTATTGGATGCATCACAAAATCCCAATGAATTGCGTTACATCAATCATTGTTGCGAACCGAACAGTTACATAAGGGTTACAAAAAACAGAGTGGAATTTTATTCGTTAAGAAAAATAAAAGTGGGTGAAGAACTCAGTGCTGACTACGGTGAAACTCATCATCATGGAACTTTGCCTTGCAGATGCGGGGCAAAAAATTGCAGAGGTTTTATTTGAAGTAAAATTTAATTTCAGAATGTTGATTCTCAATTTTTCAATCGTGAATCATTCAATATTTCAATTCTTATTTTCGCCGCATGTATTACAACAACATTCTTGAAACAATCGGAAATACTCCTCTTGTAAAGTTGAACAATGTTATAAAAGGTTTGCCTTGCACAGTGCTGGCGAAAGTAGAATCATTCAATCCCGGAAATTCAATAAAGGATAGAATAGGAGTAAAGATGTTACAGGATGCCGAGAAGGCAGGATTGATTAAACCCGGCAGCACTATCATTGAAGGCACAAGCGGCAACACCGGAATGGGACTCGCACTTTATGCAATTGCCAAAGGATACAAATGCATTTTCACTACAACTGATAAACAGAGCAAGGAGAAAGCAGATATACTTCGTGCAGTAGGTGCGGAAGTAATTGTATGCCCAACGAATGTTGAAGCTGATGATCCACGCAGCTATTATTCAGTTTCGAAACGGTTGAGTTTAGAAACTCCGAACTCATGGAAACCAGATCAATATAACAACTTGAGTAATTCACTCGCACACTACGAAGGAACCGGTCCCGAAATCTGGAAACAGACAGAAGGAAAAATTACACACTTGGTTGTTGGTACAGGAACAGGCGGAACAATAAGTGGTACAGCAAAATATTTAAAAGAGCAAAACCCAAACATTAAAGCGTGGGCAATTGATACTTATGGTTCGGTGTTAAAAAAATATCATGAGACCGGAATATTAGATGAGAAAGAAATTTATCCTTACATCACCGAAGGTATTGGCGAAGATATTTTACCTGCCAATGTTGATTTCAAACTCATTGACCATTTTGAAAAAGTAACGGATAAAGACGGAGCCATCATGGCGCGTCGAATTACTAAGGAAGAAGGAATTTTTGTTGGCTACTCTGCGGGTTCAGCTGTGCAGGGTTTAATGCAGATGAAGGACCAATTGAAAAAAGATGATTTAGTGGTGGTGATTTTTCACGATCACGGAAGCCGCTATGTTGGGAAATTATATAATGATGATTGGATGCGTGAGCGCGGATTCTTAGAAGTAAAAACTATAAATGATTTAGTAAAAGGCAGAAGCGGAAAAATTATTTCCATTGCTCCTGCACAAACTGTTGGTGATGCAATTGCCGAAATGAAGAAGAATGAAATTGATCAGCTTCCTGTTTTAGAAAATGAAAAAGTTGTTGGCTCTATAACAGAAAGTAAAATATTTAATCTGTTGTTGGAAGATCATGAAGTACGAAAAAAATTAGTTGGTGATGTAATGGAAAAACCATTTCCTGAAGTGAGTATTGATGTGGCGGTTGAAAAATTGTCGAAGTACATCACCAAAGAAAACCCTGCTGTTCTTACTCATGATGCAGCCGGCAATCTGCACATCATTACTAAGTATGATATTATTTCGGCAATGTAGAAGTAATGATTGAAGATCAACTCAGTAGAAGAATTCATACAAAAAAAATTCCGTCAAGAATTATTTCAGTTGTTCCATCCATTACTGAATTATTATTTGATTTAGGATTGAGAGATGAGGTTGTTGGTATCACAAAGTTTTGTGTTCATCCTGAAGAATGGTTCCGATCAAAAACAAGAGTAGGCGGAACCAAGAAATTGAAAATTGATTTGATAAAATCACTGCAGCCCGATTTAATAATTGCAAACAAAGAAGAGAACACACGAAGCGATATTGATGCGCTCACTGAATTCTCGCAGGTTTATATAAGCGATATAAAAACAATTGATGATGCTTATAAAATGATTGCAGCTGTTGGCGGACTCGCAAACAAAAAATCAGCAGCAGAAAAATTAATAGCAGAAATAAAAACTGCATTCCGCAACTACTCTGTCCCCTTAGGGGAGAGTCGGAGAGGGGCTTTGTACTTCATCTGGCGCAATCCATACATGATTGCCGGAGGAGATACTTTCATTTCTGAAATGATGAACCTTGCAGGATTTGAAAATGTAGTTGCACACCTCAATCGTTATCCAACACTCAGTGAATCTGAAATCTGTAATCTGCAATCTGAAATATTTTTTCTTTCAAGTGAGCCATTTCCATTCAAACAAAAACACATTGATGAAATGCAAAAAATATTTCCAAACAAAAAAATTATACTTGCCGACGGACAACTGTTTAGTTGGTACGGAAGCAGAATGAAACTCGCGCCTGATTACTTTCGCCAAATGCAACAACAAATTGAAGCTTTCCAATAACCAATCAAGCAATTAACTTATAACTCAAACAGGTGATACAGGCAGTAAATGTTTCAAAAGCTTATGGAGATATTCAGGTATTGAAAGGAATATCTTTAAAAATTGATAAAGGAGAAGTGGTTTCAATTGTAGGTGCATCAGGCGCAGGTAAGAGCACTTTGCTTCACATGATTGGATTGTTAGATAGACCTGATGGAGGTGAGGTAATTATTGATGATAACAATTTAGCGAATATGACTGATAAAGATCTTTCATCGTTTCGCAATAAACACATCGGTTTTGTTTTTCAGTTTCATCATTTGCTTCCTGAATTCACTGCATTGGAAAATGTATGTATACCCGGATGGATTGGAAAACGGAATGATAATGAAGTAAAGGAACAAGCCAAAGAGTTGCTAGATTATTTAGGATTGAAAGAGCGGTTCGATCACAAGCCATCGCAACTTTCAGGAGGAGAACAACAGCGTGTTGCTGTTGCACGCGCACTTATCAATCATCCGAAAGTGGTGTTAGCAGATGAACCTTCAGGCAATCTCGATTCAGATAATGCAAGGGAGTTACATGAATTATTTTTTCGATTACGAAAAGAATTTTATCAAACATTTGTAATCGTTACACACAATGAAGAACTAGCTAAACTTGCTGATCGTGAAGTAACTATCAGAGATGGAAGACTATTCTGATTTTATTTTTTTACTTTAACAGCTAAGCGTATTTTAATTTGAAATCAAAAGTATTTTTTTCAAAAAATACTTTTTCGTTGGGAGATTTAACCGTTTCACTTATCCACCAATTCACAATTATTTTTTCTCCAATGGAGTTGCGCACTTTTCATTGGGGAAAACTTTTTAATTAATAGCTGCGCCGTCAGGGGGCGAGTATCTTATTTCGAGGTCATCAAATAAAAAACCCATTTAATCATGGCAACAAAAGCAAAAAAAGCTGCTCCGAAAAAAGCAGCGGCAAAAAAGAAAGCAGCAGCTCCTAAGAAGAAAGCAGCCGCTAAACCAAAAGCAAAATCTGCTCGCAAACCTAATGCAGCGTTTATGCGTCCATTAGCTATTGGTGCAGCTTTGCAACCAGTAGTTGGTAACAAACCATTACCTCGCACACAAGTTGTAAAAAAACTTTGGGAGTACATTAAGAAGAACGGTTTACAGGATAACAAAAACCGTCGTATGATTAATGCAGACGCAAGTCTTAAAGTTGTTTTCGGTGGTAAAACACAAGTTAGCATGTTTGATATGGCTAAATTGGTGAACAAGCACTTAAGCTAATCAACAATAGATTTTATTTAAAGAGGCCGTTCACAAATTGTGAATGGCCTCTTTTCATTTGTATGAATCAATAAAAAAATTTAGCCAAATAAATGCTCAGGTATTGAAGTATCGAAAAACATCAGCAACAGAAGCATACGAATTTTTTAATAGCTCATTTACCTGATCTTTCTTAATCCATTTAACATCAGTAATTCCTTCTTCTTTTTGCGGAATAAAATTTAAGTCACTCGTGCTTTTCATTAAGTACCAATAAGTATTTTTTATAATCCGCTTTTGATTTTCCCAGTAAGTGTGCGTGGTATATTCCTGTTTCCAGGGATAAAAATTTATTTGTGTTTTCACTTTCAATTTTTGTATTCCGGTTTCCTCTTCTACTTCGCGTTCGGCTGCTTCAATTTTTTTTTCATTCTTTTCTACTTTGCCTTTTGGCAAATCCCATTTTCCTTTCCGGAAAATCATTAATACTTCGTCTTGAATATTTTCAACCAATCCTCCGGCTGCATCTATCTGTTTAAAGAGAGAGATAAATTCTTTTATCAATGCTGATTCATCGAAGTGATAAAGCATGCAGGCAAATTCGTATTTTTTATTTTCCAGTTTTTCTATCACTTGTAGTAAACTATCTGAATCAATAAATTTTTCTTGTAATAAAATTTTTGATGATAACTCCAATGCTTCTGTTGATGGAAGTACAAAACCAGTTTGACATAGGTAAATTGGATTGTTTCCGATAAATATTTTTAGGGGCATTTTAAAAATTGATTGGTGTTTCGGAAAATCAAAAAAAAGAAATTATTCTGCGTACAAAAAATTTACTTAATGACATAAATGTAAGAGCAAATTAATAATGTTGTTTTAACATTGCAGCCACCCAATAAAAAAGTTAAGTTTGAAACCATGATTTTATCAAAATCTGTTGCCAATAAAACAGCGTCGCTGTTGTTACAAATAAAATCCATCAAATTAAATCTGCAGTCACCATATACCTGGGCAAGCGGATGGAATTCTCCGATTTATTGTGATAACCGGCTCACACTTTCATATCCTGAAATAAGAACTTATTTAAAAGAACAATTATCGGAAGTGATAAAGAAAAAATTTCCGGATTGCGATTGCATTGCCGGAGTTGCAACAGCTGGAATTGCGCACGGTGCATTGGTGGCTGATGCGTTGGACTTGCCATTTATTTATGTTCGTTCTTCACCAAAATCGCACGGGTTGACAAACATGATAGAAGGAAAAGTTTTGGAAGGACAAAAAGTTGTGGTAATAGAAGATTTACTTTCAACTGGTGGAAGCAGCATTAATGTGGTGAATGCATTGCGAGCAGTGGATTGTAAAGTGCTTGGCTTGGTAGCGCTATTCACCTACGGATTTGAAACAGCCGAGAATAATTTCCTAAATGCCGAGTGTCCGTTTTACACTTTAACTGATTATGATGTGCTGATAAAAAAAGCAGTTGAACAAGGTTATGTGGAAGAAGCAGATATTGAAACATTGACCGCTTGGCGAATGAAACCTGCAGAATGGAGTAAAGGATTATAACTGACTGATGAATTATTTTCTGATCCTTGTACCGATATTAAATGCATTGTTTGGATGGTGGATGATTGACACTTTAATATTATTTGTCTTTCGTCCTTATGATCCAATAAAAATACTTGGTTTATCAGTTCAAGGAATTCTTCCTTCATTGCAAAATGAAATTGCAGCAAAAGCAGGAGAATGGGCACAGCAGAACATTTCAACTGATAAAATGGAATCATTTCTTTTATCAGAAGAAAGTTTGAAAGAAATGCATGTGTATATGGAAGAAAAGGCGGATGATTTTATACGAAACAAACTCACCGAGCGAATTTCATTGTTAAAAATGTTTATCACAGAAGGAATTATTAATCAGGCGAAAGAAGTGTTGGTGGAACAGTTGGATAAGATGATTCCTGAATTAATACAAGGGATTATCCCGAAAGTTTCTGAAAAGATAAATATCAAAAGCACTGTTGAAAACAGAATAAAAAATTATCCGTTGCAGCATTTGGAAATGGAAATGAAGGCGCGAGCACAGAAAAAATTATTCAGTTTAAAATTACTATTTGCCGTTTTAGGATTTCTACTTGGTTTCGTAGAGATTTCATTGGTTATTTTTTAAGTTGAGACAGTAAGACTATTCAACTGTTTCTGTTGACAGTCCAACACATTTTACTTGTTCTGATTAAGTGTAAATCATAAATTGCAAGCAGATTTTGAAACACTTACTCGCCTTGATTTTTAAAGGATTAAACCGGCTGAAAAATTTTATTGATTTGAGAATGAAAGTTTTATTCTTTTTGGAAGATTTTATTTTTAAAATTGATAACTTCCGATCAATTATATTCAATTGCTGTTTTCTTTTATTCAGTTTTATTTCAGTTTCGTGTTTTGCGAATGAAAATTTTTCGCCACCACCTCCTCCACCACCCTCAAATAACAATTGTGCAAATGCGATTAATGTTTTAGTAAACGGGCCGATAGTGAGCGGCATAACACAAGGAGCAACTTTGGAACCCGGAGAATTAACAGATTGCGCAATAGCCGGAAGCACACAAAGTGTTTGGTATTATTTTACAGCAACAGCAAATAATATTTCTGTATCACTTACATCTACTTCTGGTGGATGTTATTTTAGTTCAGCCATTTGGCCTGCAAGTAGCGGTTGTCCGGCAGCTACTGGTTGCCATTCACTTTCATGTCAATCGGCATCAGGAGGCCCTAATACAACAGTTCATGATTTAACCAATTTAACAATTGGTTCAAATTATTACATCCAGATTTTATATAACCCTGGTGGAGTTTGCGGAGTTTCGGCTGGATTTGATATTGCAATTACAACAACTATTCCTGCAAATCCTTCTAATCCTCCCCCTATTTCTTCCTGCGCAAGTCCAACTGGAACTGCGTGTGTTTTTAGTTCGGCTCCAGCAACATGGGCGCAATTATTAGCAAATTGTACTGAGTATCAAAATCCTGTTTCAGTAAATAGCAGCAATGAAGTTTATCAGGCATGTTTCAATTTTACAGCTCAGTATAGTTCAAGCATTGATTTTCAAATGGCCAATGTTTCAACTTGTAACACTTTCAATTGGTTTAATTGGGAATTATTTAACAGTTCGTGTACCGTTTTCGATTGCGGCACTTATCCTGATATGAGTTCAACCGGATTGATTTGCGGTAGTAATTATGAATTATGTATCGCCTTCGAAATCCCAAATGGTTGTACTTATGATAGTATAATGCCTTACATTGTTGCTGTTCCACCAGTCATTTCAATTACTCCGACAGCAGGTAATTCATTAACTATTTGCAAGGGATCTTCTACCGTTTTAACTGCTAATGCTACAGGAGATGTATCATATCAATGGTCGCCATCAACAGCATTAAGCGCAACAACGGGTGCAACAGTAACTGCTAATCCAACTATTACAACAACATATACTGTTACCGGATTTGATGCCGGCGGTTGTTCTCAATCAAACACCGTTGTAGTAATTGTACGACCTGTTCCGATATTGAGTGTTATAAGTACAACTGCAAGTTGTGGTTCGGCAAACGCATTATTAAATTTAACTGCAACAGGCGGTGGAGCGCCTTTTGCTTTTTTGTGGAGTAATGGCGCTACAACAGAAGATTTGTCCTTGTTACTTGCTGGCACATATACCGTTACTGTTACAAATTCTTTTGGATGTACTTCCACCATTACAAAAATAATAACTAGCTCGGGTCTTTTTACATTGAGTTATGTTATTACAAATCCAATTTTTTGTCACGGTGGAATCGGAGGCCCAATCAATTTATCTGTAGCACCTGTGGCTGCAGGATATACTTATATCTGGAGTAACGGAGCAATAACACAGGATATAAATAACATTCCCGCCGGTACATATACTGTAACAGTTACAAATAGTGTAGGGTGCACTTCTACATTGTCAGTTGTAATGACTGAACCTCCTGCAATATCACTGGTGTTGTCTCCATCAAATGTCAGTTGCTTTGGTGGTGCTACCGGTTCAATTGATATGACTGTAAGTGGTGGTAGTCCGAATTATGCTTACGGATGGAGCAATGGTGGTATTACAGAAGATATTAATAACCTGTTTCCAGGAAATTATCAGGTAACTGTTTTTGATTTTTTTGGATGCACGAGTGTTGCAAACGCAACTGTTTCACAATTTCCACCAATAAATTTTTTACCCTCTGTTACAAATGTTTCTTGTGCAGCTGCAGCAAATGGTGCAGTTGATATTACAGTTTCTGGTGGAAATCCACCTTACACATTTTTCTGGTCGAACGGAGCAACAACTGAAGATGTAACGGGTTTATCAGCTGGTCCGATTTCAGTAAATATTTTTGATCAGAATGGATGTCCATACACCTGGAATGCAATTATTACGGGGGGAAGCGGACCAACTCTAAGTTCTGTTACTACTTATTCTTTATGTCATGGAAATATAAATTTAACTGTTGCAGGAGGAGTATCACCATTCAACTATAGCTGGAGTACAGGTGCAACTACTGAAGATGTATTAGGTCTTAATGCAGGATCATATTCTGTTACTGTTACAGACGCAAATAACTGTACACAGAATTTATCGGTCACCATTGTTGCTCCGAATACAAACAATGTAATTCTTGAATCAATTAATCCATTATGCGGAATTAATAATGGCGTTGCCGATATTGATCTGTTAACAGGCGGTGGTGGCCCTTTTACATATATCTGGAGTAATGGTGGAACTGATAATGAAATAGACAATCTTCCTGCAGGTACTTATTCAATTACTGTAACAAATTCGTTTGGATGTACATCAGCTGCCTCAATTACATTAGTGAGTCCGAATGGACCAACGCTTTCATTTATTCAAACAAATGTTTTATGCAATGGTGCATCAACAGGAAATATAAATATGACTGTTGCTGGTGGAACAGGACCATTTTCATATTTATGGAGCAATGGTTTATTAACCGAAGATATAAATACTTTAATTGCCGGAACTTATACCGTAACTGTTACAGATGCGAATAATTGTCAGGTAACAGGTAGTGTTATAATTACTCAAAATGCATCCACAATACTTAGCCAAACAAATTCTAATTCTACTTGCGGCTTTGCAAACGGAAGCATAGACTTAACTGTAATAGGAAATAGTCCTTTTATTTATTTATGGAACAACGGATCATTCATTCAAGATCCAGTTGGTGTTGGGGCAGGAAATTATTCAGTTACAGTAACCGATATAAATTCTTGTACAAGTACTTTATCATTAACAGTAAATAATTTACCTGGCCCTTCATTTGGTTTTTCTACAGTTGGTGAAGCATGCAATGGAGATGCGACGGGAACCGTTAACACAATTATAACAGGAGGTACATTGCCTTTCACTTATATCTGGAGTAATGGCTCAACAAATCAAAACTTAGCCAATCTTATCTCAGGATTATATTTCGTAACAGTTACTGATGCAAATAATTGCACACAGCAAAGTGGAGTTTTTATTAATGAACCAGCTTTAAATGTTATTTCAGAAACGCATACAAATGCTTCTTGTGGTTTAGCAAATGGATCGATAAATATTTCAGTTACCGGACCATTTCCACCTTATACTTTTTTGTGGAGCAATGGTAGTATAAGTCAAAATGTTTCCGGCCTTGCCATTGGTTCATATACTGTTACTGTTTCAAATACTAATTCATGTACAAGCACTCTCACAGTAAACATCAGCAACACAACCGGACCTGTATTAAGTGAAACACATATTAATGCAAGTTGTAACGCAGGAAATAATGGAAGTATAAACCTCACAATAGTTGGAGGAACTTCTCCATATACTTATTTGTGGAGCAATGCATCCATAATTCAAGATCCACAAAACCTGATTGCTGGAAATTATACAGTTACAGTAACCGACTTCAACAATTGTCAATCAACATTAACAGTAACTATTACAGAACCAACAGCAATTGCCCTGAGTGAAACGCATGTTGATGCAAGTTGCGGAACAGCAAACGGAAGCATTGATTTAACAGTTGTCGGTGGAACAGCACCATATACTTATACATGGAGCAATGGAATTATCATTCAGGATTTAACAAACATTGCAGCAGGAGGATACACAGTTACTGTCACCGATAATAATTTATGTTCAGTTACTCTTACAATAAACATCAGCAACACAAGCGGACCAATATTATCATCGACACATGTTGATGTTTTATGTTTTGGAAATAACACCGGAAGTATAAACCTCGTAGTTGTTGGCGGAACAGCTCCTTATAACTATATCTGGAGTAGTGCATCAATCATACAAGATCTACAAAATCTGATTGCCGGAAATTATACGGTAACAGTAACTGACTTCAACAACTGCCAATCAACACTTTCAATAACTATTACTGAACCAACAGCAATTGCATTGAGCGAAACACATGTTGATGCAAGTTGCGGCACAGCAAATGGAAGTATAAATCTTTCAGTGGTTGGTGGCACATCGCCTTACACATTTGTTTGGAGCAATGCAGCAATATCAGAAGACATTACAAATATTTCGGCTGGAGCATACACAGTAACAGTTACTGATTTTAATAATTGTACAAGCACATTACCGGTAAACATCAGCAA
>BJGQ01000019.1 GCA_014190575.1 Bacteroidota bacterium | reverse complement strand
AATTGGGTGTTACAGTTGGATGCAACTGAAAAGGGAGTAGCTGTTACAGATGCTTACGGAAAATATACTGAACCATGGATGAATGCATTTTATATGCAGGCAGGAATTTTTAATCGTCCGTGGGGATATGAAATTCCAACAAGCAGCAGTGTGCGCGAAACACCTGAGCGTGCTCGTTGGTCACAAACATTATTTCCCGGCGAAAGAGATTTAGGTGCCATGATTGGTTTTCAAATGCCGAAGACCAGCAAGTGGAATTTCTTCAGCGCCAATGTTGCAATGGTTAATGGTACAGGAAGAACCGCAAGTGATTTTGATTTTCAAAAAGATTTAATCGCACACATTGCTGTCAATAAAAGTTTAATGAATGAAAAATTTAAATTGGGAGTTGGTGCCTCATACTATAGTGGAGGAATTCGTCAGTTTACAAACAATGTTTATTCTATGGGTACTGATACAACCAATGTAAAAAAATATATTCTTGATAATGCATCGGCTAATAAAAATGCTATAGCTAAGAGATCATACATAGGGGCCGATTTACAGTTAAGTTATTCAACCAAACTTGGTGTAACAACTTTGCGTGGCGAATTTATTCAGGGCAAACAACCTGTTCCGGGCAACAGCAATTCATCAAGTCCGAGTACTGTAACAGCCACAACTACTCAATCAATAACCACTACATCAGGAGCGCCGGTACTGACAAGTACATCAACTTTTCCTGATACTTATTTAAGAAATGTGCAGGGAATGGATTTGTATTTCGTACAAAATATCAATCAGATAAAAAGCGGTGTTGTATTAAAGTATGACATATATGATCCAAATACTGATGTTAGCGCAAAAGAAATTGGTGCAACGGGAAGCAACTTAAATAAAGCTGATATTGCTTACACAACTCTTGGAGTTGGATACATTCTCTACTTGAATGCAAATGTGAAATTCACTGGCTACTATGATATGGTGACAAATGAATCAACAGCATACAAAGGTTTTACACAGGATTTACGCGACAATGTTTGGACTTTCCGCATTCAGTATAAATTTTAATTCACCGACTTAACAATTTAGTAACACAAAAAAAACTTTCAGGCACATCAATTGAAAATTGAATTGGCTGAAAAACAAACAAAATAAAAAAATAAAAATCATGCAAAAAATAATTTCAATTGTCCTCGTTCTTGCTTTCTCACTTCACATTGCTTCGGCACAGAAGATTAAGGGAAGCGACACTTGCTTGCCTTTGGTTCAGAAGGAAGCGGAAGCATACAAAAAGAAAAACCCATCAACTGCAATAACTGTTACAGGTGGCGGAAGTGGTGTGGGCATAGCCGCTTTAATGGATAATTCATGTGACCTTGCAATGAGTTCGCGTAAATTAAAGATGGATGAAAAACTGAAACTGCAGGATGGTGGTAAAACTGTTAAGGAAGTGATAATGGCTTACGATGCGCTTTCAGTAATAATTAATCCTGCAAATAAAGTAACTCAACTCACCCGCGCTCAAATTGAAGGAATTTACACCGGTAAAATTAAGAACTGGAAAGATGTAGGTGGTGATGATATGGTGATTGTGGTTTATGGTCGCGAAACAAGTTCGGGCACTTATGATTTCTTCAAAGAAAAAGTTTTGTTGAATAAAAATTATGCGAGCACTATGTTGAACATGCCTGCAACCGGAGCAATTGTACAGAGTGTGAGTCAGACAAAAGGAGCAATCGGTTATGTGGGAATGGCTTACCAGGAAGGTGATGTTAAGATAGTATCGGTTTCTTTCGATGGAAAAACTTTTGTGAAACCATCAATGACCACTGCAATGGATAAAACTTACCCGATTATTCGTCCGTTATTTTTCTACTACAATATCACAAAAGAAAAAACAGTAAAGCCGTTTCTTGATTATGTGCTTTCTGCCGAAGGGCAGGCGACAGTGAAAACTGTTGGATATGTTCCGCTGAGTAAATAATTGTGCTGGTTAGATAAATGTAAAGCGAGGGCTGATGCGAAAGTGTCAGCCCTTTCTTTATTAAATGGATAAGACCGACGCGGTTTTAGAAACCCATCAGCACATGAACATTTTTCTACTTAATAACCGCAAACTGTTTCCGTTGCAAATTGTCTTCACTAACAATAAAATAAGTGCCTGCATTTAATAAATGAAGAGAAACTTTCAGCAAATTTTGCAAGTCTTTGTTTTCAATTTGTAATAGAACTCTTCCTGTTATATCTGTTATCAGATAATTTTTATTACTGCTTCCTGATTGAATTGATAATTCATCACTTGCCGGATTAGGATACACTGTGAAAATGCTTTGCTCTTCAAAATCATTCACCCCATCACA
This sequence comes from Bacteroidota bacterium, assembly GCA_014190575.1. Lineage (GTDB taxonomy): Bacteria > Bacteroidota > Bacteroidia > Chitinophagales > UBA10324 > UBA10324. The sequence continues at coordinate 51,228 of BJGQ01000019.1, read as the reverse complement.
AATCTGTACTGAAATAATAATGGTTTGTGAAACGAAAGTATCGTTCCCAACAATTGCGGTAACCTGGTACGAACCGGCTGAATCAATTGTAATGCTGCTGTCAGTGATGCTTGCAAAATCATTCCCGTCTTTTTTCCATTGATAGGTATAGCAATCAGTCACCTGATTAACAAATAAAGAAGTTTGTTCACCTGCACAAATTGTATCGGAGCCGGAATTACTGATAGTAATCACTTCGGTGCTTAGTTTTAATTTTAGCAGAGATATTCCCCCTCCATTACCATTAACAGAATTAACCACTATTTCATTGTCGTTTTCAAAATAGGCATTCTTGAAGCTCATACCACTAGGAGGTGTAACGATAGTCGTATATCCCAAGCCATCAAGCGATAGATCATAGGTAGCTGTTGAATCAAAACGATAAATAGTTCCTTGCACATCTCCAAAAGGAAGTAGTCCGGCTCCACCCATGCTCCATATTCGTCCCTGACTATCGCGATGAAGAATACGACCATAATCCTGCGAATTTGAACCGGGATATTCCATTAAATCAAATACCCCATTTATTGCAAAGGCACTGTCAGCATCTCCGTTGGGTTTTATACGCACAACACGGGTGCTTTGAGACCCATTCTGAACCCATCCCTGAGCATAAATATTATTCTGTGGGTCAGCAAAATATCTGTTTACATTATAGGCAGTGACAGGTATTCCATTCATACCATTTATTCCGTAGGTTATATCGGGCTCCCCCATTGAATTTATCTTAACGGTTACTATTTGCTCTATAAATTGGCCTGCTAAGTTTGGGTTAATGGTGTACAAAAAGCGAATGGAACCATTCGCGTCAATAACACCCGCTGAATGACCACCAGTGCTGGCTACCATTGAGTTGAAACCAGGATAAGTTATAGCAGGATGGAATGTATTATCAAGAGATCCATTAAAATTATATCTTCTTGCAACTGGAATGGTGGCACCGCCATTTATATTACCAAATTCCGACCCGAATGCAATAACCTTTCCATCGGGCTGAATAGCTATATGGGAAAAGATAGAACCCGAAATAGGATTAGTGCTTATTAACTCCACTACTCTGCCTATAGAATTAAAAGTAGAATCAGGTGTGCCATCAGCATTGAACCTTGCTATATACGCTCTAACACTGCTCCCCGCATTTGAAGGGGATTCACCACCGACCACATAAATTTTATCATTGACCATGGCCGCACATGAAACTGAGTTCCGTTGGTCAAAAGTATGTTGCACAACTCCGTTGGTACCAAACGAGCTGTCTACTGTGCCGTCATTATTAAATTTTGTGAGCAAAATTAAATAGGCTAGCAGCCCCTGGTCAAAAACATCTCCTGCTTCAATGTAACTTCCATCCGATAGTTTAAATATTTCAATTTGTTCTAAAGAGGATGGAATACCAGCAATAACAGAAATGCCACAGGTTTCACCAAAACTTCTGTCAATCATATAGTGTTGCTGTGCAAATAGGTCAGATTGTAAAAAAAGAACTGTTGTTAAAACAACAATGTTAAGCGTAAATATTTTTTTCATTTTGTTTGGGGGTTTAACTGTTTTAATTTTTTAGTTGATTTCTTTATTCAGAGAACGATATTGTTTTCACCATACTCATAATATCATCTACATATATTCGGTCATTACTCAGTCGTGGTACTTTATGTTGCCCGCCAAGTTTCCCTTTTTTCTTCAGCCAGTTATAAAAAGAATTTTGTGGTAAGCTGTGTACTGTTGGTTCTTTTAATGCAATGTCTTTATACCGCTTTGCATCGTAATCAGAATTCAGCGAGCGAAGATTACTGTCTAAGTGCTCGGTAAATATTTTTATATCACTCGGTTCTTTTTCAAATTCAATTAACCATTCATGACAGCCGCGGTTATCGTAAGTAAGATAAACCGGCGCTACAGTATAATCACACACTACCGCTCCGGTTAAATGACATGCATGTGCAATTGCATTGTCAGTATTATCAGCAATCACCTCTTCGCCAAACGCATTGATAAATTGTTTTACTCTTCCGGTAACTTTTATCCGGAAAGGTTTTATAGAAGTAAATTTAATAGTATCGCCAACCATGTATCGCCACAAACCCGAGTTGGTTGAAATCACAAGCGCATAATTTTCATCGGTCTTCACTTCATCAATTAATATTGTTTTCGGAAATTCTTTTCCCAATTCACTCATCGGAATAAATTCATAAAAAATTCCATTGTTCAGGTGCAGCACCAAATCTTCATCGCGCTTACCAAACTGAAAAGCAAAAAATCCTTCTGATGCATTGTATGATTCATAAAAATTCATACCATCACCTTTAATCAGCGACTTGAATTGTTCGCGATACGGAGTAAAACTTACACCGCCATGAATGTATAATTCAAGATTAGGCCACACATCGCGCAGATTATTTTTTCCGGTTAATTCGAACAATCGCTTAATCAAAATCATGGTCCAGGTCGGAACTCCTGCAATATTGGATACATCTTCTTTTAAAGTTGATTGTGCAAGCGCTTCAATCTTTTGTTCCCATTCATCCATCAACGCAATAGATAATTGCGGCGTGCGATGCAGGTGCGCTATGAACGACATGTTCTGCAACAACACTGCACTCAAATCGCCATAACTCGAAAACGAATTCAGATTATTTATCTGATGACTGCCACCAATGATTAATCCCTTGCCACTGAAAATTTTTGTGTCTTCGTTCAGCATGCAATACGCGCTGAGCAAATCCAGTCCGCCTTTGTAATGACATTCTTCCATTGCCTCCTGACTCACCGGAATAAATTTACTTTTATCAGATGTAGTGCCCGAGGACTTTGCGAACCATCGAATTTCTGATGGCCACAAAATATTTTGTTCGCCCTTCATCATCCGAGCAATCCATGGTTTCAGTGAATCATAATCCTGAACGGGAACACGATTTCTGAAATCATCGAAATTGTAAATGCTATCGTACTTATAATTTTTTCCCCATTCAGTATCTGATGCTTCAGCAATCAGGTTTTGAAAAACAACTTCTTGCGATTCAAACGGATGCTCCATAAAATAATGAATATTATCGAACCGCTGTCGGATAAACCAGGTGACTATGGGACTTAAGTAGTACAAGTTGCGTTCGTTTGGTTTGCGAATATAGAAATACAAACCAATAAATAGTATGTCACCAAAATTTTATTTCAGGAAACCAAACCCGAAGTACTAAAGTGTTATTTGATTTTGCTTAAACCTTCCAATGCAGAAGCATCACTTGGCGATAACAATAAAACTTTGTTGAATAAAACTTTTGCCTCTGCAGTTTTTGAAAGTTGAAGATTGCACCAAGCGAACATGATGAGTCCATCATAATCAAATGGATAAAGGTTTACTACTTTTTCAAAATAATTGTAAGCGGATTTATAATCTTTATTGGTGTAAGAGATATAACCCATGCGATAATTCACTTTTGAATTCTGCGGGTCAATTTTTAAAATGTCGTTATATACTTCAACCATTTTATTCATGTTTCCTTTTGCGTTGAGGGGAAGAACATAGCCCAATTTCGCTTCAATTGAATAAGGCATAATGGTCATTGCTTTCGAATAATAATTTTCTGACTCGGTGTATTGCTGTGCTTCGTAACTCAAATAACCCAAGCGCAAATTCTGCTCGTAACTTTTTTCATCATAAAATCCTTTCAATATAGAAATGGCTTCAGAATACTTTCCAGCATACTCCAATGTGTAACTCTTGGTGAATGCATCCTGCAATGTTTGCGCTTTCGAAATTTCTGAGTTGATTAATATTAATGCAATGAGTGAAATTGAAATTAGTTTTTTCATGATTTATAAATTTTAGAAATTGATTTTAAAAGAAGCAGAAAAAAAGTTGTAACCATATTTTATTGAGCCGTCATGCACAGAGGTAAACGGATTAATTACCGGATAAATTTTGGAATCTCTTCCGTACATAAAGTCCAATGTAATTTTATGGGGAAGAAAAATGGAACATCCGGCAATCCATCTGCTTTTTAATAGCGCTGAATTATCATTCAGCACAAAACCGTTTTCATTGTTCTGATTGTATAAAGAATCACCATTAAAGTAAGAAGCATTGAATTGTAAAAATGAAAATGGTTTGTATGAACCTGAAAGTGAAAATCCACTTTGATAGTATGAATTTTGCTGATTCATTCCCAGGTACTCTGCTCCGAATGAAATTTTGCTATTACACAATGGATAAAATTTTATTCCACCAGTAAACTGCAATTGATTCACCTTGTAAAAATCAGAAGCAGAACCTGAAATATTAAAATCAAAAAACGGTATTGATTTTTTCAGATTCAAAGAAAATAAATAGTAAGAATTCTTATCCGGATTTATTTGCAGATTGGTGAAAAATGTTTTTTGAGATATGAATCCAACGGAAGGTTGAACGATAAAATGTTTTATCAATGGAATATTCGCTTCGAGAAAATAATGACTCTGATAAAATTTATAGAGAGTTGTATTCAACGATGTGCCTGAATAATGATGGTACAAAGAAATGCCGCGACCAATCCGATGGTTTAATCCAACACCGAAAATGTATTTTGAAAACAACGGATAGTTTTGAATTCCTTCCTGAGAATAGCTTGCGCTGTCCGGATTGTTCATCGCAAATGATGCATCCAGTTGATTGATGAATACTAATTTTTCTGTCTCTGTTTTTATTTTCAATGAATCAGAAAAGGTTTTTGAAAAGCGATAAGCTTCATCATAATTTTCATTCAATTTCATTGTATTGAAAAGTGATTCTTTCAACTCATCATCAAACTGATTGTATTGATATGCTTTTTCAAAATGATGCTGCGCCTTTCTGTATTTTTTCAGATTATAAAACGCAGCTCCCATTCTGTAATACAGATAATAAAATTCTTTTTTTTCTTTCACTGCTTGCTTTCCTGTTGCAATTAATTTTTTCCAATCCCGATTTTCCAATTGAACTAAAGTGAGCGAATCAAAGTGATGAATTGATTTTTGAGCAAACCCATTCACACTCATAAATAGAAGAACGAAAAATATCAATCGCTTAAACATGTGGCCAGAATCTTTGTGTTTCCGTTTTCGATGGTGAAGTATTGGATGCTTCCGTTATTTATTACAATTTCAGAATTTATCACTTTCAAGTTTTTCTTACTGAATCCGATGGAAGCTTGTGTTTCTATCTTTATGAATTTCGGAAAATTGAAATCATCAATAACACTGAACACAGCATTATAATCAGCTTTTACAAAACGAATAAACGGTGCTGTAAAATCCTGTAGATACAAAACCATCCCGGAAAACAAACTATTCAATGGCAATTCATCATTAATATTCATTTGATGATAATAACCGAGCAAAATTTTATGTGCTGAAATAAAGAATTGATAGAGCAATGATTTTTTATCGCCATAAAATTCAGTGAAATAAAAAACTGTGAAGTTGTTGATGAAGTAAGCCGATGAATTGGTTTCAGCACAATACAAGTATTTATAGTTGTAGGAATCAACTTTCACTTCCCAAGAAATAATTTCTTTTTTCTCCTTCGCTTCTTCCTTTGTAATGACTTCGAATTTTAATTTTTGCCCGGGTTCAAAATTGAATGCACTCAATAAAATTTGTGTTCGTTGAATATTTGAAACATCAGATTGCTCTCTCGGATAATCGAACGAATGAAATTCATAATCAAATCCATTCTTACGGGTAACATAATAACTAATCGGATATTGCAAAGTTTTTGAACCGACAAAAGGAGTTGACTGTAATTGAAAATGAATGTGCGGTTCAGGTGAACGACCACTGTTACCACAAGCAGCAATGATGTCGCCAGCATTTACATAGTCACCAACTTTCACTTTAAAACTTGCCTGCTTCATGTGACTGAGTTTGGAATACAAACCTTCAGCATGTCGAATGATAATGGTGTTTCCCCAGTTCTGTTGAAGATTTACTTCACCGATATTATTGTCTTCAATGTCATCAATAATATGGGTTACATAACCTGCTGCAGGAGCATTCACCGGAATGTTGTAGCAAAAGAAATCCGACAATTTTTCTCCCGGCAAACGAAATGTTTTTTTCATTTCATCCACCACCACAAAATCCAGTGCATACTTCCAGTCATCGCGGTGAGTAATTTTTCCATCGTTGCCCTGCGAAACATACCACTCTCCATAAAACGGTAATGCAATTTGTATGTAAGTATTGTTTTTGTAACGCTCACTTTGATATAGGTAGCGATACAGATTTTTCTCAGGAGAAAATAATTGCACAGGAACCAACTTCAATCCTTTTGATTCAAATCTGTATTTCAATGTAAGCAATGTGAGTAGAATAATTATTGTGGAGGGAAATGAATACATCGGCAATTGCAATAATCCCAGTAAGTATCCCATTCCGGTTTGAATAACTGCAATGACTGCTGTTAATAAAACTGCCAGCACATAAGATTTCGCAGATGGAATTAAATAAAATCCTCCAATGGAAATGGCAGCAAGAATGTAATTGAATCCAATGTAAGTGTATGAAAGCTGTTCAACATTTCCATGCAAAAAATAAAATGCATAATAGCCGCTGATGAATCCGATGATGGAAAGTGAAAATGCAATGCGTGAATAAATCAGCAACCCGATTGCAATCAATATTCCTGCAATCACATTGTATTGAAAATAAATCGCACCCAATGATTTGAAATAAATATCAATGATGCCGGGCAAACGGATTTCCTGCATCCATTCGTAAGCTTTCACCATTTGAATTCCTCCAATTGAAAACAAATCGTTGTAAACAAATAACCATCGTTCACTCAATTGAATTTCGTTCAAACCTCTTACTGCCAGCAACAACAACCACACAGTTAAAATGAATGGAATTCCAAGAACGGGCAATTCATATTTCGCAAAAAATATTCCGACCGCGTTGGTGATTAATACTGAAGTGATGGAAAAAATAAAAAGCAATAAAAAAAAGATGAATGAGAATTGAAAAAATAATCCCATCACCAAGCCAACCATTAAACTATTGAAACTGTAAAATCCGGAATGAATACTTGTGCGGTTTAAACCCAGCCAATGCGAAAAAAATATACTGCTAATAACTGCAATGAATCCTGCAATGCCAGAATGAACATTTGCAAATGATGCAACCAAAATCAGGTAAGCAAATATCCGGTTATCAGAAAAGAACATCTGCGAATAGCTATGAATAAAGCTATCAGACCAGAAGCGGATATTTTTTTTCTGAGCTATGTTCATTTATAATTTAAACGATTTCAGATAATCGGGTTTCACTTCGCATGCTTCAAGGTATTCAAGGTTTTCGCGCTTGCGAATTAAATGAATTTTGTTTTTCATATCAATCATTACCACTGCCGGTCGCAATGCAATGAACTGCATCCACTGAGTCATGTTATAGGCACCAACTGTATGCACCACCACATGATCGTTTCTTTTTAAAGGCGGCAAAGTAATGTGTTCACGAATCACATCAATGTTCATGCAAAGCGGACCATACAAAACTGAATCTTCAGTATAATTTCCGAAATCCTGTGCGGGAGAAATTTTATGGTCGTACCAGAATGAAGTGAACATCACATTCACGCCAAAGTCTAAAATAGTTGCGCGCCTTCCATCACTCAATCGCTTGTTTGAAATCACACTGCCCAATAAATATCCGGCATCATCAATCAACGCACGACCGGTTTCTAAAACCAACAAAGGCAATTCATCAGTACCAAATCCTGCATTGAGAATAGCTGTTGAAATGGCTTCGGCAAACTGATCGAAATTCGGATTGGTATCAACACCTTGCAAGAAAGAACCCTTCAAAGTATTCTTCGATGCGAAGCCACCACCCATATCAAGATACAAAATATTTTTCTTGTACTTCTTTTTTATTCCAAGTGCCAAATCACTCAACTTAGATGCAGCAACTCCATATGCACTCGGCGATAACATGAATGTTCCGATGTGCGAATGCAACCCAACCAAATCCAATTTATCCGCGAGAATAATTTTATTAATTGCATCCCAAGCCTGACCGTTTTCATAATTAAAACCAAAGCGGTCCCACATCGGGTAAACTCCTGTATCCATGTTAACACGAATAGCAACTTTCGGTCGTTTGTTCATTTCAACTGCGAGTTCATTCAGGTGATACAACTCATCCAGATGATCAATATGAATGGGAGATTCATTATTTATTGCAGCTCGCAAATCATCTTCTGATTTATCGGGGCCATTAAAAATTATTTTACTTCCAGGCACTCCATTGTTTAGTGCTTTGTGATATTCAAAACCTGAAACCACTTCAGCCCACGAACCTTCCTGGTGAAAAACATTGCAAACCGCATTGATGTAATTTGTTTTGTAGCTCCACGCAAACTGCACTTTCGGGTAACGGGTTTTAAAAGCACGGTTAGCTTCCTTGTAAGTGTTGCGAATTGTTTTTTCACTTATCACAAACAAAGGAGAACCGAATTCCTTTATCAGGCTCTTCACACTCACTTCATCAATGTGTGTGTGAGGTGTGTATTCGGTTTTCATTCCGAACTTGTTCATCAACCCGGTGTTCAATCGTTGAATCAGTGGTCTTTCATATTGTAGTTTCTTCATTAAAATATTTTTTTAGAGTTCTCCTAAAGTTGAAATGGTTTCAAATTCTTTTAAGTCGCAAATCATATCGTAGCTATATCGGATAAACATTTTTCCGGTTTCGTACTTTGTAAATGGTTTTACTTTTTCTCCCAATGCTAATTTTAATAATGCTTCGGGATGATTTTGGCCTGCACCTACCGCGAGATAAACCCATGCAGGAAAGCGTGGATTGATTTCTATCAGATAAATTTCTCCTTCGTTGGTGCGAATCATTTCCAACTCGCAAGGTCCTTTCCACTTGCTGTTCTTCATCAGCTTTCGCGTTAAGTCCATCAGGTCGCCATCTTCGAGTGTAATGCCAGCCCATGCTTTTCCTTTATCGGTAATAAACTGTTTGCGCATCGGCACAGCGCCAATCGTGTTTCCTCTTCCATCACCTACCGCAGTTACATTCACTTCAGTTCCATAAGCAAACTCCTGAATGATAATTGGCAATCCCCACTTCGAAGAAATTTTATGAAAATAAGAAGTTGCCTGGTCTGCATTATACGCAACTGATGCATCATAAAATTTTCCTTTCACTACCAATGGATAAGTGAACTCCTGATATAAATTTTTTATTTCTGCAACACTGTGAATGGTTTTGCTTTTTGGAATATTGATGTCATATTTTTTTCCGAATTCGGGAAGATTATATTTCTGACGCTCTTCAAATTGTTCCAATGTTGGAAGGAAGGATCGGATGCCCAATTCCATTTCTAAAGTATCTGCCAGTTTAATAAAGTTAAATAACTCGGCATCGAAGTTCGGAATGATTACATCTATTTTTTCAATGGAATTAATGTAACGCAAGCGCTCCATCAAACTATTTTGTCCTGCCGATGGCAATGGAATCTGATAAGTTTTCGCAATCAGCTCATGCATATATATGCCTGGTTCCAGTGCATCATAACTTAATCCAATGATTCTCACATCATATTCCTTGCTGTCGAGCAAACCGCGAACAACAGGAATTCCGGGGCCGGGACTGTCAACATTATTCAGCCCTGTAACTGCTACATTAACTTTCTTTCTTTTCATCTGTTTCTGTCACCTTGAATTGTTCGAGCATTTTTGCGAAATCATAAAAATCTTTTTCAATGGTGTCCTTATCCACCGAATAAGTTTCGAGCAAATGTTTTTTAATTACTTCATGGCCTTTATTTTCCTGAAGCAATTTCATGATCTCCAAACCAATTGGATTGACCGAAAACGAATCGCCGCTTGCGGGGTTAAACACAAAGCCCGTATCACTCAGGGCTATATTCTTTTTTATTTTCATTGTGAATTTTTTGTGTGAACGAAAACTATTGACGCCACAAATAACACAAAGGTTTAAAAGGCCGCTGTTATAAAATTCAAACAATTAGTTATAAAATTCGGAAAGCTATATTTTGTTAAGCGGTACACGGTCGGGATGAATTTGCTTTTTATAATCATGCACACTTACTCCTGCAACCTGCTTAAATTGAGTTGACAAAGCGGCAACACTGCTGTAACCCATTGTATAAGAAATTTCACTCAGCGATATATCATCGTAACTGATAAGTTCTTTCACCCGTTCAATTTTTATTTGAATAATATATTTTTCGAGTGTGCTATTGGTGTGTTTTGAAAATGTTTTACTGAGAGAAATATATGGCTCACCTAATTTCAGACTCAGGTAATCTGAATTGCGAATAAGCGAGTTCACATTGTTTCCGAAAAAAAACAGTTGTATGACTGCTGCTTTTATTTGTTCAACTAATTTTTTTTCCTTGTCGTCAATCAATGCAAAACCATTTCTGTTTAAAATTGCATTGATGAAATCAGTATTCACCACACCTTCATTGTAATGTATAACAGCACGACCTAATTCAATATCTTCCACTTGAATAAAACCGCTCCGCTCCAATTCCCATTTTATCACCTTCACACAACTATCGCTTACCATGTTTCGAATAAATATGGTAACTGTTTTAGTGTTGAGATTTGCCGGCTGCATTAATAAGAATTGTGAATATTAAAACTCAATAACTTTTCTTTTCAATTCAAAATTCTGTCCCAAGTAAACACGGCGCACCTGTTCATTCTCTGCCAACTCCTCCGCTGTTCCGCTCATTAATATTTTTCCTTCAAATAATAAATAAGCCCTATCGGTGATGCTTAAAGTTTCCTGCACATTGTGATCGGTAATTAAAATTCCAATGTTCCTAAATTTCAATCGCGCTACAATTCGTTGAATATCTTCTACTGCAATCGGATCTATTCCTGCAAATGGTTCATCCAATAAAATAAATTTCGGATCAGTAGCGAGTGCTCTTGCAATTTCAGTTCTTCTTCTTTCGCCTCCACTTAATAAATCACCACGGCTTTTACGAATATGATTCAATCCAAACTCAGCTAACAAACTGTTGAGTTTAGTTTCACGCTCATCTTTATTCAAATCCATTATTTCAAGCACAGCCATAATGTTATCTTCCACACTCAACTTTCTAAATATGCTTGCTTCTTGTGGTAAATAACCAATTCCAAGTTGCGCGCGCTTATACATTGGCTCCTTGGTAATTTCTAATTCATCTAAAAAAATATGTCCAACATCAGCTTTGATTAAACCGACTGTCATATAAAAAGTAGTGGTTTTGCCGGCACCATTCGGTCCAAGCAAACCAACAATTTCTCCCTGCTGAACCTGCACCGAAACTTTGTCAACGACCTTTCGACGGCGATATGCTTTTTCTAAATTTTCGGTGCGGAGTATTGACATAAATTAATTTCCATTTGCTTTTATATCTCTAACATTTACTTCCAGTGATTTTGTATTGTTCCATTCATTTTCTTCCAAGGAATAACACAAATCTATTGGCTGCTTGCTCTTTACAAGGTTTAGAAATTCTTCGCCGTTAAAAACAATTCCCTTCAACTGAAATGGAGTTCCATCCATCATCAATGAAATTTTTAAATGGCCGTTTCCAACTAAGCGACTGTGTCCGGTATCAATCATTCCGCGGGTAACGAACACCGGTTTCATATTATGCGGACCGAATGGAGAAAACTGTTTCAGTATATCGTAAAATTTATTGCTGATGTCTTTGGGCGAAAGTTCTGCATCAATATTTATTTGTGGAATAAGCATTTGGTCTTCTATTGTGCTGGATACAACTTTTTCAAATCGCTCAATGAAAGCCGGAATATTTTCTTTCTTTAAAGTTAGCCCTGCTGCAAACATGTGACCACCGAATTGTTCCAACAAATCACTGCAACTTTTTATTGCTTCATAAATATCATAACCTGCAACAGATCGTGCAGAACCTGATGCGACATCATTGCTTTCAGTTAAGATGATTGTAGGTCGATAATAATGATCAAGCATTCGTGAAGCTACAATTCCAATAACTCCTTTGTGCCAGTGCGATTGATAAAGAACAGTTGATTTTTTTTTCTGCTGATCAATATCATTCACTAAAAGACTTAATGCTTCGGCCGTAATATTTACATCAACTTCTTTGCGCTCTTTGTTTTTTACATTCAATGCATCTGCATTATTATCAGCTTGTTCAGAATGTTCTGAGATAAGTAATTTTACAGCATGGCGTGCATCATCCATTCTTCCTGCTGCATTTATTCGAGGGCCAAGAGAAAAAACAATGTCTGAAATACTTAACTCTCTTTTCATTCCTGCAGCTTTTATAAGTGCTTTCACACCTTCGCTTGGATGATGATTTAATTGATTCAGTCCTAAAAAGGCAAGTACCCGATTCTCCCCTGAAACCGGAACAATATCAGCAGCGATACTGATGACTACTAAATCTAAAAACTTAGTTAATTCACTTTCATTTATTTCATGCTTGATAATGTATGCATGCATGAGTTTGAAACCGATACCGCAACCACTCAATTCTTTAAACGGATAATTGCAATCAACTCGCTTCGGATCAAGCACTGCAACTGCTTTTGGAATTTCATCACCCGGCAAGTGGTGATCGCAAATGATAAAATCAATTCCATTTTCAGTAGCGTATTCAACTTTATCAATTGCTTTAATACCACAATCCAATGCAATGATTAAAGTGAAACCATTTTCTTTTGCCCAATCAATACCCTGAAAAGAAATTCCGTATCCTTCCTTATATCTGTCGGGTAAATAATAATCCATATTTAAATAATAGCGACGGAGAAAAGAATAAACCAAAGCAACGGAAGTTGTTCCGTCCACATCATAATCGCCATACACCAAAATTTTTTCTTTGCGTTGCATGGCTTCTTGAATGCGGTCAATTGCCTTGTCCATATCCTTCATCAGAAACGGATCGTGCAGGTGTTCCCATTTAGGCCGGAAAAAATCTTTTGCTTCATCATAAGTGGATATGCTTCGCTGCGACAGCAACTGACACAATACCGGATGAACTTTTAAAACCCCCTGAAGATGATCTGCTATTTCAGGACTAAAATCTTTTACAACCCAGCGCTTCTTCATGTTTTAACTTCCGATATTTTTTTAGTCCAACGCCACGCGCTGAGAATCATTTCATCTAATCCCTTCAGGTTTTTCCACCCCAACTTTTCAATAGCTTTTTTATTATCTGTATAAATTGCGGCAACATCACCTGGTCTTCTCTCGCCAATTTTATAATTCAATTTAACACCGGCTAATTTTTCAAATGCTTTTATTACTTCTAAAACAGAATAACCTTGTCCCGTTCCTAAATTCATGACTTCAACTTTCAGGTTTTGTTTGTTTTTTTCCTCAACTGAATTTTTATTTTTCATCAAGTACAAAAGAGAAAGTGAATGCGCTTCGGCAATGTCCATTACATGAATATAATCGCGAATGCATGAACCATCGGGTGTTTCATAATCATTTCCATGAACAATCAATTCATTCATTTTTCTAAGGGAAGTATAAAAAACAGATGGAAATAAATTTGAAGGTTTACCAATGGGTAATTCACCAATTTCAGCAGATGGATGTGCGCCAACAGGATTAAAATAACGCAACATAATAAAACGAGTATTACAGGCTTTTGAAGTATCGAAAATAATTTCCTCGCCTATTTGTTTGGTTCTCCCATAAGGAGAAGCTGCTTCAGGCAATGGAGTTTCTTCATTAACAGGTAAAGTTTTTATATTACCATAAACCGAACACGACGAAGAAAAAATAAAATTCGGAATGTTATACTGAACAGCACATTCTAAAATATTTATTAGAGAAACTAAATTATTCCGGTAATACAAAAGCGGTTGCTCAACCGATTCGCCGACGGCTTTGTATGCAGCAAAATGAATGATGCCGGTTATGTTTTTATTTTCTTCGAATACATTTTTGGTTGCTTCTAAATCACATAAATCAATTTTATAATTCTGAATTTCTTTTCCGGTGATTTTGCGCACACCTTCCAGCATCTTTTTATCGGAGCGAGAAAAGTTGTCAATGGAAATAACTTCAAACCCTTTCTGAACCAAATCAACTATTGTATGACTTCCGATGTAACCGCAGCCGCCGGTGACTAAAATTTTTTCCATTCTTATAAATTTTTTAAGAATCAGAAATTACCGGATGCTATTACTTTCTTAATACCTGCTTCGATAGGTAATAAAGGCCTACCAAGCAGTTCTTTCATCTTTGCAATGTCAGGTTTGCGCCGTGTCATATCTCCTTCTTTCAGAGGAGGAAGGTGAACAATATTAGATTTAGACTTGGTTAGTTTGATTATCATTTTTGCTAAATCAATGATGGTGGTTTCTTTATCGTTGCCCACATTTACCACATCGTTCAGAAACATATTTTTAGTGAGTGCATTATAAGTTGTTTCAATGTTATCGTCAATGTAACAAAAAGTGCGTGTCTGTTTTCCATCACCATAAGCCGTGATTTCTTTGTTCTTTAATGCAGCACGAATGAACTTCGACATCACGAAATCAGTACTCTGTTTCGGGCCATAAGTGTTGAAGAACCGGAAGATGGTATAATCCAATCCATATTCTTTTTTGTATGATTTCAGAAAAGCTTCGCCTACATTTTTTACAATGGCATATGGCAATTTTGAATTAAGCGGAGTAGTATCTTCATTCTGTGGAAACTCAACCGGCTCACCATAAACTTCTGATGAAGAAGAAAAGAAAACCCGTTTAACACCTGTGTTTTTACTAAGGTCTAAAACATTTTTTATTCCTTGAATATCATCCAGCACCATTACCGGATTTGAAAGTGTTCGTTGCACACCTACTAATGCTGCATAATGAAAAACATAATCAAAAGAGTGTGATAACATAACTGATGAAATATCATTGTAGTTATTTACATCGCCTTTTATGAAACGCCAGTTTTTAAATTGCTGAGAAGGTAATTTTTCTTTAGAGCCGGTAATCAGATTATCGAAGATGACAACAAAATTATTTCCGTCTTTTACCAATCGCTCAGCCAAACAACTCGGAATAAATCCAGCGCCGCCGGTAATCAATATTTTATTCATCAGTTAAATTTTTTACTCCAGAATATCCATGAGATATTTTCCGTACCCGCTTTTCAATAATGGTTCAGCCAGTTTCCGAAGCTGATTGTCATCAATGAATTTTTTCCGCCACGCTATCTCTTCAATGCATCCAACTTTAAGTCCTTGTCGGTTTTCAATTACCTGCACAAATTGCGATGCCTGCATCAATGAATCAAATGTTCCTGTATCTAACCAAGCTGTTCCACGGTCAAGAACAGCTACTTGTAATTTCCCACGCTTTAAGTATTCCTTATTTACATCAGTAATTTCATATTCACCGCGCACTCCGGGTTTTATATTCTTTGCAATTTCAACTACTGAGTTATCATAAAAGTAAAGGCCGGGCACTGCAAAATTCGATTTCGGTTCCTTTGGTTTTTCTTCAATTGAAAGCACCTTCATGTCATTATCAAATTCAACCACACCATATCGTTCAGGGTCTGATACATGATAGGCGAAAATTACTCCGCCATTAATTGTAGTATGATCTTGCAATAATGTACCAAGTGCTGAACCATAAAAAATATTATCACCAAGAACGAGTGCAACACTTTCGTTCCCAATAAATTTTTCTCCAATTACAAATGCCTGCGCTAAACCATTTGGTTTTTCCTGCACGGCATAAGTGAACTTACATCCGAACTGACTGCCATCGCCAAACAAGTGTTCGAAGCCCGGCAAATCATGCGGTGTTGAAATTATAAGCACTTCTTTTATTCCTGCTAACATCAAAACCGACATCGGATAATAAATCATTGGCTTGTCGTAAATGGGCATCATCTGCTTGCTTATTGCGTAAGTAATCGGGTAAAGACGGGTACCGCTGCCGCCGGCGAGTATGATTCCTTTCATGAATTATTTCAAAAGTGAAAAAAAATTACATTATTCTTTGAGAGCGAAAATAGAAAGTTTGATTTGTTATAGAAATAATATTCAATTCTAATAAATGATTATTCTTAATAACTCCCCCAACCCGAACTGCGCTTCACCAATTTTAAATCTTGCAGCACGGTTGATTTTACATGCAGGTTTAAAAAATATCCTTGTCGTGTTCCGAACGGAATCCAGCTGATGGTCATTTGCCAGCAATGCAGGTCGCGCATAATTTCAAGAGTGGTGTAGCTGAAATCCTTCCGTTTAAAATCATAACCGGATTGTCCGCTGATCTTCCATTTTTCTGTTAGGTTAAAATCGAAATTTACATTTAGTGTTTGAGTGTAAATATTTGTGTCCTGTGCATTCACAAAATTTTTTCGCAGCGAAAGAATATAATTCACCGAAAAATTCCAGGGAATATTAAAATCAGCATAAGCCATCGGATTATTATTTATCATTTCAAATTCATCGGCACTTCCCTCTTCCGGATTATAATTTTTAGTTGATCGTTTTGATTTACTGTGAAAAGTGGCGCCGGCACTTATGCTTGTTGATTGCAGTTTGGCCAGTTTGTTTTCATAATGCAACCTGAACGAATTAATTCTTCTGCCACTCTCATTCACCATGTACGGATCAAAAACCGAACTGTACCGCAGATTTATTTTATCAAAAAGTGTAGTGCTTGCATTCAGATTAAAATATCCTAATTGAAAAGTATCAACCGCCAGATTGTAGTTACTGGTTAAAGAAAGATTGTCGAGCAACTTTACCTTCTTCACATTATTGATGGTATCTTTTTTTGAAAAAACTTTTAACTCCAACTGATTGGCTAAACCAAAATTTATTCCACCAAACTTTCCATTGGTAGTTCCGCCAAAGGGGCTTCGTTCAAAAATGCTGTAAAGTTGTGTGTGCCCCAATGAATCATACTGCACAGGTTTAAAAGTTCCATAGTGCGCATCACCAAAATCAGGATGATAACTTACACCAACCGATGGACTCATCACATGCCGGATGGCTTTCAGTTTTCCATGCTTGAAATTTTTTATTCCGTAAATGCGTGTACTCATGCTTACAGATGTATTGTAATCATATCCTGTTTCAAATCCTTTTATTGTATCAATCGTTACTTCATTAATACTTGTATCCCAGCTTTTGCGAATGCTTTGAAGGTATATTACTTGATTGAAAGTGGCGGAAGGCGAAATATTTATGTACTTGAATAAATTGAATGAAGTGGAAATGGGAATAGTGTGTCGCAATCCATTACTGAATTTTTCAAGCGTTGCCGGTCTAAACAAAAGCGAATCATATTGCTCTACCTTATTTTCAGCATTCAAGCTATACGAAAATCCTATTTTCTCATACCACTTAGGCAAACCGCTGCTCGCCTTTCTTTTAAATGGAGAAATACGACTAACACTGAAATTGAAAGCGGGTAATTTAATGGCAACCAGGTGCGTATTAATATTCTGATCGTGCCCCATGTTAATTGCATACCCCATTTTGCTGTTAATGGTACGCATATACGAAATAGATGATTTAAAACTGGTGCTCAAATATTCATTGGCGTTGTAAGCATAAGTTTTATTGAAACTGCTGCTTCCCGCGTTTACCGACGCACTGAATCGCCGCTTCGGATTTGAATGCGAATCCTGATTATAAATCCAGGTGACAAAAAAATCATTCTCCTTAGATACCTGATTAAATTCAAGAAAATAATTTCTCGTGCGACTGAAACTCACATTCAAACTTCCATTGAATTTATATCGTTTGCTATATGAAGTTATGGCGTTTAGCTTCCAACTTCCTCTTGAATAAATATCGCCGCGCAATTGCAAATCATAATAATTTCCCAATGCAAAATAATAACCTCCATTGGTGAGTCCGAATCCCAAATCGGCACGCTGCCCGAATTCAGGCAACAAAATTCCCGATGCTCTGCTTTTATGTAATGGAAAAATTGCGAATGGAACAAACAATGGTGTAGGTACATCCTCAATAACCAAATGCGCCGGCCCCGAAACAATTACTTTATCGGGCACTACCTGCATTTTTGATGAACTGATATAAAAATCTGGATGGTCTTTATAACTGCATGTCGTGTATTTATTATCTTTTGCGTAGTAACTGTTGTCAGCATTTCGCTTCACTACTTCACTGTGAATAAAACCTTCATCTTCCTGCGAAAAAACATTCAGCACTTTTGCGCGCTTGGTTTTGAAGTTGAAAGTAATTTTATCGGCTTCGTAATTGTTTTCTCCCTGCGTAAATTCAGGGAGCCCTTTTGTTTTAAGTGTTGCACTATCATAAAATCCCCAGGCGCTCACTGTGTTTTCCTTCCAATCCATTTCAATGAAGTAGGCATTCAATGTAATGTCATCGTACTTAACCAACGAATTATTGAACAATAAAATTTTTCGATTTTTTACATCTGTTATAATGCTGTCGTCTGCATTATAACTGACCGGAACATCAAGCGAATCTTTTGAAAATTTAATGTGATAGGTTAGTGAATCTGTTTTCACAATTGGAGAATCAACAGCAGAAAATAGTTGTGGAGTATCAATTCTTTCAATTGAAAAATTCGTTTCAACAAAAAATAATTCAGCAGCATTGGCATAATAATTTCCAATGCATATCAACACCATCAACAGTAAAACTGTATGAATTTTTCGAATACTCAAGAGACGAAACCCGATACTTTTGCGTTCATTAAAAAATTTATCACGGTTTAAACGGAAACAAAAATAGATAATTGTGAGGCGGTTCAATTTTATACTACTTATCATTTTTACACTTCTGATTGATGCACCATCTACTGAATTGGTTGCACACAAGAGTAAGAATCCGTTTTCATTCAAAACAATTGTGATTGATGCAGGGCATGGCGGCCACGACTCCGGTTGCCTTGGTGCGTTTGAAAAAGAAAAATATGTAACTCTCGACATTGCATTAAAACTTGGCGCGCTCATTGAAAAAAACATGCCCGATGTGAAAGTTATTTACACAAGAAAAACTGATGAGTTTATCGAATTATATGAGCGGGCTGAAATTGCCAACCGAAATAATGCTGACCTTTTTATTTCAATTCATTGCAATGCAAATAAAAACACCAGCGCTTACGGCACCGAAAGCTGGGTGATGGGTTTGCACAAGAGTGAAGCAAACCTGGAAGTGGCAAAGCGTGAAAACTCATCGATACTTTTAGAAGATAATTATTCTAAAAACTACGAAGGCTTTGATCCGAATGCACCGGAATCGTACATTATTTTTTCGTTGAATCAGAGTGCGTATATTGATCAAAGTATTTCACTCGCTTCGCAAGTAGAAAAAGAATTTGATAACGACGGTAGAACTACTCGTGGTGTGAAGCAAGCTGGCTACCTTGTTTTATGGAGAACAACTATGCCTGCTATTTTAATTGAAACCGGATTTCTGACGAACCGCGCCGAAGAAAAAGTTTTAGCATCGGATGAAGGGCAAAATCAAATTGCGCATTCCATTTTAGATGCAGTAAAAGTTTATCGCCATTCCATTGATGGAACTATATATGAAGAAACACCTGATGATAATAAAACCGGTAATGGTTCTATAAAAATAAACCCGGATGATGGCGAAAGCCCTTTGCCATATATCGAGAAAAAAGAAGATTCTATTCCAATAAAAACTGAAATTAAAATCGATACTGGTTCTATAAAAAAAACGGAACCGTCTCCGATAAAAACTGTACCGACGAATACTGTAATATACAAAGTACAGATTGCAGCTTCAGATAAAAACGTAAGCAAAACAGACCCGAAATTTTCGAGCATAAAAGATATGGTGAACGATAAAAGTGCAGGTGGATTGAATCGCTATGTAGTTGGAAATTATTCTAAACGCTCGGATGCTGAAGCAAGAATGAAAACAATGAAGGCGAAAGGATATAAAGATGCTTTCGTTGTTGCTTACAAAAACGGGAAACGGGTTGCATTGGAAAGTGTAAAATAAATTTGCACTGTGATGGCTGCGTAGAAAGTTTATTTTTGACAAAACAAATTCACAACGGGATTGAAAATATCTAACGAATTAAAAATTGGAGTACTGGCAACCGTAGCCATTGTGTTATTTATAATCGGATATAATTTTTTGAAAGGAACTGATGTGTTCAGCAGTACCGATACTTTTTATGCGCGTTACAATGAAGTAGATGGCCTCGGGCTTTCGAACTTTGTAAAAATTAAAGGATTAAATGTTGGTCGTGTAACTGATCTTGTTTTAGAAAAAGGAAAAGACGGAAGCATCATAGTTGAATTTACGGTGGACGAAGATTTTAAATTACCAAAGGGAACCATTGCAAGAATTATTTCTTCTGATTTATTAGGTACAAAAGCAATTAATTTAGAATTAGCTGATACAACTATTTATTATCAAAATGGCGATACCATTTCTTCCGCTTTGGAGGAAAGCCTTTCAAAAAGTGTTCAGGCAGAATTGCTTCCGGTAAAGGAAAAAGCAGAGAATCTTTTATCATCAATTGATTCGGTACTTACCATTATCAGAACCATCTTCAACGAAAAAACCACCAACGATATAAAGCAAAGCGTGAGCAGCATTACTTCTACTTTAAATCACATAAATAATTCAGCAGAAAATGTGGAAGGGTTGCTTGATAAAAACACAACCCGTATTGACCGAATATTTGCAAACATCGAAAGCATTTCAATCATGTTGAAAGACAATACAGATAATATTACTGCTGTGCTTTCAAATCTGAATAACATTACTGACACGCTTGCAAAATCAAATCTGAAGCAAGCAATTGCAAGTGCACAAGACGCTTTGGAAACTACTGCCACTATTCTTGATAACATTAAAAGCGGGAAAGGTTCAATGGGTATGTTAATGAACGATGAAAAATTATATAACAACCTCGAGCAGTCGAGTAAAGATTTGGATTTACTGCTGAAAGATTTGAAAGAAAACCCAAGCGCATATGTTCACTTCTCGGTTTTTGGCGGTGGTAAGTCGAAAGAAACAAAGCCGGATAGTGCAACGCAGAAAAAATAATTTCAATCCGTGCTTCGCAGTGTAACAGTTCAAAAAATTTATTTGAAATTATATTTTTCATTTTTTCTCATTCTTATTTCTCATTTCACTTTTTCGCAAGGCACTCAAATAAAAATTTTAGGTGCTGATGAATTTGAATACAATGATCAGAGAGATGTGAAATTGAAAACCCTAACCGGAAATGTGAAGTTGCAACAAGATGATGTTTTTCTTTTTTGCGATAAGGCAATTCTGAATGAAGAAAATAACAGTTTGGATGCTAATGGAAATGTAGTTATCCGACAGGATACAGTGGTAATTCATTCCGATCATTTGTTTTATGATGGTACAAACCGTAAAGCCATTCTTACCGGCAATGTAGTTTTAACCGATTCGAAAATGATTTTGAAAACATCGGCACTCGATTATGATTTGAATACAAAAATTGCGAGTTATAAAACCGGCGGTGTGCTAACAAGTGATACCACAACGCTCACCAGTAAAATCGGATATTATTATGCAAACACCAACGATGTTTATTTTAAGAATGATGTAAAAGTTGATTCAAAACAATTCAATCTCACTGCCGATACTTTGCGTTTTAATTCCGAAACGCGAACCGCTTATTTTCTCGGCCCTACAAATATTAATTCAGACAGTACCAATATTTTTTGCGAAGGTGGATTTTACGATACTGAAAATGATGTGGCACAATTCACCACCAAAGCCATTATGCTGAATCTGCCGAATGTACTGAAAGCCGATTCCATGTGGTACGATAAAAAAATCGGTCATGGAAAATCATCGGGGAATATTAACTGGACTGATACCGCACAACATTTAACCATTCTTGCCGATCATGCCTGGTATGAGAATAATGCGAACAATATTCTGGCTGTTGGTCACACACTTTTTATTTCGGAAGATGGAGAGGATTCGTTGTTCATGACTGCTGATACACTTCATTCAGTGGAAGATAGCGCAACAGCAAAAAGAAGTTTCTCCGCTTATCATCATGTGAAAATTTTTAAATCAGATTTGCAGGCGCTCTGCGATTCACTTTATTATTCTGATGATGATTCTATGTTTCGGCTGTACCAGAATCCTGTTATCTGGTTAGAGGATAATCAAATGACGGCTGATACTGTACGCATTCAGATGAGTAACCGCAAGCCGGAAAAATTTGAATTGATTAAATCTTCGTTCATGATCAGTCAGGCTGATACATGTTTGTATAATCAAGCGAAAGGAAAAAACATTACCGGATTTTTTGAATCCGGAAAACTGCATCACATGTTCATTGAAGGAAACGGCGAAAGCATTTATTATGCGGCAGATGACAGTGGAGCATTTATCGGTGTGAACAAAATTGTTTGCAGCAACATGATTATTTATACCGACTCCAACAAAGTAAGTCGCATAAAATTTATTTCGAAACCCGATGGCACTATGTATCCAATTAACCAAGCGCCAAAAGATGAATTGAAACTAAAAGATTTTATCTGGCTGGATAATGAGCGCCCAAAGAATCGATTTGAGTTGAGAGAGAAATAATTTTCACTCTAACATTTTGTCAAACTTAATAGCAATAAGTAAATCGAATATCAAGGAGCCTGTAGCTTAATCTTTCTTGTGCTTCAACACTTTTGCTTCGATGTAGAAAATAATTTCTTCTGCAATATTTTTAGCAATGTCTCCCACCCTCTCCATTTTGCGGATGGCTGACAAAACAAAAAGTGATTCGTAAGTTTTATCAAGATGTGCCTTAATAAATTCTTCAGTAACTAATGCAGCTTTAATATTAAGCTCATTTAGTTTTTCATCCTTTTTAAAAACTCCGTGTGCAATTGATGAATCTTCCATTTCAAATGCTTTGAAAACATCAGCCAGCATACTTTCTGCTACATCAAACATTTCCACCAAACCGATTTTAGCAATCAGCTCAGCATCAAATGGGGTTTTAATTTCACTAACATAGTTGCCAAGACCTTCGGCGGTGTCGGCAATCCGTTCTAATGAAGTGTTAATCTTCATACAAGCCAATACAAATCGCAAGTCAATAGCAACAGGATTTAAAAGCGCCAAAATATTTTCGCAGTCACGATCTATCTTTAATTCGATAGAATTAATACGGCGCTCATAAAAAACTATCTCGCGTCCGAGATCTTTATCCAATGTCAGAAAAGTTTTTCGCGCTTTACTAATTTGGCTCAATGTAAGCGCCATCATTTCCTTCATGGAATCTCGGAGCTGCTGAATTTCTACATCTAAGTGTGTCATTAAAAAATTAAAAATTAAAAATTAAAAATTCATTCACTGCCTTCTGCTTACCGTCAACTGCCTACCGATTTAACTACCCGAATCTTCCGGTAATGTAATTCTGTGTTCTTTGATTATTCGGGTTTGTAAAAATTTCTTTAGTGTCGTTGAATTCAATCAACTCGCCGAGGTAAAAGAATGCAGTACGGTCACTCACACGCGCGGCTTGCTGCATGTTGTGCGTCACAATCACGATGGTGTATTTGTCCTTCAATTCATAAATCAGTTCTTCAATTTTTGCAGTCGAGAGTGGGTCAAGTGCTGAGGCGGGTTCGTCCATCAAAAGAATTGAAGGTTCGATTGCCAGTGCGCGCGCAATACAAAGCCGTTGTTGCTGCCCACCTGAAAGTTCGAAAGCACTTTTCTTCAACTTATCTTTTACTTCTTCCCACAAAGCTGCATTCTGCAATGAGCGGGTCACTCTTTCTTCAATGTAATTTTTGTTGCTCACACCGTTCACTCGCAAACCATAAGCAACATTTTCATAAATTGTTTTTGGAAACGGATTTGGTTTCTGAAAAACCATTCCTACTTTTTTTCTCAGTTCGTCAATTTTTATTCCACGCGCATAAATGTCTTTATTATCAATCAGCACTTCACCCTCAATTCGAACATTGTCAATCAAATCATTCATTCGATTAAGCAATCGCAAATATGTTGATTTGCCGCAACCACTCGGACCGATGAGTGCTGTTACAGTATTTGCTTTCATCTGCAGACTGATATCTTTCAGTGCATGATGATCGCCGTAAAACAGATTTACATTTTTCGATTCAATCTTATACATCTTAATTCATTTTCACTTTTTTACCTAAATATTTTCGAAGCGCATTTGCAAGCAAGTTCGCTAACAAAACTATCATTACTAACACCAATGCGGTACCATATGCCATGTCGCGCGATGCTTTAATATCAGTACCGCTTGTGCTCAACACATACAAGTGATATGGAAGAGCCATTACCTGGTCGTAAATAGAAGTTGGCAATTTAGGTAAGTAGTAAGCGGCTACAGTAAATAAAATCGGAGCGGTTTCTCCGCTCACTCTTCCAATAGAAAGAATTAATCCGGTAATAATATTCGGAGTTGCAATTGGCAAAACAACTCGCCAAATGGTTTGCAATTTGTTTGCACCTAAACCATAACTCGCCAAGCGAAATGAATCGCTTACGGATTTTAATGCTTCTTCTGTTACACGAATCACAACAGGAAGTACAAGCAATCCAAGTGTAAGTGAACCTGCAAGTATTGAATCACCAAAGTGTAATTTATTTACGAAGAGCGACATGCCGAACAAACCAAAAACAATGGATGGAACTCCGGCAAGATTGTTCGTCATCAGTTGCACAAACCTTTTGAAGAAACCATTCGGTGCATATTCATGAATAAAAATTCCGCTCATCACACCAATTGGAAATGCAAACAACATACTTCCGCCAACCAAACAAAATGTTCCAACGATGGCTGGATAAATTCCTCCTTCGGTCATCCCATTTTCAGGCATCGTAGTTAAAAATTTCCAACTGATGACACCGATTCCTTTTGTGATTATGAAACCAAGTATTAACACGAGAAATAAAACAACCAACGAACTCATGATTCGCAAAACCCAGAAAGCAATTTGTTGCTTGATTCTTTTATTCATGATTAAGCCTCTACCCGTTTTCTTTTTCGTGAAATAAATTCTACTGCAAGATTTACAATTAATGTGATGAGAAATAAAATGCACCCGAGTGTAAATAATGCCTGGTAATGCAATCCGCCTTGTGAAGTTTCACCCAACTCAGCAGCAATGGTTGCAGGTATGGTTCGCACCGGCTGTAACAGTGAGTGCGGAATTACCGCAGCATTTCCGGTTACCATCAGCACCGCCATTGTTTCTCCGATTGCTCTGCCAATTCCGAGAATTGCTCCGGCAGTTATTCCTGAAGATGAGTATGGAATTATTACACGAAAAATAGTTTGCCATTGTGTGGCGCCCAATGCGAGTGACGCTTCCTTCATGCTGCGTGGTGTGGTACGAATTGCATCTTCTGAAATGGTGATGATGGTTGGCAGCGCCATAATGCCAAGCACAATACTTCCGGCAAAAGCAGTTTCACCAACAGGTAAATTAAAAACTGATTGTATCAACGGAACCACTACAATCAAACCGAAGAAACCATAAACTACTGATGGAATTCCGGCGAGTAATTCTATCACCGGTTTTAAAATATTTCGAACTGTGGGATGCGCAACTTCAGCCATGTAAATTGCTGTTGCTAATCCGAGTGGTAGTGCAAATAGAATTGCAAAAATGCTCACCCAAAAAGTTCCGAGCAATAACGGAAGTGCGCCCATCACAGCAACAGGTTGCGCAGTGGGGAACCACAATTTCCCGAACAGAAAATCTGTTACAGTTATTTTATCAATCTTCAATTCCTTACCTGCAAAATCTTTGGCGATGTATTTTTTATTCACGAGGGCAATAATTCCCGGCATACTATCCACCACCTGACTGATGCACTTAGGAAGGTTTTCAAAATTTTCTCCGATTTGTTCTTCGGTGTAGTAGTCCGTGATATTATCCATGCGGAAAAGAATAATGCTGTCGTTCTTTCCGCCTACTGTTTTCCAGTTGGTGATTTCGCCATCGAAAATCAATTTGATTTGTTCGGCATTCAGGTGCTTTACTTTATTGGTTTTGTTCACCGCCATGATGGAACCTTCTTCTGTCGGTTTCTTACCGAACAATCCGCTTCCTTCGCTGAACAGAAAAATCACAATGAGAATAACGATGATACTCGTAATGGAACCGCTGATATAAAGCAGTATGGTGATGAACCGGTTAAATAAGTAGGAAAGGATTTTTTTCACTCGCGCAAATTTATCCCTACTTGATTTTATTCTTGTATGTGAGCGAGGTGTTCTGTGTTAAATAATTGTTAAGAGTGTTAAGGGATTGTTAATTTGTTGGAAATGAAAACAGAATACAGATTTTATAAATCTTATTCCGGGTTTTCTTATTTTTCTATCACTAATTTCTTTTGATACATTTTTCCAGAATCATCTTTTATGATACAGAAATATAATCCTGAAGAGAACGACTTGAGATTTAAAATTTCTGAATTCTGATTTAGTTTTTCCGTCAACAGTATTTGCCCAAGTGTATTTGAAATTTCTATCCGGCAGTTTTCACAGGGTTGCGAAAATTCAATTGTAATATTTTCATCAGTTGGATTGGGGAAGATTGTGAATTGTGAATGGTCAATTGTCAATTCGTTTGCGGAAGTGAATACCTGTGTGCATGAAGTTGTATCAATACAATTTCCTTCTGTAATTATTGCTGCATAATTCCCTGACATAGTTGCAACAAAAATATTTCCGTTAGCGCCTGAAATCAATTGTTGCGAGTTGCAATCAATCCATTGAATGCTGCCGCTGCTTGTTACTGAAAGTGTATCACTTGATTGTTGTATGGTTGTGTTTATGGTTTCAACTGTTAGGTTGAGTGTGATGATGGAATCGCAAGTGTTTATGGCTGCAAGCGTATCGAAATAAATTCCGGTGGAAGAAATATTTAATCCATTGAAATTATAAATATCACCTGAACAAATGTTTTCAGTTAAAGTATTTGATGCTGCATTTAAAACAGTGAGGTTCAGATTCACTACAGAATCGCAACCGTTGATTGCATTGAAAGTTGCAGAATAATTTCCTGCTGTTGAAATGGTTGTTCCATTAAAATTGTATGAATCACCTGCGCAAATGGTTTGCGAAATGTTTGTTGGTGCAATTGGATTGCAAATAATATTGCTGACTGTATTGGTTACAATTGGAGAATTGAAATCAAAATAAATACTTGCGGTGTTTTCTATTGTGGTTCCAAGCGGAAGATTGGCGAGTGGTTTTACTCTGTAACTTACATATCCCTTGCTTGCTTCTGCATCGGTTGTGCTGTCAGGTAAATTGATGTTTGGAAAATTAAATTTCACATTGCTGCCAAACAACTGAACCATTGGCGCATGAGAATAAGAGAGTAATTGAAAAGTGCTCGCATCTAAATCAGCATCTAATGTATCAAGCACTTGTATGTGTTGCGCAGGTGCTGTGCCTGTGTTTTGAAAATGAATAGTGTAAGTGAGCCAATCATTAAATGGATATACTAAACTGCCAACGGGACTAACTTCTTTTTCATTTGGGTCATAAGAATTAACCACTTGAAAACAATGTATGAAGTGATTATTTGAAATATGATTATCACCTGCATCTGGTGAAACAATAATTTCGAGGCATAGTGGGTCTCCACTGTTTGCGGAGGTATTTACATAAACAGAAAATGCAAATGAATTTGTACAATTCAATAAATTGAAATCAGGAATATTCCAGATTATAGTATCTCCACTTACAGAAGATGGAATCAAACTTCCACTCAATGGACCATTGTAAGTTGCAGGCCCTGTTAAGATTGCCATTACCTGTCCACTCATGGCAGGAGAACTGCATGTACTAGCTCCTCCGTTATAAAAACAGGTTACAACATTACCTGCTGAAAAATTTATGTGGGCTATGTTGCCAGGGAAAAAAGAAAGATTACTATGTACATTCCATGCACCAATATCATATCCGGGATAACAATTAAATGCATAATCAATATCAGTAACCAATGAGTCTGCAACTGTAACATTAACCGTTGTATCAATTGAAGACGGACAGGTTAATAAAAAAGGAAGATCAGCAGTATCAATTTCAACAGTATAAGTATTTAAATCTGTATTGAAACTGTAACCGCCATTGTAAAATATGCATTGTTGTTCCAGATTTCCACCCTGATACAATTTCACTTTAACCGGATGAATTAAATCTTCATTGGTTTGCACCTGACAATCGTTGTTAGCATCATTATAAATTCTTCCACTAACATTCCATTAAACAGGGCATCCATTGGTATTGAATAAATCGCAAATAGGATATGTCCAAATTGTAGGCATACAATTCAGTGAAGTTAAAAAGGGTGGTGGGGTGTTTGGAATACAACTAATTCCAGTTCCCCAATAATAAAAAAACACAAGTGAATTTGGCAGAGTAGGTAAACATGTAAGATTTGTATCTATTTCTATAACTAACTTTGTCAAAGAATTTGGCAAGTCTGGTAAGGAATAAATTGGACTCCCTTCACAATCTAATACTTGTAAAGATTCTGGTAAATTTGGTAATGATATTAATGGGTTAACACCTGTTGAAAGATATTTTAATGAATTTGGTAGTGATGGCAAACTTGTAATTTGGTTATTCATACAATCAATATGAATTAATGAATCATGAAAAACCGGCAAACTTGTTAAAAGATTTCCACTGCAATCAAGGTAATTTAACATTTCGGGTAAATCCGGTAAATTTGTTAAATAGTTTTGTTTGCAATTAAAATGAACCAATGAATCTGGTAAATCAGGCAGATTTGTTAGCAAATTATTAGAACAATCCAAGTAAGTAAATGAGATTGGTAATGGGGGGATATTTGTAAGAACATTTCCATAACAATAAAGTGATTTTGCATGATCCAAATATTGAATACCATCCAAGTCAGAAATATTTTGATTGTAACAAAGAATATTACTGAAATTATTTAAGGCACTGCAAGTCGTATCCATCAAATTCCCATTCATACAAGATGGATAAGCTCCTTGCAGCCACGCAACAAAATTCGCATCCGGAATTGTAACCCACTGCGCTTTACAAAATGAAAAAGAGAAAATAAAAAACAGAAGTGTAAAAAATTTTTTCATGGTTATGATGAGTTGGTATAAAAGTAATTAAAGAAATCAGCCTTTAGCTATCAGCAATCAGGAGATAGAATTAATATTGAATTTATTTTGGTTTTCATTCTGTACAAAAGCTGTCATTGCAATACTCCGCGAAATCACGGAGGAGAAGCAATCTGTAACGAAATAAGGTTAACGATTTGTCAGCGCAAACCAGCGTTGTCTTTACTCTGCTCAGGCCAGTGGTGTGAATGGTTTACAGATTGCTTCACATTGATTACAATGTTCGCAATGACTGCATGATAGCGGAATGAAAGCCTTTGAGTTTTTTCAATCAATAAAACTTCTTCATTCAATATTCAACTGTTCTATTGTTCTATTATTTATTTTCTGAGCCAATAAAACTTCTTCATTAAACATTCATTTCATAAAGAAGAAAACAAATTACCTCGGCACTTCAACACTCTGCACCACCTGATTAATTACATCTTCTATTTCCACTCCTTCCATTTCTTTTTCGGGTGAGAGAATGATTCGGTGATTTAAAACCGGTGCTGTAACAAAACGAATATCATCGGGTGTCACGAACTCACGACCGCTCATGGCTGCCATTGCTTTTGCTGCTTTCATCACGGCGAGTGATGCGCGCGGTGATGCTCCCAAAAACAAATCGCCGTGGTTGCGGGTGGCAACAATTATCTGCGCGATGTAGTTGATGAGTTCATCTTTTATATAAACCTGTTCCACCAGCTTGCGGTACTTCATAACTTCCGCTGCATTCATCACCGCTTTTACTTCAGTGGATTGGCGAATGGTGAAATCTTCTTTGAACCGTTGCAGTATCATCACCTCCTGTTCCACATTGGGGTAAGTGATTTTGGCGCGGAATAAAAAACGGTCGAGCTGCGCTTCCGGCAACCGGTAAGTGCCTTCCTGCTCAATTGGATTTTGTGTAGCAAGCACCATGAATGGCGCTTCCATCTGATATGTTTTTCCATCCACTGTAATTTGCAATTCTTCCATCACTTCAAATAGAGCCGATTGTGTTTTTGCAGGCGCACGATTTATTTCATCTATCAAAACCACATTGCTGAACACAGGGCCGCGATGAAAACCAAACTCAGCAGTCTTTGCATTGAACACAGTTGTTCCTGTAACATCAGAAGGCATGAGGTCGGGCGTGAATTGTATGCGCGAAAAATTTACACTCAAAGTTTTTGCAATCAATTTTGCAGTGAGCGTTTTTGCAATTCCCGGAACACCTTCAATCAAAACATGACCACCGGAAAGCAATCCGTTTAATAAAAGTGTAACTAGGTTATCCTGCCCAACAATTATTTTACTGATCTCTCTACGGATGTTTAATACTTCGCTGCTGAGGTGTTGCAGTTCTGTTTGCAATTGCGTTGGTGGCGGAGCGCTCACAGTATTCGAGCCCTCGTTGTTATTATCATTTGTGTTTTCTGAATTTTCTTCCATGCTTAATTATTTACAGGTTCGGTAAAAGTGATCAATGCTTTTGTGAAATTCAATGAGCTCATCGGAACTGATATAGGTGCGCGATGAAATTAATTTATAGGAAGTGAAAATATGTTTCACCTCCTGAAAATTTACTTCTGATTTTACTGCGAGACGATTCAACTCTTCATCCGAATTATTTTTTAAAGTGATTTTGTACTTGTTGCGGATGAAGAGCGAAAACAATTTCATTTTTTGTTTGGCCAATGCGAGAGGATCGTTTTGCAGAAAATATAATCTGCTTACTGTTTGCACAAACTCAAGTGAAGTATTTAAGTTGGGTTCAATAACCGGAATAGTTTTTTGCACACGCTTGGCTCGAAATAAAATGAATAACAAAACGGTAAGCAATAAAACATACCACGCCCAACGAAGCGAACGATTGCCCAAAATAAATTTCAAAGGACTTTCTCCGGCTGTTTGTTTTGAGCGATCATCCTGGTAAGGGAGTTTACTTCCTTCGTCCCAGATAATTGTGGCTGGATGAAAATTTGAAAATACATTTTGCAAATACTTAAATCCTTGTTCATGATTGAGATTGAAATTGGTGAACGCAATGGGATTGCTGTGCAGATAAAAATATCCCTTGCCATATTTCACCCGAATGAAATTGACATAATCAGTATTGATGGCGCCAAGCGCGGCAACCGAATCAAGCGATTCTTCACGACCTTTTTCAAAAAAATAATTCCATTCGCCATTCACAAACTTCCAGTTAAAAATATAATTGACTTTGAAACTGCTGTCGTTTTGAAATGCAGCATGAAGCAATGAAAACGAAACAATGGAATCGCTGAACTGATAAGGTTGGTAGTAGTTGGAATATTCATCATCAGTGGAATCAGAAATTTTTCCATTCAGCAAATCATAATAAATATTGTACGGAACATAAGCGGCGGAAATAAAAGCGGAGTTGCCATCGCTCACAAAATCCATTACTGCATTTTGCGCCGAGCTATCCAAGTACAACCAACCTCCGGCAATAAAATAAAGTGCATCGTGCTGGTTTTTGAGCACCTCTAAATTTTCGCGAAGTGGTTTATTGATTTCAACAAAGCGCGAACCGGCATATTCGGTTTTTAATAAATTATAAAGCAACTGCAATCCATACGGTTGGTCGCTGGTGCGCTCGTAAGAAACCGACCAGTCATATTTTTCCTGCGCAGGAGTCAGTAAATAAATAATGACAAATAGCAGTAAAGCAATTCCAACAAAAACTAACCAACCATATTTTTTCATGATGGCTGCTTGATTTGTTTAAGAATAGATTTAAATTCATTCTGATAATCATCAAATGAAATTTTGTTAAGCGTGTATTCGCCATACCAGACCTGATCGAATGCGAGTGTGAGTTTGGAAAATGATTCGTAATAATTTTTTGTACTGCACTCAATTAAGTATTCACCATTGGTTTTTTCTTTTCTCCACACAACTTGTTTTTGTAGAGTGAGTTGTTGAATGAGCAACAAATAATATAACCGGAATGCCAATCGAAAATCTTTTTCATTAATTGCTTTTGAAAGATGCGGATCAATATCACTCTCAGGTAAATTTTCTTCAAGCCGGGCAATGAGTAAATTTTTATCGTTTATTTTTTTGTTGAATATCCAGTTTGATTTTCGCAGCAATAAAACAATTACCAATATCAAAACTCCAATGACCAATAAAATTAAAATGGTTCGCGCCACATTGGTATCTATATCAAAATTCCATTTTGAAAAATCCTTTTCTTTCTTTTCGAGGGTATCTTCCTTTTCAATTTTCTTTTTCTTCTCTCCTTCTTTTACATATTGATAATTGTCTTTTTGTTTTTCCCAATCCCCTTTTTTAAGGTCAGAAGAATTCAGCGTGGTTGAATCATACTTTGCCTGTTCCGGATTTTCGGCATGAACTGAATCAATGGAAATAATAGTCAAACAGAAACTACAAATAACTGATAACAACAAACCAATAACTTTCCCCTTACCGCGCATACTTTCCTTCTTCAAATTGTTTTATATGCGATAAAAGTTGTGTTCCTTCATTCACTTCACGCAACGAAAAATATTGCAATCCAGCTCCGAGTACTAACAATGGAATTAATAAATACAAGCCGAGATAAATTAAAAACACCATTGATAAAGTTAAAATGGTTGAAACAGTTTCAGGTTTGAATGGCAAATTCCAGCTCATGACTTCAAAGTACAACCACAACAATGGTGAACCGGTGATGAGAAAAAATAAAAATGTAATCAGTGCGGTCATTAAATAAGTTTCAATCATTCGCACCCAGCCGCCGCTTCGCAAATATCGAATTGAAAGAATAATTCCATCCATCCAGCTAGTGGAATTTATAGTAACGATGAAAATTAAATTCAATGCAAACGGAACCAGAAACATGGCGAGATAAGAGAACGGAAAGCCAGATGATTGCGTTATGAAGAATATAGAGAACAACAGAAAAATAAGTACTCCGCTGTTTAAACTCCGGATGCTGAAAAAGCGAATTGGTTTTCGGTTTTCATTTTTCAAAAAAATGCGAGTCAGAAAAAACTGCGCGCTGAAAACTGAAAGTGCTGTAACCGCAGTGGTACAAAAAATACTTGCTGAACCATTATCGTATCGGAACAAACCAAAAACATTTTGAATCACTTTGAATGAATCGAAAATACTTTGCGCATAATAAAATCCTTTTTCATAATAGCTTTTTGAGAGATAAAAAATAATGGTTGTGACAGTTGCCGATAAAAGCATTCCGTACTTCCAATGTTTTTTCAGGAATTTATTATACAGGGTAAAAGTTTCGGCAAATACTTCGCTTGATTTTTTTATCAGATGAAAATCAATTATCCGTTTTTCAGTTGCAGGCAAACGAAACTCAATGAGCTTCGCACTGCGCCCGCTTCGGCTTTTCACAAATGGAAATACAATGAAGTAGCCAATGATAAAGGCGAAACAAAACAGAATAAAAAATATCCGCACAGCATCCGGTAAATCAGTATAACGGGTTAAAAAACTTTCGATGAAAGCTGCGAGAATAATTACCGGAGTTATTCCCAACATCACATTCAAACCTCTTCGTGCTGAAAGTTGAAATGCCTGAAAGCGGGTGTAAGTTCCGGGGAAAAGCAAGCCCTTGCCAAGTGAAACTCCCGCTGCCCCGGCAATAATGATGGCTGGAATTTCCAAAGAACCGTGCATCCAGATAGTCAATAATGATTCGCGCAATACGCCGGGATGGTCGGCATTCATTTGTAAAAAGAAATATTGAAAAGTTCCAACCATAATTCCGTTGTACAACAGAAAACCAACGGTTCCGATTGACGCAAATAATCCTAATAAAAAAGTGAAGAAGGCAACTCGAAGATTGTTGAGTGTGATTCCTAAAAACATATCCATTTGCTGACCGGATTTGTAAACCGCCATCGGGTCGCCGTTGTCAATATTTGTTTTGATCATTTCAATATAACCATCACCCAAAATAAATTTCGGAAACTCCGGATCATAAGCTGAACTCAGCACACCAATTCCCATTGCTATAAAAAACACAATTAATGAAACATAAAATTCTTTTCGAGCTTCATAAATCACCAATGGCAATTCTTCCAACCAGAAATTAAAAAATGCTTTCCAGCCTGAGAAACGATTGCGGTAAATATTTCTGAAAATTTTTTGCGCAAGATTGTTGAGGTAAACTTTTACTGAACGGTTCGGATAAAAAGTTCGTGCATACGATAAATCATCCGTCACCTGAATGAACAGCTCACTGAGCTTATCAGGGTCGCGGCGCTCCTGTTTGAGAATGGTCTCAAACTCATCCCACTTTTTTTTGTTTTGTTCTATGAAAGAAGTTTCGCGCATGTAATAGTTCGTGAACGAAAATAGAAATCTATATTTCGCAACCGAAAATATTTTTCCATTGCCAACCATTGCCATCAACACCACACAAAATGTAACCATCGAATACGAGCTGGCATCGGTGCGCGAACGAATCATTGCGTTTCTGATGGATTATTTTATCATCATCGTTGGCATTATACTTTCAATTTTTCTGGTATCAATCATTTCACGCGATCAGTTTACTGAATACTTTATTTATTTTTTTATTATTCCGTTTTATGTTTTCTATTCACTCACTTCGGAGGTAATTGGCAACGGACAATCATTGGGAAAAAAAGCATTGGGAATAAAAATTATAAAACTCAATGGCAAGGAACCAACCACAAGTGATTACATGATGCGTTGGGCTTTCCGGTTAATTGATATTTATGTTTCGTTTGGAATGGTGGCCAGCTCATTAATCAGTTCAGGAAATAAGGGGCAGCGATTAGGCGATTTAATTGCGAACACAACAGTGGTTCGGTTGCGGCCATCACGCACCGTTTCTCTTCATGAAATTCTTTCCATTAAAACACTGATGGATTACCAACCGGTTTACACCAATGTGCGGTTGCTCCGCGAAGAAGAAATGATATTAATTAAACAAGTAATCGAGCGGTTTGGAAAATATAAAAATGAAATCCATCGCGAAGCTTTAAATAGGATTGCAATTGCAACCGCACATAAATTATCAGTGGAAGAACCAAAAGATAAATTGGAATTTCTCAGAACTTTGTTGAAGGATTATGTGGTGCTGAGCCGATAACTCTTACATAAAAAACTCATCACATCACACCTAACTTTATCCTCTCTTCAATAAATTTAAAAGTAGTGAGAATTTCAGTGTTGTCTTTTAATACAACGATTGTGTGTTCAAAGTGTGCGGAAGGTTTTAAATCCTTGGTATATATAGTCCACCCATCAGAAGCTTCTGCTACACTTTTTTGTCCCAAATTAATCATTGGTTCAATGGCGATCACTAATCCAGGTAAAAGTTTAGGCCCTGATCCTCTTCTGCCGAAGTTTGGGACTTCAGGGTCTTCGTGTAATTTTTTTCCAACACCATGACCAACTAATTCGCGCACTACACCATATCCATTTTTCTCAGCATGATCTTGCACGGCAAAAGAAATATCGCCGATGCGATTACCATATTTTGCTTTATCTACTCCGTGCGTCAAACACTCTTGTGTAATTCGCAATAAATTTTTTACTTCATCATTTATTTCCCCTACTGCAAAAGTGTAAGCACTGTCGCCAACAAATCCATTCAACACAGTTCCACAATCAACTGATACTATATCACCTTCTTTTAATATTTTATTAGCTGATGGAATTCCATGCACCACTTCTTCATTTACTGAAACACAAAGTGAAGCAGGAAAATCGCGATAACCTTTAAACGCCGGGGTTGCGCCGTGATCACGAATAAATGCTTCGGCTATTTCATCTAATCGTTGTGTAGAAATTCCAGGTTGAACATAACTTCCAACTTCAGCTAAAGTTTTTGAAACCAAGATACAACTCTCCCGAATCAGACTAACCTCTTCATCGGTTTTGTAATAAATCATTTTCTTAAAATAATTTAATATGCAGATGCAGCTGAGGTGCGACCTTTAATTCTACCTGACTTCATCAAGCCATCATAATGACGCATAAGCAAGTGACTTTCTATTTGTTGTAGTGTATCTAAAATTACACCTACCATAATTAACAGTGAAGTTCCACCATAGAAGTTACCAAAATCACTTATCATTCCGAACATAGCTGCGAATGCAGGAAGTATGGCAACCAATGCAAGGAAGAATGAACCTGGCAATGTAATACGACTCATAATTCCGTCAATAAAATCAGCTGTTTTCTTTCCGGGTTTTATTCCGGGTATGAATCCACCATTTCGTTTCATATCATCGGCCATCTGAACCGGATTAACAATTAATGCAGTGTAGAAATAAGTGAATACCACAATGAGTAAACTAAATATTACATTGTACCAGAAACTGGTATGATCAGTAAACACACCTGCTCCTTGGCTAGCAGCTGAATCAGGAAAAAACTGAGAGATGGTTGCAGGAATAAACATCAATGCCTGTGCAAAGATGATAGGCATAACACCAGCAGCATTTACTTTTAGAGGAATGTATTGACGAACTCCGCCGTATTGTTTATTTCCTACTATTCGCTTTGCATACTGCACAGGAATTTTTCTTGTTCCCTGAACTAAAAGAATAACTAAAATAATTACACCAATCAAAGCGGCAATTTCTCCAATGAAAGCAACCAATCCGCCATTGCCACCTGCACTCATTCTTGATGAAAATTCTGCTGCTAACGCAAATGGTAAGCGAGCTAAAATTCCAACCATGATTAAAAGTGAAATACCATTTCCGATTCCTTTATCAGTAATCTTTTCTCCTAACCACATTACGAAAATTGTTCCGGCAGTTAATACCACTAAAGTTGAAAACCAGAACAATCCAGGGCTCACTAATATTTGCGCACCTAAACTTTTTATGTAAACAACATAAGCTGAAGCCTGCAACGCAGTAACCACAACAGTTAAAATTCTGGTGTATTGATTAACTGTGCGACGACCACTTTCATCTTTCTGTAATTTCTGTACAGCAGGAACAGCCATTCCCAACAACTGCATAACGATGGATGCAGAAATGTATGGCATTATTCCCAATGCGAAAATGGAAGCGCGAGTGAAGGCCCCACCTGCAAAAATATTTACCAATCCAAAAATTCCTTTGCCTCCCTGATCTTCCAATTGATGTAATTGAGAACCATCAATTCCGGGTAAAACGATATAAGAACCTACGCGGTATATGGCTACTAATCCTAAAGTCATGAGAATACGAAACCTAAGGTCTTCTATTCTCCAGATATTTTTTATTGTTTGTATGAAATGGTTCATATTTATTCAGCTTTCTGAAAGGGCAACAAATGTAATTTTAATTTAAGTATCTGCAAGGAAGATGAAATTCTTCTTTACATAAAAATGCCCCGATACAATTTCGTTTGATCGAGGCATCAATTTCATTATGAGTTATTATTTCTTTTCTAACAATGTAAGTGTTCCGCCTGCACTTTCAATTGCTGCTTTGGCTTTTGCACTTGCTGCATTTGCAGTGATATTCAATTTTGCAGTTAACTCACCACGACCTAAAATTTTAATTGGCTCGTTGCGTTGCACATATCCAATCTCCTTCAGTACTGCGAAATTCACTTCTTTTAAATTGTGCTTGGTTACCAAATTCTGCAAAGCATCTAAATTAAATTCAGCGAACTCAACACGGAACGGATTAGTGAAACCGTACTTAGGAACGCGACGCTGCAAAGGCATTTGACCACCTTCAAAACCTCTTTTATTTTTATGACCTGAGCGTGAGCCGGCACCATTCATACCTCTTGTTGAAGTACCACCGTGTCCACTGCCCTGACCACGACCAATACGCTTGCGGTTTTTTGTTGCGCCTTCTGCTGGTTTTAATGTATGTAAATTCATTGTTGCGAGAATTAAACTTTAATAATTATCCGGTTACTTCTTCGGTTTTCACCAAGTGACTTACTTTACCAATCATTCCAAGAATCTGATGTGTTCCTTCTTTAATTACAGGCACATGCAATCTTTTTATTCCGAGAGCTTTGATAGTTCTCTTCTGACGATCAGTGCGGTCAATTGCACTTTTAACCTGTGTGATTTTAATTTTTGCCATTGCTTTTTCTTTTTCAAATCATTCCAAAAATTATCGGAACAATTTATTTATTAATTACTTCCGTTAAATACCTTTTTCAAAGTGATGCCACGAGTCATTGCAACTGAAACAGGATCGCGCAAATCAGTTAAAGCTTTTATAGTTGCCTTAACAACATTGTGCGGATTTGATGAGCCCAATGATTTTGCCAAAACATCTGTTACACCTGCACTCTCCAATACTGCACGCATTGCACCTCCTGCAATTACACCGGTACCATGAGAAGCTGGTTTCACCCAAACTTTTGACGCACCGTATTTTGAAATTTGTTCGTGAGGAATAGTGCCTTTAAGAATAGGAACTTTAACGAGGTTCTTTTTAGCATCGTCAATTCCTTTAGTTATAGCTTCCTGCACTTCACGCGCTTTACCTAAACCATGGCCTACGATTCCGTTTGAATCTCCAACTACTACAAGCGCAGAGAAACTGAATGTACGACCACCCTTGGTTGTTTTAGTAACACGGTTAATGCTTACTACTTTTTCTTTTAAATCGAGTTCGCTTGCTTTAACCCGTTGTATTGTTGCTTGAGACATTTTTATTTATGCTATAATGTTGTTCAAATCTAAAATTGTAATCCACCTTCTCTTGCACCTTCAGCTATTGCCTGAACGCGACCATGATAAAGAAAACCACCACGATCAAAAACAGCAGTTGTAATTCCTTTGTCAGCAGCCATTTTTGCTAAAGCTACACCAACTTGTTTTGATTTTTCGATCTTGGTTCCTTTGATATCTTTTAAGTCGCGGGATGAAGCGGCTAACAAAGTATGACCAGCTTCGTCGTTAATTAATTGTGCATAGATTTCGCTGTTGCTGCGGTAAATGCTGATACGCGGACGCTCTGCAGTACCTGAAATTTTCTTGCGAATTCTCTTGTGAATTTTAAAGCGGCTTATTGATTTTGCTGACATCTTATTTATTGTTCTTTACTTAAAAAAATTTATTTAGCGCTCGCTGCAGACTTACCAGCTTTGCGACGAAGAATTTCAGTTGTGTACTTGATACCTTTTCCTTTGTAAGGCTCAGGGCGACGAACTTCGCGAATCTTTGCAGCCATTTGTCCAAGCAATTGCTTGTCGGCTGAATCCATTGTGATCATCGGGTTCTGACCTTTCAACTGTTCAGCAGAAATTTTAATTTCTTTCGGAACCATGAATAAAACCGGGTGAGAGAAACCCACACTCAATTCCAACATTTGACCGGTTACTGTTGCACGAAATCCCACGCCCACTAATTCCAGTTTCTTCTGATATCCGGTTGCAACACCATTTACCATGTTGTTTAACAATGCACGATATAAACCATGCATGGCTTTGTGACGCTTCTGTTCAGTTGGGCGACTGAGAATAATGTTTTCTCCTTCCACCTTTACTGTAATATCCACATCAACCTTTTGCTTTAATTCGCCCTTAGGTCCTTTCACAGTAACCAGGTTGTTTTCAGCAACATTTACTGTAACACCTTTAAGTAAGGCAACGGGCATTTTTCCAATCCGTGACATATTCTATGCTTTCTCTTTACTCGATTAATTAACTTTAAATAAAATTTCGCCTCCAACTTTCTGTGCACGGGCTTCTTTCTCTGTCATTACTCCCTTCGGTGTGCTCACTACAACAATTCCCAAACCATTTAAGGTGCGAGGCAACATATCGCTTGATGAATACTTGCGTAATCCCGGACGGCTTACTCTCCAGATTTTGCGGATTGCAGGAAGGCGGGTTTCAGGATTGTATTTTAATGCAATCATGATTGTGCCTTGAGGGCCTTTTGCATCATCGAATTTATATTTGAGAATGTATCCTTTTTCGTAAAGAATTTCAGTAATCCTCTTCTTTAAATTCGAAGCCGGAATTTCTACAATTCGGTGGTTCGCATGCTGTGCATTGCGCACTCGTGTGAGGTAGTCGGCTATCGGATCTGTTACCATAAATAGGAAATCGTTATTTTTTTTGGGATGGCAAAGGTAAACATCTGATTCACTTTAACAAGTGCCCGATAAATATTGTTGGAGATAGGTAATTCATTGGCTAAAACAGGCACTTTAAAGTTCTTCATTACTTTCAGCATGGAATAAGTTCAAAAATTTATTTACATTTTTACAGTCCTTTAACCATCAAAACTTTAAGCAATGAAATTCAACTCCTTTCTTTTTTCATTATTCATTTTAGTGATTCAGGTTCCATTTTTTTCAAAAGCCCAACCAATTTCATGTTGTTCAAATCCGAAGTCAATTAATGGGATGGTTGCTTTTGCTAATGACCCTTCTTTTATTTCAGCCCATGAAAGTCCGTTGCCTTTTAATTATGTTGAAGCTGCCGGAAAAATGATTTCATTTCCAACTTCTGATGGGAAGAATGCAAATGCTTATGAAGTAAAAGCTTCCACTCCTACCAACAATTATCTTTTTGTTTTTCATGAATGGTGGGGATTGAATGATTACATAAAACAGCGCGCCGATGATTTGCAAAAATCAATTGGCAATGTGAATGTGATCGCAATTGATATTTATGATGGAAGAGTTACTTCGAATGCAGATTCAGCAGGAAGTTTCATGAGTCAGTTGAAAGATGTCAGAATAGAAAATATTATTAATGCTGCTATAACTTCTGTTGGAAAGAATGCACGGATTGCAACTATTGGTTGGTGCTTTGGTGGCGGTTTATCATTGAAAGGAACCTCACTAGCCGGAAAACAAGCGGTTGGTTGTGTGCTATATTATGGCATGCCGATTACAGATGTAAATAAACTGAAAGAACTGAATTGCGATGTGTTCGGAATATTCGGAACAAGAGATAAATGGATTTCACCTGAAGTAGTGGCGCAGTTTGAAAAGGATATGAAAAGTGCCGGAAAAATTTTAACTGTAAAAAATTATGAGGCAGATCATGCTTTCGCCAATCCAAGCAATCCGCATTTCGATAAAGTTTCTGCTGCTGATGCAAATGCAAATGCGCTTGAGTTTTTGAAGAAAGTGTTTAAGTAGAATTTACTGTACCGCAGAGAAAAAATATTTTCTTCTTTCAATAAAATTTATTTTCGGAAATAATCATCCCCGAAATTCCAACTTTGAAAGTCGGATTTTCGGGGATGAGCTAAATGGATGGAAGTATATCCTGAATGAAAGTTTGCAGGTTGGTGAAATGAATTCCATCCTTGTTTTTATAAGGATGGTCGGTCTGGCAAATCACAAAATTGTTTGTTGATTTTAAGTCAGTGATGGACTGATAAAATCCTTTCGTCAACGAAGGCGCTCTGCTGTACTTGATTTCAACACATGCTTTTACCAAGTGACCTTTCGTAATCACCAAATCACATTCTGCATTATCGTGAGTTCGATAGAAATACAATGTCAGTTTTTCTGACTTTGCATAGTAAATCTGACTCATCACATATCCTTCCCACGAAGCACCCACATAAGGTGAACTGATTAATTCTTTTGTTGAATCAATGTTAAGCAGGCGATGCACCAAACCTGAATCGAGAATATAAATCTTCGGAGTTTTCACTAACCGCTTTTTCATATTCACATGATATGGCGGAAGGCGATGAATGATGAATGCGCCTTCGAGATAATCCAGATAGCGACGAACAGTAGTGGCGCTCACATCTAAACTTCTTCCGAGATCTTCGATATTCAGCAATTGCGATTGCAGGTGCGCGAGCATTCCCCACATGCGCTTCATGAGTGGCGCCGAAAACTGAAAATCAAAAATGAACGAGAGGTCTCTTTCAATGTAAGCAGTTATGAAACTGTCGAACCAAACATCTGCCACTTCTTTGTTGCGTGCAATGAGGGAGACCGGAAAACCGCCGCGTAGCCAGTGTTGCCGCAAACTGATGTTCGCTGGTAATTCAGAAATATTTATCGGAAACAGGTAAGTGTAAATAATTCTTCCGGCTAAACTTTCTGATGCGCCTTTCATCAGTTCGGGTGATGCAGAGCCGGTGAGAATGAAGCGCGATGGTTTTCGTTTTTCATCAATGAGCGGACGAAGCAGCACAAACAGTTTTGGTATGCGCTGCACTTCATCAATCACCACTACTTCATCAGCATAGTGCGAAAGGAATTCCTGCGCATCTTTTTTCAACAGGCGCACATCGGCTTCCTTTTCTAAATCAAGATAGAGTACTTTTCTCTTTTGTCCTTTAGTGAGTGCTTTCACAAGCGTGGTTTTACCAACCTGGCGCGGACCAAGTATGGCAACTGCCGGAAATATTTTCAGATATTTCTGAATCTTCGCCTGTAAATCTCTTAGTATCATGCAGCAAATGTAAAACAGCATCCCCGAAATTCCAACTTTGAAAGTCGGATTTTCGGGGATGATTATTATTTTTTCATTGTATAGTTACAAATTACTAATTGCATTTTTTGCATGGCATACTCAATTCTAAAAACTGCTTCAGTTCCTTTTGCATAGCATTTTCTGCGACTTCGCAATAAGGGTTTGTTAAAAAAACTATCGTGGAAAGAATTTGCCCTCAGTGAAGATTTTAAAGCCACTCTTTACAGGGTCTTTAAAAAAGTAAATGAAGTAATTGGATTGATTTTATATGAAAATATTTTCAAAATACTTTTCTAAAAATCTATTCTGTAATAAAACAACGGCAACCGCCCCAACTGGTAATCGTAACGAATGGGTGATGCGGTGGCATCGAAATTATCGGGCGCATAAGTGAGTTTGAGAATATTTTTTGTGTCGAACAGGTTCACAATATCCAAACCGATTTCGTGCGATACTTTTTTTCCGTTGATGCGGTAATTGATTTTTAAATCGGCGCGGAAGTAGGAAGGCAATTGCAAAGTGTTGCGCGATGAATCAATGTACACAATGTCTTTCTGATAAACAGAAGCAGCGGTGTCAACCGGTCCATACCAACGACCGCCTGCAACCGTGATTTTTGTACTCAACTGTAAGGCATGCTTGTTTTTGAAAACAAATTCTTTCGCCAGAATTCCATTGGCTGCATACTGTCCGTCGAAATCGGTGCGGCGCTGCACACCATCGCTGCCTTTGTAATTCGATTCGAACATCGAGAGTGTAACAAGGAAGTAGTA
Organism: Bacteroidota bacterium; assembly: GCA_014190575.1. GTDB lineage: Bacteria > Bacteroidota > Bacteroidia > Chitinophagales > UBA10324 > UBA10324. The sequence continues at coordinate 7,932 of BJGQ01000019.1, read as the reverse complement.
ATTTTTACTGAATCCTTTTTCGAGCGTGAACTCCAAACCATAATTCTGCCCGGTGCCTTTGTTTTCCAGTGTATCAGGAAAGAAGCGGGAGAAGCCCGCACCCGAATTCACCAATGAAAAAGAAGAAGGTCGAAGTAAAACAGGCACATCAAAAAGATATTGGTAGTATGCTTCAGTTTTGAAGTATAAATGTTTGCCGAAGAGTTTGTCGTAAGAAATAACAGCGTGATAACTTTTTGTTAATCCCATATCGTGATTGTATTCGTGCGCAACGCCATTGCTGAAATCGGGACTGTAGAAATACAAGTAAGTATTCTGAATCTGGCTGTGCATTCCTAAACCGATATTGAACGACTGATTGTTTTTCATTTCGTACTTCACGCCGATGCGCGGCTCCACAGGTGCCAGCGCATTTCCCAATGAAAAATACAATGCATGCAAACCGATATTAAATGTGAATGCATCGCTTGGTTTGTAATGAATCTGAAAATAGGGTTGAATGAGGTTTGCCATTTCGTGCGCATCCCATCGTTTGTAGAACTGATAATAATTTGTATCGCTTAGATGAATGTTTCGGATGCTATCGAGAAAATTAAAAAAGTAAGTATCAATATTGAATCCTGTTTTGAATGAGAGGTGATGATTAATCCGGTTGGTTAAATACCACGCTGCAGAAACTTTATCCTGCACAAATGAATATCCAAGCAAGTGCGGAATACTATCAACTACAAAAACACTGTCAGCACCAACATGCCGATAAACCAGTTCGTGATGCACTTTCTGACTTTCGTCCTGATACATTAAAGTGAATTTTGAAAACAGATTTTGATTGAAAGATTTATTCAAACTCAAACCAAGCACTCCCATTTGCGAAGCGAAGTATTGATCGCGGTCGTTCTCGCCATAAATATTTCTGATTGGTTTTTTCTGTTCGCTGATAAGAATTGCAACCCTGCTCATCCCTCCTACTCCGAAAACAGAAAAGTTTGTATTTCCTTTCATTGGAAAATTTAAACGGAACGAACCATCCTGGTAATGCGGTACAGCATCGGTTCCGATTTCAATTCCGAGTGCGCTGAATAAAGCGAGCGTGCTGTAACGGTAAGTAACGAGGTAAGTGGATTTACTTTTTTTGCTGAATGGTCCTTCCGCTAAAACCTCGGTACCGAGAAAACCAAACTGTCCGCTGAATTCATGCTTCTCATTATTTCCGTTTCGCAATTTTAAATCGAATGCACCCGCAATGGAGTTTCCCAACTCAGCAGGGAATGCGCCGGTATAAAAATCGGAGTTCGCTAAAATTTTATTATTGAGAATAGAAACCGGTCCACCCGCTGTGCCTGGAATATTGAAATGATTTGGATTGAAAATATCCACTCCTTCCAAGCGCCACAAAACACCGGAAGGCGAATTGCCACGCACTACAATATCGTTGCGCGAATCATCAGCGCCTTGCACGCCTGCGAAGTTGCTCGCCATGCGTGCAGGGTCGCCGCGACTGCCTGCATACCGATTGGTTTCCTCAATGGAAAAAGTTCGTGTGCTTACAGTGCTCATTTCGTTACTGCTTTGTCCGACCTTGTTTGCACTCACCACAATCTCTTCGATATTTTTTGCGCTTGATTCCAGATGAACATCCATCACCGATTCTTTTCCCGATGAAAGAATGATATCATGAACGAATCCTTCAATGTATCCGACATAAGTTATGTGCATTGAATACCTGCCCACTGCAATTTCATCGAAACGATAAGTTCCGTTTTCATCAGTATAACTTCCTTTCACAATTGAACTATCCTTCATTAATAAAACAGTTGCGCCTGTCAATGGAAAATTACTTTCTGCATCATACACAATTCCGCGAATGGTTTGTGATGGAGTTTGTGCAATTGAATTTATGTTGTTTGTCAAAAGACCAACAACGGCAAATGAAAAGGTAAAGAGCGAAAACAGATTTTTTTTCATTGCTGAAATATTTGAAAGCGAAAAATAACAAGATAGAGTAACAGATGCGATTGATTTATGGCAAATAAATTTCTGTTCAATAAATTAAAATAACAAAGCCCTTCAACAAATTTGCTGAAGGGTCTTGTTCCGAAAAGAGTTTTGATTTCGGTAAATCTTTATTGAAAATATTATTTCGAAATCACAAATTTCTCACGGGTAGTTTTTCCGTTCAATTCAATTTCAAAAACATAAATACCACTAATTAAATCAGAAGTATTAAGGCTTGAAGTATTTAAACCATCAATAACTGAAACTGAATAAGTCATTACCTTCTGGCCAACAATGTTGAACACATTTACCAATGAATTTCCTTCAACCGCACTTGTAAATTCAACTGATAAATTATCCTTTGCAGGATTCGGGTACAACACAATTCCTTCAACCGCTTCTGTTGGTGTTGAAGTATTAATTGCATTAAATCCGAAGGCTGCATTACCGGTAATATTCACATTGTAATCTTCGACTTCACCATATGTGAAAGTTCCGCAAGAACTTGTAGTATAACCACTGTACTTCATTTGAATGCGCATACGCGTTGCACCGTTCAATGCAGTAGTAGGAACAGTAAATGATTTTGAAAGTGTGGCAGTTCCTGCGGTAGTTCCAGTCGCAACCTTTTCACCTGCATCAGCAAAAGAACCGTTCTTATTGTAATCAATCCAAACAGTCCAGTACTCAGTGTAAGTGGTACTTAAAAATCCGGGAGTCATTGCGATAGTATTGCTTGTTCCTCCTGCGAGGTTTGTACTTTGTGCAGTATAATTTCCGTATCCACCGGTATTTTTTCCGCTGGTATTATTTATACTTCCCATCACAATTTTATTTATCCATTCATAAGTATTTGTTGTTCCGGATGAAGTACAATAAGTAACTGCGCATCCTGTAGTAGTAAATGATGAAGCAGCACTGAAAGATCCTGGCGTTCCGCTACAAACTCCTTGTACTTGAAAATTATAACTATTGCAAGCAGATAATCCTGTTAGTGAATATGAAGTTGAAGTTAATCCTGTCACTGTTGTCCATGTACTTGAGGAAGCCAATTTCCAATTCAGATTATAAGTGGCCGCACCGGTTGAAGTCCACGAAAGCAATGCACTTGTATTAGTAATACTTCCTGAAACCAATCCCCCTGGAGTTGCACAACTTGTTCCGATGGCAACAACCACTGTATAATCTTCCACTTCTCCATCAAATGCAGCATTGCATGGAGTTGGTGCGGCATTGTATTGTGTTGAAACACGCATGCGCGTAGCACCAATTGATGCGGTTCCTGGAACTGTTAAACTAAGCGGAGACAAACTTGTATTTCCACTTGTAACATTTACTGCAGTTCCTAAATTATATTCTTCAGTTGTTGTGCTGAATGTTCCATCGTGATTCCAGTCAATCCATGCCTTAGCATAATTGGTATAGTTACCTCCGGTGTTCAAGCTAGCTGATAAAGAATAAGCGCTTCCTTGATTAACTGTTGTTGATTGAGTAGAAGTGTAATCAGTATAACCAGCAGAAGTTCCTGATGTGGTATTGTTGATTGTGTTGAATGTTACATTAGTAATTCCATCCAATGTTTGTCCCACTGATGTGCAATAAACAATCGGTGCAGTACCTGTTGTGGTGAAAGAAGATGCAGTGCTGAATGCTGAAGAACCTCCCGCTGAACAAACTGTTTGCACCTGGTAATTGTAAGTAGTTCCTTGCGCTAATCCTGAAAGATTTGCTGATGTTCCTGCTGCTGCAAGATTTGTCCATGTTGATGAAACTGCTGTTTTATATTGTAAAACATATGAAGCTGCTCCACTCGCTGCACCCCAGCTAACAGTAGCTGTTGTATTTGTAATTGCAGAAGAAGATAATCCGGTAGGTACCGCACATGTTCCGGTGTTTCCTGCAGTTCCGATTCCAACGGCGAACCAAGCATTCATCACCTGATTCACTTCATTTGAGGCTGCACCATACAAATCAGTTGCAGCACTGATGCATGCTGTTCTCCAATTTGTATATTGTGATGTCGGTGTTAAGTAAACAGTTTCAGATCGATACAGAATTGCATCTGCTTTTGTTAAACCAAGACCTGTAACAGTGTATGCACTTCCAATGTCATTGGTTCCACTTCCACCTGTAACTAATAAGTAGAACATAAAATTTCCTACACCGCTATTTGTATGTACTCCACCATTATCGCTTGCGCCGGTGTACCAGTTAGTTCCTAAATAAGTATCAGGTTGTCCGAATTGATTTGGATTTGCCATGTTGCGGATATTCCAATTCATATCATTACTCATTAACCAACTTACATCAGTTGGCTTCGACCAGAACTGAACTGACTTTCCAAAAATATCACTCATACTTTCATTCATCGCACCGGATTGATTACTGTAATTCAAATTGCTGGTATATTGTGTAACACCATGTGTTAACTCATGACCATCTACATCAATCGCAGTGATACCGGCACCATTTGAAGAACGATTTCCGAAGTGCATGGAGGTTCCATCCCAGTAAGCATTATCAACTGTTGCCGATTCATTCACATAACTTGTTAAAGCATAACCAGCATTGTCAACACTGTTCCTTCCAAAGTTTGCTAAGTAAAAAGCATAAGTCTGGGAAACTCCATAGTGCGCATCGAGTGCATATTGATTGGTTCCAGTTAAAGTCCAGTTAGCTGTTGCATTGGTGTAATCAGCACCGGCAGCAGTAAGCGTGATGATTCCATTTCCTTTTGTTAAATCACGAAGGCGATAACTGCCTCCATTTAAATCACTGTGAATGGTTTGTGTTCCGCTGTAAGCAGTTGCCGCAGTTCCTGTTGCATCAGTAAAGCACAACACTTCTTTTTTCCCTAAAACCTTTCCCGACTCCGTATCAACAAAATAAAATGCACGACTCAATGGCTCAACGGAGTAAACATCTACTTTATAACAAAGACGCAAACTTTTAGGCTCAATCACATCACCCGGAGAGTACCAGCAAAGTGAAACAGATGGATAATAAGTTGCACCTGAATTATTAGTTTGTGTTTTTAATTGTTGTTCCATTAATGGCTTCTGCCATGCATACGAATGTGCATCCACATGATTGAGAGCAACATTGATAGCATCGCTCTCATTTAACGAAGCACCGGAACGGGAATTCATTTGTTGATCGAAATCCAAAACAATATCGCCACTCATTCCGATGAGTTGATTGTTTTTTACATTCATAATGTACATGGTATTCTCCACTGGAATTCCATTGTAAGTCTGAGAGTAACGATAATGTGTTTCACCAATTTGATCTTGTTCGCTTCTGATCAATGATAAATCTGCATTCACATCTAAACCCAACAATGATTTTGCCGAAGTAACATTAAATGGAATTTGTTGTTCTGGGGTTAATCGCGTGAACGAAGCAGAAACTCCGTTATTACCTTTAATTAAATTCTGAATTGCATTTTGCGCATCAGCCGAAGAGAAAATTGATATCAATGCACTCAGCATTAATAGCGGTAGTGAATTATTTTTCATGAAGTGCTTGGTTTAGTTTAAAATTCTTAATTGGATTAGAACGGAAAACTAAAAATATTTTTCTGAGAGCAATATGCTTTTTTATTAACGCAACCTTTTGTAGGTATACAGTCAAAAATTCGAGGTAAAATATAGAGTAAGCTAAATTTATAAAAAAGGTTGCGACACTTACTACAGTTATGAAATATTTTAGTGAAAAAACATTATGTTTTTTTTGTTGGAATGTTTAATGCCCTTGTGTTAAACATATTTTGATTTGAAATACATAATTATATATGGCTTTTAAAAATTTCGAATGCCTTTACAAAAAACGGTTTATACCAAACCGCAATGTGATCGTGTGATGCATAATAGTATGAAGGGAAAAGAAAACAAACAGCTGCGCATAACAATAAAATTTTCCGTAAATCAATTTGTGAAAATTTTTCAGTAATAATTGAAACCGATATAAAAATGACGGGGAAAATATATCCGGCACTTTTGGTAATATCATGTACCGAAAAAGCAACAAGCATTATTAAAGTCATCAATCCAATTAAAGAAAATGCAACCGAGTATTTTTTTTGAGTAAAAAGAAAAATCAAACAAACAATAATCAATAACCAAAAACCTTCAAGCGCTGACCATAATCCAAGTCCAATTGCGCCGGTTGAATTAAACAAAACATCAAGTCCAACTTCTTTAAATGGAATTGATAAGTTTCCATACTTCATCAACAGAAATCTTCCGATTGAATAAACCACCAGAGCAAGTATTACCATTGAAGATTCTATTTCAAATTTAAAGAATGAAGGGAAAGAAAATCCTGACGCTTTTGTTTCATTGAATTTCCACCAAAAAAAAACCAACATGCTCCCGGAAATTGCGCGCTCATCGGTCCACGCTGCAAAAAATATCAAAAAGAAAATCAGAAATGCATTGGAATAAAACATCGCCAGTAATAAAAACAAGTAGGCAAACACATCAAACCATGCATTGTTATCAGTAAAGCCTGCGTGACCGTTGTAAATAAATGTTAAGCCAATAGTTCCCAGTAAAGCAAGTATTTTATCCTTCGTTATTTTTTCAAATAATAAAATGGAAAAGAAAAGAAATAAAATATTCAATAACCATTCTATAACAATTACTGCGTAATCATTCAGACGGAAAATCTTTGCAAGCACCGGCACTGTTAACCTGAATGTTCGCTTTGCTGCATTTGATCCCCCAGAAAAATTGAGCGGAGTGAAAGGATGTTCTTTCTGTTGATTGAACGCCTGCCAGCCCTTTATTTCGCTAAAAGTTTTTTTGTATCCACTTATTTGAGGTGAAGCAAAACAAAGAGATAGAATAGTTAATGACAGAACTGATTTTATTTTCCAATATCGACTTACAGTAAATTTTTCAATCCTCCCGATTATGTTTTCATAAAGTGCTGAAAGACTTACAACGGACATTGTGCAATTGAATTAGCTGAATTGGTTTTGTGAATCAAATGTAAAATTGAAAATGTTATTTCTTCTTTTCAGGAATAATGGTATAAACAATTGCTGTTTCTGCAGATTGCTTCTTTACTTCAGTAATTTGATAATTAATTTTCAATTCCGTTTTTTCAATATTTTGTAATGCCGTGTTTAAATGAAAATGTATAATCAGCGATTTATGAAACACCACATGCAATCCCTGGTATTTTTTCTTTTCGTATTTCAACAGCTTCACTAACCGAATGGCTTCTTCATCACAACCATAACCGATACCATGTTTGATTTTAGCTTCTGTCACCTTACCGAAAACATCCACATTGTATTCAATAGCCACTGCTCCTTCAATTTTATTTTTTATTGCTTCCTCCGGATATTGAAGGCAGGTGCGAATGAATTCATCCATAGCCTTTTTACCTCCCGGATAATTGGGCTGCTTCACTAACTTTTCAGGTTTCGATTTCCGTTTCAATCAGCATTCAGTTTTAATATCAGCATTGAATTCATAAACATATAACATCAATACAATTAATGAAAAAAGAAAAGCCACTCTCAAACATGAGAATGGCTTTTTATTCTGACACTGTCAACAGATTGCTGACAACAGATTTCTTACCAACTTGATTTAGTCAATCCCGGAATTTTTCCGAAGAGTGCTAATTGGCGGAACATCTGGCGCGATAATCCAAACTGACGAATGTATCCGCGTGAACGACCCGAGATAGCGCAACGATTGTGCTTGCGGATTTTCGATGAGTTCTTTGGAAGTTTATCCAATCCAACTAAATCGCCCGAAGCTTTTAACTCAGCACGCTTTCCAGCATACTTAGCCACCATTCTTTCACGCTTTCTTTCTCTGGCTTTTACTGATTCTTTTGCCATATTAATTCTGTTCTGTTTTTAAACTTTTAAATGGTAAACCTAATTCTTTCAAAAGAGCAAATGCTTCAGCATCTGTA
>BJGQ01000018.1 GCA_014190575.1 Bacteroidota bacterium | reverse complement strand
GCGCTGCAATTTCCTGAATTTGATCGGTACACAATTAAAGGTTCATATAAAGGGTCGTCATCATCCGATGTTTCATTGGGAGCATTCAACATTCCACAAGGATCTGTTAAGGTAACTGCCGGCGGTCAGGTGTTGCAGGAAAATGTTGACTATACCGTTGATTATAATTTAGGAAGATTGAAAATTATCAATCAGGGAATCATGAATTCAGGCGCACCGATAAATGTTTCGTTTGAAAACAATGCCACTTTCGGATTCACAACAAAAACTTTATTCGGAACACGCGCTGATTATTATATAAATGATCATTTTAAATTAGGCGGAACTTATCTTCACTTATCAGAAAGACCATATACTCGGAAGTTAAATGTTGGCGATGATCCAATCAGCAATTCAATCTATGGATTAGATGGAAGTTGGCAAACCAATTCAGGATTAATTACAAGATTGGTTGATAAACTTCCATTGCTTGACACAAAAGAAAAATCAACAATAACAATTAGCGGAGAAGTTGCTCGGCTCGATCCCGGCCACAGTAAAGCAATTGGAAAAGGAACAGCCGGACAGGTTTATATCGATGATTTTGAAGGAACACAAAGTACATATGATTTGAAATTTCCATTTAGCAGTTGGGTACTGGCAAGTGCTCCGGCTGATGATGAAAAAAATCCAAATCCTTTTCTGCCCGAGGCAACTTTGAATGATTCGTTACCTTATGGATATAAGAGAGCAAAACTTTCGTGGTATTCAATTGATCCTTTGTTCTTGAGAGATCTTTCATCTACTCCTCCAAACATTGCTAAAAATGATTCTGAGCAATGTTCATTTTATACCAGAGAAATTATTGAAAAAGAATTGTTTCCAAATAAGCAACAACAATCCGGCTATCCAACCAATCTTCCAACCTTTGATTTAAATTTTGAACCGAATGTTAAAGGCCCCTATAATTTTCTTGCCGATGCAAATGCTTTTAACGGAATTGATGATTTAGGAAGAATTCATTTGAAAAATCCAGCTAAAAACTGGGGAGGAATAATGCGAAGTATTGATTACAATGATTTTGAACAGGCAAATATTGAATACATACAATTCTGGGTGCTTGATCCATACATTGAAGGATATGGAGGTAATCAATACGGCAAGCTTTATATTGATCTTGGAAATATTTCAGAAGATATCTTAAAAGATGGTCGCTTATTTACTGAAAATGGGTTGCCTCCAAATGGAGATACAGCTACCGCAAACCTTGCCTATTCAAAATGGTCAGTAATACCGGTAAACATTCCGCCAACAAATTCATTTGACAATAGCGAATCGGCTCGGCAATATCAAGATGTCGGTTATGACGGTGTTGGTGATTTTATTTATCCTAATCCAACCGGGATTGCCGATAATTCTGAAATTAATTTTGATGCTGCATACCTGAAACAAATTGAATTAAATTATGGAGGTACTACATCTCCATATTACATAGCTGCAAGTAAAGATCCGGCAGGCGATAATTATCATTATTATTTAGGTGATGACTTAGACAATAACAACATTGGAATTCTTGATCGATATAAAAAATATAATAATCCTGATGGCAACTCACCAATTTCAACAACAGGAGATCTTACATCAAAAGCTGCTACTAATATTCCTGAATCGGAAGATTTGAATCGCGATAATACACTTAGCGAAACTGAAGAATATTTTGAATATGAAGTTAAATTAAATCCAAATGATTTAGTAAACACTGGCCCAAATCACATTACCGATATTGTAACTGCTAATGTTGATTGTAATGGAAGTTTACTGGGTCAGGAAAGATGGATACAAGTAAAAATTCCAATTGAAGACTGGACAAAAAAAGTAGGTGGCATTCAGGATTTTAAATCCATTCGGTTTATCAGAATTTATATGGCTGGATTTGATACTGCTGTTGATCTTCGTTTTGCTAAATTAGAATTTGTGCGTAATCAATGGCGCAAGTATCAATTCAGTTTGCAAACACCCGGTGAGTACATTCCGGATGATAATAGCGGTTCAACATTTTTTAATGTCGGTTCAGTTTCGCTGGAAGAAAATTCACAGCGGCAACCAATTAATTATGTAATGCCTCCCGGAATTCAGCGCGAACAACAATTAGGGTCAGTACAAACCCTTTTACAAAATGAACAATCACTAAGTGTTCAGGTTTGTAATTTACAAGATGGTGATTCCCGTGCTGTTTATAAAAGCTTGAATCTGGATTTGCGAACATTTAAGGTTTTGAAAATGTTTGTACATGCTGAGAATGCAGGTAACGGTTACACATTTAATTATGGTGATCTTACAGCATTCATGAGATTGGGGTCTGATTTTGTCAGCAACTATTATGAGTATGAAAAACCATTAACTCCATCCGTTTACTATGATAGTACAGGTGCTAATGTTTGGCCTACTGCAAATAGTTTTGAAATTACACTTTCACAATTGACTGATATAAAACAAGCAAGAGATGCTGCTGGTGCTTCATTTACTGCTCCTTATTCATTGGTATTGCCAAACGGAGATAGAATTACAATCGTTGGAAATCCGGATTTGGGTTTAGCAAAAGTTGCAATGCTTGGAGTACACAATCCAAAGCAAAGTAGTGGTTATCCTGGTGGTGATACTGATGATGGAACCGCCAAGTGCGCAGAGCTTTGGTTTAACGAATTGCGACTAAGCGGTTTTGACGAACAGGGTGGATACGCTGCGCTCGGAAGAGTTGATGTGAAACTTGCAGACCTTGGAAATGTTTCGTTAAGTGGAACCATGCATACAATTGGATTTGGTTCACTGGAACAAAAACTTAATGAGCGTTATAAAGATAACTTCTTTCAGTACGATGCTTCTGGAACATTTCAGCTTGGAAAATTTTTACCAAAAAGCATCGGGTTGCAATTACCTATGTATATCGGAGTATCTAATGCAATGAGCAATCCTAAATATGATCCTTATGAATTGGATGTGCTTTTAAAAGATAAGTTGAACAACCCAAGTTTAAGTACGCACACGCGCGATTCGCTCAGGAGTGTAGCACAGGATTTCACAAGTATTAAAAGTTTAAATTTTACAAATGTGCGCCGAGTGAACAACAGCAAAACCGCCAAGCCGCATATTTATGGAATAGAAAACTGGAATACTACTTACGCATATACTCAAACCTATAAGCACAATCCAATTATTCAGAGCGATCTAACCAAAAAATATCATGGTGAATTGGGTTACACATATCCTGGAAAATCAAAATTCATTTCTCCTTTCAATAAATTAATTGGAACAAAACCAAAGTATCTTAAAGCGGTTCGCGACATTAATTTCAATTTTCTTCCAACAAATATTTCCTTCCGGAATAGCATGGATCGTCAGTACGGTCAGTCACGAATGAGAGAAACGGACCCACTTTCCCCTCCGGCAGATCCAACTTATAATAAATTCTGGACATGGGATAGATTCTATGGGGTGAAGTTTGAATTAGCTAAATCACTGAATCTTGATTTTAATGCTGTAACAAATACACGAATTGACGAAGACACTGGCCGCATTGATACCAAGCCGGAAAAGGATTCGGTATGGAATAACATAAAAAATTATGGTCGCACAACACATTACAACCATAAAGCAAATCTTGCTTATACACTTCCTATAAATAAAATTCCGATTTTAGATTGGATAACAGGAACTGTAAAATATGGAGCTGAATACGATTGGCTTGCTTTGCCATTAGCAAGTGATACAACATTTAATGGAACACAAATTGAAAAAATCAGGCTCGTTGATAATCCGCTTGGCAATCAAATTAACAACGATCAGAACATCAACTTCAATAGTGATTTAAATTTCAGGAATTTGTATAACAAATGGAAATTTCTTAAACCATACAATACAAATACGGCTCCTGTTAATCAACAAAAAGGTGATGATAAAAATGGTAAGGACAATAAAAACACAAAGGATTTACTTGATCAAAAGAAAAATAATCAACCTACCGCAAAAGGTGGATTATCATTTATTATTCGACCAATCATCAGTTTAAAGAAAATTTCATTCACCTATGCGCAAACAAAGGGAACAACACTTCCGGGGTTTGTATACAAAGCCAAAAATGTGGGGCAAGATTTGAAAAAAACTGCTCCTGGTTGGGATTTTGTTTTCGGAATGCAGCCGGATACCAATTGGTTGAATGATGCTGCAAAAAAAGGATGGATAACATCTGATACTGCAATGAATTATCAATTCATTCAAAATTACAATCGAAACATTACAGCACGCGCACAATTCGAACCGTTGAAAGATGTGAATGTTGATGTGAATTTCATGAAAAATTATTCATACAACACAACTGAATTTTTCAAGAATACTGATTTGGGTTATCAGCACTTGAACCAGCAGGCCTATGGCCAGTACAGTGTATCATTTATAGCATGGAACACTGCTTTTCAAAAACCTGACAGCGGAAAATCCCCAACATTCAATTTGTTTGAATCCTATCGCCAAACAGTTTCACAACGATTGGCAAAAAATAATCCTGAGGCAGCTGGTTCCTATTACAATCCTCAGGATAGCAGTTTCAATTCTAATTTTGCAAACGGTTATGGACCCTATTCACAAGATGTTTTGATACCGGCCTTTCTTGCAGCGTATGCAGGAAAAGATGTAAACTCAGTTGGGTTGTATCAATACTTCAAAGGAATTCCGGCTCCGAACTGGAGAGTTTCTTACAACGGATTAACAAAAATGAAGTGGGCACATAAAATCTGGAATTCCTTAAACATTTCACATGGTTATACTTCCAATCTCACTATGAATTCATTTAGTTCTGCACTGGACTTTAATGGAAATATTAAAGATGGAATTAACCTTCCGAGTAAAATAGATTCTGTTTCGGGGAACTTCATAAGTTTTTATGATATCCCGAGCATTGGTATTACTGAGCAGTTTTCTCCATTATTTGGTATTGATGCACAATGGAAAAATAATGTGAGTACAAAGTTTGAATATAAAAAAGGAAGGAATCTTGCAATGAGTTTTCTCGATTATCAGTTAGTTGAATCACGAACTTCTGAAATAACTGTTGGATTAGGGTACAAATGGAAAAATGCACCTATACCTTTTAAAATTCAGGGTAAGAAAAAACGATTAAAAAATGATTTGAATCTGAAGTGCGATGTTTCTGTTTCGAACAACATAACAACAAACTACAAATTAGATCAGGCGGTAAGTACGCCAACACAGGGAATGAAAACAATCAGTATTTCACCTTCAGCTGAATACATGGTAAGCAATCGATTGAACATTCGTTTGTTTGTCGACAAACGATACAGCATTCCAGCCACTTCTGCATCATATCCAATTCGATACACAAATGCAGGTGTAACAATCCGTTTTACCCTCGCCCAATAATTTACTGGCGATTCGCAAAGAGCACATCTTTATAACTGATGTGCTCTTTTTTTTCTAAAAAAGTAAATATATTTTCTCATTAGAGTTTCCGCTCTCAGATATTATTTTTCCGCCCTCAAATTTTATTCAATGAATTTTCCTGACAATCTCCGTTACACAAAAGATCACGAATGGATTCGTGTAGAAGGTGACACCGCAGTTATAGGCATTACCGATTTCGCTCAAAGCGAATTAGGTGATATTGTTTATGTGGATGTGAATACTATTGGAAAAACGCTGAAAGCTGAAGAAGTTTTTGGTACCGTAGAAGCTGTGAAAACAGTTAGTGACTTATTTCTTCCGATTGCAGGAACCATTCTTGAACTGAACGCTGAGCTCAATGCAAATCCCGAGTTAGTTAATCAGGACGCATATGTAAGAGGGTGGATGGTGAAAGTAAAAATGAGTAATCCTGAAGATGCCAATAAATTGATGGATGCGGCGGCCTACTCAGTATTGGTTGGTCATTAAGTAATTATCTGATGCGCTGGCTTTTGCCAATAATTTGGGCGGGATTAATTTCTTACCTTTCATTTATTCCTGCCAATAATTTTCCGGATGATGATCTATTCCACCTGTTATTTATTGACAAATGGGTTCATGTGTTTTTTTATTTCTTTTTTGCTTTTCTACTATTAAATGCCTGGAGAGAAATAAGCCCCGTTTTTTTAAAAGCTTTTGTTATTCTCATTGTTACGGTTTGCTTTGGATTATTGATTGAGGTGCTACAGGAAAATCTAACTACCACTCGACATTTTGAATGGCTTGATTTAGTAGCTGATGCTTTCGGATCTGTTAGTTATATTTTTATCTGGTTAAGAAGAAGATCAAAAGATTTTTTATAATGATTTCCTGTTTTTTACTTATTATTAAATGAATTTTAAATTGCCAATATTTCATTTTCAAAAATGCTTATCCCAAACTTTTTGCCTTTTCCAATACTCACTACCGATCGTTTGTTATTAAGGCGCATTGATTTGAATGATGCAAAAGATTTGTTTGTACTCCGATCAGATGAACGGATGATGAAATACCTAGATCGACCAAGGGCTCAAACAATTGCAGATGCTGAAAAACTGATTCAGATTTTTGAAGATTTACTAATTAAAAATGAAGGAATAAATTGGGGAATTACATTGAAAGATAATTCACGATTACTCGGTACTATTTGTTTCTGGAAGTTGCAGTTAGAAAATGAACGAAGCGAAATCGGGTATATGATTCATGCTGATTTTCACCGTAAAGGGATTATGCAGGAGGCAATGTCTGCAGTGCTGGATTATGGTTTTAATGTATTGAAGTTACATTCTGTTGAAGCCAATGTGAATCCTGAAAACACGGCATCAATAAAATTATTAGAAAAGAATAATTTTGTTCGCGAAGCATATTACAGAGAAAATTATTTCTACGATGGGAAATTTTTAAACTCGGCAATTTATTCATTGGTAAAAAGCACCTAGATTTTTTGTAAAATCTGTTATAAGATCAAAAAGTATTTTTGATTTATTATTTTCTCCTTTATACTTTCATTCCATGACAGATAAATTTCAATCGGCGGTATTTGAAAAAGCATTGAACGAATTAAATAACGCACAGCGCGAAGCGGTTGATCAGATTGATGGGCCTGTGTTAGTAGTTGCAGGACCCGGAACCGGAAAAACACAAATCATTGCGGCGCGAATCGGAAATATTTTAACGCAAACCGATACCGCTCCACAAAATATTTTATGTCTCACATATACTGATGCAGGAACAATTGCCATGCGACAGCGGCTCATGAAATTTATAGGGCCCACTGCTTATCGAGTGAACATTTACACCTTCCATGCATTTTGTAACGAGGTGATTCAATCCAATCTCGATTACTTTGGAAAAAGAATTCTGGAACCGATTTCGGATTTAGAAAATATTTCGCTGCTGCAATCAATCATTGATGAATTACCGCCGACTAATATTATCAGAAGACTGAAGGGCGATATTTATTTTGAAGTGAAGCGCTTGAACTCACTTTTCAGAATGATGAAGGAGGAAGACTGGTCAACAGAAAAAATCCTGAAGAGCATTGATGATTACATAAATGATTTACCAACCCGCGATGAATTTATTTACAAGCGCGATAACGGACCGCGCGGAATAAAAAAAGGCGATGTAAAAAAAGATGCAATAGAAGAAGTGAAAAAGAAAATGGAAACACTGCGTGCTGCAGCAGAATTATTTCCGGTGTATCAGAAAAAAATGTTGGCGCTCAATCGGTATGATTACAGCGATATGATTTTGTGGGTGGTAAAAGCGTTTGCTGAAAATGAAAACATGCTGCGCAATTATCAGGAGCGCTACTTGTATTTTCTGGTTGATGAATTTCAGGATACAAACGGTTCGCAAAATGAAATTTTAAAGCAGCTCACCAACTACTGGGACAAACCGAATTGTTTTACTGTTGGTGACGATGACCAAAGCATTTATGAATTCCAGGGCGCGCGTGTAAAAAACATTATGGATTTTTATGAAGCCAATCGTGCCGATATAAAATCAATAGTGCTGACGGAAAATTACCGCAGCAATCAGAAAATTTTAGATGCATCAAAAGTTTTAATTGATAACAATCAGGAGAGGCTAATTCACAAAATTCCTGATTTGGATAAAACACTTTCAGCAAGTCACCCGGCAATGACCGAATCGAAAGTAGCGCCGAAAATTATTCAGTATCCAAATCATGCACAGGAACAAGCCGGAATAATAAAACAGATAGAAGCCTTGCAAAAACAAGGATTTCCGTTGAACGATGTAGCTGTTATATATCATCGTCATGCCCAGGCAGAAAACCTGATTCAGTTATTCGAGAAAAAAAACATCCCATACCAGGTGCGAAAGAAGATTAACATTCTTGATCTTCCACTGATTCAAAATATTTTAACAACACTGAAATATTTAGATGAGGAAATGCGCCGTCCACATAGCGGCGAGTACTTGTTGTTTCAACTCATGCACTTTCATTTTTTTCATATTCATCCGCACGATATTTCAGCGGTGGCTGCTTTTGCAAGTGGGAAAAGAATAAATAATAAGTGGCGCGAAATTTTAGCCGACCGAAATTCACTTGCTCAAATAAAATTAAAAGACCCTGAAGCATTATCGAAGTTCGAAAAAAATATTACCAACTGGTTAAAGAATGCAGGCAACATAACATTGCAAATGTTGTTCGAAGAAATACTGAACGACAGCGGTTTGTTGCAACACATTTTAAAGAGCGATGAAAAAATATGGTTGATGCAAGTGCTCACCACCTTCTTCGATTTCCTTAAAGCAGAAAGCGCAAAACATCCACGAATAAAAATTGCACAGTTCCTGGAGATGATTGAGCAGATGGAAAAAAACGAATTGGGATTGCCGGTGAACAAAACTGTTTTCAGAGAAGACGGAGTAAATTTTATTACCGCGCACTCAGCAAAAGGATTGGAATTTCAACATGTGTTTTTGATTGGATGCACAGCCGACAAATGGGAAAGTGCCGGTGGTGGTGGCAGCAATTATTCATTGCCCGACACGCTCACATTCACAAAAGACGATAACAAGATTGAAGGACTGCGCCGATTATTTTATGTAGCAATGACAAGAGCAAAAGAATATTTGAACATCTCATTTGCTGAAACAAACAACGAAGGAAAAAAATTAGCGACATCGCAATTTGTAGCTGAAGTAATTGTAGGAACAGGAATAGAAATTACAAAATCAAAAGTGGAGGCCGAAGAATTATTTGATATGGGAGTGACCCTTCTATTGAAAAATGAAAAACCACACATCGAATTATTCGACAGAGATTTTATTCAATCGAAGGTGGAAAGTTTTTCGATGAGTGTTTCGGCTTTGAATAAATATTTAGAGTGTCCGATCTCTTATTACTTCGAGCGGATATTGAATGTGCCGTTTGCCAAGAATGATTCAATGGCTTTTGGTAATGCAGTGCACTGGGCGCTCAATCGTTTGTTTGTGAAGATGCGCGATTCAGCAGAAAAAAAATTTCCATCCATTGATGATATGCTGAACGATTTCAGTTTTGAAATGAGCCGACAGAAAGATTCGTTTACTGAAAAACAATACACGAACAGAATGTTGCACGGCAAACAAATTTTGCCTGAGTATTACAATCAATACATCAATTCGTGGAATAAAGTAGTAGTGACTGAATACGCCATTCGGAATATTGAAGTGGATGGAGTTCCTGTAAACGGAAAATTGGATAAGATTGAATTTAATGGTGCTGATGCAAATGTGGTGGATTACAAAACCGGGAGTGTACAGTACGGAAAAGAAAAATTTCTTCCGCCCGATGAAAAAAATCCAATTGGTGGTGATTACTGGAGGCAAATAGTTTTCTATAAAATTCTGCTCGATAATTTTAAAATAGAAAAGTGGAACATGTTGAGCGGAGAGCTTGATTTTGTTGAGAAAGACGAAAAGAAAAATGTTTTTATAAAAGAAAAAATTGTTGTCACCAAGGATGCAATTGAGTTTGTAAAAAATCAGGTGAAAGAAGCCTACACCCGAATAAAAAAACTGGAGTTCACTGATGGCTGCGGAAAAGAAGATTGTCATTGGTGCAACTTTGTGAAAGAAAATAAAATTGCCCTACCACAGGTTGCGACACTATAGTTTTTCCCTGTTTCTTTTCTTAAACAAAATCAATTTCTTGGTTGGCTTTCAAATTGTTTTGATATAAAAGAATTTCAGAACATTGTCGTTAATGATTTTAGCAATGAAGAAAACTGTTTCTCTGTTTTTAATTTTTATTTCTGTGTTGAAAGTTTCAGCTCAGGATACTTATCAGCAACGGGTAATTAATTACATCAACACTTACAAAGAATTAGCAATTGTTGAAATGAAGCGCACCGGAGTTCCGGCAAGCATTACAATCGGCCAAGGAATAATTGAAACCGAAGCCGGAAGAAGTTCACTTGCTACAATTGCAAATAATCATTTCGGAATAAAATGCCATGAGGATTGGACCGGCGATACTTATCATTTTGATGACGATGCACCGAATGAATGTTTCAGAAAATATACTTCGGCCGATCAATCGTTTAAAGACCACAGTGATTTTTTAAAAGGGAAGCAGCGATATGCCTGTTTGTTTCAACTCGACAAAACAGATTACAAAGGTTGGGCGAAAGGATTGAAAGCATGTGGTTACGCCACCAATCCGAAATATGCTGAAATATTAATTACAGCAATTGAGAATAATAATTTGCAGCAATACGATTTGTTAGGATTAGATGCAAACTACATTGCAAATTCAAACAACCTCGACAGCACCAATGCAATTTGTAAAATCCAAAATCAGGATCCGGAAACAGATGCAATAGTTTCTGATTTGGTAAGCGACCCGCAACACGGTCGCGTTTATTTTTTTAATAACATAAAATGCATTGAACTTAAGCAGGGAGAAACACTGCAAAAGATTGCATCAGAATATGAATTGGGAATGAAACGATTATTGAAGTACAACGACATGACTTCAAAAACAAAAGTGCAACCGGGAGTTCGTTTGTATCTGCAACCGAAGCACCGCAATGGAGATTTAGCTTATCACACAGTGAAAGAAGAGGAATCCATGTTTGAGATTTCGCAAATGCATGGCATACAACTTTTGTACTTGTATGAAAAAAATAAAATGATTATGGGAACTGAGCCTGAGGCTGGCGAAATTTTAAATTTGCGAAGCGATCGTATTTCTCCCCCTAAGCTTCGCACCAAACAAAAGGTTGTACAAAAAGAATTGACATCTTACCATCCTGATTCATTGGCTGAAAATATTTACACCGTTAAAAAAGGCGATACACTTTATGCCATTTCAAAAATGTATAACCTAACTGTTGACCAATTAAAACAGCTCAACAATTTGAAAAGCGATGTATTGAGTGTTGGCGATAAATTAAAAGTGAAATAAACTTTTAACTTAAGATTTCTATTCTGAAATATTCTGTGCCTATATATTTACCACATGGAAGAAATCATTCAGGTACTCGACAAAAAATTCAGAACTTATATTTCTGCTGAAACCATTCAGCAAAAAGTAAAAGTTATGGCCGAAAAAATAAACGAACGATTTGCCAATGAGAAACCAATTTTTTTGGCCATACTAAATGGCTCATTTATGTTCGCAGCTGATTTAATGAAGCAGGTAAATATTCCAAGTGAAATTTCATTTGTAAAACTGGCTTCTTATCAAGGTACACAATCAACCGGGCAAGTAAAAACATTAGTGGGTCTTGATATAAATATTAAAGACCGTACAGTAATTATTGTAGAAGACATTGTTGATACCGGAAAAACTTTGAACGAATTTTTACCCGTATTAAAAGGATTTCAGCCAAAAGAAATTTTAATATCTGCGTTGTTGTTTAAACCGGCAGCATTGAAGCATGACATAAAAGTTACATACTGTTGCTTCGAAGTTCCCAATGATTTTTTAGTGGGATACGGATTAGATTACGATGGCTACGGAAGAAATCTTCCGGCCATTTATCAGTTGTGTTAGTGCAACACTTCAAGTTTCATTGTTTCAAAACGAATACTGTTTTGAATAGTCATAAGATAAAATCCATTATCAAGCTCAGTTGAATTTATCTGAACAGAATTATTACCGCGAATTAATTTTTCAGTTGCAGAGTAAATAATTTTACCTGATAAATCTGCTACTTCAATTTTTACATTTTCATCTTTTAGAGAATGAATAATCAGATTTGAATTTATTGAACTTGGATTCGGAAATAGTTGAGAACTAAAATTAATTTCTGAATGATTATTTACCGATGAAACAGTGCTGCTTGAATCATTAACAGAACCTGAATCAGTATCTGTAGAGTCAGAATATTGCGGAATGTATTTATCACAGTTACCATAAACCGAATCTAATTGCCACCTGAAATCTTCTCTGATAATTCGGTCGGCTAATTCACACGCTGCGGCTGCATACAAAAGTTTCTGATCAATGCTATCAGGTACCATTGCGTTTCTGATTGTTAAATGATTAAATGGTGCAAAGCAAGGATTATCAGGAAGCCCAGGATAAACAGAATCCAAAACATATTCCATATATGACTTATCGGGATTCAGTCGAACAAAATTTAAACCGCTACTTATAAAATTATTGTATTGAAATAAGATGCCTGGATGATCTGGTGCATTAATATAATGATCGTGATTTTTTGCAGTCACCATAAATAACAAATCTGGTCTTTTTAGAACGACCGAATCAATCCAATTCTCGCTATTTCGCCATTTCCAAAAATCTTTTGCTTCCTGAAATGTTGGAATATAAAATGGTTTCGGAAATGGAATTATTCCCATTGAATAACCAAGCTGAATAACTTTTTGACTATAAAAAGCCCTTTCGTTAAAACCAACTCCAAAGCAAATGGGGTCAAGTTTAAAATCTGTTGAATCGTTTGGTTGGCCATCATTATTATTATCAAAATAAAATCCGGCGAGTGTATCAAAATTCACATTGAAATTGAAATAAAGCGTGTCGCAATATTTCAGCTTTGAGAAATCAAAAATTCCTGTTGTGTCATTGTAAGCAATGTTGTGTGTAGGGGTTCCTGTACCGAGATGAACCGCGCCCATATCAGTAAGTATATTGCCATCACCAACAGGTGTTTCCCAATTAGCTATCCATTTTAATCCTTGTAGCTCATCACCATATTTCCCAGCAGTTACAATTGCAATGTTACCCCCGTTTGAACCGCCGACTAATCCAACATTTTCATAGTTAGGTATCACCGGAATCAACTCACTTAAATATTTTCCATCATTGTCTGTAATTTCACCACTACAAAATTTAATGATATCCTTTAATGCTTCAGCACAATTTGGCCCCCTTAAATCATAAGTTCCACCACTTTCTATTGGGAAGATTCCACCCCCCGGAAAATCAAAAAAGACTACAATGAAACCATAATTGGTTATCACAGGGG
This sequence comes from Bacteroidota bacterium, assembly GCA_014190575.1. Classification (GTDB taxonomy): domain Bacteria; phylum Bacteroidota; class Bacteroidia; order Chitinophagales; family UBA10324; genus UBA10324. The sequence goes on along the minus strand of BJGQ01000018.1, from coordinate 43,438 downwards.
GATAATTTATAATAATTCCGGTTGACCCCTTTCCACCTGCAATAACGATTGCCACCGGTGCACCGCAAGTATCATATCTTGCGGAATCAGGATAATGAATTAATAGCACAATGCCGGTTGTGTCGCCAGCAATTGAGGGTATATGTGTAAGAACTGGAATGTTTTGCGAATAGCTTTTTAGGCTATATAAAATGATAACAAAAACAATCCACTTTTTTTTCATCCCTTAATTTGAGAAAACTAAATTTTAAGTTGCCAAAATAAATCAAATAATCTTTCAATGTTAGCTTTTTTACAATAGCCACAAACAAAGTCTTTGTGTTTTTTATTACTTTAAATACAGCCCCCTATTAATAAAAAATCAAATTAATCCAGTCCTCAATTGCCGTTCTTGCTTTCAACGGCTCTTCCATCATTCCCATGTGCGCACTTTGTTCAAGCAAACATATAAATGCGGTATTTGGAAGGTTTGCCATCTTCAAACTTTTTTCAAATGGAATTGCTAAATCATTTTTTCCGATAATCATTAACACAGGAAGAATTGTATCACTCAGAATAACTGATAAATCTTTTCTTGCGCCCATTGCTAACGATGTGTTGGCAATAGATTGTTCAGGAATAGTAGCCGCTTTTTCTTCCATTGCTACAATTAAATCTTTATTGCGATCTGCAAACTCAGAAGTAAAAAGGGTTGGAAATAGCTGATCGGCAAAGGCTCGGCTCCCGTTTTTTAGAACAAACTCAGCTACTTTTTTTCTGGTTTCCTTTTTCAATTCCTCATCAGCAAAACATAAGCTGTGAAACAGCCCGATTCCTTTTAGCCGCTCGGAATATTTTTCTGCAAACGAAAGAGTAACATATCCTCCCATTGAATGCCCGAGCAAAAAACACTTTTCAATTTGTTCTGCATTCAAAACAGCAAGCACTGCATCTGCCATCAACTCAATTGAAGTATGATTTTTTCCTGGAAGAGATTGCCCGAAACCAGGCAAATCAATACAGATGATTTTTGTTTTTGAAAGAAGTGGCTGTTTGAACTCGCTCCAGATATTTTTGTCTTCGCAAAATCCGTGAAGCAACACAAGTGTTTGACCTTCGCCTTCAACTGAGTAGCTGATGTTTGATTCTAAGTGTTGAATTGTTTTATCCATAATGAGAAAGGCGAATGTAAAATCATTAAACATTCCATTTCAAATCTTACTTTTCGCTCCCTGAAAAAAACATTCGATGAAGAAAATATTTTTTGCCGCTCTCCTTTTCACAATACACTATTCACCATTTACATCATTAGCGCAACAAACTTTCCCCATTAACGGAACACACGATGAGCGCGAAGGAAATTATGCTTTCACGCACGCAACCATTGCCGTTGATTACAAAACATTTTTGAACGATGCGACACTGCTTATTCACGATGGAAAAATTGTGGCCGTTGGAAATGCTGTAACAGTTCCCGCTGGTGTAACAGTGATTGATTGTAAGGGAAAATTTATTTATCCGTCGTTCATTGATTTGTTCAGCAACTATGGGATAACAAAAACAGAAACTCCGAACAACAATCAACAAGGACCACAATTTATTTCCAACAAATCAGGAGCATACAGTTGGAATCAGGCAATCATGCCAGAAGTAAATGGTGCCGATTTTTTTCATGGAGATGATAAACAAGCAGAGAATTTGCGCTCGCTTGGTTTCGGTGCGGTGCTCACACATCGCATGGATGGAATTCTGCGCGGCACAGGCGCTGTAGTGTTGGTAGGAAATGAAAACGATAATGAAATGATTGTTCGCGGAAATGTTGCTTCGTTTTATTCTTTCAATAAAGGAACAAGCACACAGGATTATCCTTCATCACTCATGGGTTCAATTGCTTTACTGCGACAAACATTTTATGATTCGCAGTGGTACAAATCAGGTGGAAGCAATGAAGAAAAAAATATTTCGCTTGAAGCGCTGAACAGTCAATTTTCGCTTCCGCAAATTTTTCAGGTAGATAATGACTTAAGTGTTTTGCGTGCAGATAAAATCGGAGATGAGTTCGGACTGAAATTTATTATCAAGGGCGGAGGTGATGAATACAAAGGACTCGATGAAATAAAAGCAACTGGAGATGCGCTCATCGTCCCCATCAATTTTCCAAAACCATACAATGTCAATGACCCGAACGATGCCGATTTGATTTCGCTTTCAGATTTAATGAATTGGGAACAAGCGCCCGCAAATCTTTTCCGCATTGATAAAGCAGGAATTAATTTTTGCATTACAAAACAAGGATGCAACGATGATGCCTTCTGGAAAAATCTGCGCAAGGCAATTGCTTACGGACTGAATCAATCGGATGCACTCAAAGCGCTCACCTACACACCGGCGCAGCTTTCAGGCGAGCTGAATAATTTAGGTTCATTGGAAAAAGGCAAGCTCGCGAATTTTATTATTTGTTCCGATTCCATTTTCAATGATAAAAATATTATTTATCAGAATTGGGTGAAAGGAAAAATGTATCGCGTGAATGACGAACAGCTTTCTGGGTTGAAAGGAATATATGATTTCACCCTGAACAGAATGGGCGCAATAAAACTCACGATTGAAAATCCTTCTTCCAATTCGGCGCAATTGCAGTTTCATGATTCAACAAAGTCCGATGTAAAATTTTCGCTCAACGATAATCTGATTTCACTTTCGTTTTCCATGCCGAAGGACTCTACCAAACAATTGTATCGCTTGAATGGATTTATTGAAGGAGAAAATTTTTTGGGTAAAGGTTTAGACCCGAATGGAAAAGAAGTGGTGTGGACTGCAACACGAACAGGTGATGTGCAAGCGAAAAAAGATTCTTCCAAAAAAGAAAATATAAAACCTGAATTCGGGAATGTGATTTATCCTTTCTGCGCTTATGGTTGGGATTCCATTCCAAAACAGGAAACTGTTCTCTTCAAAAACGCAACCGTGTGGACGAATGAAGCCGAAGGAAATTTAGAAAACACCGATTTGCTAATCAGCAATGGAAAAATTCAGCAGGTTGGAAAAAATATTTCTGTTCCTGCAAATGCGCGCGTGATTGATGCAACAGGAAAATTTCTGACAGCAGGAATTATTGACGAGCACTCGCACATTGCAATCTCACAAGGCGTGAATGAAGGAACACAATCTGTTACATCGGAAGTTCGCATTGGTGATGTGGTGAATTCGGAAGACATAAATATTTATCGCAACCTCGCGGGTGGTGTTACATGTTCGCATCTTCTTCATGGTTCCGCAAATACAATTGGCGGACAAACCCAACTCATAAAACTTCGTTGGGGTTATGCGCCCGAGCAAATGAAATTTGTTGGCTGGAACGGCTTCATAAAATTTGCACTTGGTGAAAATGTGAAGCAATCAAATTGGGGCGATCGAAACACAGTGCGCTTTCCGCAAACACGAATGGGTGTGGAGCAAACTTTGTTCGATGGATTTATTCGCGCGCGTCAATATCAAAGTGATTGGGATAAATGGAATTCAACTGCTGCAAAAAATAAAACAACGCTCACTGGACCGCGCCGTGATTTGGAATTGGATGCGCTCGTAGAAATTCTAATTTCAAAAAGATACATCACCTGTCACTCGTATGTACAGAGCGAAATAAATATGCTGATACATGTTGCCGACAGCATGCACTTTCACATGAATACTTTCACGCACATTTTGGAAGGATACAAAGTTGCCGACAAAATGAGGGCGCACGGAGTTTATGCTTCTACTTTTTCTGACTGGTGGGCTTACAAGTACGAAGTGTATGATGCCATTCCTTACAACGCAGCGATACTCACAAAAGTCGGAGTAGTAACTGCAGTGAATTCTGATGATGCAGAAATGGCGCGCCGCCTGAATCAGGAGGCAGCGAAGTCAATTAAGTATGGTAGGCTCAGTGAAATTGAAGCGTGGAAACTCTGCACACTCAATCCCGCAATGATGTTACACATAGATGCGCAAGTCGGAAGCATCAAGGTTGGAAAAGATGCCGACCTTGTTTTGTGGAACAATAATCCGCTCAGTATTTATGCAAAGCCCGAATACACTTTCGTAGATGGAATTTGTTTTTTCAGCTTGCAACTAGACCAGCAGAAGCGTAACTTCATTCACACCGAGCGCACACGCATCATCAATGAAATGCTGACTGCAATTAAGAACGGAGAACAACCGCAGGATTTTAATCTCAACTTCAATTTGCTTTACAACTGCGATTCGGTTTGTGATGGAAGTCAGATTGGTGGGAAATAATTTTCCGTAATCGGCTTTAAAAATATTTCTGAAATTCAATTCTATTTTTGTCTCATTGAATAAAAAAAATTTCAATGAAAGAATTTCTAACTCAAAAAATACTTGACAACTCAATTGAACAATACGCCTGGTTCTTCGGAATTCTATTAGTTGTTTTTTTATTCAAGCGCTATATATCCGGAATACTCGGAACGCTGATTTATAATTTCTTTCGGAAATACACGAAGGAAAATCGTGTGAAGCAATTCAATGCGCTCATCTTTCGTCCGGCTTCGTGGTTTATTATTTTACTTACCGCTTCGTTTGCTTTCCGGTTATTAAAGTTTCCGAAAGCGTGGGATGTAACAGTTATTGATTATGATTTGAAAACCATTCTTTCAAAAATTCTTGTAACAATAATTGCAGTAACTTTTACTTGGGTGTTGTTACGCGTGATAGATTTTATTACAATAATTTTAAGAGATCGAGCTGAATTGACTGAATCAAAAATGGATGATCAGTTGGTTCCGTTCATTAAAGATTTATTGAAAATTATTGTTGCGCTCATCAGCATCGGAATTATTCTCGGCGCCATTTTGCATTTTAACATTGCAAGTATTCTAACAGGTTTAGGAATTGGTGGCTTGGCTTTAGCGCTCGCGGCTCAAGACACACTTGCGAATTTATTTGGTTCACTCACTATTTTTTTAGACCGACCATTTACAGTTGGAGATATTGTGAAGGTCGGAGATGTAACAGGCAAGGTGGAGAAAGTTGGTTTCCGCAGTACACGATTGCGCACCACTGAAAAAACTTTTGTCACCATTCCGAATAAAAAAATGACCGACTCGAGTGTAGATAATTTAACGCTTCGGACTCATCGTCGTGTGAACATGGTGATTGGATTGAGTTACGATACCACCACAGAACAACTTCGGATTATCATCAGCGATTTACAAAAATATTTTGATGCAAGAACCGATATGACTGAAGATAATTTTATTCGCTTCGATTCATTTAATGAGAGTGCGATTAACCTGATGATTGAATATTATTTACCTCAAACCGAATATCTTTTATACATGAAAATGAAGGAGGAAATAAATTTTCTCATTCTGGAAACCATTCAGAAACACGGAAGCAAGATTGCGCATCCAATCAGGATTATGCAACAGAAGGCGAATTAATTATTCATAAACCCTTTTCATACTTACCTCTTTTGGTGGAATTAATATTAAGGGGAATTTTTCAATTGTAACCGAGCTGGTATCTAGTCCAAACTCTCGACCTTCTTTGAGTGATACACTTTTCAAAAAGAAATATCCATCCATAATTAACTTCTCAATAAATGGTAATTCATTTTCGAAACTCAAAAACTTTTCAATTACCACAAACCTGAAATCGCCCGATACATTTTGTTTGTTCAATGATTCATAACGACTCACAGTATCCACTTCATTATTCGCCACCATGTTTTCCACTACCTTCTTAAAGTATAAGTTGATACGCGGAGGCACACGGAATCCCAACATAAAATCAACGCGGAAAACATCCCCTGGAATTAATGGAGTTACGACATACTCCAATGTATAAGGTTCATCAACCACATCAACATGCACAAACCAATAAACATCTGCGCGCTTCGGTTGCTTCTGAAAAACAGAATAGAAAATTTTCGATTCCATTTGTGATGGGTAATCTGCGCTGGTTAAATAAATTAAATGCGAACAATATTTTGGAACTGTTACATCATCACTCAGTGCTTTCAGTGGTGGAAGAAAATCTTTCACATTCACAAATTCCAGGTAACGGTTTTTGATTTTGCGTGCCTTGAACCAAACAAACATTACGGCAAATAATACTGAACCAATAAATACAGTAACATAGCCCCCATGCATAAATTTATTCAGATTAGCTGCAAGGAAGCACAATTCTATTGTAAGAAAAACAAACGCAGTTAAGCCCACCAAAAAATACGAACCTCGCTTAACATATAAATAAGTGCAGTATAAAAGAGTTGTCATTAACATGGTGATGCTGATAGAAAGACCATAAGCGGCCTCCATGTTTTTTGATTCTTTAAATCCTAAAACCATTGCAACACAACCAATAAAGAGCATAATGTTTATGCTCGGCACATAAATCTGTCCGCGTAAATCAGTGGGATGTAACACACGAACTTTCGGCCACAAGTTCAAGCGCATGGCTTCATTTATCAATGTAAAACTTCCGGTTATTAAAGCCTGACTCGCAATAACAGAAGCCATTGTTGCGATAATAATTCCAATCAACAGAAACCAATCGGGCATGGTTGCATAAAATGGATTTTGCGCCGAGAGCACTTCACCGGTGTGTTGCATTATCCATGCTCCTTGTCCAAAATAATTTAACAGCAAGCAGGTCTTTACAAAAATCCAGCTGATTCGGATATTTTTTCTTCCGCAGTGACCGAGATCAGAATACAATGCTTCAGCTCCTGTGGTACAAAGGAAAACAGCACCAAGCAACCAGAATCCTTTCGGATATTCCACCAACATTTCAATCGCATATTTCGGATTGATGGCATGTAAAATTTCCCAATGATTTCCCAGATTTCCCAACCCAAGAACACCCAACATGGAAAACCAAATGAACATGATTGGTCCGAATGAACTGCCGACCAACATGGTTCCCATTCTTTGGAAAATAAAAAGTCCGCAGAGTATTGCAATAACAATGGGAACAGTATTTATATCTTCATAATATAAACGCAACCCTTCAATGGAAGATGATACGGTGATTGATGGTGTAATGACTCCATCAGCCAGTAATGCAGCGCCGCCAATAATTGCAGGATACACCAACCATTTTCCGCGCTTGCGCACCAAAGCGTAGAGCGAAAAAATTCCACCTTCCCCTTTGTTATCTGCACGAAGTGTGAGAATAATATACTTGACTGTTGTTTGAATAGTAAGTGTCCAGAACACGCAACTCAATCCGCCATAAACCAATAATTGACTAACAGGTCTGTCGCCTAAAATTGCCTGCATCACATAGAGGGGTGAGGTTCCGATATCACCATAAATGATTCCGAGCGTAACTAATAATCCGGCAAGAGTGAGCTTGTTTAGCCCGTGATTTTTTTCCAAGAAGTGCTATAATAAGCGACAGCAAATATATACTTGTGTTTATTCAACATTCAAATAAGTATGCATCTTTAATTTTTACTGATTCAACATAACTGTATTTTTTAGTTTTGACGCAATTCAAAAAAACATGTCAAATACAATTCTAGTTATTTTATTTATTGTTGGTTATGCAGCCATTGCTTTGGAACACCCATTGCGGGTAAGTAAAACTGCAACTGCTTTATTACTGGCTGTTGTTAGCTGGATGGTATTATTGATTATTCAGGGAGGAAACGAAATTGGTTTACTTCCCGAACTCTCGCATCATCTTTCCGGTATTGCCGAAATTGTTTTCTTCCTGATGGGTGCAATGACCATTGTGGAGTTGATTGACACGCACAGAGGATTTCGTGTTGTAAGCAATTTAGTAAAAACAAAAAATAAATCTTCATTGCTTTGGATTATTTGTTTCATCACATTTTTTCTGTCAGCCATTCTTGATAATCTCACAACTTCTATTGTAATGGTTTCCATTCTGCGGAAAATGATTGATGATAAAAAAGACAGAATGATTTTCGCATCAATGGTTATTGTTGCTGCGAATGCTGGAGGTGCATGGTCGCCCATTGGTGATGTAACAACTACAATGCTTTGGATTGGCGGACAAATTTCTGCTATGAATATTATTGAAACACTTTTTATTCCAAGCGTTGTTTCACTTTTAATTCCATTAATTTATTTCAGTATAAAAATGAAAGGAGAAAAAATTGCTGAATCAGAAAATGACAATGAAATTCCGCAACCTTATTCCGCACACATTTTTGTTCTTGGAATTCTGAGTTTGATTTCGGTTCCTGTTTTTAAACAACTGACACACCTTCCTCCATACATGGGAATATTGCTTGGGCTTTCAGTGATGTGGGTGATAACAGAAATACTTCATTCGAAACGCGAGCGAAAAGATTTGCAGGTTGCAAGTGTGCTTGGCAAAATTGATTTGAGTTCCATTTTATTTTTTGTTGGAATACTGTTAACCGTTGCTGCACTGCAAACCGCAGGAATTCTTGAACTCACTGCGAACTGGTTGGAAAAAACGGTTCCGAATAAAGACATTGTTGTTACAATGCTTGGCGTTGCCTCTTCAATCATTGACAATGTGCCATTGGTTGCTGCAACAATTGGAATGTATCCGTTACATGTTTTTCCAATGGATGATAAATTGTGGGAGATGATAGCTTTCTGTGCAGGAACCGGTGGAAGTTTATTAATCATTGGTTCAGCTGCTGGAGTAGTGGTTATGGGAATGGAAAATATTTCGTTCGGGGGGTATCTGAAAAAAATTACACTACCCGTGTTAGTTGGATATCTTGCAGGTGTGGGTTGTTATTTGGGGATTTATGCGATGATGTATTTGTGAAAATATAAAGCACGAATTTTTCTATCAACTCATTCATTGTATTCTTGCATTCCATTTTTATAAATTTTTCGTGCGCTCAATTTTTATTTTTATTCTTCTCTCCACTTTCATTTCATGTAAAGTATCCAAGCGATATATTATTCAAACTCCGTATAGTGAAAGTGTTGTTCCTCCAATTCCCGATTACAGTAAAAATTCTTCGTGGGCTGCCTTGCCAACTATAAAGGATGAAGCAGATGAAATGCCTGACAAAAATTTAAAATACGGACAAGACACAGCAAAGGTGGATGTGTTTTTTATTCACCCGACAATTTATACCTACGAACCAACAGGAGAATATAAATGGAACGGTGATGTAAACGACAAAAAGCTAAATGAGAAAACAGATGAGTCAACAATAAAATTACAAGCGAGCGTGTTCAATGTGTCGTGTAAAATTTATGCACCCCGATACCGACAGGCACACATCAGCGCATTTTATACAATTGATAAAGACGCAAAAAGAAATTCGCTCGACACTGCGTATGCCGATGTGAAAAATGCATTCGAATATTACTTAGAACATTATAATAATGGTCGGCCTATAATTATTGCAGGGCACAGTCAGGGAACTATTCACGCGGCACTATTGCTGAAAGATTTTTTTGACAACAAGCCTTTACAAAAACAATTAGTGTGTGCCTACTTGATTGGCATGCCTGTTCCCAAAGATTCGTTTTGCTGCATTGCGCCCTGCGAAGATTCAACTCAAACTGATTGCTGGATTTCGTGGAACACCTTTTCAAATAAATTTATTCCGGGATATTATTCCGCAGGATTGAATCATTCTATTTGCACAAATCCCTTGAGTTGGAATATTGATTCCGTTTATTGCAGCTATCAAAAAAATGAAGGCGGGTTATTGAAAGACATTCATCACATCTATCCTAACATTTGCGATGCGCAAGTACACGATGGATTGTTGTGGATTAACAAACCTGATTTTCGTGGAAGCAATTTATTCGATTGGAAAATATATCACATTCTTGATTATGGTTTGTTTTACATGAACATTCGAAAAAATATTGATGAGCGGTGCACTGCCTATCTGAAAGGAAAAAAATAATGAGCCTGTTAATTACTTGGTGTTAACTTTATAAATATCGATTCGTAGTGATGTTAAATTCACAAAAAAATTAAGAATGAAAACTGCCTTTCGATTATCAATTATTTCTGTTGTACTCATTTTGCTTTTATCTTTTAAATATGGCGGTGGTGATTGGGTAACTTTTTCAGAAAAGAAGAAAGCAAAATTTGAAGTGCTGTTTCCTGAAAAACCTAAAGCTGATAAGAAGGGCGACAACTGGTTTATATCTGCAACATTGGATGAACCGCTTACTAATTTTTATATCAGTATTGATTTTGGAACTTCATCATACACCGAACAAACTTTTCGCGACCGGGTGAATAGCAATGTTGATGTGATTGAAACTACTTTCTCAACCAAAATTACTGACATGAAAGAAATTCAGTTCAATGGTGGTTTGTGTATGGAATATCGTTACGAAATGTTTGGATTAAAATCATTAGTGCGCGCATTTTATAAAGACAATAAATTATTTGAACTTACTTGCAATCCAATTTTAGGCGAAGTTCCTGAGGCCGAGAAAGATAAATTCTTCAACTCATTTCATTACTTGCCATAAAAAATTTTTCAAAGCAAAAAAAATATGCCATCCCTCGAAGGGATGGCATATTTTTTTTAAGAATAAATTATTTTTTAGTTGCATTCATGTAGTTCAGCGCTTTAGCCGCCATTGCATCTTTCGGATCCAGTTTTAAAGTTTGTTCGAAGCAGATTCTAGCGCTATCAAATTTATGAGTAGTAAAATAAATTCCAGCAAGGTTGTACCAAGTTTTTGAATCGGTAGGGCCATACTTTACAGCTTTTCGATAATCATTAATTGCTTTTGATGTATCACCTTTTCGATAATTTTCATTGGCAGTAGAAAGAAAGCCGGCTACCAATACTTTATCAAACTCACCAAGTTTCGGATGCGATGGTTGAAGTTCGCGTGCTTTGTTCCAATAATATTCGGCACTATCTATTATCTTTTTTCGGTTGAAAGCAACTCCAAGATTCAGGTAAGGGTCAGTGTATTTAGGATGAATGCGCATTGCTTTTTTTAATAAATAAACCGAACTGTCGTAAAATGCTTTTTTTAGTATTGAAACCTGTGCTTCATCGCCTAAAAAAATATACGAGGTTCCTGCTCCATTATTAGTTCGCGCACTATTGGGGTTCGTAAGCGCATCTTTAATAAAAAGCACTTTATCATTTTTCCATTCCTTACTGCGCGAATATGTTTTGTATGAAGCAGGCAGAATAATCACAATGAGAATTACTGTCGCAATTTGTTTCAAAATTTTTTCATTCAAATTAATCTTCTGAAACAATATAGAAATCACCGAAACAACCGCTATTAAAAATCCAAAAGATGCCTGAAATAAAAATCGTTCGCCCATTACTCCACCGGTATCAACCACCAGATTGGAAACGATAAATACACTGAAGAAATAAAACAGAATTCCGTAAGCAACCAGACTCTTTTTGCCGATTTGTGTTAAAGCATAAATCAATAATGCAAGTTGAAGAACGATAGAAAGTAAGACTCGCCAGTCACCAAAATTTGTATAAGGAATTTGATTGAATGAATAATCGTAGTTGAGTTTCAGCGGGAGAAAAAGCATCAGAATATATTTTCCGAGTACAAATATTTTTGTAGCGAGTGCCTGCATAGGTGTTGCATACAAGTAAGGCGAATTCATAACCTCTGTAATTTCTTTGTTCACAAAACCAATAATGGAAAATCGCAGAATAATATAAAGCACTGTGACGATGATAAATGGAACTGTTGCCAGAAAACTTTTTTTCCAATCCATTTTAGTGAAACAGAAAAAAGTAATTGGAAGTATGGCAATGAATGTGACGCCATTTTCTTTTGACAACAGTGCAAGAAAAAAACAAACTACACTCATCAGCAGAAAAATAATTTTGTTTTTCTTTTTCCAGTCGAGTGCAAAAATTAAAGTGAGCAAAAGGAATAGCCACGAAAGCAATTCATCACGACTCTTGATATTAGCCACTACCTCAGTGTGAATGGGATGAACAACAAACAATAAAGTGATGATGAATGAAGGCCAGATTTTTTTTGTGATGTGCTTATACAATAACTGATAAAGTAAAAATGCAATGGCGGCATACAATAAAACATTATTGAAATGCATGAAATGTGCGAGCGATAAATTTTTGTCAACACCTGTTTTCTTCCAACCAAAAATTTCTATTTCAGTTGCAAAACTTATTAATGCAAGTGGTCGCCACCTTCCACCAGAGAGGTCGCTTGCATTTCCAATAAAACCATAAAAACTATCTTTCGATAACAGGTCGGGTATTCCGGCAAATCCTTTTTGTGTAAATGAATTCATGGTGATGCTGATGACATCATCCAACGCCCACTCATTCTGAAAAGTGACAGCATATAAAACAATAGCAACAATGGCAAGCACAATTGCCTGTACATTTGGTTGTTCGTACCACTCTGTTTTTATCAGTGGTTTAACTTCAATCGGTTTTAGATTCGGAAGTTTTTGTTTGACCATTTAAACTGTTTTGTTCGGCGCTTAAAAATATTTCTATTTTCGCAACCCAAAATTTTCTTTTATGGAATTTCAAGAAATAGTTGCCATCACCGGAATGTCAGGACTTTTTAGAGTTCTTTCGTCCAAATCAAACGGAGTAATTGTTACGGGGCTCGAAGATGGAAAATCACAATTCATCTCTGCAAGGGTACACAACATTTCTTCATTGGAAAACATCACTATTTATTTAGACAATGATGAAAACCGTGAACTCAAATTTGTTTTTGCTGATATGTTAAAGGCAGAAACCGCTACTCCTTTACCAGATGCAAAAGCATCGAACGATGAGTTGCGAAAATATTTTACCGTTGTAATTCCAACTCATGATAAGGTGCGTGTTCACAACAGCGACATAAAAAAGATGGTGCGTTGGTTCCACATCTTAAAAGCAAATAACTTAATAAAGACTGAAGAAGAGTTGAAGCTTGCAGAGGAGAAAATAGAAAAACCTGCTGAATAAATTCATTCTTCGATAAATTCAGTGTGACATGTAATTCTGAATTTGTCGAAGAATTATCAATCAATTATTTACCATAATCGGCATCACGAGCATCAGCGTATCTTCTTTATCGTCACCTGCGGTAGGAGAAATTAACGATGCTCTTGTTGGCGTACTGAATTCGAACTTAACTTCGTCAGTACTTAAAGCACTCAATATTTCGCTGAGGAAACGACCGTTGAATGATATTTCAATATCGTCGCCATTGTAATTACAAACTAATTTTTCTGTTGCCTCATTGCTGAAATCCAAATCGCGCGCGGTGATGGTGAGTTCGCTTCCCTTCAATTCAAAAGTTACCTGGTGCGTGGTTTTGTTAGAGAAAATAATTAAACGGCGAAGCGAATTCAAAATTTCGTTGGCGCCAATAATTAATTTGTTTGGATTGTCAGTAGGTATTACTGCATTGTAATCTGGAAAGCGTGCATCAATCAACCGGCAAATAAGATTTACTGTTCCGAAACTGAAAAATGCATTGCTGTTGTTATACGAAAGATTTACCTGAGTGTCTTCGGAAGGCAATGCACCATTCACTAACTGCAATGCTTTGCGTGGAACAATAAATGAAGCAGAAGTTGCACTGCGAGTATCAAATCTTTTGAAGCGAACCAACTTGTGTGCATCGGTACTAACGAATGTTATTCCTTCAGTAGTCAGTTCAAAATTTACCCCAGTCATTGCAGGTCGCAAATCATCAGTACCAACCGCGAACAAGCATTTATTGATAGCATTTTTTAAAACAGATGAACTGATTTTTATATCCTTAATATCTTCGGCAACCGGAATGCGTGGATAGTCATCGCCATTTTCGCCGGTGAGTTTATACTTACCGTTATCAGAAGTTATTTCAATTGCATAACTCTGTTCATCGATACTAAATGTAAGTGGTTGCTCGGGCAGCGATTTTAAAATATTCATGAGCATGCGGGCCGGAATGGCAATCTTTCCATCTTCTTTGGCTTCCACATCAAGAGTAGTACTCATTGAGGTTTCAAGGTCGGTACTGAACACAGTGAGTTTTGATTTTTTTATCTCAAATAAAAAATCCTCGAGAATAGGTAATACGGTATTGGTGCTCACTACTCCATCAATCAACGATAACTGCTTCAGCAGTGCACCTGTAGAAACTATAAATTTCATTTTGTTGTCTGTTTGTTTGGTCTTACTCATACTGAAATCGCAGAATGACTTTTAATTATTGGAATGAATAAATTTCTTATGGGGGTAAATATAAATATTTTGAAATAGCATGATTGGAAAGTATGTTGACTCATTTTTCATCTATCAATTGCTCAACGAAAACTAATTTTTTCTACTAATCATTTTCTGCCTAATTAACTTAAGATGAGTTTCGGTTTTAATTCTCATGATTAATTGTTTCAGTAAAATTTAACAAATAAAACAAGGTCGATTAAATGAAATTCAGTTAAATGACATTTTGTTTGATTTCCATTATTCAGTTAAGCAACTATATTTGCCGCCCTCTTAACCAATGGTGGGATAGCTCAGTTGGTAGAGCGAAGGACTGAAAATCCTTGCGTCCCCAGTTCAAATCTGGGTCTCACCACACAAATTTTTATATGTTTAATCATTCACCTATGAATGATGGATTTTCACCCGTTTATTTTTTTATCTTCTTGTTTTAAAAGTATTCTTGATTAGTTCAAAATCAGATTTACCGATAACAAAAGAAGGCGGGAGTAATAGCAGCGTAAGATTGGCAAAATACTAATCGGATTGAATACAAATTTATGAGATAAATGGTGTACTATTGAAATTGAAATGAAGAAAATCCTCCTTCTATTTTTTGTGGTTGCATTTTGGCTTTATCCAATTTCTACTAAAGCAACTCACATTGTGGGAGGAGAGTTAACTTATAAGTATTTAGGAAGTAATGTTTATCAAATAAAATTAGAGTTATATAGAGATTGCAATTCCTCCACCCCATTTACAAGTTCCATAAAATTTTACTTTTTTAATTCAACAACACTTGCGTTGGTTGATTCGGTTTCTGTAACTTTTCCGGGACCAATTCCAATTCCAAATAACACCGGAAACATTTGTTTAACCACACCTCCAAATATTTGTGTTGAAGAAGCAATTTACACAACTAATAAATTATTACCTCCGATTGCAGGTGGATACACAATTGTTTTTCAAAAGTGTTGCAGAAATGGCACCATACTAAATGTGGTTAATCCATCAGATAATTACGGAGCTACTTATATGGCAACAATACCTGGTTCTGCAGTTGCTTCTGGAAATAGTAGCCCTGAATTCGTTAACTTTCCACCAACTTGTATTTGTGTAAACGAGCCCTTGGTTTTTAATCATTCTGCAACAGATATCGATGGTGACCAATTAGTTTATAGTTTTTATAGCCCATTTAACGGGGGTAGTCAAACTAATCCCAATCCTCTTCCTGCATCTCCACCTCCATATTCTCTTGTGCCTTTTGCCGGAGGTTTTACATTTAACAATCCCGTTGGAGGCTCACCACAAGTAAGTATAAATTCTGTAACCGGTATGATCACGGGCATTCCAAACACGCTAGGGCAATTTATGGTTGGCATATGTGTGAAAGAATATCGCAATGGAGTTTTGTTAAGCACACATTATAGAGATTTTCAATTCAATGTGGTTCAATGCATAACAAATGTGGTTGCTATAATTCCGCCCACATTTACCGTTTGCAAGGGTTCGCCTCTTACTTTTTCAAATACAAGCACTGGCGCAACTTATTATTATTGGGATTTCGGAGCAGCAGGAAATGCAGATACTTCACATTTATTTTCTCCAAATTATACCTACAACACAGCCGGAACTTATACTGTGAAGCTAATTGTAAATAAAGGATATCCATGTGCTGATACGGCAACAGCTATTGTAACTGTTAATCCAATTCCAATTGCTACACCATCCAACAACAGTCCTGTTTGTGTTGGTTCACCTATAAATTTATTTGCTGTTCCTGTTACTCCAAGTACTTATGCATGGACTGGGCCGAATGGTTTTACTTCTTCTTTTCAAAATCCCGTTATTACAAATGCTACTGTTGCAAATTCAGGAGTTTATCATTTAGCAGTTACCGCGCTTGGATGCACAAGCACCAATGCAGGTAATACCACTGTTTTTGTTAATCCAATTCCTGCTGCACCAGTTATTTCGAGCAATGCTCCCATTTGTGTTGGCGTTCCATTACAACTTTCTGTAGTTCCAGTTGCAGCTGCAACCTATTCATGGACCGGGCCGAATGGATTTTCATCTTCACTTCAAAACCCAATTATTAATAATACTGTCGCCGCGAATGCCGGAAATTATTTCTGTACAATTACAGTGAGCGGTTGCACAGGTGCTTCATCTTCAACAAATGTTGTTTTATATCCAAGCCCCACTGCACCAACTCCTTTTAACAATGCACCTTTCTGTCCCGGAAATCCATTAAACTTAACTGCTGCATTAGTAGCAGGGGCTACTTATTCATGGACCGGTCCGAATGGTTTTTCTTCTACTCAAGAGAATCCAACAATTCCAAATACAACAACTGCAAATGCAGGAAATTATTCTTTAACCATTCAAGTGAACGGTTGCAACAGTTTACCACTCACAACCAATGTTGTTATTTATCCAATACCCGTTGCCGCTCCAACATCTAACAGTGCAGTTTGTCCTGGAACTCCTATAAATTTATTTGCTGCAACAATTGTTGGAGGTTCATATTCTTGGATTGGTCCGAATGGATTTTCTTCTTCAGTACAAAATCCTGTTATACCAAATGCTGCAAATGCTAATGGCGGAGTTTATACTTTATCTGTAACTGCAAATGGATGTACAAATACAAATGCAGGAACAACAACTGTAATTATTAATCCTGTTCCTGCCGCACCTGTTCTTTCAAATACAAGTCCGATTTGCGTAGGAGCCACTTTGCAATTAAATGCTGCCACAATTAACAATGCAACTTATCAGTGGACAGGGCCGAATGGATTTACATCATCATTGCAAAATCCAATTATCAATTCAACTGTTCCTGCCGATGCCGGAGTTTATTCTTGCATCATTGTTAAACTTGGATGTTTAAGTGCGCCATCAACAACTACAGTTGTTTTAAATCCTATTCCTCTTACTCCAACTCCAACGAGCAATGCTCCAATTTGTCAAGGGGTTCCTCTTAATTTGAGTGCAGCCAATGTTGCAGGTGCTGCTTATTCATGGACTGGCCCGAATGGCTTTTCTTCTACTCTCTCAAATCCTATTATTAATAATTCGGTTATTGCAAATGCCGGAATTTATTCTTTAACAATAAATGTGAATGGCTGTAATAGCTTACCACTTACTACAAGTGTAATTATTTATCCAACTCCGAATTCAATCGCAACTAGCAACAGTCCAACTTGTGATGGTCAAGCGATTCATTTATTTGCAAGCACTATTGCTGGCGGTACTTATTCATGGATTGGCCCGGGTGGATTTAGTTCTACTCAACAAAATCCAACCATTCCTATTTCATCAGTTGTGAATGCAGGAATATTTACTGTGACTGCTACAGCCAATGGTTGCCTGGGAAATCCGTCGAATACAACTGTTGTTGTCAATCTAATTCCAGCTTCGCCTATTATTGGCAATAATGCGCCAATGTGTTCGGGTCAGACTTTAAATCTTACAGCACAAAATGTTGCTGGCGGAACTTTTCATTGGACAGGACCAAATAGCTTTAATTCTCTATTACAAAACCCGGTTATCACAAATGTTCCATTTGCCAATTCAGGAATTTATAATGCAACAGTAACTGTGGTAGGCTGTACAAGTTTGCCAGCATCAACAAATGCGGTCATCAACCTTTCGCCACCAGCAACTCCAATTAATAATGGGCCACTATGCGATGGACAAAATTTAAATTTGACAACAACCCCAGTTGCAGGTTCATCCTATTCTTGGACAGGTCCGAATGGATATACATCCAATCAACAAAATCCTGTTATCAATAATGTATCTGTTGCCAATAATATGGGAAGCTATTTGCTCACCATGACATTAGCAGGTTGTGTTGGTAATACAGTTTCAACCAATGTAGTTATTCATCCGATTCCGGCTGTTCCGGTTTTATCATCGAACAGTCCGATTTGTGCCGGACAAACTTTACAACTGAATGCTGCAAATGTGATGAATGGAATTTTTGCATGGACAGGACCAAACAGTTTTTCTTCTGCATTACAGAATCCAACAATACCAACAACCACCCTTGCTGCAAGTGGAACATACAATGCAACAGTAAAAGTATTTAACTGCACAAGTCCGGCATCAAGCATTGTTGTTTTAGTTAAACCTGTTCCATTGGCACCGGGAGCAACAAGCAATTCTCCTTTGTGTGCAGGGCAAACAATTACATTGAATGCAGGAAATATTGCCGGTGGAATTTATTCATGGACTGGCCCTTTAGCATTCACTTCTGCTTTAGAAAATGCAACAAGAACTAATTCTATCGTTACACATTCAGGAAATTATTCTGTTACAGCTTCAGTGAATGGATGCGCCTCATCCGCTTCAACTGTCAGTGTAATTGTTCATCCAATACCATCATCATCAT
Source organism: Bacteroidota bacterium (assembly GCA_014190575.1). GTDB lineage: Bacteria > Bacteroidota > Bacteroidia > Chitinophagales > UBA10324 > UBA10324. The sequence continues at coordinate 24,908 of BJGQ01000018.1, read as the reverse complement.
TTAATTTTACACCGCCATCCCTTTGTGCCGGAGATAATTCAATAGCAACTTATACAGGTTTATCTCTTGCAAATGCAACTTACAATTGGAATTTCGGAAGTGCAATTTCAACTGGCGGCCCGGGACAAGGCCCATATAATTTAAGCTGGATAAATGCTGGCAATTACAATGTATCATTATCTGTAACTGAAAATGGATGTACTTCTCCCTCTACTTCGCATTCCATAATTGTTTTTCCGATTCCAACTTCAACATTTAATTTACCTGCTGCAATTTGCCAATCTGATAGCGCCTTAATTTCTTATGCAGGAAGTGCAACTGCAACCGGAACTTATACATGGAATTTTGGTGGTGGAATAATTTTAAGTGGTATCGGTCAAGGCCCTTATCAAATAAAATATAATTCTGCGGGGACTTACAATATCACTCTTACAGTTTCAGAAAATGGTTGCCCTTCATCGGTAACCACACATAGCATTATTGTGAACCCTGTTCCGACTTCCGACTTTATTGTTACTCCTTCCGTAATTTGTCCTGATCAGAATGCATTGATAACCTACAATGGAACAGCTACTTCGGGGGCAACATTCAATTGGAATTTTGATAGCGGAACAATTAATTCCGGAACAGGAATTGGTCCGTATTTGATTCATTTTTTAAATTCAGGAATTGATACAATCACTCTTTCAGTGACAGAAAATAATTGTACCTCTTCTGTGATTTCGCAAATAGTATTAATTGATTTATTACCCCAAGTTTTATTTACCGTAACAGATAGTTTGGGTTGTGATCCGTTTACTACTTCTTTTATAAATCAGAGTGTGCTTGGAAATTCTTTCGAATGGACTTTTGGTGATGATGGAGCAAGTGCTGATGAAAATCCAACTCACACTTATGCCCCCGGAAATTTTACGGTTAAGTTAATTGTCACTACTTCTTCGGGTTGCATTGATTCTTTAACCAAACCGAATTTTATTAAAGTGTTGAATAATCCGGTTGCAAAATTTTTTGCAAATCCCGAAAGTGAAACCGTAACAGAATTAAAAGAAGCGACTTTCAATTTCACTAATCAATCTGTTTATGCCAATTCCTATAAATGGTTTTTTGGTGATGGCGACAGCAGCACAATATTTTCGCCATCTCATACTTATGTTGATTCAGGGAATTATAGTGTGATGCTGATTGCTTACGACAACATTGGATGCACTGATACTTTTATTTTCGGAAAATTTATTGTGGTTCCGAACATTAATTATTTTATTCCAAATGCCTTTACACCGAACAACGACGGTGTGAACGATATTTTTTATGTGTATGGCAGAAGCCTTCAAAATGTTCACCTGAAGGTTTATGATAGAATTGGTGAAAAAGTTTTTGAATCAAATGGAATTTATCAGGGATGGGATGGCACTTTCAAAAATTCACCTGGGAATTCCGGCGTGTATGTTTATTATGCAGAAGTTGAAACCATGAAGGGTGATATAATTATTCTGAAGGGTGATGTTACATTGATTTGGTAATTTTTTTCAATTTTTATACCGACACATTTATTTTAATCCCCTATTTAATTATTTACCTCTATACGAAATTCTATTTTTGATCAAATAAAAATTAATTGGGTGAAAAAGAGAATTCTATATATTATCATTCACAGTATCGGATGCCTTTTACTTTTATCCCTACCAATATTATTTAATCCTGAAAGACATTTAACAATTGAATCGGTTTTTAATCCGTTTGCGCAACGCGATTTTTTATGTTTCATTTTTATGATCGGATTTTTTTATCTGAATTTTTTTATACTCATTCCAAAATTTTATTTCAGCGGGAAACATTTATTGTTTTTTCTGTTGATGTTGATTTCTCTTTTGGTTGTAGTTGGAATTCCTGAATTAATATTTCATTTCAGATTTGAAAATGATTTTCATGAACTACTTCATGAGCGTTCGCAATTTCCTCCTCCACCTTTTTTCTTTTTGATAAGCAGAAATTTTTTTCTTTTCATAATCGTTTTATTTCTTTCTCTGTTTATTAAAATTACCAGTCGGTTAAAAAAAACAGAAAAAGAAAAATTAAAAGCGGAGTTATCGTTTTTACGCGCACAGATAAATCCGCATTTTTTATTCAATACACTGAACAGTATTTATTCACTCGCCATTCAGAAATCGGATTTAACACCTAAAGCAGTTGTGAGCCTGTCAAATTTAATGAGGTATGTTACAACTGAGGCACATAAAGAATTTGTGCCACTGGATGATGAAATTATTTATATCAACAACTATATAAACTTACAGGTAATTAGATTGGGCGAAACAGTGAAAATTAATTTCAGCCTTATTGGGAAAATGGAAAATTACATGATTGCTCCAATCATATTAATCCCGTTTGTTGAAAATGCTTTTAAGTATGGAGTGAATCCTGAAAAAAATTCGCTGATACAAATAAATATTAAGCTGGATAATTCTATTTTAAATATGGTGGTTTACAATCTGAAGGTTTATGAACCAAAAGAAAATGAAAAAATTAGCGGGCATGGAATTTCAATTACTAAAAACCGGCTAAATGTTTTATATCCGAAAAAACACACTTTAATTATAAAAGATAATCCGAACGATTACACAGTCGATTTGAAAATAAATTTGAAATGATAAAAGCAATTGCCATAGACGATGAACCGCTTGCGCTTAATGTGATTGAAGCCTTTTGCAAGGAGCTTGATTTTGTTGACCTGCAAAAAACTTTTACCAAACCTCACGACGGATTAAAATACCTGAAAAAATTTTCAGTTGATTTATTATTTCTTGATATCAATATGCCTCCGATCAGAGGAATTGAGTTTTATAAATCAATACAGCAGGAAACGATGGTGATTTTTACAACTGCACATAGAGAGTATGCGGTTGAAAGTTATGAATTGAATGCCATTGATTTTTTATTAAAGCCATTTGAAAAAGAAAGATTCATAAAAGCAGTTAACCGCGCCAAAGAGTTTTATACTTTTCGTCGTCAGAAAGAAGAAATAAAAAATCAGTTTCTTTTTGTGAGAGCTGATTACAGTTTAATTAAAATTGCCCTTGCAGATATTCTTTACATTGAAGGATTGGATGATTACATAAAAATTATTTTGCCTGATCAGAAACCAATTGTCACCCGTATGACGATGAAAAACATTCTGGAAAAATTACCTGCAAAAGAATTTTTTCGTGTGCATCGGTCTTTCATTATTCCATTCAGTAAAATTCAAAATGTGAGAAACAAAAACATTTTAATTTCGGGGGTTGAAATTCCGATTGGTTCAAGTTATGAAGAAGGGTTTATGAAATTATTTAGCTTGAATATTTAATCCGCTGAATTTATTTTTTACCCTTTTTTCATTTCTGAATTTACTTTCGCATCCGCTATCAATTATTTTGTTGAATGCAATAGTTTATGACAACTTCTTCTTCACGAAAGCAAGTAGGTTTCTGGTTATTGATTGGAGTGGTAATGATTTTTTTTCAGGTGCTCATTGGCGGAATAACTCGCCTCACTGAAAGTGGCCTTTCAATAACAGAATGGAATGTGGTAATGGGCTCATTGCCTCCAATGAATTCAACAGAATGGAATCGGGTTTATGACGAGTACATGCAATCCCCACAGGGAAAAATTGTGAATAGCGATTTGAGTTTATCCGGTTTCAAAAATATTTTCTGGTGGGAATGGATTCACCGGTTGTGGGCGCGGTTGTTTGCTCCGGTTTTTATGATTCCATTTTTATATTTTCTGTTTCGGAAAATGATAACCCGAAAACTGATATGGAAATTGCTGTTCGTGTTTGTATTGGGCGGATTACAGGGAGCATTGGGATGGTTCATGGTTTCAACCGGATTGACAGATGTTCCGTGGGTGAGTCCATATAGTTTATGCGCACATTTATTATTGGCAACAATTTTATTTGGTTATTTGTTGTGGTTAATGCTCGAACAATTTTATCCGCAAAGCGAATTTCATTCTGTGCTTAACGAAGGATCACCTGAAATAAGAAAATCAAAAACATTATTTGCTAAAATTATTCTTGCAATCATTTTCATCCAACTTGGATTAGGTGCATTTATGGCAGGTGGACTTGCACCGGCGGCAATCTGGTATCCGACCTGGCCGAAAATAGGAACAGCATGGATTCCGGAAAATGTTTTTACAATCACCAATCCGCAATGGCATACACTGTTAGAAAGTCCTGCATTTGTACAACTCATTCATCGCAGCACGGCTTACTTGTTGTTGATTTTGATTGGATGGTTTTGGATAAAAAGAAAAAACGGTTCTGTTAATGAAAAAGCATTGATGCTTTGCAATGCCTTAGTTGCAATGATATTTATACAAGCAGCTCTTGGAATCATCACAGTGATTTCATCAATGGGAAGTGTTCCTGTTTTATGGGGAGTAATGCACCAGGCAGGTGGATTAATCACCTTCACTTTTTCTTTGATGCTGGTTTATTTTATTAAAAAATCTGAATGAGTTCAAAACTCCATCCCCATTCCAACTGCACCATCAATGCCTTTTGCATTTTGCTTGCCGATAAACGGAAGCAAATTATTGGAATTGCACCACAACTGATAATGACTGAATTGTAGAGAGAGATTGGCACCAACACTTGTTTGAGCAGTGCCACCTTTCGCAGCACTGATTCCGAAGTTTAAAATATTTCCGACACTGTAATTGTAGCCAAGCACCATGAGCGGAGTGGTAGTTGCGTTCAGATAATTTTTAAATCCTTTTATGTAAGTGATATTGAAAGTGTGCCGGAAATAAACCATTCCGTTTTTCTTTCTTTTCTTCAAAAGATTGAAAGATACATTGGTAAAATATTTTGTGGCAAGTGGCGCTTTGTATTGCGCATTTTCAAAATTCGGTTTTAATAGTGAAAGCATTGAATCTGCCTGACTGTTAAAACTGTTTTGTGTTTCGGTATAGTTGGTAGAAAATCCATCAAATTTTATTTCGCCATTGCCTGAATAATTCACAGCATGATTTTTAAAAGAGATGGCGCCAACATCTGTTACAGCCATGTTTATTTTAATCCAGTCATTCACATCAGCACCCAAACCAAAATCAAATGATTTTCCATTTCCAACTCCGCTGAATAAATTTTTTGTGATGGCCTTAACTGTTACATCTCCGAAAACTCCGTGTGTGCCCATGTTATTTCCGGGTGAGGCGATGTATAAATCATAATCATAATTCAAATTCAATTCCCGTCCATCTTGTTGCGTATATAATGCAAGGTTAGATTTTTTTGAATACACATTTGCCATGCTCGTTAGGTAATGAAACTGAAGTGCGGGTTTTAATTTCAATAAAGTTTTTTTACCGACTTTAAAACTCAGAAGCGTTTTCATTCCGAAATAATAATCTGTACACTGCAAAAAATTAATGGAGAGCGGACTGAGGCTCACCGTTTCTCCTGCAAATTGTTTGTTGCCTTTCAATAAAAGAGAAATCAAATTGTGACTGTAAAGCATATTCAAATCCAATCGTTCGCGAGTACCGATTGCGAACGAAAGAAATTTTCTTTTGTGCTTATTTATGTTGAACGAAACATTCAGGAACGAAAAATTAACGACGGCATAAATTGTATTTTCGGTTTTCAGATTATTTAAAAGCGAATCAACAGTGTTGTTGCTCCAGGTCTTTGTTGAACTGAGTTTATCTAATTCTGCCAATGAAAACGAACTGTTTGCCGCAGCTCCATAAAAATCAAAAAAAGTAATCTTGTACTTTCTGATTCCTTCACCAATGAGCGAAGGCATGAACTGCGATGCTTGTGAAAAAGCATGTTGGTCTTGAAACTGTGTGAAATTGATTTGTGCATTGGAACATTCACTGTTCAGTTCGAACTGAAAAAATATAAGAGAAGCAATCAAAATTTTATTTCTGTTCATGCTTTCTGTTTATAGATGAAAATTCATTTTTAAATCTCCTACAACCTGAATGTTCAGATATGTTTCGTTGTTGGCATTAACTTCTTGCGACTGATTATTGAGTGTGTTCAAATCCAGTGAAGTGACTGCAAACTTTGCAAGCTTGATTTTTTGCAAATGAGCTACGCTGATTAAAACTGAATCAACTGTATGCTGAGCAGATAACGGCGAACCATTGATATCAGTACTTGCAGCAGAAAGATTTATTCCATTTTCAAAAAGCGAATCAATCACATTTCGTTTTGAATCATCCAGAAAATAAATCTGAAAAACAGAATTGAGTGGAAATGCATTATCAATGTACACAACTAATTTCCCTTCAACGGTTGAATCGTCAACCGCCTGAGTATTTGTTTTATTGTCAATAGAAAAATCAGAAGTATCATGGATGGATTTTGTTTTATCAGGATAAAATTTAATCAGGTCAACTGCGATAATATTTAAACCGACGGTTATGAATGAAGGCGAATTTGTGAAAGTGACATTGTTTTGTGCAGGAGAATTAAAATTATCGAGATAAAAAAATACAGTGTCATTAATTGATTTATCATTCAGTTGCACATTGAAAGTGAAAGTTTCGCCGGGCAATACATCATTGGGCAATGCATGTTGCGAAATAATATTCTGATTTTTTAATGTATCAGCATCATTGCGAATAGTAATGATGGTTCCGGCTCCAATTGTTATCGGAAAAGAATTGGTTAACGAAATTGTTAAATCCAAAGTGTGAACCTTAATTTCTTTTATCCAATCAGAAACAGGCAGCGGATAAGGACCAAAATGAGAAAAATATAATGCAGGTACATTGAGTGTAATACCAGTTGGAAATCCTAAATCAAGCGAAGGAATTTTTCGTGTGAATTGCGAGCTGTCGAGCAACGAAAGTGTTTCGAGTGTTACACTTGTTTTAGCAATCGGCGCAAGCCATTCAGGATGAAGTTGTGGATTTAATTGTTGAATTTTTTTGCACCCACAAAAAGATATAAGAAGAATAAAAAGGTACGGGCGAAGAGACAACATAGAAGGCGAAAAAGCGTGAGAACCATTCTACTAATCTTTTCATTAAAGGTTTCAACGATTCATTTTTCTCATTCAACCAATCGTTATTCCTTTCTGTGATTATTTGATTCAATGATCGAAGCACAACTAATAAAGTTTGATTTCCCCTTCCTGAAAATATCTTTGACCGGATTTTATTATCAATCAAAAATTAAATGGCGTTAATACCAAATTCAATACATCGAGAGGAGCGTGCAATTTTAGTGAGCCTGATTCTTCCGGGGCAAAAGGAGGAACAAGTGGAAGAGTTTATGGATGAGTTGGCATTTCTCGCCGAAACAGCCGGAGCAATAACTATCAAACGATTTACTCAGCGATTGAAATCACCTGACAATGCAACTTTTATTGGCTCTGGAAAATTGCAGGAGATAAAATCGTATGTTGACGAAAAAGAAATTGACCTTGTAATTTTTGATGATGATTTAAGTGGTTCGCAAATCAGAAACATTGAGAAGGAATTAAAAATAAAAATTTTAGATCGCAGCAATCTCATTCTCGACATATTCGCAAGTCGTGCAATGACAGCGCAAGCCCGTGCGCAGGTTGAGTTGGCGCAGTTGCAATATTTATTACCAAGATTAAAAGGTTTGTGGACTCACCTGGAAAGGCAAAAGGGGGGAATAGGAATGCGCGGCCCGGGTGAAAAAGAAATTGAAACTGACCGCCGGATTGTGAAGTATCAGATTTCATTATTGAAAGAACAACTCGAAAAAATTGACAAACAAAGTTTCACTCAGCGAAAAGGTCGAGGCGAATTAATTCGTGTGGCGTTGGTTGGTTACACCAATGTTGGCAAGAGTACATTGATGAATTTGCTGAGTAAGTCGGATGTGTTTGCCGAGAATAAATTATTCGCGACACTTGATACCACCACTCGCAAAGTTGTTTTTGAGCGAATGCCATTTCTGATGAGTGATACAGTTGGGTTCATTCGCAAGCTGCCGCATCACCTGATTGAAAGTTTTAAAAGCACATTGGATGAAGTGCGTGAATCAGATATTCTCATTCATGTAATTGACATATCACACACCAAGTTTGAAGAGCAATTAGAAGTGGTAAATAAAACCATTACAGAAATCGGCGCATCAGGCAAGCCAACCATTTATGTTTTTAATAAAATGGATTTGTACGAGAAAAATTATTTTGATGAAATGCTTCCACCGGAAGTGAAGTTGGAACTGATGGATGAATTAAAAAAGAGCTGGCAGATAAAATCAAACAACAGCGCTGTTTTTATTTCAGCAACTAAAAAAGAAAACATAGAAGAGTTGCGCGCTTTAATTCACAGTAAAGTGAAAGAGCAATACGAAATTCGATATCCATACAAAACGCATTTCTTCTGATTGATTAAGCCACAGATTCACAGATTTTATTTCTAATTAAATATGGCTGCTCCTGCTTTCCTTAAAAAATTATTTGCTAATCCATCAGGAGAAAAAATTGTTTTGACTTTCAGAAATATTCCGGTGTTGAATCGCTTGGCAATAGCTTGTATGCCACGACATATTTTTTATAAGAAAGATTCTTTCAGAACTGTAAATCGTAATGGAATTAATTACCAATTGGATTTGTGTGATTGGGTGGAATGGAATTTATATTTCAAAAACAATCTGAATCCGGAAGAAAAATTATTTGGATTGGTGAAAGAAGAAATGACTGTGCTTGATATTGGTGCAAACATTGGCGAACTGACTTTGAATTTTGCTAAACAAGTTGGAGCAAATGGAAAAATATTTTCTTTCGAACCATCGCCAATTAATTTTCGAAAGTGTTCCCACAATATTTCATTGAACGAAAACCTGGAAAAGAAAATCACTTTGTTAAATCTTGCGCTTGGCGAAAAAGAAGGAACAGCCTTTTTGCAAACAAGAGATGAACACAATTTGGGAATGAATTCCATTGGAAAATCAGGAGTTGAAGTGCAGATGAAAACGCTGGATACAGTTGTGCTTGAAAATAAAATTCAGCAATGCGGTTTAATAAAAATGGATGTCGAAGGTTTTGAATTGAAGGTTTTAAAAGGCGCAGTGAAAACAATTTCGCAATTCAAACCAGTATTATTTATGGAAATGAATAATGAATTGTTGCAACGGCAAGGTGATTCGGTTAATGATTTATTGAATTGGTTGAAACAGCATCAGTATAAAATAGCTGACCCCGTTTTAAATGAATCGAAATTTTTGAAAGGACATTATGATATTGTGGCCGTTCCTGAATCTTAAAAAATTTTACAGAAAATATTCAACCAAATGTTCGAAAGCCTTCTTGATATAATTCGCTGTCCGGTTACACGAAGCAAACTGCAATTACAAGTTATTTCAAAACGGAAAAAGAAATTTCTGAATGAAGAAATAGAAATTGTATGGGAAGGAATTTTATATGGAGATGATAATTGGTTTTATCCGATCATCAATGGAATACCACGATTGATTGTTGAAGCATTTGATGATTACAAAGATTTCTTACAGAAGCATGTTACTGATTATGCGCAACGGAAAAATTTCCTGGAAGAAAACAATCACCGCTTTCTGAAATATATAAGAACGAAAAACGCACACACCAAGGCGAGCTTTGCGCAGGAGTGGGGATTGTATAATTATGAAACTGATAAAACCTGGGATCTTGATGCGCAAGGAATGTTGAATCGGTTTTGTATGGAAACAGATGAAACAGAAAATTCATTGAAAGGGAAATTTGTTTTTGATGCAGGATGCGGCAACGGTCACCTGAATATTATTCTGGCTGACAATGGAACACCAAGCATTGCAATGGATTTCAGTTTGAGCATTGTTCGTGCATTTGATCGAAATGAAAACCTGCTTGCACAATTTATTCAGGGTGATGTGCAGTTTCCTCCTGTTGATTTTGAAAAGTTTGACATTGTGCACAGCAGTGGTGTTTTGATTGCGACGCATAATACTGAACTTTCATTTTCGTGTTTGTCACCGTGCGTACAGCCCGGAGGGAAATTGAGTGTGTGGTTGTACCAGCCACGAAAAAATTTCATTCACAACCTGTTCAATTTTATTCGCAATTATTCTTCAAAACTTCCGGTTAGGTTTCAATATTATTTATATGCAGTTACTCTTTTGCCAATCAGTTTTGTGGTGAAGCGATTGAAGGGCAACAATCAAAACACCCACGAAATGATGATTGATATTCTCGATTGGTTCTCGCCACAATATCGATGGGAACACGAACCATCAGAAGCTGCGGCGTGGTATCACAAACGAAATTTTTTAGGAATAAAAGTCACACACAATAATATGTGGGGCTTCAATATTATCGGAGTGAAAAATCAGAAATTATAACTGTTAACTATTTTTCTGCCGATTGTTTCATAGTTGAATTTCTGACAACTCTCTTTTGAAATTTGTTCACGATTATATTTTGAATAGTTATTTATAATCTCATTCATTTTTTCAGCAAGCGAATTTGCATTATCAATCTCTGCAAACAATCCATTTGTTTCATTGACGGTTTTCAATGCAATTCCAACTTGTGTAGAAATTATTGGTAAACCGCAACACAAACTTTCCTGCACCACACATGATGAGCTTTCACTTCGGCTGAATAAAATAAATGCATTGGCTTCGTTCATTTCGTTAGCAACTTGTGTGTAAGGAATTTCGCCACTGAAAAAAACAGTTTGATTTAATAAACCTGATTGTTCAGCATAATTAATAATGGTTGATGAAGTTCTGCCAATAATTTTCACTACAAAATCATTTCTCGTTTTAGAAAGAGTTTTTGCTGCATCAATAATTCCCTCCACATTTTTTAAAGGAATCATATTCGATACATGAATGAATCGGAATTTTTTATTCTCATTTTTTTTCTGAATAAAATGAAAATGATTTACATCTACCACATTCGGAATGGAAACAAATTCTTTTTTAATTGCCAATCGATTTACATCTTCTCCCAATTGATTGCTCACACAAATAAACGGCTCAGCATTTTTTATAATTCTTTTAACTGAATTTCGATACACAAAACTTCTTTCTTCCCACGGATCAATTACTGTCCTATTGTAAATTCCATAATGTTCAGTGAGCGCATAGCTGATTCCATATTTTTTCTTCATCCACAATGCAACAGCCCCTGCACGAATAGGCACATGCACATGTACATAATCAGGAAGTCCGTTTTTTTTGATGTATTGTTGTATGGCCAGCTTCGATATTTTATAATATCGATTGATGGATTTTATTTTCCCTAAAATATTTTTTGATTCACTTGGATAATAAATAATCTGTTCGGTCAGATTTTCTTTTTGAAAAACAGTTGCTTCTGTTTTTTTAATCGCTCCTGTTTCATCTGCATGTACATACAATACATGCACATCAACAAATTTTGAAACTGCTTCCGCCTGATGCTGAATAAAATCAGCATTGAACAAATCAAAACGATTAGGATACCAACTTACTAACCAAAGAATTTTTTTCATCGTTCATAATGCAATTCATAACTGCTTCCGCTAAAATCAGTTTGCAACCACAATTCATTTTGTTTCAGTCGTAAAATTTTATAAATGATAATTGCTGAACTCATTAATGGGCCATCAAGATTCATTGAGTTTACTATCTTGGTTGAAGTTAAAACCAATTCGGTTTTTTTATTTTTCAATTCATACAAACCAATATTTGTAACATATATATTGGTATCCATGCCTCCACGGATTAAATAACTGGAGGTATCATTTATTCCCGGGTCTTTAAAATCCATACCGGGAATGATATTGTAGTTTGAAAAAATATTTATAGAATCGGTTCCATTTATCATGTACACCTTCAATTTCCAGGCACCAATTATTCGTTGACTAGGTGAACGCAAACTAAAGGTGGGGCCATCAGGATATTTTTTACACGAAAAATTAATGAGCAGCGATAGAATAAATAGACACGAAATTTTTTTCATTGCAGCAATGATAGAATTTTTTTCAACTCGGTTTGGTTGTGAAGATTTTTGATGGCATTCACTACATCTAATTTTTCTTTCGTAGTTAAATGCCAGGTCATGCTTGCAGCGCTGTTTGATTCTGAAGGTGTGTATTCAAAAGTGATAATATCCAAATCAGGTTTCAACCACGATGAGGTATTATTTATTTGTTCATCAAAATGAAAATCCTGATAATCACTCCAATTAATATAAATGCTGCTGATGGGGTCAATAATTTTACTCATGAGCGATTGATGCACACTCACTTTAGGAGCAATGTTTTTTTTCATGTCGCGCATTTGCACTATCACCACCGCACCCACATTTTCATTTATCCATTCTTTAAAAACATCTAAGTATCTCATACTTGTTTCCAACCCGAAATTATCGCGCAGCCCTGCATCCATGGTTTGAATTTCAGGAGTAGTGGGCATAAACACATTCGGCATAATGTAGGGGAAAGTTGCATTCATTCTGATAGCCGTTGTAAATTGTAATTGATCTGCATCTTGCTTTGAAAAGAAATTTTGTAAATCAATTGCATCGGTCTTCAACTCTTTTTTTTCATCAGCAAAATTTGAAGGCCGGTCTAAGTACGCTACGGGTTGTGCTGCAACATTCAGTTTTCGTCCATCATCAATTATGGTTGGCGTAAAAACCATCATTGGAATTAACCCTAACTTTTCGGCATCAGCATAATCAGTTATTGATTTATCTAAAACTCCATTTGTGTTTTCATTCAACTGTTCTTCCCACATGTATCCACGATCTTTTCGGTATTGATTTTCACCCACCCGAAACCGCTGCCACGGAATTAATAAATCATTCACAACAAATGAAAATGAAACTGCATTTAGCATGTCTCTCGAAACATTATCGAGGTACTCGTTTTTGCTGAGATCAATTTTTTTACCGTTTTGTTTTTCTAAAAAAAGTTCGCGGTAATAAGCAGCACCAACTGTTCCACCTGACGCGCCGCTTATTAATTTTGAATGATTAAGAAACTTATCGTGAGTTAAACTATCCAATACCTGCATCACATAAAAAGTCCAGACGGTTGCACGCAAACCACCTCCACTGCAATTTATTAAAACCAATGTTGGTTTTGATGAGTCTGTTTTTAAAATCTTGTGTTTCCAGTTGTTGAGTGAAATTATTTCATGTTCTTTATCACGATTAAAAGTTGCTTCGTCGCTTTTACTTTCAATGGTTGAGAGGTTGTAAGCCATGCGATGTTCGGTGGTATAATTCAATCCGAATGCTTTGTTTTTATGATTCATAAAATCAAAATGCAACATCATATTGAACAACAAAATCAAAACTATAAAAACAGGGGTGCCCCATGTTTTCAGGTAGTATGCAAATGCACCAATGGGCGCAACCAGAATACTCATTAATAAAAAAATACTTGCAGCGGTTGGCACTCTGAACAATGGATAATCCATCAGAAAGCCAAGCAGAATAATTACTTCCAACGCAATTAACTCAAGCACCAATGCATTGCGGTGGTGTTGTTTAAAAACAGTCAGCAATTTATCTTCATCATAATGATCCACTTCTCTAACTCTGCGTATTCTCCACGGATAAATAAATAAATAATCAACACGCAACTTTCGATGATCAGCAGGTTGATTAAAGGTCCACCGCTTCATTGGGTTGTGTTTTATTTTTTGAAGATGCGCTTCGCTGCGATAATGAGTATTCAGCGATTTTGAAAATGAAATGGCAAGCATTAGAATTCCTCCGGTAAAAAATCCAAGCAGGTTTAAAACGATGTGATACCAACTGTTTAGTTCAAATACAATTTGAAAATGAACCAACTCAATAATATAAATGATAGAAAAAAATAATGGTATGAGTGAGTTGTTAACGCAGTACCGGGTGAATGGCCGTTCAAAAGTTGCGAGAAACGGAAACCGATGTGAGTTGAGAATGTAACTGGTAATGTTCCAAATCAACACAAACGCGCCTAAGCCGAGACCCACTAAAAAGAAACTCCAGAAATTTACTTTGCCTAAGTATTCAGGATCTAAAAAAAGATATGCGAACCCGTAAAGCGCCGCCAGATTTTTTGTAACGAAAAGCGTGAGAATAATAAATGAGATGAGCAGGAATAAATTCCGACGCAGGTGCAGCAAAAAAAGCTGAACAGGAAACGACCAGTATATGTTTCGAAGTATTTGCACTGATTAGTCAGAGAGTATGCGTTACGAAACTGTTGTATGCTTTGTTCTCGGAAGGGAAAATAATTTCGGGAGAAGAAAAAATTGAATCAGCCATTAAACAGGAAAATGTTTTTGTGTCCTAATGTTTTTCATAGGCACCTATATCGAATGGAAGAGACAGATTTCTATCGTATCCGGTAATATCAACAGTTAAGGTAACAGGAGTCATTCCGGTATTAATACAAGGCGAACCACTTGATAGCTGATAATTGTTTTCGGAATAATTAATGAACAATGGATCTTGATTAACCGGATTGTTTTCAATAATTACAGAATCAGTTTTAACACAACAGGAATTGAATGTTGCATTAGCCACTGCTGTTCCTATAAAGTCCAATGAAAGCTCTTGTTCTAATCCTCCCCATATTATGCAGTTGTTAAAAATTGCGTTGCATGCCTTCATATCTTTAATGACATTGTCTTCTGCATAATAATTACTCAAGTAAACCGCAGGTTCCTGATGATTGATTACCGTACTACTGTAATTGGCAAAAGTGCAATTATCGAATTGGTAATTTCCACCGTCAGTAATCTGTAAACAATTATTCTGACCTACATTATAAACCAAAAGATTTTGTGCTTTCACTGTTGCCAGAAACCCCCATAACCCAACATAGGTCATGTTTTTAATTATGACTTGTTCCAATGTGACTTTTGTATTTGCAGTTAAATCTTTATCATCAGCCCAAATACCTATATCAGCATCCTGAATTGTAGAATACTTAATTATGCTATTATAACTTTCAACTCCGAAAATAATGCCACCCCATTGCCCGGGTAAATCCTGAAAATAATTTTCTAATCTGTCACCTCGGAAAAACACAGTATCATCTTTTGTTCCATTTACGATTAAAGTACCTGCAACTAAAATGTAAGAACGAGGATGATTATAAATCTGACATCCGGGGTCGATAGTTACAGTCACATTTGTATCAATAAGCATGGAATTAATAATTACATACGGCAAATCATTTATCCAATGTTGATCAGCAGTTATTATCGAGTCGTAATAAAAATGCGCGTTCTGTCCCCACGCATTCAGTATAACTTTTTGATTGTTTCCATTGGTGTTAAACAAAATTGAATCTTCAATCACAAATGGATTGGCATCGTTGTTCGGGTCAACGGTTACAGCGGCAAAAATGTAAAGACTGTCGTTTGCTGCTATTTCCACATCTTTTGCTTCTATACCCGGAATACCATCTACATTAATTCTGAAATGTGAATCAACTCCTCCTGCTAATTTGATATCACTGATTTTTATTTTTTTGTTTTCGCGATTGTAAATTTTAAAATATCGGGTAGCAGAACCAATAGCGGTAAATACGGTATCGAAAGTCAGTGTGTCTTCACTGAAACTTAATTTAACAGAAGAGTCAGTGAGAAAAACATCCTTTCGGCACGAGGCCATCGAGAACAGAATTGCAATAAATAAAGTGAGGTTTTTAATTTTCATCAGCAGCGAAGAACGGCAAAATTGAATGGAAATTGTGCAAACAGAAAATGTAATTTATAAAGGGCTGATTTTATTTTCTGTTCAGATTAAAATACTCATCCGGAAAATCTTCAGGTTTCCACAATGGAAATATTCCGGCAGTATCATTTTTCACTTCAGCATTATCGGCTTCAATTTTAATTACCAATGTAGAATCCGGACTGTTTAATGATGAAAGCAAAAGTGTTTCGTAAGGAGTTGCCCAGATCATCAGTAAAGTATCCATTGGAACGGTTGATGCAGGAATGAAAAAGAATTTATCGTGACCATTTCTGAGTTGGTGAATTTTTGAAGAGTACCAGTTTAACCTGTTTGTAAATTTTTGATGCGCGGCATAAATAAATCCGATGCGGACGGAAAAAATCACCACAAGAATCATCACTCCGTATTTCGGTTTCACTTGATTGATGAAGTAAAACAGAAATGGCAACGCAACAATAAAGGCCAATGGCAAAAACATATTCTGAATATAAAACCGATCGGCAACCGGATTGAAAGCAAGAACAACTAATAAATAAATGAGCGAAGCAGAACTCATAACTAAACTCATCATCCATTGTTTTTTTCGAAGAAGAATAATAGCAGTGAAAATGAAAATGACCAACCACCATAAGTAATCAAATTTCAAATCATTAAGAAATTGTTTGAGTGAATTTGAACTCGATAAGTGCGATAAATTGTGAATGATGTTCGACAGCGAATGAATTTTTTCCAGCTCATACCAATCTAATTTTCCAACAAAGTACCTGATAACAAAGGATGCAATTGTAATTGCAAGAAAAATTGAAAATGATTTCAGGTTTCTTTTTTCATTGATTAAAAACAAAAAACAAAACATAAACACCATCGGAAAAACAATGAGCAGGTAGAAAAACTGAATCCAGAGAATAATCAGAAAATGAATCCACCAATGTTTAATCAGTGAATCTGCTTTTTGTTTTTCCATTAACCATGCGCCGTACAAGCACAGGTAAGCCATTCCCTGCTGGTACTCTGAAATGATCCAGTAAAAATCATCGCTCACCAATAAGGTGAGGTAAAACAACAATGCAAATGCAAACACAAAATTTTTAAAACGAAATATTATTAAAGCAAAAAATATAAAATAGAATAATAACATTCCCGCCGAATGAAAAAGCAAAATCAACTTTAATGGTAAATGAAAAATGGTGCCGAGCAGCGGAATGATTTGCGGAAGGGTGCCTCCAAACCGAACCGGCATGATTGAAAAGTATTTTGTAATAATGATTCGCGAATCCACC
The DNA here is from genome assembly GCA_014190575.1 of Bacteroidota bacterium. Taxonomy (GTDB): domain Bacteria; phylum Bacteroidota; class Bacteroidia; order Chitinophagales; family UBA10324; genus UBA10324. Next base: position 7,963 of record BJGQ01000018.1, on the reverse strand, counting down.
AGCGAAAAATCCATGCATATCATTCGCTCTTTATAAAAAATGCAGGATAAAATAAACAGCACAAAAAAGATGAATAGCCCTGAATAAGAATATGCTTTATCTGATTTGTTCATTCCTGTTTTTCAAAACACAAATAACTACAAACTATTTTCATCAGGCAATTAACAGCAAGGGCGTTATGCATGGCGCCCCTTCGAATCACATTGCAACAGCAATTGTTGCGGCGCTCAATTTCACCTCTGCATTATTTAACAACACTCGACTGCATGCTTCAAGTGTACTGCCGGTTGTCATTACATCATCCACCAGTAATAAATGTTTCCCTTTCCACTGTTCGGTTTTTTCGGTGTAAAAAATTTCTTCCACATTTTTCCATCGCTCAAATCTTGTTTTTTTTGTTTGCGTGGTGGAGGCAACTCCCCGGTATAAAAAATCTTTTCTTATCGGAATTCCGGTTGCTTCTGAAATCCCTTTTCCAATCATGTATGCCTGATTGTATCCGCGAAATCGTTCGCGTGATGGATGCAGTGGAACAGGAATTATAAAATCAATTTTATCAACTGCACCATCTCGTTTTAAATCGCTGCCATATAATTCTCCAATGTAGGTGCCGACATCATCACGGCCTTTGTATTTTAAGTGGTGCAATAATTCCTGCACTCTGGTTTCTTTTCCAAAATACAAATAGGCATTTGCCATTTCAAAATTCACCCGACCCCAGAAATGTTTTTCCATGGGATTGCTTTCCCATTTATGAAAATTTGTTTTTGGCAATTTGAATCGACAGGTAGTACACAAAATTTTTTCCTGATTCAATAAACTCGTTCCGCAACAAACACATGCATCCGGAAAAAATAAATAGAGTAAATCATTCGCGCTTTGCTTAACAAACTGAAATGATTTGGTGAGCATGAAACTATTTTTCTTAAAGGTAAAGATTTCATTGAGAAATAAAATTTACTGATACAACTTTGCAGAAAATAAATTCTTAGAAATGATTTACCTCATCCTCGCCATTGGAGTTTTCAGTACAGTTTTCGGAGCCATCAGTTACTCGTTGTTGCGCAAGCGTGAAGGTGTGATGTATAAAATTTTCGGTCACGATGTTCCGAGAGAATGGACTTCGTTCGGGTTATTTATTTTCGGATGCTTTCTGATAATAATGTTTCTTGTTGTTGAAGTTGAACCTCAATTTTACAAAACAAGAAGTTTACAATATCCGTCGAATCAAATCTTCCACCTTATTGACGAGCTCCACCTCGATACCTAGCTTGCCTGAGTTTAATCCTTTTTTGTTGTAGCCCGAAACAAATATTTTTTCGAAACCGAGTTTTGCTGATTCACTGATGCGCTGTTCTATTCTGTTCACTGCACGAATCTCACCACTCAATCCAACTTCGCCGCAAAAACAAATGTTTGGAGCAAGCGACTTGTCTTCATAGGAAGAAAGTATAGAAGCAACGACTGCCAAATCAATTGCAGGATCTTCCACCCGAATCCCTCCTGCAATATTTAAAAACACATCTTTCACTCCAAAGAAAAATCCGCATCGCTTTTCTAAAACGGCAAGCAGCATTCTCATTCGTTGCAAATCAAATCCGGTTGTTGTTCGTTGCGGAGTTCCATACACTGCTTGTGTAACGAGTGCTTGTGTTTCTACCAACAATGGTCGCATGCCTTCCATCGTGGCGGCTATTGCAATTCCACTCAACATCTCATCACGCTGCGTCAATAATATTTCTGAAGGATTGCTGACTTCACTTAATCCGCTTCCCTGCATTTCGTAAATTCCTAATTCGCTTGTTGAGCCGAAACGATTTTTTACAGTACGCAAAATCCGATATGAATAGTGTCGGTCACCTTCAAACTGTAACACGGTATCCACCATGTGCTCCAGAATTTTTGGCCCGGCAATAATTCCTTCTTTTGTAATGTGGCCAATTAAAAAAACAGGAACTCCACTTTCTTTTGCATAGCGCTGAAACTCTCCTGCACATTCTCTTATTTGCGAAATGCTTCCTGCTGTTGACTCCACCAATTCAGTTTGCATGGTTTGTATCGAATCAACAATCACCACTTCCGGTTGCAGTTCCTGAATGTGTCGGAAAATTAAAGCTGTTGAAGTTTCAGGTAAGATGTAGCATTCTTTATTTTTTGTGCCAATTCGTTCGGCGCGCATTCTTATTTGATGATCGCTTTCTTCTCCTGATAAATACAAAACTTTCACTCCTTCCATTCGAAGTGCCAACTGTAACAGTAAAGTTGATTTTCCAATTCCCGGTTCACCGCCAACTAATATCACAGAGCCGGGAACAATTCCTCCACCTAAAACACGATTCAATTCATTGTCGGGAGTAATTATTCTTTCTTCCGGAATTGGTTTTATATCCTGAATGGTTTTGGGTTTTGCGGCTTCATGTTTTTCTTTTTTCTTCCACGGTGTTGAGGTTTTTTCGCGCTCCACTACTTCTTCCACATAAGTATTCCACTCATTACAACTCGGGCATTTGCCAATCCACTTTGCTGCCTGTGCTCCGCAATTGGAGCAATAAAAAACGGTTCTTACTTTACTCATTTCATTGCGAACATAATTAATTAGAAAGTTATTGGTTGAATAGTTATTCGATATTAATGAGTATGAATAGTTATAAAAATCAGAAAAGTATTTCTATTCAGAAATAAATTCGGATGATTTTAAATTGTGATTTTATCTACCTCCTATTTGACTATCGGTTACCTCTTTTATTTGTTATTGTAGAATGAATTGCTTTAGATTCGAAACTTAATTCTAAACAGAAATTTTAAACCAAACAATCTCAATAGAAATGAAGAAAATTTTTTTCTTACTCGTTGTGCTTGCAGTTTCATTTACTGGCTTTGCACAAAATTCAATTCCACATCGCATTTGCGGAACAATGGAAAATCTTGAATTGTTAAAACAACAGGATCCAACATTGGAAGCAAGAATGCAACAGATTCAGAATTTCACCAATGATTATATTGCTGCACATCCGAATGGCGACAGAGCAATTATTACTATTCCTGTTGTGTTTCATGTGGTTTACAACACTGCAGCACAAAACATTTCTGATGCTCAATGTCAGTATCAGATTGATCAGTTGAATTTGGACTACGCTTTATTAAATCCTGATGCTGCCGGAACTCCTGCAATATTTTCAGGATTGAAATCAGCAACCAACCTTCGCTTTTGTTTGGCTGTTCGCAGCCCGACGGGAGCAACTACTACAGGTGTTGAGCGCAGAAACACAACTACAACTTCTTTCTCAACAAATGATAACATCAAGCATACAAGCACAGGCGGAATGGATGCTTGGTCATCCTCTTCATATTTAAATATATGGACAGGAAATTTAAGCGGTGGTGTTTTAGGCTATGCTCAGTTTCCGGGCGGACCTGCGGCAACTGACGGTGTTGTGTTTTTATATTCTTCAATCGGAAGTGTAGCACATCCGGGTACAGCCACTCCTTATAATTTAGGAAGAACTGCTACCCACGAAGTTGGCCACTGGGCTGGTTTGTACCACATCTGGGGCGATGATGGAACTGCTTGCACAGGATCTGATGGAATTGGTGATACACCAAATCAGGCCGATGAAAATTATGGTTGCCCAGCTTATCCAAATCCTTCTTGCAGTAACACAAGTGATATGTACATGAACTACATGGATTATACTGATGATGCGTGTATGTATATGTTCTCTGCCGGTCAAGCTGCAGTTTCAAATGCATTGTTTGTTTCAGGCGGAGCAAGATTCGCAATGGCAAGCTCACAAGGTTGCGTTCCTGTAACAGGGGGTTCTTGTGGCACTGCGGTAAGTTTAAGTACAAGTGGTGTTACTACATCTGCGGCAACTTTAAGCTGGGCTGCCGTTAGTGGTGCAACATCTTATAATGTTCAATACAAGGTTTCGTCGGCTTCAACTTGGACTACAACCACATCAGCTACACCATCATTATCATTAACAGGATTAACTGCAAATACAACTTACAATTTTCAGGTACAGGCCGTTTGTGCCACAACTGGTTCTTATTCATCTATTGCTTCATTCACTACTTTATCATCAGGCGGAGGATGTACTGATATTTATGAATCAAACAATACTTCTACCACTGCTAAACCAATCACCAACAATGGAAGTATAACCGGATTAATTTCTACCACTTCTGATATTGATTGGTTTTCATTTACCAATTCAACTTCCGCTTCAAAAATCAAAATCACTTTAACTAACCTTCCTTTTGATTATGATGTGAAATTGTATAGTCCGAGCGGAACATTACTTGTTACATCGCAAAACGGTAGCACAACAAGTGAAACAATAATTTATAACACCACAACTGTTGGTACTTATAAAATTAAAGTTTATCCATACAGCGGTTCAAGTGCAACCAGTTGTTACACATTAACTGTATTAACCGGCGCAACAAATTTCCGCACCATGCAAAGTGGAACAGTTGAAATTAATCCAACTGAAACTACTTTGAATTTGTATCCGAATCCAACTTCAAATAAATTGAATGTTGAATACAATTCTTTGTCAAGCGAAAACATTACCATCAATGTGTATGATTTATTAGGAAGAAAAATTTACAGTGAAATGAACACTGCGAACGAAGGACCTAATACTTATTATGAAGATTTTATTAATCTTGATAATGGAATGTACATACTTGAAATCAGTAACGGCACTGTTGCAACAGTTACCCGTTTTATGATGGAAAAATAAGCAGGTAAAGCACCAACCTGAGTCAGAAGCCTTTCGGAGAAATCCGGAAGGCTTCTTTTTTTGTGTCAACTTAATCGCACAGGAAATTTTTTCTGTTGGAAATATGAAATTCAAATTCACCTTCCATCAATGAATGAAATCTTTTCTTTGAGAAAATTTTTAAGTGATGAAGAAGAAAATATTTCTGGTTGGAATAGTAGGTATGAGTTTACTCGCAGCATGTGTGCCTGCCCGCAAATTTGAAGATGCACAGGCAATGATTGAAAAGCTGAATGTTGAAAATAAATCGTGCAAGGAAAAAACAGATGCGCTTACTGCTAAAGTCGAAGACCTGAACAAGCAAGTGAATGATTTAACCAATGCAAGAAAAGATTTAGTGGATGACACTACTAATTATGGAACTCAGTATCGCAAAATAATGGCGATGAATAAAGAGCTGAATACTTTGTATGAAAAAGTAATTGATCAGAATAAAGCATTGCTGAACAACAGTACCAATGAATCGCAAAAATTTCAATCGCAGTTAGCTGAGAAATCAAAACAACTGGATGAAAAAGAAAAAACACTAAACGAATTGCAAACCACTTTACAAAAACAACAAACAGATTTAGACCAATTGAAAAGTGATTTGGAAGCGAAGAATAAAAAAGTAATGGAACTGGAAAGTGCGTTGACAAAAAATGATTCGATGATGAATGCACTGAAAAATAAAGTTTCAGATGCATTGATGGGTTTTGAAAACGCTGGTGATTTAAAAGTTTACACCAAGAACGGGAAAGTATATGTATCACTTTCTGAAAATCTGTTGTTCAAATCGGGAAGTATCATCGTTGACCCAAAAGGAAAAGAAGCGTTGAAAAAATTAGCGGAAGTGCTGAACAAAAACACTGATATAAAAATTTTAGTGGAGGGGCATACTGATAATGTAAAACTTGCAGGAACAGGCGCAATGAAAGACAACTGGGATTTAAGTGTGTTGCGAGCAACTTCTGTTGCGCGGATATTAATGATTGATGGAAAAGTTGATGATGCACGAATTACCGCATCTGGCAGAGCAGATACAGAACCTGTGGCTTTAAACGAAAATGCGGATGGCCGAGGAAAAAATCGTCGCACCGAAATTATTTTACAACCTAACCTTTCAGAAATAAACAGCATACTCGGCACTAAGTAGTAGCTGACGGATATATTTGCCGCCTCGAAAATATGTGGTTGCTCGATTTACTTAATAAACGAAAAGGTTCCGATACGGCTGAAATGTCGTTTCTCGATCACATTGAAGAATTGCGCTGGCATATTGCCCGTGCGCTTGCAGCTGTTTTGGTTGCTGCAGTTATTTTGTTTTTGAACAAATCTTTTTTGTTCGACACCATTATTCTCGGACCCATGCACACCGATTTTCCGACTTATACTTTGTTTTGTAAACTCGGTCATTGGTTAGGTATGGGTGATACTTTGTGCACAGGTGCCATTCAATTTCAGCTCACAAGTATTGAGCTCACTTCGCAATTCATGATTCACATGAAGGCGGCATTCATGACGGGATTGATTATAACATTTCCATATGTACTATGGGAATTCTGGCGGTTTGTTAGCCCTGCATTATATGAAACTGAAAGAAGCAAAGTAAACGGGGTAGTAATAGTTGGTTCGTTATTGTTTTACATCGGATTACTATTCGGCTACTACATCATTGCACCATTTACAGTAATATTTTTAGGTGGCTACCAAGTAAGCACCTTGGTTTCAAATATATTCAGTCTCGATTCTTATATGGAAACCGTAAGCGGCTTATCCCTCACTTCAGGATTGGTGTTTGAGTTTCCGTTGGTAATTTATTTTCTCGCTAAGCTTGGCATTGTAACAGATAAATTTTTAAAGAAGTATCGCAAGTATGCAATTGTAGTTTGCTTGTTTCTTGCAGCCATTATTACTCCATCTCCTGATATGTTCAGTCAAACCATTGTAACAATTCCATTATATGGTTTATATGAAGTAAGTGTAATTGTAGCCGCTCGTGTAACCAGAAGAAGAGAGCGAAAAGCTGCAGCTGAAGATTTGAGTTAAAAATTTCTTGAGTTGTTCATCAGACAACCTTTCAGGAGAACTAAAATATTTTTGAGAGAATTGCCAAAGCTTTCCAATAAAAAGTATACAAATACATTTTAACTAATTGTTATTGGAGAAACACAACCAGATATTTGCGGTTGAAATAGTTGAATAGAAAAATATTGCCTCCTTAAATATCAAACCCTCTCTCTGGTTTAGAAAGAGGGTTTGATATAAAACGCAAATTCTATTTACTTTTTCTTTTTGAAAATAAGACGAGTGATGTAAATACCTTTTCCATCATCTTTTCCTGCATCACTTTCTACACCACTTTGTACAAAAGCTAAATCCCAGCCTTGCGTAATAAGGGTATTAATTTTTGATGAAATCAAAGCATCATTCGAAGCTACATTCTGAAAGTTGATACCAACTCCGCTGTAAAAGTTTAAGAGCTTTGTTTCGTCAAAAGCATCAACCTTTGCATCAGTACGGTCTACATCACCTTGATCGCTGTCTTTTCCATCTGTTCTGGATGTAGTGAATTTACCCGCATCCAAAGCTGTTTTTGTTTCAATCATTCTTGATCTTCCCATTCCCATTGGAACAATGGACTCAATAACTGTAACAATTTTGTATTCATACATTTCCTGGGCAATCGCAGGAATTGACAATACACTCAACAGTACTACTAAAAGTTTTTTCTTCATTTTTTTGTTTGGTTTTTGTGAAAAATTTTTTGTGAAAGTAAATTTTTTGCTTTTATATGTTTCTATATATAAATACCCTGCCAACTTTGAATGAATAAAATATAGAAATTAAAAATTAAATAAAAATACAATTTAACTACAGAGTAGCACTGAGTTTAATACTTCGCAGAGTTTTGCAGATAATACATTTAACTAAGAGTAATAGGAGTAATACAAAAGGAGTTTTAGGAGTTACTCCACCACCACCTTCTTCATCACCAAACCATCGGTAGTTTTGAGGCGGATGAAATAAACTCCCTTGCTGAGTGTGGTGAGGCGCAGGGTTTGTGTTGGGGTGTTACACCGGAGCGCATACACTTTTTCGCCTAATAAATTAATGACTTCTATTTGTTGAATTGTTATTGATGTGGTGATGGTAAAAAATACTTTACCGCAAAGACGCTGAGGCGCAGAGAAAAA
>BJGQ01000017.1:46902-59222 GCA_014190575.1 Bacteroidota bacterium | reverse complement strand
CTTGCTTCGAAGGAATTTGTGTCGAGCGAAACCTTCACCTGCATGTATGGATTTCCGGCAACTTACCTGCGCAAGGAACAAACTGCCGATTTGAAAATGGTGGCTGATGCCCTATTCGCGCAGGGAATCAATCATCTTGTTTATCACGGCATGCCTTACAATCCCGCCGGCTCCGACTCCATTGATTTTTTTGCCACCACTTATTTCGGACCGAACGGAAGTGTAACACCGGAGTTGCCTGCATTCAATTCGTATGTCGAAAAAGTTTGCGGCATTATGCAGCAGGGAAAAACATACACCGATGTTGCCGTTTATATTCCGTATGAAGATGGCGTGATGCGCGGTGCGTATCCGCCGGAGCGGCAGCGCGTGTGGGTTTGGGGAGAATATGAATTGCGCTATGTGTATCCTTCGCAGGAAGTGGAAGGTTATCATCCCGTTTGGATTAACCGGAGTTTTTTAGAGCAGGCGAAATTTGAAAACAAAAAATTAGTTGTCGGCGATGCGCAATTCTCCACGCTCTATTGCGATGTTGAATACATGGATGTTCGTACGCTCGCGAAAGTTTTAGAATTTGCGAAGCAGGGATTGCCTGTTTGCATGAAGCGCCAGCCGAAACAGCCCGGCTACTACAAATCATTTGACTTTGATAATATGTTGGATGAATTAGCTGGGCTGAAAAATGTTTCGAGCGATTTTAAAAAAGTTATGATAAATCCTCCATTGATTCAGGGTGACAGCATTCCAGAATATTGGTGCAGAGTAATGAATGATGGAACTTACTACATCTTCCTTGCACAACCGCTTTCCAAAGATTTGAAGTATCCGGTTTATTCAGGTCAGTCAATCATGAAGCAATCTGTCGTTCGCGAACTCACACTCAATGTCAATGGAAAAACTTTCAAAAAGAAATTTGAATTCAAACCTTATCAATCACTCATGTTAAAAATTTCTCCGAGTGGTAAAATGGAATTCATTGATATTTCATTCCTCCCGAAAGAACCCGTCGTGCGAGAACATGAAAAACAGAAAATGAATTTTTAAAAAAGTGTAATTGTCATCCTGAGCTTGTCGAAGGATAAGTTTCATTATGGCGTGCCACCATTTTTTTGATTACAAAAAAATGGTGTCGTGCTTTCCGTTACAATATTTTTTTTGAGCGAAGCGGTGTCATTCTGAGTTTATCGAAGAAACAAAAAAAATGATTTCCACTACAATCACTCACGCGGCTGACGCCCTCATTTTTCTATCGCAAAAAAAAATGCGGCTAAAGCCAGCAACTCATTTCAATTTAATTAGTCCACTAAAGTGAACTGCAATAGATGAGCAACAAGAAAATATTTTTTTAAAAAGAGTCAAATGCAGCTAATCCATTGCCCGGCGCTTAGCGCGGGGAACTAAAGCAAAACAGCAATTGGCTTTAGCCACATTTTTTTAGTAGAAAATATTTTCAACTCTTTTGTTTTAACTCTTAGAATTTATTTGGAATTAATTTTTGGAACTCCGTGTAACTCTGCGCTAAAATTCCTCCAACAAAATTTTATTTTCGTCACCTCAATGCGAATCTCTCTGTTCATCTTCTTTCTAATCACAAAGCAATTTGCATTGCAAGCAAAGGATTACAACATCCTCGCTTACGGCGCAAAGGCAGATGGCAAAACAATGAACACCACAGCAATTCAATCCGCCATTGATGCTGCATATAAAAATGGAGGAGGTCGTGTGCTTATGCCGGAAGGAATTTTTTTAACAGGAAGCATCATCCTGAAATCAAATGTTGAATTGCATTTAGAAGAAAAAGCTGTTTTGCTCGGAAGCAACAACCGCGACCATTATCTCAAACTGAACAGGTGGTTAGCTCTCATCCTTGCAGATAATCAAAATAATATTTTCATCACAGGCAAAGGAAAAATAGACGGACAAGGTCGCCGCTTAGCGCTCAACATTGATTCACTTTTTTACATCGGTCAGTTAGATAGTGCAAGCTACAACTTCGCTGATAAAAGACTGTCTCACTTAGTGCGACCACAACTCATTGAGTTTGTGCAGTGTAAAAATATTGTGGTGAAAAATGTCACACTCATGAACGCAGCATGTTGGGTGCAGACCTACGACCAGTGTTCAAATATTTTACTCGACAGTGTAACAGTCAACAGCGATGCATACTGGAACAATGATGGAATTGACATCCAGGATTGCCACAATGTTCGCATAACGAATTGCAATATCAACTCTGCTGATGATGGTATTTGCCTCAAGTCGCAATCAGCAGAACATAACTGTGACAGCATTTATATTGCAAATTGCACTGTTCGCTCCAGTGCAAGCGCAATCAAATTCGGAACAGTATCACACGGGGGATTTAAAAATGTAACCATTCAAAATATAAAAATCTACGACACCTTCCGTTCAGCCATAGCAATTGAATGTGTGGATGGTGGAACTCTTGAAAATATTTTAGTAGATGGTGTGAATGCAGTGAATACAGGCAATGCCATCTTCATTCGCTTAGGAGACAGAAGTAAAACGCGAGAACCCGGATTGCTAAAAAATGTCACCATAAAAAATATGAAAGTGAAAATTCCATTCGGTCGTCCCGACACTGCTTACGAAATCCGCGGACCGGAATTGCCATTCTTTCATAATACATTCCCGTCCTCTATCACAGGTATTCCTGAACACCCGGTAGAAAATGTTACACTTGAAAATATTGAAATCATTTATCCGGGAAGAGGAAATGATGGTCTTGCAAACATGCCGCTCTCACGATTGGATGGAATTCCTGAGAAGGAAGCCGACTACCCTGAATTTTCTATGTTTGGAGAATTACCTGCATGGGGTTTTTATGTGAGGCATGTTGATGGAATTACAATGAAGAATATTAAAGTCAGCATTGCAGAAACAGATTACAGACCAGCATTTGTTTTTGATGATGTAAAAAATTTGAATATTGTTTCAGTAATCATCATTGGAGATAACAAGCAGAAACATTTTGTGTTGCACAACACTCAGAATGTTGAGATTGATAATAAAGAAGCGGTGCTAAACAAGTAGCAATGAATAAACTCTTTTTATTTTTTCTGATAGGGGTATTTGTTTTCAATAGTTGTGGACAGCAGCAAAAAGAATTTACTGATGCAGATTTCGTGACCGACACAAATGATTCAGTGCTCAAGCATGAAAAAGTGAATGCAGTTTTCGGTCAGGCACTACTTCTCACTCAATACAAATCACTCGATGAATTGAAGTCAGTGATCCGGATTAAATACCTGAAAGATTCATCAGGTGTTTTTCTTAGTTCCTCTTGTCGAGGTTGTGAAGTTACCCATGAATTAAAATCAGGACCGGGTCAGGATGATTTTTCGAAAGCAGCGAAAGGAAATTCCTGGAATAAGATGTGGCTGGGAATTCGATGTCCGTTTGCTGTTTGGAATAAGAAAGCATTAACAAGCATTGAAAATCTTGGAAGAAGGAAGGATGATATTTTTGGTCATCCTGATGTAGCTTTTTATGATCTTGCAGAGTTAATGGTTCAACATATTTCGGATGAAGATAGAACAAACATGTCTGAAAAAGATCTCGGAGAAAAAGGTTATCTCAATACTTTTGAGCATGTGACAACAAGTGCGATGATGGCGTCAATCTTTTCTGAATCAATAGCGGATTTTGTAGGCGACGCGCACGAGCGTTCAACAATGCCGGAATTGCTAACAGGAAAATTTACTTCACAGGAAATTACTGATATTGATTTTGGTCCGGTAGATAATTATCTTGACTTAATTAATAATGAATGGGGTAAACGACTTGGAAAAATAGTAAAAGAAAAATATCACATCAATCAGAATACTCTGTGGACACCACAATTATTAGCGGACTATCTCAACGATTTTGAGAGCTACTATAGCTGGGTTTTCCAAATTGCATTTAAGCCTGTTACACCTGATGAAGAAATTATTATTCAGTTTGCAGGAAAAATGAACAAGGTAATATAAGAGGGGCTACACCAATTATAAATTTTAGTGTTCTAAAACTATTTGTCGCGTTTGAAAAGATAATACTGTGGAATAAGGGCTGTGCTATCTGCCTCAAGCCTATATTGTGATGCAATTTCATTCGCTCCTACAACTTTCCATTCATCCAATAATAAAAACCAGTTCTTCTCTTGTACCAATGCACCGGTAAAATTTACTTTGTTAATAGTTGCGCCAATAAATATTGTTTCAGTCAAATTCGCTTCAATCAAAGTTGAAGTTTTCATATTTATCTTACTTAGGTTTGCTCTGCTTAGATTTGTTCTATTCATAATAACTGATAACATATCAGCTCCCTGTAGATTCGTTTCATTCAATAATGCTCCGCTTAAATCTGCTCTTTGTAATGAAACATTGCTCAAATCAGCATTTCTAATTTGAGAAGATTTAAGAAATGCTTTATTAAGTTTTGCACCTACCAATTTTGCACCGTTTAAATCAGACCAACTTAAATCTGCTGAGGTTAAATCTGCTGAAATCATACTTGCATATTTCAGATTGGTTCCCCACAAATCAGCAGATGTTATATGAGCTTCATTCAAATTCACTCCTTCCAAATTTGCCCCCCTTAATATAGCTCCCTTCAAATTGATTCCTTTCAGAAATGCATTTTGCAAATTTGCTTTCGCAAGATTCGCTGATGCAAATATTGAATGTTGAAAAATTTTCTGTAAGGAAATTGTATCAATCTTCATCCCAGAGATCACTAACAATAGTTGACCTCTTTCAGGACTTAATTTTTTTGAAGAGATGCTATCACCTTCCACATGATAATATGGAATGAATGAATAACTCAGTGCAGCGATTCTTGAAATTGTTTCATCGCTCAACATTCGGTTGGGGCTGTTATTCAATTCATCATGCATTTGATCCACCACATGACTCATCTCATTTATCAATCCACTGTTCTTTATCAATGTATTCTTTTCCGTTTGTTGAGCAATCAGTAATTTATCATGCTGCTTTTGTTCTCGATACCAATCTCTTGCAGAATAAAATAAATTGTATGTTACCACTATAAAAATACCCATAGCTATTCCAATGAGCAACCGCAAGTTTTTTTTTATTACAGAACTCCCTCTTGCAACTACATAGTAAACTAAAGATGGTTTCTTCGTTGCATTCATAAAGGCAATTATTGAATTAATTTTCTACTTACCGCTTCAAGTGAAATTCCTTTTGTTTCAGGCATTTTGAATCTGACCCAAATGAGTTGACCTATCATCATGAATGCAAAAAAAACAAACACTGCTCCTGCGCCTACTGTAGAAAACAGAAAAGGTATAAACGAGGGAATAGCTGCTGCCAACACCCAGTGAACTGATGAACCGAATGCCTGCCCTTGTGCTCGTAAATGTGTTGGAAATATTTCAGCGATAAATACCCAGATGACAGTGCCCTGACCAATGGCATGCGCCGCAATAAAACAAAAAAGAAAAACAGGAATACTTAATCCTGTCCATCCAAAGAAAAAAGAAATTGCTACGAGTAATAGTGAAATGATATATCCGAAGGAACCAATGTATAACAATTGTTTTCTGCCAAGGCGGTCAATAAGCAACATGCCTATCAATGTAAATAAAATATTTACTAAACCGATTCCAGCGCTGCTAAGCAATGCAATACTGCTTCCTATCCCTGCTTCTTCAAAAATTCGAGGAGCGTAGTACAAAATTGCATTGATTCCGGAGAACTGGTTAAAGAATGCAATAAAAAATGCAAGCATAAGTGCTGGCCTGTATTTTTTCATGAATATATTTTCATTCGCCTTTGATTCACCTGATTTAAAATCTGCTACATAATTCTTTATATCAGTGTTTGGCGCAATCACTTTTAAAACTTTTTCTGCTTCTGCATTTCTTCCTTTCATAACTAACCAGCTTGGACTATTTGGAATGAATAGTACCGCTACCAAATAAATTAACGAGGGAAAAGCAGCTACACCAATCATCCATCGCCATGGTTGCTCGCCTGTATTTCTAAATAAATAATTACTTAAAAATGCTGTAAGAATTCCAATAACAATGCTCAGTTGATACATGGCTACAAGTCGGCCTCTTTTTTCAGCGGGGGCAATTTCAGAAATATAACCCGGTGCAGCAATTGTAGAAGCACCAATTCCCAAGCCACCAATAAATCTAAAAAGTGCAAAAGTGAATGGGTCATTTGCCATTGCAGCGCCCAGCGCTGAAACGAAGTACAAAACACCAATTCCGATCAGCGTATTTTTTCTGCCATATTTATTGTTTGGCATCCCACCAGTAATTGCTCCGACAACTGTTCCCCATAATGCTGATGCCATTACAACGAAGCCATGAAAAAAATCGGAAGTGCTCCATAGCTCCTGCAATTTTTTATCTGCTCCTGAAATTACAATAGTATCAAATCCAAATAATAGACCTGCAAGAGCTACTGAAAATGACCAGAAAAAAATTTTATTCAAGTGAAGCAAATTCTTTAAAATAACTTGTCTTGCAATTATAATGGAAACAATAGAGTTTTGCGATTAATTATTTTAAAATAACAAGATCTTTTCAAATCATTTTTTTGAATCTTCCACAAGTATTTATCGATCGATTACAAATACAATTCGCAACTAAATCAGCTGATTTAGTCGCATCATTTAATGAATCTTCACCAACAAGCATTCGAATCCATCAAAAAAAACTGAACGAATATTCAGGTGAAAAAATTCCATGGAGCAACTCCGGATATTATTTACCGGAGCGACCATTATTTACCATTGATCCACTGTTTCATGCAGGTTGCTACTATGTGCAGGAAGCGAGTTCCATGTTTTTAGAACAAGTGTTCACTCAGCTATTATCGAAAGAAGAAAAAATAACAGTGCTCGATTTATGTGCTGCACCGGGAGGGAAAAGTACACACATCTCTACTCTTATAAATGATAAAAGTGTTTTGGTTTCAAATGAAGTGATTGCATCGCGCGCAAATATTTTGAAAGAAAACATTATTAAACAAGGAAGCGGTAATGTTATTGTGACAAACAGTGATGCAAAATATTTTAGCGAACTGAGTGAAGTTTTTGATTGCATTGTGATTGATGCGCCTTGCAGTGGTGAAGGTTTATTCAGAAAAGACAATGAAGCGGTGAAAGAATGGAGTGCAGATCAGGCGCACTTTTGCAGCATTCGTCAGCAACGGATTTTAGAAGATGTGATTCCTTGCTTGAAGAAAAAGGGTTTGTTGATTTATTCGACCTGCACATTTAATCCGGAAGAAAATGAAATGCAATTGAAATGGCTGAAAGAGAAATATGGTTTCAGCGGAGTGCAATTGAAAATAGAAAATAGTTTGAATATTGATGAGTGGAACGAAGATGATTTATATGGTTATCGTTTTCTTCCCAATAAAATAAAAGGCGAAGGATTTTTTTTGGCCGTATTACGAAAAGAAGAACCTGCTTCCTCTCTTGGAAATTCCACAAACAAAAAATTCGTTTCGTGGATGCCTGAACTTTGTATTGAGAAAGAAATTTCTCCAATAAGAAATTGGATAAATCAAAATGAATCAGAAAATATTTATAAATGGAAGGAAAATTATTTTCTAATGAGCAATGAACAATTGAAAATGATGAATGAGTTAAGCGATCGTGTGAAAATTATTTATGCAGGCGTGGACTTGGCTTCTAAAAAAAACGATGAATTTATTCCTTCACCAGCCCTTGCATTATTTGAGCGGATAAATATTTCTTCATTCAATAATCTGAATTTATCTATAGAACAAGCCCTCAGTTTCCTCCGAAAAGATTCTTTACAGATTTCTTCATTGGAAAAAGGCTGGATGCTTGCTGTATTTGAAAATCATCCTCTCGGCTGGGTGAAATCATTAGGAAACCGAATGAATAACTATTTCCCCATGGAATGGCGGATAAAAAATTATTAAAAATATATTTCGGCTAATTCCTGTAATCAATTATTGCATTCAGGAATTTTTTTCCAAATAAATTTATTTTCGTTTGCGATACTCCTGATATATCAAGCATCTCTTCCAATGTCATTGGTCGCGCTTCTTCCATCAACCGCAAAGTTTTGTCGTGAAAAATTACATAAGGTGGAACACCGCGCTCTGAGGCAATTTCCTTTCTGATTTTTCGTAGCACTTCGAACAATGAAGTATCATCTTCTTCAACCACCACTTTTTTACTTCTGATTTTATCTTTTGAAATTCTGATTTTAGTTTCTTCAATTGTTGGAATCACTAAACTAAGAGTAACAGTTCCTTTCAAAACCAAATCACCGAATGAAGTAATGCGCAAAGTGTTTCTATCGTCATATGCAATTTCCATTAAACCGATTTGAATCATTTGTAAAATGTAATGACTCCATTCTTTCGCACTCATATCAGCACCGGCTCCGTAAGTTTTTATTTTTTCCAATCCAGGCAACAGCACTTCCTGATTCCGCATTCCACGCAATACATCTATCAATAAATTTCCACCAACTTTTTTTCCTTCCAATTCTATCCGCTTTAGTGCACTCAATGCTTTTTGTGCAATCAGCTTTCCATCAAAATGTTTTGGCGGGTTGCCGCATACATCGCAGTTGTTGCAGTGCTCTCTCAGATTTTCTCCGAAATAATTTAATAAAATTTTTCTGCGGCAAATTTGTGCTTCCGCATATTCCTTCATGCGCTCGAGCTTCTCCAAATTAATTTGTGGCTGACCACTTTCTTCGGCAAACTTTCGCAGCATTATCAAATCGCCAATACTGAAATATAAAATGGCGTCGCATTTTAAACCATCGCGACCGCCACGACCGATTTCCTGAAAATAATTTTCAAGTGCTTTAGGTAAATTGTAGTGTAACACAAAGCGCACATTACTTTTATCTATTCCCATCCCGAATGCAATGGTGGCACACACCACCTGCACTTCATCATTGATAAAATCTTCCTGCACTTTAGTTCTATCGTCGCTCGACATACCTGCGTGGTAACACTTTGCATCGATGCCCAATTCTTTTAAGTCCAATGCAACTTCTTCAGTGCTAGCGCGTGAAGTGCAATAAATAATTCCGCTTTCGTTTTTATGTTTTGTAATGAATTGATAAATATCCCGGATTTTATCGCGCTTGTTCATTCCGAATTTTACTGCGAGCGAAATATTTGGGCGGTCGAATGACGAGACAAATTGTTTTGGTGAACGCAAACCGAGCAACGAAAGAATATCGATTCGCGTGAGTTTATCAGCAGTGGCAGTAAGTGTAATTAACGGAACATTAGAAAAGCTTTCGCGCAGTTGGTGTAACACTTTATAAACCGGACGAAAATCATGACCCCACTGCGAAACACAATGCGCTTCATCAATAGCAATTAAACTTAACTTAAGTCGTGGCAGCCATCCTTTCAAATCTGCCATTGCTCTTTCAGGTGAGAGATAAAGCAGTTTTGTTTCGCCTCGCATACATTTTTCTATCGCCATATTTTCTTCATCGCGGTTCATGCTGCTATTGATGAACGATGCACTGATTCCATTTGTGCGCAAAGCATCCACTTGGTCCTTCATTAGTGAAATGAGCGGTGAAATAATTAATGCAGTTCCTTCCATCATCAAAGCCGGAATTTGAAAGCACAAGCTTTTTCCTCCACCGGTTGGCATCAGCACCATTGCATCTTTTCCATTCAGCAGTTCAGAAATTATTTCTTCTTGCAGCGGACGAAATGAATCGTAACCAAAATGTTTTTTAAGAATTTCAGATGACGATTTCATGAGCACATTCATTCAATAAATTTTGGAATGAAAATAAAAACAAAATTCAGAAATGGAATTTTGTAGAAAAAGGAATCATCGTTTCTTTCTGATATTTTTGTAGTCAAGAATTTTTGTCCCCGTAGTTCAACGGATAGAATAGAAGTTTCCTAAACTTTTGATCCCAGTTCGATTCTGGGCGGGGATACCACAGCAGTTCTAGAATTTATTTTCAGAAAAGATGCAAAAATATTTTTAGTTAAAAAAACTGCAACCCTGCAGTCCAGCCAATCCAACCATTTACTCCTGTTGTGCCGCCACCATGGCCGCTATACAAGTGAGATTTTACAGCGGAATTATAGGAGTCGTGAAGCACTTCCACATTTAAACACGGCCCTGCATACAAGCCAATTCCCTTTGTGATTTGCCAGCCCGGAAGAATGCGCAACTGATTAATCATATTTATTCCGGTACTCCAGTCATTAAAATTATTGTAGTGCACATTCCATGCAACCGCATCAATATTGGTAAAGAATTTTTTGCTGATATCGATGTGTGTTCCAATTCCATATCCGAATGAATAACGATTTCCATCTGTTGTATTCGGAGAAACACCAATGGAAAAAATATTATAAAATGCTTTCGAACCCAAGCGCACACTTGCATTTATGTTGCTGAAATCAGTATTGAAAACATCCACATGAAACAATCCGTTTCGTGAAATAGAAATCAATCCGATAGGAACTCCTTTCAGGGAATCAGAAATATTAATAAGCCCGATTTGCATTCCAGCCACTTTCACTCCCACATTTATTAATCCGATTTGAAAACCATTTAATTTATTAGCAACATTCACAATTCCGGAAATTTGTGAGCCATTCATTTTTCCCAACGAAAGATTGGTAATTCCACCAATCTGAGTTCCGTTTACACTGTGCGATGTTGTAGAAACATTTGCGATACCGCTAATCTGTGCGCCGTTTATGGAGTCGAGTGCATAATTCACAAGCCCTCCTATTTGTGTTCCATCAACCGAACCCAGTGATGTGTTTACCAGTCCACCTATTTGTGCGCCATTTACATTGCGCGCGTGATTTACCAATCCGCCGAGTTGCAACCCATTTGCATTTCCGAAAACCACATTGGTGAGTCCGGCGATTTGTAAACCATTCATATTTTTCCGATCGATGTTCACCAGGCCCCCGAGTTCAAATCCATTTACTCCTCCATTATAACCACTGAGAATATTGAATGAAAAAACATTTGAATACTTACCGGAAATAATTCCATTCGAACCAATGGGATAAAGAAAAGAAACCTGTGCTGCACGATTCTGATTACTCACAGTATCATGCGTTGTTTGTCGTTTGTCGTGATACCTACTTGCAAAAACTCCGTTGAGTTTTGCGCGCATCCATTGATAAGAATCTTTTGATTCGTCAGTAATATCTCTTGAAATATCAACCACTTTATTTGCCATCTCAGTATTTAATAATTGCAATTTCTTTTTTGAAGAATCATCTAACTCAGTAGTATTTTGTGAACCAGTATCACTGGATTCAGAAATAAAAACCGGAGTTGTAGGCGAACTTTTTTGTTTGTTATCAATTGAAACTTCTTCAGTAATATTTTCCACTTTAACGCTTTTGGTTTCATCTGTAATTTTTCCAATTCCTCCTAAAGGAATATCAAATGATTTCTTTTCAAAGGTATTTTTTGAGAATATCGAATCTTCATTTTCACTTTTTTCAGAATCAGAAATTAAATTTTCCTTTTCTTTTTCTGCTTGAATTCCTGATGTAATTGAATTCAATTCTTTTTCATTTGATTTTGATGTTGAATTATTAACTGAAGCAATTTTATTTGAACCGCTTAACAAATTTTTGCTTGATTGATTTTTATTTTTTGCATCAGTAAGTTTTAACTCATTGGTAATACTGTTTGATCTTTTTGAAACGGAATTTTTTTCACTCTCTGTATTATTAGCTTCAACTGAATTTATTTTTTCAGAAGCTTGATTCAAGTCAACCTTTTTACTTAATGAAATTGTAATGCTTGTAGAATTTTTTCTGTCCTCAGATTGAACTACAGTTTTGGTTTTTGTTTGATTAATATCCGTTGCAGCAATTTGATTTTTAACTGAAGCATTTTGATTAAAAAACAAAGTGGCAACTAATGATGTAATAATTATTCCGCTCATGATTCCTGTTGTGTAAATGAAAAATCGGTTGTGTATAAATCGGTATTGCAATGATGGTTTTGGTGCTGCAACAAAAGCAGTCATCAACGAATCGAAATTTTTGAACGAACTGATTTGCTCGTCGCTCAAAGGTTTCTGGTGAAATTTGAATTTTATCTTCGTCATGTTACGCTGCTTTTACCTGGGTTGATAATTGTTTGCGCAGCCGCTCCAATATGCGGTGCACTTTTACTTTCGCGTTATTCTCGGTCATTCCTTTTATCTCTGCCACTTCGGCGAAACTTCTTTTTTCGAAGTATCGCATTTCAATCAGCTCGAGCTCTTCAGCACTTAATTTTTTAATGGCTTTCATCGCGGCTTCTCTTCTTTCCTGAATCAG
>BJGQ01000017.1:0-46244 GCA_014190575.1 Bacteroidota bacterium | reverse complement strand
TTGCGCCTGTAACAGTGATATTTCCTGAACCACTTATTTTTCCGGTGAGTGAATTACAAACCGCAATCATTTTCATGCTGCCTGAACCGCTGATAGTTGTTGTAACAGAATTGCTGATTAAACTATCCTGCAATTCAATATCACCTGAGCCGCTCACATTTAAATCAAAATCCGTTGCTTCAATTTTTGACGACACAATCAAATTTCCTGAACCACTTAAATCAATTCCATCTAATGAAGGAGTAGTGATATAAATTTTTATCGGCTCGTGATTTTTCAGACAATGTTTGTTATAAATTTTCAGCGAATTACCATTCAGTTCAGTTTGCATATCATCAATAATATTTTGTTGCGCTTCAATTTTCAATGAGTAGAAAGTATCCACCGAAATGTAAACTGTTCCTTCTGTTTGAAATTCAATTCTCGAATAGCCACTCACATCGCGGGTTTGTGTTTGCACACTGCCTTTTCCCTTTATGCATGGAAAATTTTCGCGGCGACAGGAAGTAGTAACAATGACTAAAATCAGGAGAGAGTAAATAGAATTTATCCGTTTCATTTTAAAAGTTGTTTATACTATAAATGCAAAAGGACGAAAAAGTTACGGCAGAACGAAAAAATATTTTTTTCACAGTTCGTTTTAGAAATTAAAATTCCACTTTATAACTCAAAACAGGAATAATGCTCGTTTGGTAATAAGTGACTATTGACTGTTTCTGCGGTTCGAAATACTGACCAAAAACATTTTTCCGGTTAGTGGCATTCTGAACATCAAGTGATAAAATGGTGGTATGATTCGGCTTGTTGCGCTTTAAACTTATGGCCGCATCGATTCTGAAATAGGCAGGATTTTGTTTACTGAAAGCACTGTTCTCAGTTTCAATGGTTCGTCCGGAAGCAATGGATGCTTCCAAATCAATGGGAGTAAAACGATAACCACCTGAATAAAGAATTTTTGTATTGAAGCCAAGAATGGTTGCCTCCGGTTTTTTTGACAACATAAATTCTTTCCCTGCTGTAAAACTTCCGGCCATATTTCCATTGTAGCGGGTGTTGCGTTCAATGCCATCCGAACCTTTGTATTTCGATTCATACAATGAAAATGATAGCAAGTAATAAAAACGATTGGATAAAAATTTTTCGAGTGTGAATTCCATTCCTCGGTTAGTTCCTGTTCCGTTATTGATTAGCTTTTCAGAAATAAATCCTTCGGCCTGATTCAACATGGAGAATGAAGTAGATGAATCATTACTGACAGGTACATCAAATAACCACTGATAATAAAATTCTGTTTTGATTCTGAGATTCTGACCAAGCAAGTAATTGTAAGATAAAACCAAGTGGTGCGCTTTTGTAAAATTCAAATCACGGTTTGGATAAAATTTTTTTCCATTTGCATCAATCGCCTGAGCAAAGTATAAACCGATTGGTTGTTGCTGACTATGTAAACCATATCCGATACTGAAGCTTTGCTTTTCGCCAATATCATATTTCAATGAAGCGCGTGGCTCAATGGAATTTTTATTGTTCAACCATAGATACATTGCGTGTAATCCGGCATTCACTGAAAATTTATTGCTGATGCTGTACTTCACCTGCGCAAAAATCTGCGAGTCATAAGCTTCGCCGCTTCCATCAACTTCTGTAATTAATTCATCACCGGGAACCGCACTCCGCTCGCTCTTCAATTTAAAACTGCTTCGTGTTTGCGAGAATCCGGTTCGCAACAAAAGTTTCGAATTGAATTTATAATTGAGAACTGATGATGCAGACTGCTTAATGATTTGAAATGATTCATCATCGGTTTTAACAAGATTCAGTTCATCATCAGTATAATTTTCATTGTATCCTTTTCCTTCTCCTGATATTGAAACTGAAGTGCGCAAGTATGCTTTCGAATTAAAAATATAAGAGTGAGTAAAACCTGTTACACCTGTGTTGGAAAAAAATGTGCTGCCGAGTCGATCATAAAAATGTTCCCATTCAGCAGTGTCAGCAATCGCTTTAAAATTCTGTGCACTCAATCCACCAATTCCAAACAAGCTGAAGTATCCGGCTTTTTTTGTTGGAAGAAAAACATTGAATGATAAATCCTGAAAAGTGGTAACACCACCAATATCCAGCACACCCAATTTGCTTAATATTCCAAGCGTTGAGTATCGGTAATTCACGAGATATGAACCACCATAATTTTTTTTGAACGGACCTTCAGCCGCGAAACTCAATCCGAGCACACTTGCCTGCGCAGTGAATTCATTTTTCTCATTGTTTCCCTTTCGCAATTTCAAATCGAAAACTCCGGAGAGCGCATTGCCATACTCTGCCGCAAATGCGCCACTGATGAAATCAGAATTGGAAAGCAACTGCGCACTGAGAATTGAAATGCCGCCGCCCGATGTTCCTACACCTGAAAAATGATTCGGATTCGGAATATCAATTCCTTCCATTCGCCACAACAAACCGTTGGGTGAATTGCCTCGAATGGAAATTTTATTATTTCCATCATCGGTTGAAACCACTCCGGCAAATGAGGTAACCATTCTTCCGGGGTCGTTTACTGCCGCCGCATATCGTTGGGTTTCTTCCACCGAAAAAGTGCGGGCGCTCACAGTTGAAAGTTCATTCAGTGGTTGATCTTTTCGTTTGTCGGCTGTTACAATTATTTCATTTCCCTGAATAATATTTTCTTCCAGCTCTATTGTCAGTACTGTTTCTTTACCTGTGTTCACCTGCACATTCGGAATATCCAGTGGTTTGTAACCGATGTATGAAACACGAATGGTATAAGTTCCGGCAAGTACATTATCAATTCTGAAATTTCCGTTTACATCTGTTACTGTACCAAGCATGGGTGAAGTGGATGGAAGTGTAACAGTGGCACCTATCAATTCATTCTTTACATTTTTATCAATCACCGTTCCGCGAATAACCTGTGTGAGGTTTTGTGCCTGAGAAAAATTAATCGCACAAACAAAAACCGAAACGAGCAACAATCTCTTCATCATAAATAAAATTTATAAGAGAATGCAGAAGGACGAAAAAGTTACAGTGCAAAAATTATTTTTTAGGGAAAATCAAACCAGATTAACTTCCGGCTGAATAGTAATTCCGAATTTATCGTGAACTGATTTCTGAATATCGAGTGCGAGTTGATACACTTCGTTTCCGGTTGCGCCACCATAATTAACTAATACCAATGCCTGTGATTTGTGAGAGCCGGTGTGGCCAACAATTTTTCCTTTCCAACCACATTGCTCAATCAGCCAACCAGCAGGAACTTTTACCGTTCCGTCTTTTTGCGGATAGTTATTAGCCAATGGATTTTTCGAAATGAAAATATCAAACTCCTCTTTTGTGATTACCGGATTTTTGAAAAAACTTCCTGCATTACCTAAAACTTTTGGGTCAGGTAATTTCGAAGTGCGGATTTTTATAACTGCATCACTCACTGCTTTTATGGTGAGTTCGTTCACACGCATTTCATCCAATGTCATTTTAATATCACCGTAGTTGACATTGAATTTTGGAATTTTATTTAAACGAAATGTTACAGCAGAAATCAGGAATTGATTTTTGAATTTGTTTTTGAAAACACTTTCGCGATAACCGAATTCACATTCAGCATTTTTGAAATTCACCTTTTCGCCAGTCACAATTTCAACTGCTTCCAATTCATCAAACACATCTTTTATCTCTACCCCATACGCTCCTATATTTTGCATGGGTGCTGCTCCAACCTGCCCCGGAATGAGCGAGAGATTTTCAAGTCCTGCGAGATTTTTTTCAATGCACCACAACACAAACTGATGCCACACTTCTCCTGCCGCTGCTTTTACCCACACATAATTTTCATCTTCCTTCACTATAGAAATTCCAGTGAAAGAATTTTTCACAACAATGCCATCAAAGTTTTTTGTGAAAAGAATATTGCTGCCACCTCCGAGAATTAATTTTTGTTGCGAGCGGAATTTTTCTTCTTGCAATAATTCGCTGAAATCATTTTCATTTTTTACATCAGCAAAATATTTTGCTTTGACATCAATATGAAAAGTGTTAAAAGGAAGAAGCGAAATGTTTTCTGAAATCAGCATATTGTAATCAGGATATTTTGCTTCCGGAATTTACCGTTTCTGCAGGCGAAACGATTTTTAATTTTCCATCGGCATCTTCTGCCATCAAAATCATTCCTTTTGATTCAATGCCCTTTATTTTTCTCGGCGCAAGGTTGGCAACAACGCTTACTTGTTTTCCAATCATCTGCTCTGGAGTATAATGTTCAGCTATTCCAGAAACAATGGTACGAACTTCATTTCCCATGTCAATTGTCAACTGCAACAATTTATCAGCTTTCTTAACTTTCTCGGCAGCAGTTACCGTTCCTACTCTCAACTCAAGTTTAGCAAAATCATCATAATTAATTACTGAGTTAGCTATTTCAGATTCAGGATTTTTGGGTTCAGTTTGCAATACAACTTGTTTTTGATTGGCTTTTAATTTTTCAACCTGGGCTGTTATTTCTTCATCCTCAATTTTTCTGAACATTAATCCTGCTTCATTTAATTGATGACCGGGATGAATCAATTGTCCTTTCAATTCAGCACTCCAGTTTTTCTTCGGAAGATTTAACATGCTCAGTGTTTTCTCAGCTGCTACCGGCAGAAATGGCTGCATAAGTTGGGCGAGATAAGCTGTAATTTCAATTGAGAGATACATCACTGTGGCACATCGTTCTTCGTTTGACTTTACAATTTTCCAGGGTTCGTTATCTGTTAAATATTTATTTCCTGCTCGAGCAAGATTCATTAATTCCTGAAGCGCCTCACGGAAACGAAATTTTTCCAGCGAGTCACAAATATTTTGTTGAGCTACTTTTATTGATGCAATTAATTCACGGTCGCTCTCAGTTAAATTTCCGTATACTGGAATTTTTCCGTTATAAAATTTATGGGTGAGCACCATTGTTCGATTCACGAAATTTCCGAGAATAGCAACTAGTTCATTATTGTGTCTGTCCTGAAAATCTTTCCAGGTAAAATCACTGTCCTTTGTTTCAGGTGCAATGGAAGTTAATACATACCGAAGCGTGTCCTGCATGCCAGGAAAATCTTTTAAGTAATCGTGGAGCCATACTGCCCAGTTGCGCGAGGTAGAAAGTTTTTCTCCTTCTAAATTCAAAAACTCATTTGCCGGAACATTATCGGGAACAATGTATTCGCCATGCGAATGAAGTATGGTTGGAAATATGATGCAATGAAAAACTATATTGTCTTTCCCGATGAAGTGTAACAATCGTGTGTCTTTGTCTTTCCAATATTTTTCCCAATCGTTTGGTTTCAATTCCTTTGTTGCACTTATGTAACCAATAGGCGCATCGAACCATACATACAAAACTTTGTGTTCTGAACCTGGCAATGGAACTTTAACTCCCCAATCCAAGTCGCGGGTCATTGCGCGTGGTTGTAATCCTCCATCGAGCCAGCTTTTACACTGACCATACACATTGGTTTTCCAATCGTCTTTATGATTGTCTAAAATCCATTCGCGCAACCACGGCTCATAATTTTGTAGTGGCAGGTACCAGTGTTTTGTTTCCTTCATGACCGGAACATTGCCACTTAAAACTGATACAGGATTCTTTAAATCTTTTGGTGATAAACTACTTCCGCATTTTTCGCATTGGTCGCCATACGCTTTTTCATTTCCGCAAACCGGACAAGTGCCCATGATGTACCTGTCTGCCAGAAACATTTTTTCCTGTTCATCATACAACTGCTGCGATGTTTCTTCAGTAAAAACTCCCTTGTTATATAAATCCAAAAAAAATTGTTGCGCGGTTTCGTGATGAATTTTATTTGAAGTTCTTGAATAGATATCGAATGAAATTCCAAACTCCGCAAAAGAATTTTTCATCAACGAGTGATACTTATCAACAAACTGCTGCGGTGTAATCCCTTCCTTACGAGCACCAAGTGTAATTGGCACTCCATGTTCATCGCTTCCGCAGATATATAATACATCATCACCCTTCAAGCGACGGTACCGCGCATAAGTATCAGCAGGAAGGTAGGCACCAGCTAAATGTCCAAGGTGAATTCCACCATTTGCATAAGGCAGGGCAGCTGTAACAGTATATCGTTTCCACTTATTCTCCATCAAATAAAATCACTCTATTGTTTCGCCGATAAATATAATCGTGGATTAACGATTGCAGATTGTAAAATACATATTACAGTTACTCAGTTATGTGGAAATTATTTTTTTCGATCCGCATTGAGGATTTTAAGAAAATAAATTCCCCATGATACAGCTGTAACTTCAATCAGAAAATATCCTAATCCAAGCAACAACTGAAAGTACCCTTGTTCTATTTCTGATTTTGCAAGAACTAAAATCAGGATGTATGGAATGCAGGCACAGAAGCCGAATAGCCGAACCCAAACCGGAAACGGGCGATAAGAACTTATCATTATCATGGAAGGAATTATGAGGATTACATTCTTGGCGACCTCCTGAATTTTTTCGGGAGTATCACATGGAATCAGTGTAAAAATCCAATAAAGGATATTGAAATCAAAACAAATCCGGCCGATGGAATCAGCCATTTTTTATCAGCAAGCTGAACACTTGACAAAACACAACCGGTAATAAAGGATGTATTTGCTAATTCCCACGAAATATTTTTCCAGTAACTATACATCGGTAGCCACCCACCAATAAATCCAAAGAACAACATCAGGAAAAAGCAAACGATATTAATGTAAGTTGTATGAATTTGCTGCAGATGAGATTTCGGCTCTGTGTTTTGCATGGAAAAATGAGTGAAAAATTTATTGTCGGATAATTTTTTCAAAATGAATTTCCCCATTCTTATTTCTGATTTCGAGAATCGCAATTCCGCTCCAAGTATTTTTCATATTTATTTCGGAAGTGATTGCATTATTCAAATAAAAATGTTCCAATTCCTCTCCTAAAAAATTATAAATAATCATTTCAGAATTTTTAACTACTGAATTTTGAAAACTCATATTCAAATGATCAATAAATGGATTCGGAAAAATATTATATGAATTTTGTTCTGAAATATTATTGGAAAATAAAGTTCCACATGGAGTTCCACCGATTAATGAATAATCAAACACCAATGGATTGCAAATCGTTGTGTCGTAAAACAAACTTCCGGTATCAATTAAAATCGCTCCGGGCTCCCACACTAAAGTATCAAGAAACGGAAATGAAACATTGGAACTTGCATTGTAATGAAGTGCGGCACCGCTCTTCAGATAAATTTTAAACATGCCATAAGGTGTTGCTCCCATTGAATCGCTGAAAATTATTGTTGCCCCACTTTCGAGATAAAATTTATTATTGGCCGTAGAGTTTCCATAAACAGTTAGTGTGACTGTAGGGCAAATTAAAAATTTGTCCGTTGGAATAAATGAATTATTAATACTTGTATCATTTGAAATGACATGCACATCGGCAGGAATTATATAAGTGCATTGCGCTTTTGAATTCAAACTTATCAGAACAGATAAAGCAAAAATTGAAAGTGTTTTGTAAAAATTATTCATGAAGGTTTTTTTTGTGAAATAAAAATAACACGGATGCACCAAGTTGCACTTTATATTTCGCCCTGATGGAAAAAAGTATTACGCCCCAAAAATTAAAATCAAGTGACAAAGTTGCCTTAGTTGCAACAGCAAGAAAAATTTCGCAGGAAGAAATTCATTTTGCAATTGATACAATAAAAGGTTGGGGATTAGAAGTAGTTTTGGGAAGCACAATCGGAAAAGAAGCATTTCAATTTGCGGGAACTGATGAAGAGCGACTTGCAGATTTTCAAACTCAATTAGATGACGATTCGGTGAAAGCAATTATATGTGCTCGCGGTGGTTACGGAACTGTTCGCTTCATCGATGATATTGATTTCAGAAAATTTTCTAAAAAACCAAAATGGATTTGTGGCTACAGCGATATAACTGTTCTTCATTCGCATCTATTAAGTGTATATAATATCGCTTCGGTTCATTCAACCATGCCGCTGAGTTTTAAAGAAAATACAGAAGATTCATTAGAGAGCTTACGCGATTTACTTTTTGGAGAAAATGTTTCTTACAAATTCAATTCTCATCCGCTGAATAAGTTCGGGAAGGAAGAAGGAATTTTATGCGGCGGAAATCTTTCGCTGCTACAGAATCTTTCAGGAACTGATTCTGATATTGACACAGACGATAAAATTTTATTTATCGAAGATGTAGATGAATATCTCTATCACTTCGACCGCATGTTACAATGGATGAAGCGAAGTGGAAAGTTGGAAAATCTTGCAGGGCTTGTGGTAGGTCATTTAACTAAAATGAAAAATCTTGATGATGCAAAACCATTTGGAAAAACTGCTGAAGAAATTATTATGGAAGCAGTGAGAGATTATGAATACCCTGTTTGCTTTGGTTTTCCTGCGGGTCATGAAAACGATAACCGCGCATTGATTTTGGGTGGAGAGTATTTACTGGATGTAAACGAAGAAATTTCAGAATTGAAAATGCTTTGAAATTTTTTTCAATCACTTAAATATCACATATCCGAGTGCAATCCATATCAACCCTTTAATCAGAAAAAATAAAAATCCGATTACACCTACCCGTTTAAACCAAAAAATAATTGATTGCTTATTTGCAGCAAACCATTTTTTCATGCGGCAATATTATATCGTGATTGCAAATAAATAATAATCATTTCAAAACTATTTTCCTTTTCCCTGCCAGATAGTTTTTACAGTGTAAATCATGATTTTGAAATCGAGCATGAGTGACATGTTTTCAATATACAACAAATCGAATTTCATTCTGTGTACCATTTCATCGAGAGAAGAAGCATAACCGAATTTCACCATGCCATAAGAAGTGATGCCGGGTTTTGCGCGCTGAATATTTACATAATCGGAAGTGGACTGCACCAACTGGTCAATATAAAATTGCCGCTCCGGTCGTGGACCAATCAAACTCATTTCGCCTTTCAGCACATTGTAAAATTGCGGCAACTCATCGAGCCGCCACTTGCGCATCACTTTTCCGAATGGGGTAATCCGTTCATCATCGTGTCGCGATAATGCGGGACCGTCTTTCTCTGCATCTTCATACATCGAACGGAATTTATAAATCGTGAATGGCTTTCCGTGCAATCCGATT
Organism: Bacteroidota bacterium; assembly: GCA_014190575.1. GTDB lineage: Bacteria > Bacteroidota > Bacteroidia > Chitinophagales > UBA10324 > UBA10324. Next base: position 37,056 of record BJGQ01000017.1, on the reverse strand, counting down.
CGTTGCTGACGATAAAATATTTTTCCCGGCGAAGAAAACTTCACACGCAACATGCAGAACAAATAAACCGGCGACAATAAAATCATTACAATAATTGAAACGAAAATATCTTCCATTCGCTTGAAATTATATTGCCACTGCGCCATTAGTTCCGGATAAATTTCTATAAACGCAGCACCTAACAACTGATTCATTTTTACAGATCCACTGAGAATATCGTAAGTGTCGGGAATCAATTTGATAATCACATTCCGGTTCACTAATAAATTAATGATGCTGTTCAATCGCGGATGCTCCGAAGTTTCAATGGCAATAATCACTTCTTCCACCTGATGTTCGGCAATCAATTGTTGCAGTTGATTTAATTTCCCTAGACAAGTTAAATGGTCTGCGAGTCCGTTCGTCGAGTTTCCGTTTGTGTCCACGAAGCCAACCACATTGTAGCCCTGCGAATTGTCCTTGGTTATTTCTTTAAATATTTCAATCGCTCTTATGTTTCCACCAATAATTAAAGTATTGAATCCGACTTTTCTATTGTGCAATTGTCGCTTTGCATTATTAAGAATGATGGAGCGAAATATTCCGGTTAATAAAAATTGCGACAGCAAAAGAAAACCGACAGCAATATAGTAGTCGCGGTAATTCACAATGCGGTCGTCAATCATTACCGTGAAAAATAAAATGATGACACCGAAGCCAATCACTAAAAAAGTTTTTGCGAGTTCGTTGATGCGCGACTTGCGATAAATGTTAGTGTAAAAACCAAGCATCCAGAATAATAATACCCAGCAAATCGGAATGATGATGATGCCGAGAAAAAATTTCTGGTCGGCAACTAATTCATCCACATCGCTCCATGAGAAATGTTCGATATAAATTTTTCGGAAAAGAAAGAACAACATCCAGCCGATGAGTGTGCTGAAAATATCAGCGAACACATATCTTAAAATTCCGGCGCGGATGTAAGGTTTCAAAGAAATGTAATTAGTTTTAAGTTATCAATATAAACATTACTTGTTGTAACCGAAGAGTCCTTTTCAACCCTGATTAATACACCATAGTTATCAGGAATTATCGATTGCAAAACTTCTGTGAGATTTAAATATATTTTACTCCAGTTATCTTTTGGAGTAATGTTCCAGTTGTAAAATTTGATGGAACTTCCATTGGTATTAGCAAGGACTCCGATTTCAAATTTTTGATTACACTTATAATTCAATTCAATATAAACCTGGGAGCCATTATTATTAAACGGATATGTATCTGTTGAATTACACTCAGCTCCTACTGAAACTGAATCTAATTTTATTAAGCCACACCAAGTTCCTTCAAAAACATTAAAATCATTCAACCGAATTAATGTGGTATCGCCACCTAATTTTACGAATTTATTTCCTGATTCAAAATCTTCATTTAATAAAAAGTCGACACTATCCTTATAGGTAAAAGTTGGTTTAAAATGGTAAGTTTCTTTCGATTGCAGGTTTACAACAAATGTGTCAGGGTTAAAAAAAGGATAAGCGATTCTTGTTCCTGCAACTCCATTTTGAATTACACCGGCAGCTACAATTATTTCCTGCGTGCCTGTCTCCAACACCGGAAACTTTTTCGGCATTTCATAAACTCCCTGCAGATTATAATTTACATATACCCAAGAATCTGTAATTTTTTGAGAACTGGTTCCTTGTGTGCTGTTTTTAATTTGAAAAGCCGGAGAATCAATTTGAATATAAGCAGGTATTTTTTCAGAAGGGTTAATAATATTACACGAAGGCAGAAACATACTTACGCAAGAATAAATAATAATTAAAAGCAGGGTAAATGGTGTTTTCAAATGAGGGATTAATTGCACTGTAACTTTGGTTAGTGAAAATTATTGTGTGAACTGAAAAATTTATTTTAAGGGGGCGCAAAATAAGAATGCAATTGTAATTGAACAGTAAAAACAGATTTGACTTCTTCGGAAAAAAACACTTCGACAAGCTCAGTGTGACATTGACACTTTTTAATACTGTCAGTCTGAGCTTGTCGAAGACTCTTCCTTTAAACCGCCTACCATTTTCTGAAGAAGTCAATTAGCGCACTTCGATTACTTTTGCCCGCGTGACTGAAAAAAGTAAAACCATTGCTTATCACACCCTTGGCTGCAAACTCAACTTTGCAGAAACCTCAACCATTGCCCGTAATCTTGAAAAAGAAGGGTACAACAAAGTGAAGTTTGATGACGCCGCCAATATTTATTTAATAAACACCTGTTCGGTTACTGAAAATGCTGATAAGGAAACACGAACTATAGTTAAGCGTGCCCTCCGTAATTCTCCCGATGCAAAAATTGTAGTGGTTGGTTGTTACGCTCAACTAAAACCTGAAGAAATTGCCTCTATTGAAGGAGTTGACCTGGTAGTTGGTACTAACGACAAGTTTAATCTTGCAAAATATTTTGAACAATTACCTGAAGAAAAGGTACATGGCGAAAAAGCCGTTTTCTTCAGTTGCGATATAAGCGAAGTAAATTTTTTTAAAAGCAGTTACTCGTTGGGCGAAAGAACCCGTGCCTTTCTGAAAGTGCAGGATGGTTGCGATTATTCCTGTACCTATTGCACCATTCCATTGGCCCGTGGAAAAAGCCGTAGCGATTCAACAGCCAATGTTGTTATTCAAGCGAAAGAACTGGAAAAAGCTGGGGTAAAAGAAATTGTGCTGACCGGAGTAAACATTGGCGATTTCGGAATTAATGCAGCCGACAATTCACGAAACGAAAATTTCTTTGAACTCATTCAAGCATTAGATGCTGAAACTGACATTGACCGGTTCAGAATTTCGTCCATTGAACCCAATTTATTAAAAGATGAAATGATTGATTTTGTTTCGAAATCAAAAAGTTTCATGCCTCATTTTCATATTCCCTTACAATCAGGTTCTGATGAGGTTTTAAAAAACATGAAGCGCCGTTATCTGCGCGATACTTATGTGAGTCGGGTTGAAAAAATAAAAAGTGTGATGCCTCATGCATGCATTGGTGTGGATGTGATTGTTGGTTTCCCCGGTGAAACAGACGAACTGTTTAACGAAACTGTTGATTTTCTTTTGTCGCTTGATGTTTCGTACCTGCATGTGTTCACTTACTCTGAACGGGCGAATACTGAAGCGGCTTTGATGACCGAAAAAATTCCAATGCGCATTCGTCAGGAACGGAATAAAATTCTTCGCCAACTTTCTGAAAAAAAACGAAATCATTTTTATGCTGAACATATTGGCACAACACGAATTGTATTGTTTGAATCAGATGAACACAATGGACTGCTCGAAGGTTTCAGCGATAATTACATAAAGGTTAAGGTTCCTTATCACTCTTCGTTAATAAATAATATTTTTTCCGTTAAACTTATTTCAGCTGAAGATGATTATGTGATAGGAGAAATAATTTCGGGTGATAAAGTGAGCACTACCAATACCGAACTGACAAACCATTTTTAATTATTAATTTTTCATTTTTCATTTTAAATAAATGTATCCTACGCTTGGTGATTTAGTAAAAAGTTTAACGGGAATTGATTTATCGTTCCTCTATATTTTTCAAATGTTCGGGTTAATGATGGCGCTGGCTTTTTTATCCGCTGCATATATCTTGTTCAAAGAACTGGCGCGAAAAGAAAAACAAGGATTGCTGCAACCCATTATCAGAAGCACTATTGTTGGAACACCTGCCACACCATTTGAATTGGTACTGAATGGCCTAATGGGTTTTCTCATTGGATTTAAAGTGATAGGAATCTTTTTCAATCTCTCCATTTTCACTGCCAACCCGCAGGCATTTGTTTTCTCCATGCAGGGAAGCTGGATTGGCGGAATTGCCATTGCTGCATTTTTTGCCTACTCCAAGTATTATGAGAAGAAAAAACAACAATTATCTGAACCGAAAACTGAGAGCATACAATTATATCCAAGTCAATTGGTGAGTGAGATTGTTATTTATGCGGCCATTTTCGGGTTGATTGGCGCAAAGATTTTCGACAACTTAGAAAACCCGTCGTTCTTTATGGAGCATCCGATTGAAGCAATGATATCGTTCAGCGGATTAACCTGGTATGGCGGATTAATACTTGCGGCCGCAGCCATTATTTATTACTGCATTAAAAATAAAATTCCGGTTATTCATATGGCTGATGCAATGGCCCCAACACTAATACTCGGCTATGCGGTTGGGCGCATTGGTTGCCAGCTTGCCGGCGATGGCGATTGGGGAATTAATAACACCGCACCAAAACCAGCAGCTCTTTCTTTTTTGCCCGACTGGATGTGGGCTTACAAGTTTCCGCACAATGTAATTAACGAAGGGGTTGAAATTCCGAATTGCATTGGCCGCCATTGTTATGAATTACCGGTTGCTGTTTTCCCAACTCCATTTTACGAAGTGCTCATGTGTTTATTTATTTTCGGGGTGCTTTGGTTTTTGCGCAAGCGCATTACCACCGCCGGTTTGCTGTTCAGCATCTACTTAATATTAAATGGCATCGAACGGTTTTCGATTGAGCAGATTCGTGTGAACTCGCAGTATCATTTTTTTGGCATCTCTCCTACTCAGGCCGAAATTATTGCGGTGCTAATGGTACTGACCGGTATTGCCGGAATTTTCTGGACAACTAACAGAAGGAAGAAAAATCAGCTATAAATCCCCTCATACTTTTTCCTTGCGTAATTCATAAAATGTTTGAAGTTCAGCGGCTCGCCTGTAATGCGCACGCACAATTCCCGCGCAGTGTAACGGCGACCATGCACATGTATTTTCTCGCGCAGCCATTCTCTTAACTGTAACAGTTCACCTTTTTCAATCTGCTCGTTCAATCCCGCAATTTCTTTAGCGGCCTGATTAAAAAACTGCACGGCATAAAAACTACCGAGTGAGTAAGTGGGGAAATAACCAATGCTTCCGTGGCTCCAGTGTATATCCTGCAGCACTCCCTTATTATCACTTTGCACATCCACATTCAAATATTCTTTGTAGCGCTCGTTCCAGATTTCTGAAAGGTCTTTCACCTGAATGCTTTTATCCATCAATCCTTTTTCAATTTCAAACCGCACCATTATGTGAAAATGATAAGTGAGTTCATCGGCTTCCACACGAATAAATGATGGCTCAACTTTATTAATGGCTTTATAAAAATCTTTATCGCTCACATTTTTCAGCGAATCCGCAAACACATTTTTCAGTTTCGGAAAATTATTTTTCCAGTAACTGTACCCTCTTCCAACAAGGTTCTCCCACAAGCGCGATTGCGATTCATGTATGCCGAGCGACACTGCTTCTCCCAATGGAAGTCCATAATTCTCCACCAGTAATCCCTGCTCGTACAATGCATGTCCGCCCTCGTGAATGCAACTCCACAGCATGGTGCTGAAATCATTTTCATTTACCCGCGTAGTAACACGAACATCCTGCATACTGAAGTTCGTGGTGAACGGATGAGGCGATACATCTTGCCGACCGGCATCAAAATCATAACCCATCTGCTTCAGCATATCAATTCCGAAATCCCATTGCGGCTGGTATGGAAAATTGCGTTTCAGAAAATCGGTGCGCACTTGTGGCTTTGCGGCAATTTCTTTTACAAAATCCACTAAGTTAGAGCGAACCTCTTTGAACAACACATCAAGCTCATCAGTCTTTGCTCCGGGTTCATACAAATCGAGCAATGCATTGTACGGATGGGTTTCGTAACCGAGAATTTCGGCTTCTTCCCGCTTCATATCAATCATTGTTTCCAGCATCGGGCTGTAAACCTTAAAATCATTTTGCTCACGCGCCTTCAACCATGCCTGATATGTTTGTGATGTTACTTGGGCAATCTTCTCAACAAACGAAGTCGGATATTTTTTTTCACGAGTGTAATCTTTAAAAGTTTCTTCCACATTTCGCTTCTGCATTTCACTCAATTCAGCATGTCGTAGCTGCGATAAAATTTCGCCAAGCTTATCATCCACAAACAAATCGTGTGCAATTCCGCTCAGGGTTCCAATCTGCTGGGCACGAAACTCTGCTCCATTCTTCGGCTGGTAACATTCCTGATCCCATCCAAGCAATGCGATTGAATATTTTATATCGGCAATCTTTCTCATTGCAGTTACATATTGCTGATAAAGTTCTTTTGCGCTCACAGTTTTTATGATTTATAATTATTATTAGTAAACGAATGAAATAAAAAACGGAGAATACTTTGTGAAAATCTTTTCACGCAATATTCTCCGTTGTAAAAGTTAAAACTGCCTATGGGTGCAGTACAATTATTTTGCGGGTGAAAGTTCCAACTTCATTTTCTCCCTGTAAGAAATAAACGCCGGCTGAAACATTTTTTAAATCAAAATAAATATTGTATTCTTTTTCAGTGAAAGAAGCTAAAGTTTTTCTTCCTGTTTCATCATACAGATTAATACTTTTCAATTTTATTCCTCCTAAATCTATTTCCAGTTCATTGTTTGCAGGGTTTGGAAAAATCTTTATTGATGCAAAATACAAATCTGAAATGCCGCTAAAGGCTGTGATTATAACAGAAGTAGTTTTGGTGCACCCATTGGCATCTGTAACTGTTACTGAATAAGTACCAACTCCGATATTATTTAAGTCTTCAGAAGTTGCGTTATTAGACCAATGATAAACATAAGGTTGAGTACCATTTGTTACAATCAGATTGATGCTGGCATCAGTTGCAGTAGCTGACGATGCCTGAGAACTGTTTACACTCAATGACTGCTGCGGGAATACAGTTATAGTTTGTTGGGTAGTATCAAATGAACCACCGTTATCTGCAATTAAAGTAAGTGTATAAGTTCCAACTTGGCTAGGGGTATAACTAAATGTTTGGTTGGTGCTTGTTTGTGTTGCGGGTCCTGTTAAACTCCAATGATAGGTATAACTGTTAACTGAAGTGTTAGTGGTACTAATTGGTTTGCCAAGACAGATTGAATTATCAATAATTGTAAATGCAGCTGTGGCCGCAACTCCTAAGCAAAATTGTTTTGAAACAGTGGATGTAAAAGTCCCTCCATCAAAAATCAAATTTCCTTGCTCATCTTGGGAAGTAAAATGACCATTTCCATTTGTGCAGCAAATTCCATCTCCACCGGCATCATGAAAAGTAATTGTGTAACAACCAGAGTCTAAGCAAGCGTTTAAATTATAAATTAAGTTACTTGAAAAGCCCATCCATGAATTAACTATAACGCCTGAAGAATTTTTAATATCAATAGAGGTTTGTGAACCATTGTTATCAGTTGTTAGGGTTATATTCAAATGCATTCCCGAAATAACAGAGAATGAAGTTTGCAATGTGTCGTCAATAGCTTCCTGATCAGCACCAGTTCCATTAACAGAAGAAACATGAACCCAGTAATTATGATTTCCTGTTGCTGGTACAAATGAAGGAAGTGTAATTGTTGTTATTGCGTTGTGAACAAGTGATCCGTTCCAAACAAAGTTTTGATTAGCAGCACCATCTAAATGATATTGAATATTAAATGAAGTGATGGTGTTTGCGCCTGTATTTTTAACTGTGAATGCAGGAACAACTGTGTCTCCCAGGCAAACACTTGCACCGGTAGTATTGAAATTTTGAAGTGCAAGATTTATGGTATCAACAGGAGCCCACGGATCATAACCATCATCAGTTAAGTTTCCTGTGTTTTGAGGATCGAGCCAGTGTTTTAATTGAGTAGCGTTGGTGGTTCCTAAATCCCAACTCATCCAGAATTTTCCATATTCATCCGTCATATCAGCGCTTCCACATGCTGAAGCTCCACCATGTAGTTGGCCAATAATCTGATGATCCTGATTGAATAATGGCGAACCACTAGATCCCGGCTCTGTGCATTGACCGCCATCCCAATCAACTTGCCAATGAGAATTGGCAGGGGTGCCTCCCCATGATGTAGAAGTACAAGGGTTGTTGTCAAAAGAAATTTTCTTTATATCACCACTTGGATGATGAATACCAATGCTTGATAAGTCTGCAACATTCTGGCGATTCCAACCTGCATAATAGGCTCCATAATTTTGAGGGGGAATATTATTTAATTGAAGCAAGGCAAAATCAGAAGATGTTTTATTGGCTTTTAAAGTTGATCCGTTTACAGTTTGATTAGTCGGCCCGTTTTGATTTGTGCAACCTGAAGCTTCCCAATTAAAACGAAATACCCAAGTAGAAACAGTAGCACCAGTTATGCAGTGGTTAGCTGTTAAAAAATATGGCGTTCCTGAATGAGGAACATCAGCAATCATTGCACCTGTGCAAATTTCACCGCCATCAACAATACAAACCACAGATTTTTTTGTAACCTGCCAGTTTGCTCCAGCCGGACAATTTATATTAGTTTGACAACTGCCTGATTGCCCATATGACTTCGCAAAATTAAATGCATCTCTATATCCATGAGTGATTCGGTAAATTTCCAGCTGCCCATGAAAAGCAGGAAAAGCAGGTTCATCATACTCGAGAATTACTTCGGAACCTTGAATCAAATCTGTACCAAAAAAATAATCAGGAGTAATGTTCTGAGAGGTATAAGCTCCTAATACAAAAGATTTATCTGGAGTATATAAAAACAATTTTGCTCCTTGTGGAATATTGAAATTGCTGAATGAAATATTAATTGATAAAGCATCAGGGCAAACAATTTTCAATCTCCAGATTTTATCACCAGTTGGTAATGTTTGCCACAAACCATTATTATCTGCACTGATGTTTACAAAATGATTAAATCCAAAACGGTAAGGAACATCCTTCCCTGTGTTTAACATATCTTGTTGTAATAACGCATCAACATTTACTCCGGCCATGGTTGTGGTTGGAATATTTTGTGAAAGAAAATTCTTAGAAAAACTTTCGGGTTCACCGCCAAAAGTTTGAGCAGAAGTTGTTAAAACAGAAACAGAGGCTAAAGCAAAAAGAAGTGAGAGAATTTTTTTCATTTAATTGTTTTGTTTGGGGTGTCGAAAATATGAAAGCAAATGAGATGAACAATAACTAAGGCAATCATTTTATCATCGGGCAAATAGGTGCAGGTGAATGCTTGATTTTGTGAGGTGAATATTTGTTCTACAACTTATTCAAGAAACAATTAAAGACTAAAAAAATAACACCTTCTTAATTTCCATCCGCTAAAAATGCACGCATTCCACCTTTGAGATTATATAAATTACTAAATCCGTATCTATCCTGCAACTGCCGAATTACCCACTCGCTACGCTCACCAACTTTGCAATAAAGTATAACCGGTTTTTGTTTATTGATTTTATGAGTGTGAAAGAAAATATCATTCATCGGCATCAACTCTCCACCAATGTTTATGAGTTCGTGTTCACTTGGTTCCCGTACATCTATCAATTGAAAATCTTCTTTCGCTTTTATTCTTCGTTTTAATTCATTAGGCAAAATTTCTGCAATGTCATAACTCACCACCTCATTGCTTGAACAGAAATTTATATAATCCTGCGACGAACTGAGTGGTTCATTTTTAATTTTTGCAGCAGCTTTTTCATCGCGATGAAAATAGAGATTGCGATACGAATTTTCTTTCAGGTCAACAAGCAATAATTCATTCACCAATAATCTTCCTACTCCGGTAATCAATTTTACCACTTCAGCCGCCTGCATCATTCCAATTAATCCAGGCACAACTCCAATAACACCAATAGTTGCACAATCAGGTGAATCATCTGCGGATGGCGCTTGCGGAAACAAGCAGCGATATGTGCCGCTTCTTTTTCCATCGTTCATCAAATGATTAAAGACACCTACTTGACCTTCGAATTTAAAAATTGCACCTGATATCAATGTCTTATCCATCTTCACACACAAATCATTCAGTAAGTACCTTGTTGGAAAATTATCGGTACCATCAACAATGATGTTGTAATCACTAATAATTTCAAATGCGTTATCCGAATGAATTTTATCAATGAAAGATTGATATTGAATATTCGGATTAAGCAGAAATAAACTCTTGGCAGCAACATCAGCTTTCTTTTTCCCGATGTGTGCAGTGTTGTATAAAACCTGTCGTTGCAAATTACTTTCTTCCACCACATCATCATCTACAATTCCAATTTTACCAACTCCCGCAGCTACTAAATATTGCAAAACAGGAACTCCTAATCCTCCTGCGCCAACCACAAGTACAGATGCTTGCTTCAATTTCAATTGACCTTTTTCTCCCATTTCATCCAAGAGAATGTGTCGACTGTATCTATTGCGCTCATCTTGTGTAAGGTAATTTGAATCGAACATCATTGCTTGGAAAAAGTTATTAGTTGATTTATTAAAGCTTATTAGTAGTTGGTTTCACCATCTCAAGTGTTTCAACATGAACTATTTTTTTCCCTTTTCTATTGCATCACCGCATCCCAATCTTTCCACACCACTTCAAAACCTCTTGCGCGAATTACTTCAGCAACTTCAGCCGGAGTTCGTTCGTCGCTGATGTGAAATTGTTCAAGCGCATGTTTGTTTCCAGCATATCCACCGGGGTCAGTTTTAGAACCGGCGCTAATGCTTGTGATTCCAAGTTCAAAAATTTTATCTCTGAAAGTTGGAGACTCACGAGTGGAGAGTGAAAGTTCAACATTCTCATCAAAAATCCGAAAAGCACAAATCAGTTGCAATAAATCTTTTTCACTCATCGGATGCTTGGGTTCAAAATCTCCTTCAGCAGGTCGAAGTCTTGGAAATGAAACAGAATACTTGGTTTGCCAATAAGTTTTATTCAGATAATGAAGATGAAGCGCAGTGAAAAAAGAATCCGCTCTCCATTCTTCCAACCCGAGCAACACACCTAAACCGATTTTATGAATTCCAGCTTCACCCAACCGGTCAGCAGTTTCTAAACGAAAATTAAAATTTGATTTCTTCCCTTTTGGGTGATATGTTTTATAATTCTTTTCGTGATAAGTTTCCTGATAAACCAAAACTGTATTCAACCCAAATGGAATTAATTTTTCATACTCCTCTTTTTCCATTGGCTGAACTTCCAATGAAATGTGCGCGAAGTGCGGCCGAATTATTTCAACGGCATGCGCGATGTAATCAACTCCCACTTTCTGATTGTCTTCGCCGGTTACCAATAATATATGTTCGTAGCCCATTGCTTTTATTACAGCTACTTCATTTAATATTTCATCATCAGAGAGTGTTATGCGCGGCAATTTATTTCCGAAACTGAAACCGCAATAAGTACATACATTGTTGCATTCGTTGCTCAGGTACATTGGAATATACATCTGCATCGTGTTGCCAAATCGTTTGCGTGTTAATGCAAAACTTTTATTAATCATTTCCGGCAAATGTTCTTTTGCCGCCGGAGAAATGAGTACCATAAAATCTTCAGGAGATAATTTTCCATTTCTATTTAATACACGAATTACATCTTCATCAGTTGAATTGTAAATTCGGTTACATACTTCTTCCCAATTATACTTATTGAAAATTTCAGCGAATGAATGTTTTATCATTTCAATTTATATCTAACAACGATAAATCAAACGGACTACTTGCCATTGCAATTTTTATTGGTGTTGCCATTTTATTTTCAAAAGCCATTCTCCCAGCAATCACTGCGAGTTTAAATGCTTCGGCCATCGCAATTGGGTTTCCTGCAATGGCAATGGCGGTATTCACCAGCACCGCATCGGCACCGAGTTCCATTGCAAATGCTGCGTGCGATGGAGCACCAATACCAGCATCGACAATTACAGGCACATTACTTTGTTCAATAATTATTTCGAGCATGGCTCGTGTTTGCAAACCGTTGTTTGAACCGATTGGAGAACCGAGTGGCATTACTGCTGCTGTTCCAACATCTTCTAATTTTTTACAGAGAACAGGGTCAGCATTTATATATGGAAGAACAATGAATCCAAGTTTAACTAATTCTTCAGTTGCTTTTAATGTTTCAATCGGGTCGGGTAATAAGTATCGTGGATCAGGATGAATTTCCAATTTCAACCAATTTGTCTGCAATGCTTCGCGAGCCATTTGAGCAGCGAGCACTGCTTCTTTTGCAGTGCGCACACCACTTGTGTTTGGTAATAAATTAATAGTTGGCAGTTGAAGATTTAACAATAAGTCATCATCTTCTTTCCAAACATCCACGCGCTTTAAAGCTACAGTTACCATTTCGGTTCCGCTTGCGATAACAGAATTTTTCATCAGTTCATTCGAACCAAATTTTCCTGTGCCGAGAAACAGGCGCGACGAAAATTCTTTTTCAGCAATGATTAAATTTTTCATTTCTATAAAAATTTATTTTGGTTCAAGTAGTTTGAAAAACTGATCGAGTTGCGGAAGAATAATAATGCTTGTGCGACGATTAACTGAGCGACCTTCTTCTGTATCATTTGAACTGATTGAATGATATTCACTTCTACCGGCAGCAATAATTCTTGTGGGATCAACCGCATATTCAGTTTGCAAAATGCGCGCAACTGAAGAAGCACGCAGTACACTTAAATCCCAATTGTCTTTTATGAAAGTAGTTTTGATTGGCTTGTTATCTGTGTTGCCCTCCACCATAAATTGAATGCCCGGTTGCGCATTAATCACTTTCGCCACTTTGCTTAAAATAATTTTTGCCTGTGGCGATATTTCATAGCTGCCACTCTTGAATAACATTTTATCAGAAAGGTTGATGAGCACTGCACTTCCTTCCACTTTAACCTGAACATCGGTATCGCTCACATCGCCAAGTGCTCCTTTCAAATTCAGAACAAGCGCCATGTTCATTGAGTCTTTGTGCGCCATTTGATTTTGTAATGTTTGAATGTAATTGTCTTTCGAGCCAATGTTCTCCAGTGATTTTTGAATGCTTTCTGCCTGTTGTTTAGATATTACAGATAAATCAGTCAGCTGATTGATCATAACATTGCGCGTTGCTTTCAGGTCAGCTATTTGTTCTTCCAGATTTTGTAGATTTTTTTTTGAAGCATCTTTTTCTGTAAGGCAAGTTTTCAACTGATCTTCAACGACAGTGTAATCGCTTTTCAGTGAATCATATTTTGAAATCTGTGCTTTGTATTTTTTTGTACTTACACATGAATTGAATAACACCGTAACGGAGGTAATAATTAAAATTTTTCTGATGATCATTTTCTGTTTTTATTTTTAAATGTTTATTCTTTTTCCTTGAAAAAATTGTGAATTAAATTTTTGAAATGCATTACTCATGTTATCTGAATTAATAAGGGCAGATGATACAGCGGCTCCATAAATTCCAATTGACAAAAAAAAGTCCACATCATCGGCATTCACTCCGCCGATAGCATAAACCGGAATAGTTAATTTATTTTTTGCGTAATCGTTCATTACTTCTTCAAAGCCGCTTTTATCGAGTATCGAATTCAGGTTTGATTTTGTTTTTGTGAATTGATACGGACCAAGCCCCACATAATTTGCACCTTCGTATTGTGCCCGAATTATATCATCAATGTTATTGCAACTTGCACCAATAATAAATTTATCTCCAATGAGATTTCGCGCTTCCTCTATTGAAACATCTTCTTTCCCCAAGTGAACTCCATCAGCTCCGGCTTCAAATGCAAGATTTGGATTGTCGTTAATAATGAGCTTTGCTTTAAATTCTTTGCATACTGTTTTTATCTTCAATGCTTCTTCCCACATTGTTTTTGAAGAGGCATTTTTGTTTCGGTATTGAATCCATTTTACTCCTGCCTCGCAAGCTTTTCGTGCAAAATCAACATGACTTAAAGTTTCAGTTGAAGAAGTTATGAATTGTATTCGCTCAAGCTTGGTGTTCATGTATTTTATTTTTGAAAGTGTGATGCCAACCAAGCAATCCATCATCGCTTAAAATATATTGCGTTACATATTCTTTCGCCAAAAGACATGATTCAGTTAAACTTTTCCCCAATGTGAGATTTGCAGCAATTGAAGAAGATAAAACACATCCTGTTCCGTGCTTGGTGTGTTGAAATTTTTCGCCCTTAATTGTCGTAACATTTTCATTTATAAAAAGCAAATCATCGCTTCGGTCGGTTAACGAATGACCACCTTTTAATAAAACATTGCAATGCTTTGATAGATACAGAGCTGCTTTTCCATCGTCAAAAATTCCAGTCAGCATTTTTACCTCTGAAATATTCGGAGTGATGAGAAAAATATTTTTTAAAGAAGAAAGCCAGTCAACTTTAACTGAATGAAAATCGAACCCGCTTGTACTTTTAATAATCGGATCCCAAATAATGGAGATTTTTTTATTCTTTGAAACCAAAAAGCTAATAATAGAACCAAGCATTTCAGCATCACGAACAATTCCGATTTTAGCTACTGACGGATTATAAGTTTCAAACAAAACTTTTAGCTGGTGAATGATTTGTTCGGTTGAAAGCCAATCAATTTTTTCAATTCGCTTTTCATTCTGATAAGTTATAGCAGTGCAAATACCAAGGCCACTTACACCAGTTTGCTCCATAGTTTTAATGTCGGCTAAAATACCGGCACCACCTGTGGAATCAAATCCGGCTATACTGAAACAGAATTTTCTAACAGATTCCATTTGTCAAATATTTTTATGAATTCTGAAACAGGGTTTTGTGTATGCCAAATACTGCCAACCAATGCACATCCCTTAAATCCAAATTTTTTTACCATTTCCAACTTGGAATAGTCTACACCTCCCAAAGCAATGACATTGAAATTTGTTTTCTTCAATGCCACTTCAAGCGAATCATCATTAAAAGTATTCTTGTAACCTATTTTTGAAATGCTATCAAAAATGGGACTCAAGAAAATATAATTATATCCGGGGTTATGTTTTAATAAACTATTTGGGGAGTGGTATGAGGCGGTAATAATTGCATCAGGCCTTTTAAATTTAATCCATTGCATCAAAAACCAAGGTCGAAAAAAATTTTTTCTGCGATGCCTTTCTGTTAAATGAATCCCTTTCAATTTTATTGAAACACACAATTCGTGATGTGAATGAATAACTATTCTATTATGGTATTTTTTATTAATTTTTTCAATATATCTACGCATTTCTTGCGTTGAATATTTTGGTTTACGAATGTGAAATATTTCCAATCCATTTTCAAATAACTCGTTTACGATTTGATGTTCGTCATCTAAATCCTTAGTATCACTCATTACAATAATTGTTTGATTCATACTTTTTTAAATTAATTATATCATCTTGAATTTTATTCTGACTTATTTCAATTAAATTATTCCTGCGTTACATATAATTGACTACCTTCTTCTGCAAATTTTTTGGCCATTTCATTCATACCTTCTTTTAAAATATTTTCTTCAATCAAATTATGTGTTGCTGCATATTCTCGAACTTCCTGCGTGATTTTCATCGAGCAAAATTTTGGACCACACATGCTGCAGAAATGAGCAACCTTTGCACCATCAGCTGGCAAAGTTTCATCATGAAATTCTTTTGCAGTATCAGGGTCAAGTGAAAGATTAAATTGATCTTGCCATC
Organism: Bacteroidota bacterium; assembly: GCA_014190575.1. Lineage (GTDB taxonomy): Bacteria > Bacteroidota > Bacteroidia > Chitinophagales > UBA10324 > UBA10324. The sequence goes on along the minus strand of BJGQ01000017.1, from coordinate 21,564 downwards.
TAAAATCAAAACGCGCACGGCTTAGCGCATTGTCTCTAACCTGCGCACCTGGGAATCCTTTCGCTAAATCAGAAGCATGTGCAGCAATTTTATAAGTGATTACTCCATCTTTTACATCTTTTTTATTTGGAAGTCCAAGGTGTTCCTTAGGTGTAACATAACACAACATCGCACATCCATACCAACCAATCATGGCGGCACCTATTCCAGAGGTAATATGATCGTAACCTGGAGCAATGTCAGTTGTTAAAGGTCCAAGAGTATAAAATGGAGCTTCACCACATTCCTGTAATTGCAAATCCATGTTCTCTTTAATCATATGCATCGGCACATGACCCGGGCCTTCAATCATTGTTTGTATTTCATGCTTCCAGGCAATTTTTGTTAACTCACCCAATGTTTTTAATTCAGCAAACTGCGCTTCATCATTTGCATCTGCAATTGAACCTGGCCGCAATCCATCTCCCAAACTGAATGCAGCATCGTATTGCTTCATTATTTCACATATCTCTTCGAAGTGCGTATAAAGAAAATTTTCTTTATGATGGGAGAGACACCACTTTGCTAAAATGCTTCCGCCACGAGATACTATACCAGTAATTCTTTTTGCAGTAAGCGGAACATACCGCAACAACACTCCAGCATGTATAGTGAAATAATCAACCCCTTGTTCGGCTTGTTCAATTAATGTGTCGCGATAAATTTCCCATGTTAAATCTTCGGCAACTCCGTTTACTTTTTCAAGCGCCTGATAAATAGGAACAGTACCGATTGGTACAGGAGAATTTCTGATTATCCACTCTCGTGTTTCATGAATATTTTTTCCGGTACTTAAATCCATAATTGTATCAGCACCCCAACGACAAGCCCAAACGGCTTTCTCTACTTCTTCTTCAATAGATGATGTAACAGCAGAGTTGCCAATGTTCGCATTAATTTTCACTAAAAAATTTCGTCCGATAATCATTGGTTCTGATTCCGGATGATTAATGTTATTTGGAATTATTGCACGACCTCCGGCAACTTCATCTCGAACAAATTCTGGTGTAATTATTTTAGGTATAGAAGCACCAAATGAATCTCCTTTATGTTGAAATGAAGAACCAATTTTGTTTTCAATTGATTCCTGAAATTTTTGATTTTCTCGAATTGCGATGTATTCCATTTCAGGGGTGATGATTCCTTTTTTTGCGTAATGCATTTGAGAAACATTGCAACTGTTTTTTGCACGCAAAGGTTTTCTTGTTCGGTTAAACCGGATTGAATCAATCTCGCTTTTTTGTTCCTGCGTTCTTGTATATTCCGATGAATAAGATTTTAATTCTTCTACATCATTCCTTTGATTAATCCAATTTGCCCGAATAGGTTCAATGCCTTTTAATACATCTATTTTTTTTGTTGGGTCGGTGTACGGTCCGCTTGTATCATAAACAGTGATTTTTATTTTTTCACTTTTTATATGACTGTTAGCATTTGATTGTAATTCATCCGTTTCAATTTCACGCATTGCAACATTTATATCATGCAACATTCCTTTCACCATTATTTTTTGTGATCGAGGAAATGGTTGAGTTGAAATTTTTTCTTCTTTCAAATTCTTTTTTTCTTTCATTTTATTAAATCCTTTATAAAATTGCATGCATTAACAAATTGACTTTATCCACCCTGAGCCGCACGAATCACAATGATTTTATCGCTTTCGTTTAATTGTTTTTTACCCCATTCTTCTCCGGCAATGACCTCGGCATTTACCGCTACTGCAATTCCGCGTTTTGTATCCAACGAAAGTTGTTGCAACAAGTCACGGAGCGAATTTCCGGCTTGCAATTCTATTGGTTTATCGTTAACAGTTAATTTCATTTTTCCCTAAGCATTTATGATAATGCTGCTTTAAGGATTTTAATAAAAGAAATAATTTCTTTCATCAACTTTTCCCTACGCCGGCATTACCCGTATCAGGTTTTAGAGTATGTTCTCAGTTCCGAATTCGTTCGAAACACCCCTAAAGTTGAATCAAAAGTAAATTATCAAATTCGAAATCAAAATATAATTTCATTTTAAAGTTATTCACTAGATAATAACCTTTAATAAGAATGGATGGCGCTATTTATGATTAGAAACATATTTTTAGCGGGTGAATAAAATATTACTTGCTCTTTTATTTTTTATTAGCAGTTCGCTAATGCTATTCGCATATAGTAATTCAGGTTCCATTTATAAAATTACTGAGGGCACAATCACCTTTGTTTCCGAAGCATCGTTTGAAACTGTAACCGCCAAATCAGAAAAATTAAACGGATTGTTGGATACAACTACACAGGAATTTGCATTTTATGTAGCCAATAATTCATTTGAAGGGTTTAATAGTTTATTGCAGCGCGAACATTTTAATGAAAGTTATGTGGAGAGTGAAAAAAACCCGCGATCACTTTTTACTGGTAAAATCATAGAGAAAATAATATTCAATAAATCAGGTACATACATTATTCGTGCTAAGGGAATTTTAAATATTCATGGTGTAGAACAAGAGAGAATTATAAAATGTGAATTGATAATTGAAAACAATTTGATAAAGGTGAATAGTGATTTCACTGTTTTTTTAGCCGACCATGACATTACTATTCCAAAAATTGTTTTTGATAAAATTTCACCGGAAATAAAAATTCATGTTCAAGCTACAATGCACCAAAAAACCGAATGAAAATATTATTTAAATATTATCTGATTATTTTATTATTCAGTTTTTTCCCTTCACAATTGAAGGCACAATTCCCATATGTGCGACCAGTTGAAATAGATAAAACAGTTCTCGATATAAAAGTGCAGGTGATAATCCAGGATCAGCAAAAATTAATGTGGCTTGGTACCAACAAAGGTTTATACAATTATGATGGATCATCTTTTAAAATCATTCCAACAAAAAAAAATATTGGTGAAATTTATGTTACCTCGCTTCATTGCGATAAGAATGGAAAAATTTGGGTTGGATTAAAAAAAGGTTCAATTCTGCTTTTTGAAAATGACACTCTTAAATCATTTGATATTGAGGAAGGAATGCCGAAGGAAGCTATCACCGGAATTACCGAAGACAATGATGGCAAAATATGGTTTTCAACTTATGGCGAAGGCGTGTATGTGTGGAATGGAAAACACTTTTATAATATTAATAAAGATGATGGACTTACTGACAATTATGTGTATTGCATTGTTGCAGACAATAAGGGAAGGATATGGACCGGAACTGATGTAGGTATATCACAATGCACATTTAAGAACGAAAAAAAACAAGTAAAAAATTATACAACGAAGGAAGGATTAAGTGATAATATTATTAAGCGATTGATATGGGATAAGAATGGATTTTTATGGTTTGGAACCGACAACTATGGAATTGGAAAATTATATCCTGACAGTAATAAAATTGAAATACCGGATGAATTTAAAAACTGGAATAAAGGTGCAATTGATGCCATGTTGCTTTTGGATCGCGAAGTTTGGATCGGAACAAATGAAAGCGGATTGATTGACTATGAATTTTCAGGTGAGAAGCGTACAAGAAATTTTTTGAACGCTGCTGGTTTTAAATATTCATCAGTACAATGCTTGTTTCGTGATGATGAAGGAAACATCTGGATCGCTTGCAAAGACCATTTATTACAATCTCCCGGTGAAAGAATTGAATTTTTAAAAACAGTAAATAACAACCCCATTTCAAACATTCATGCTACTTTAATTGATAATAAAAAAAGGCTGTGGTATTCTGATGATAATGGATTGCATCGTGTCACTTTTATTTCCGACGGCACTGAACTATCAAAGTCATTTTCAATTTCAAATTTAAAATCGCCTTATAAAATACTTACCATTTTTCAGGATGCTTTTGGATTTATATGGATTGGCACTTTTGATCAGGGTTGCTTTCGACTGGATGCTGAAAGTGGTGTATCAATACACATTAGTGATAATAAAGATTTGACCAAACAAAGTGTATTATCAATTACAGGGAAGCGGAGCAGCCTTTGGTTAGCCACATTATCTGGCGCTGTAAATATTGAATTAGGAGACGATGCATTGCAACTTAATTGCGGTATAAAAATAAATTACTTCAATTCAACAAACGGATTGAATAACAATTTTATTTATCAGGTTTTGCTTGATAGAAATAACCGAGTATGGTTTGCGCAAGATGGAAAAGGAATAAGCATGATGGATAAAGATGGGTTCCATCAGTTCGGAGAAAAAGACAGTGTAAAAGCAAAAACTTTTTTTTCAATCACACAGGATATTAATGGTGGATTGTGGTTCGCCTCAACCGATAACGGATTATACAGATACAAGGCAGATGAAAAGAAAATTGAAAAATTTTACAGATACGATTTGTCAAATGGATTGCCCAGTATGCACATTACCGGGCTTTGTGCTGATAACATTGGAAATATTATAATCGTTTGCATTGAAGGAATTGCAATTTTTAACCTTGACTCCGAATCGTTTAATTGGTTTCAGGAAGCTGAAGGAATTGAAACCGTAGATGCAGATTTGAATACAGCTTCATTATCGCCAGATGGTGTAATTTGGATTGGTACCCGAAACCAGTTCATTAAAATAAATACCACATTAGATAAATTCAGAAAAACTCCGTTCTTGACTTTTGAACGGGCAACAGCTTTTCTTGATCCGATTGACTTAAGTAGTTATGCAAGTATTTCTGGGAACAAAAACCATCTTGCGTTTTCTTATCAGGGAATCTGGTTCAGTAATCCTTCCGAAGTAAATTTTCAATACAAAATGGAAGGATTAAATCGTGAGTGGATAAACACACGCGATAGAACCGCAGCATTTCCGGATATGAAACCGGGTCGATATACATTCAGACTTCGATGTTCACGAACGAACGATTTTTCACACAGCAATGAAATAAATTATTCATTCGCCATTCTTCTTCCTATTTATCGCCAATGGTGGTTTATTACTTTCAGTATAATTGCATTGGTTGCATTGACATGGATATTTCTGAAAATAAGAGATCAACGCGTAAACCTTGTTCAGCGTTTAGAAAAAGAAAAACTGGCTTCTCAATTTGAAACTTTAAAAAATCAAGTGAATCCGCATTTTCTTTTTAACAGTTTTAATACTCTCGCAAATATTATTGACGACGATAAAACAAAAGCCATTGAATATATTGAAAAACTAACTGATTTTTTCAGACAGATATTAGTGCATCGCGAAAAAGATTTAATAAAACTGGAAGAAGAATTAGAGATTATTAACGACTATATTTATTTACAACAACAGCGATTTGAATCTGCCTTAAAAATTAACATCGGCGTTTCAAAAGTGCAGGCGCAATCACTATTAATTCCCCCTCTTGCTTTACAGATATTAGTGGAAAATGCTATTAAACATAATTCGCTTACAACCACCAATCCACTCATAATTGAATTGTACTTTGAAAATGAATTCTTCATAGTAAAAAATAATCTACAACCTAAATTAAACAAGGACCCATCAACAGGTACCGGATTACAAAACATTACACGGCGAATGCAGATGTTAGGATTGCCTGCCATTGAAGTGGAAAAAACCGAAACTCATTTCATTGTTAAGTTTAAACTTGCCGATAAAAAATAATTGGAAATGATATGTATCAGTATAATTTACTTTGGCGCAGAATAAATTTGCTAAACGATTAAAATTCAGGAATTAACTTATTGCAATATGACTAAAATTGTAATTATAGAAGATGAAAAACCAGCTGCACAGCGCTTGTTTAAATTAATTAAACAGGTTGAACCGGATGCTGAATTGGTTATGCATTTGGAATCGGTTAAAGATTCTGTAAAATGGTTTGCTGAAAACAATTTACCTGATTTAATATTTATGGATATTGAATTGGCTGATGGCAGTAGTTTCAATATTTTTCATGAGATTAAAATAAAAGCTCCTATAATTTTCACTACAGCTTTTAATCAATATGCAATTGATGCTTTTAAGGTAAACAGTATTGATTATTTATTGAAACCAATAAAAAAAGAAGGTCTTGAAAATAGCTTGCAGAAATTCCATTCATTGCAATCGAAAAAAGACAATCTCGATTATGCGCTATTATTAAAAAATCTGGTTACAAAAGAATATCAAAAAAGAATTGTGGTTCGATATGCCGATGTAATAAAAACGGTTGATATTGAAAACATTGCTTATTTCTATACTGAAGAAAAATATACCTATCTATATACATTCGATAGTCAGCGATATCCGATTGATTATACTTTGGATCAGCTTGATCACATGATTGATCCAAAAAATTATTTCAGAATTAACCGGCAGGTAATTGTGAATTTTAAAGCAATTGAAAAAATGATTGCCTATTCAAAAGCGAGAGTGAAAATAATTTTAAAGCCGGTTCCATCCTTCGAAACCATTGTAAGCACTGAACGCTCGCCCTATTTTAAAGAATGGTTAATTGGAATGTCAGACACATTTAAAATATCCGATTAATCCTTGCTCAACATAAACCTTTTCTCATTCATCATTTTATGTTTTATTTAATTTAATCAAACCACCACATTTACATTCTAATAAAAAACAGATGAAAGTTAAGTTGATTTCGGTTTTTGTTTTTTGCTTACTATTTGCGGGAATTTTTTCATGCAAGCATTATCCATTCCTTGTAACAAATGATCATTTGATTGATACCTCATCAATTGATACATCACATAATCCTCCACCGGTTGTTGGAATTCCATGCGACCCTGATTCAGTATATTTTGATTCACAGATATTACCGATTTTCGTTTCCAATTGTGCGCAATCCAATTGTCATAATGCAACCTCACATAAAGATGGTTATACATTAACCTCTTACTTAACAATAATGTCGCATGGAATTCATGCTTTCCAGCCGACAAGCGGGAATATTATGAACTCAATTTTAGATGGCGAAATGCCTCCCGGAAGTGCAAGTTTAACAACTGATCAAATTGCTTTACTTGAATTATGGATTCAACAAGGTTGCCATAACAATCACTGCGATGCTTTATGCGATACTACCAATGTTACTTACAGCGGAACAATTGCTCCAATGATGCAGACCTATTGTAACGGATGCCACAATTCAAATGTGCAGAGTGGCGGCATTCGTTTGGATTTATATTCTAAAGTAAGTTCATTGGCACTCAGCGATAGTTTAACAAATTCTGTTACTGCTAATGGAGTTCCTCTTATGCCAAAAGGAAGTCAGCCGATTCCAAATTGCATGATTGATGAAATCAGAATCTGGAAAATTGCATGGGCACCAAATAATTAATTTTTTCATCGAACTAATGTTGTAGTTTTTGCATTGTAGAGTTAATGATTTACATTAGCATTATTTGATACAACCGGAATTAATTTTGAAGAGATAAAAATTTAAGCACCCTGAAAAAATTAATCATACTAAAAATCAGAAACAGTATTAAACATGATTTGTAAAACACTAAAATATTTTTCCTTAATAAGTTTATCTATACTAAGCTTTTCATCTTTATTTTCATCTTGTTATTATGATGTGAATCAGGAATTATATCCAAAACCAATTGATAGTGGAATTAGCTGTGATACTTCTAAGGCAACTTATTCAGGAAAAGTTTCTACTATAATTCAAACAAATTGCAATGCCTGTCATAGTACCGCAGTAAATTCAGGCGGTGTAAGCCTTGAAGGTTATTCAAATGTGCTTGCCGCTCAGCAAAACGGAACTTTAATGGGAACAATAAATCATAGTGCAGGTTATAATGCAATGCCATTGGGAGCAGCAAAACTTTCGGATTGTGACATAGCTAATTTGAATGCATGGATTCATGCAGGCGCACCTAACAATTAATTATTCATTCAGTGAAAAAGAAAATTATAATTATTATTCTCCTATTAATTGTAGCAGCAGTTGGATATGGATTATATCAATACTTCAGAACAAATGCAAAAACAGCGGATTTAACAGCTGATGTAAGTATTTCAGCCGTTGATTTATACAATGCATATTCTGATAACGAAATGCATTCGGATTCACTTTATAGAATGCAGGTAATTCAGGTAACTGGAAAAGTAGCTGAAATAAAAAAAGACACCAGTGGAATTATTATTTTATTGGATGGTGGAAACGGAATGTTCGGTGTGAGTTGCAGTTTGCAAAAAACGGATGAAACTGTGCAGAAGGTTGAGAAAGACAGCAACATTACAATCAAAGGGATATGTACTGGCATGTTAATGGATGTAGTGTTAACTCGGTGTGTAATAGTGCAACCCGAAATCAAACAATAAAAGAAATCAAACATTATGAAAACATTAATCGCAACCATTTTAACCACAAGCATTTTTGCATTTGGGTTTAAAGCAACGCCAACCAAGTACTTCACTCGTGAAGCCAACATTACATTTTTATCTGATGCGCCATTAGAGAAAATTCAGGGAATAAATAATCAGGCGGTAAGCATGCTTGATATAAGTACAGGTGCTATGGAGTTCGCTGTTTTAATGAAGGCTTTTGAATTTGAAAAAGCGCTTTTACAAGAACACTTCAACGAAAATTATGTGGAGTCTGATAAATTTCCGAAAGCAAATTTCAAAGGAACCATTACCAATTTCGCTGATGTGAAATGGACTGAAGACCGAGAATACCCGGTAACTGTTACTGGAAAACTAACCATTCATGGTGTTACTAAAGATGTAACATCAAAAGGGAAAATTATAATTAAAACTGGTGCAATAAGCGCTAATTCAACATTCAATATTTTAATTTCTGATTACAACATTGAAATTCCATCAGTCGTAAAAAATAAGATTAACAACAGTGTTAAAATTGATGTGAATTCTAATTACAAACCTTACGAAGGATAAGAAGTATATTTTATGATTAGAAAATTAATACTCCTATCGTTTTTATTATTTTCTTCAGGGATTACGAAGTCTCAGGATTTATTATCATTACTCGATTCGGAAGCCAAACCTGAGGTTGAACGAATCACTAACTCGTTTAAATCAACACGGGTATTAATGAGTCATTCAATGGAACATGTAGGTGGTGGAGTTCTTGATTTCAGAATTATGCATCGCTTTGGAATGTTCAGCGATGGTCGTTACGAAGCTTGGGGATTTGACAAAGCATCCATGCGCATTGGTTTAGATTATGGATTAACAAACAGATTAATGATTGGAATTGGTCGCAGCACTTTCAGAAAAGAAGCTGATGCGTTTGTTAAGTATCGTTTGCTGTGGCAAACAAAAGGTTTGAAGCGAATGCCTGTTACAGTTGAATACATTGCCGGCATGTCGGTTATAGGAACCAAGTGGGATTATCCTGACCGTGTAAATTATTTTTCATCCCGCTTGAATTATTATCATCAAGTGATAATTGGTAGAAAATTTAAAGAACGAATTACTTTACAGGCAGGTCCTATTTTAATTCATCGGAATTTAGTGGACAGCACGCACGATAAAAGTGATTTATATGCTGCAGAAATCGGTGGAAGAATAAAATTAACAAAGCGTCTTGCATTGAATTTCGATTATTATTATTTCCGTTCCGGAGATTTGCCGGTCACGGCAACACGACCATTATCAATTGGATTTGATATTGAAACTGGCGGACATGTTTTTCAATTGCATTTTACAAATGCCCCTGGAATGACCGAACGCGCATTTGTTACTGAAACAACAGGACAATGGTTAAAAGGAAATGTTGAATTCGGGTTTAACCTTTCAAGGGTTTTTACACTTGATTCAAAAATAAAACGAATTCAAAAAGCTCCTTGAGTAATTACAACTTCGAAGTCATTGGATTTCTTAATCCCGCATAACCTACCAACTCGCACATAATTTCTCCAATCAATATTGGTGATGAAATGCGGACCGGAATTTTATTCGCATCATCGGTTACATATACTTTCATTTCTTCTCCACCTTTAAATATTGTTCCTGAAATCAGTAATGGTTTTATAACAATGCATTTAAATTTTCCTGCTTTTGTGTTTAATTCTTCCTTCCCAATGTATCGTACATACAATGGATAATTTTTATCATCCAGAAAAACTTTAATCGGAATGGTGTCATTCACTTTGTATTTATTTATATCAATGCAACGCATGTAGTACACTGCTGATAAAACATCCTGGCTGCATTCCGGAATATCAAAAGTTCCGTTTGTACTCGTTGCTTTTCCGGCTTTGTGGTTGAAGGTTACATTGTTGTAAAAATTATATCCGCCCTCACTTACATCGCGCACAAATTTATATGGCAACATGGCTTCACTGTCGAAATAAGTTTCGTACTTATCACGAACTTTAAAAAACCAATCGTACGAACGATAAGTAGAACCGTAACCAATTGCATGCAGGCATGGTTTGTTGTTGTAGGTTGAATTCTCCAATGAGAAAGTTGCTTCGCCCGCACTTAACCAAATGGCTCCCCACTTGAAGGCAATTTTATAAACGAGTTTTTCACCTGGCTGAAATGAGGTGTTGGTTACATGACAATCATTTGGTAAACTTTCATTCTGCACAAACGAACTTAGAATAAACACTGCGATACTTAAACCAATTAATCTTTTCATTTTCGTTTTATGCCTCTACTGATTAAAATTAAAATCATTCCAATTACTGCCGGTATTACTAAGTTGATTAACCACAAGCCCCACGCTGCACTTACTATTCCTAACTGATTACCGCTATATGGTGTTAGAAAAAACAATGCCACATTACCTCTAATTCCTACTTCGGCAATAGCAATGGATGGAATAATTGTTTGAACTAAAAAAATAGTTGCTATTAACGCGATGCCTTCCATCAACGGAATTTGTATGTTAAATATTTTCAACAACAATAAATATTGCAAGGTGAAAACCATGTATCGCAACATTGATAACGATAACACATTGAATAATTCTTTTGATGAATAATGCAGTAACACTTTCAAGTATAGTTTGGCTTTACTCAAAAACGAAAATCGTTCTAATAAATTTTCTATTAAACTGATATTGAAATAAAGAATGAATAAAAGAATCGCCGATATGATTAGCAAAATTATCACCGTCCACTCCACATAAAATGTTGAGCTTAAAACCCCGCTCACAAGCATTACATAGGCTAAACCCAAGGTGCCGAAAAAAATAGTGCTCAGCAGTTGCGCATAAATTCCAATGGTGGTTACAATTAAAATTCTCCAACGCGAAACTGTATTGATAAATAAAACTCGGCCCGCATATTCTCCTACTCTGTTCGGGGTAAATAGTGCGAAAGTGATACCACTGAAGGTTGCTTTTAGAGCATCAATGAACGATACATATTCAACTTTGCGTAGTAACGAATTCCAACGAATTGCTTCCACACTCCAGTTAATAAACATTAAAATAAAAACAATGATGGTGAGCAATTTTGCATCGGGCGATACATTGTTTTTATACTGGCTCCATGCACTCCATAAATTTTTATTCTGAAACAACTGATAATGCAATCCGAAAGCTGCGAGTGCAAACACCAGCCACTTCCACCAATAAAGTGAATACAGTTTTTCTTTCGGTGTGTCAGTATTATTTTCCATTGTGGCGCGTGCAAAAATATACATTTAGCCACGCTCAAATCATGTTAAAGAAAATAGTTTCATCATTACCACACACATTAATTCTCGGCGTTGACCCGGGCACAAATATTCTTGGTTTCAGTTTACTGGATGTGCAGGGCGATAATTATAAACTCGTAGTAATGGATGTAATGAATTTGAAAAGCATAAGCGACCCTTATCGTAAACTGCAAACAATTTATACCCGCCTGCAACAAACCATTCGCGAATATCAACCCGACGAACTTGCCATTGAAGCCCCCTTCTTCGGTAAGAATGTGCAGAGCATGCTCAAGTTAGGCCGTGCACAAGGCGTCGCAATTACTGTTGCCATCATGAATGAAATTCCGGTGTTTGAATATTCACCTAAAAAAATAAAACAGAGTATTACCGGAAACGGAAACGCAAGCAAGGAACAAGTAGCTGCAATGATTGGTGGAATACTCGCTATAAAAGAACAGCCTGAATTTTTTGATGCTACAGATGCAATGGCTGTGGCTTTATGTCATCATTTTCAAAAAGGAAAACCAGTCAGCAAAGGAAAAAGTTATTCCGGTTGGAAGGATTTTATAACTGAAAATCCGGATCGGGTAAAAAAGTAGTTGACAGCTAGATAAACAACTACTCGACCAATCTATTTAGTGACATTGATTTATTTTTTTCTAAAGAAGAAATTATATTAAAACAAAAAAGTAGTTATACTTGTCGCTAATTAAACCCAAAAAACATTATATATAAAAAAACTTTTTTACCTGTTAATTGCAGTAACTCTTTTTGCTTCGTGCGGACCGAAGGCTAAAATTAATTCGCGACGACTCATTCTTGCTAACGAGGGCCAACCTTACACAATATTAGCGGTAAAAGATTCAAACGGTTACTGGGTTGATTGGCCAGATTCAATTGATGGCGGCTCATTTACTTTTAATAATCCAGGAAAGGCAAAAGATCAATATGGTTCAGGTAACTTTGATTTTTATGGTTTTACCGGAGATTTTCAATATACTTGCCCTGAACATGGCCGGTTGGAGATACTAAATAATGACACCTCTTCTGTATTTTTTAAAACAGGCACTTATGATTATAGTCCTCCGGTTTTAGATTCTACAATAATTATTTATTTTACCGATCAGAGTATTCAGTTCAAACCTAAATAACTATATTTTAAAAATTTTTTTGAAGTTCCATTTCTTAAATGAAGTGGAACTTTTTTTTAATACTTTAAAATCCAAAATCTATTAGATTTTGCATAAAAAATATATTTAATTCAAATGCACATTTTAAGTAATTGTTTTGGGAAGTTACGCACTATTCGACACCCAAAAAAACCTGAAGCAAATGAGTTTGGCCTTCAAAAACTGCAATTAAAAGGGTTTTTCTCTCTTATAAATTTGAGAGTTTTAGATTTGAAAAATGACTATGAAAAATGTCAAGTCAACAAAATGCATTGTCATATCCAACATATAAATCTCTTTGTAATGGAGAAATGATTACTGCCTCATCTTGAATTTCATTTCAGATTAGTTACCAGTATTTACTAATTATTTAAATTAACACCCCACAGAAACAAACTCAAATTTCTTACCGCTGAACAAACCCTTATCGCTCAGCTTCAAATCAGGAATTACGAGTAACGCCATGAATGAGAGAGTCATAAACGGTGCATTCAGAGTTGTTCCGAGTTTTTTGGCGAATGCATCAATTGAAGAATAGTTTTTTGCAACATAATAAGCATCTGCATTGGACATTATGCCGGCAACGGGAAGTGGTAAAACTTTATCGTTCATATTATCAGTAGCTGATAAACCACCTTTCTCTTTAATGATAAGATTCACAGCACGACAAATGGATTCATCATCCACTCCCACACAAATAATGTTGTGGGAATCGTGACCAATACAACTTGCAATAGCTCCCTGTTTCAATCCGAAGTTTTTAATAAATGCAATTGACGGAGGAGCAACATTGTAACGATTCACAACAGTAAATTTTAAAATATCATGTTCCACATCGCTCAAAATAAATCCATTTATAATTTTCGCATGTTCTATAATTTCATTGGTAATTAACTGACCATCGAGCGCTTCAATTACCCTGATATTCATTTGTCCATTTGATTTTAATTTAAAATCATCCGGTTGTTTTTCAGTGCAATTAAAATTATTCATTATTTTTTCAGGAATACTTTCAATGAAACTCTTTCCGTTTTGAGCAACCAGCTTTCCGCGAATGAAAGTTTGTTTCACTTTAAAATCTTTCAAGTCATTCACTAAAATAAAATCTGCGCTGTCTCCTTCGCGCAATAATCCATGATTGAGATTGTAATGTGTGTGAGCATTCAAACATGAAGCACGCAGCACATCAAAAAAATCATATCCATTCTTTATTGCATTACTCACCAATTCGTTAATGTGGCTTACAACTAAATCATTCGGATGTTTATCATCTGAACAAAACATAATCAATTCGGGGAATTCTTTGATCAGCGGAATCAATGCTGCAAAATTTTTAGCAGCACTACCTTCGCGAATCAGAATTTTCATTCCATGTTCGGCTTTGAATTTTCCTTCTTCGTAAGTAATACATTCGTGGTCGGTGGAAATTCCTGAGGAGATATATTTCATAGCTTCTTCTCCAGTTAATCCCGGGGCATGACCATCAACAGGTTTATTATGTTTTTGTGCGGCACCAATTTTTCTTTTCACTTCTAAATCATCAAACAAAACACCCGGCCAATTCATCATTTCAGTCAGGTACTTTAAATCGTCTCGTTGCAATAATTTTTCTACTGCAGTAGAATCCAACTTTGCACCGGCAGTTTCAAAATCAGTTGCAGGCACACACGACGGTACACCAAAGTTGAACCAAAACGGAACTTTATTTCCATTGTCAATCATGTATTCCACGCCCTCAACTCCCATCACATTTGCTATCTCATGCGGGTCACTGACTGTTGCAATTGTTCCATGAATTACTGCTAGTCGTGCAAATTCTGATGGAATGAGCATGCTGCTTTCAATATGAATGTGCGCATCAATAAATCCTGGTAAAATAAATTCTGAGTTTGCTGTTTCAACTCTTGTGATGGATATTATCTTTTCTCCTTCCACAATAATTTGCGCAGGAAATATTTCGCGATTGTGGATGTCAACTAATTGACCTGTGACTTTCATTCTAAATTTCAATATTAGTTTCTTGCAAATTAAATGAACAAAGATTGTACAATTTAATTTCGGATGTTGGTAGGGTGAACTCTCGGAACGGAATTTGCGTATAAATGAACATTAAAATTACAAGCCATAAATCCTTTTGTCATGAAATCAAAAATTACTCTTCTCTTCTCCTTCGTTCTTTTAAGTTTCGGAGCATTTGCCACCAATCATATTATAAATTTTGGTCAAAGTTTCGGAATGAATTATGTTCCCAATTTAGTGAATGTTGTTGTTGGCGATACAATAACTTGGACCGGTGATTTCAGTTTTCATCCTCTTGAATCTACTTCTGTTCCAAGTGGAGCTGATACATTTCAATACCACGGAGTTAGTCCTGTTCATTTTTATGTAATTATGGTTGCAGGTACCTATAACTTTCATTGTGCTCAACATGTATTCACCGGACAAATAGTTGCAACTGATTTTCCAAATGGAATAAACCCAATGCAGCCTGTTTCAGAAATTTCTATTTATCCAACTTCAGTTCATAACTTTTTAAAAATCAATTTACCTCCTAGTTGTAAATCACATGTTGCTGAAGTAAAAAATATTCTTGGACAAACAGCCTTGAAAACAGAATTGTCAAGCGGGAGTATTACCACACTAGACCTTTCAAATCTTTACAACGGAATTTATTTCATTGCCATTCTCAATGAAATGGATGTGGTGAAAGTGGTAAGGGTTGTGAAAGAATAGTTTTAATTAAGAATGGTAAATGAAAAATGCCCTTCAATATTTGAAGGGCATTTTTATTTCGATCAACTAACAAAAACAACTTTACACCTGAGCCATTCTAATAATGTTTAAAGCACCGCCAGCTTTAAACCATTCAATTTGTTGTGCATTGTAAGTATGGTTCACAGTTATTTCATCCTTGCTTCCATTAGCATGATTCAACACAAGAGTTAATGGAACTCCAGGAGTAAAAGATTTTAATCCTATGATATCAATGTTATCGTCTTCCAAAATTTTATTGTAGTCGTCAGGATTTGCAAAGGTTAAACCAAGCATTCCCTGTTTCTTTAAATTGGTTTCGTGAATGCGCGCGAATGATTTCACCAACACTGCGCGCACACCTAAGAACCGCGGTTCCATTGCTGCGTGTTCTCGTGAACTTCCTTCGCCATAATTTTCATCACCGACAACAATGCTACCGATTCCTGCGGCTTTATATGCGCGCTGAACTTTCGGAACTTCATCATAAACTCCTGTCAGTTGATTCTTTACAGAGTTAGTTTTTTCATTGAAGAAATTCAATGCACCGATTAACATGTTGTTCGAAATATTATCTAAGTGTCCGCGATACTTTAACCAAGGACCTGCCATTGAAATATGATCGGTAGTACATTTTCCTTTTGCTTTAATCAGCAATTTCAAATTGTGCAAATCAGTTCCTTCCCACGCTCTGAAAGCATCTAACAATTGCAAACGATCTGAAGCCGGATTTACTTTTACTTCCACTGAACTTCCATCTTCAGCAGGCGCTTGGTATCCTGCGTCTTCAACAGCAAAACCTTTCAATGGCATTTCAATTCCTTTCGGTTCTGCCAGTTTTATTTTTTCTCCTTTACTATTAGTTAAATAATCAGTGAGCGGATTAAAAGTTAAATCACCTGCAATTGCAAGAGCAGTTACAATTTCAGGAGATGCAACGAATGCGTGTGTATTTGGATTTCCATCATTTCGTTTTGCAAAATTTCTATTGAACGATGTGATGATTGAATTTTTCTTAGTTGGATTAGAAGTATGACGAGCCCATTGACCAATACAAGGTCCACATGCATTTGCTAAAACTACACCGCCCATTTTTCCGAATGTTTCTAAGTATCCGTCGCGCTCAATTGTGAACCGAACCAATTCAGAACCGGGTGTAATTGTGAATTCAGATTTTGCATTCAATCCCATTTCAACTGCTTGTTGTGCAACTGATGCACTCCGGGAAATATCTTCGTACGAAGAGTTTGTGCAACTTCCAATTAATCCAACTTCCAATTGCGCAGGCCAGTTGTTTTCTTTTACTGCTGCTGCAAATTTTGAAATCGGAAAAGCTAAATCAGGAGTAAACGGTCCATTGATATGCGGTTCCAATTCACTTAAATTAATTTCAATAACCTGATCAAAATATTTTTCAGGTGAAGAATAAACTTCAGCATCGCCGGTTAAATGTTCTGAAATATTATCAGCCAGTTTCGCAATCATTTCGCGACCGGTTCCATTCAGGTAATCAGCCATTTTTTTATCGTAACCAAAAACCGAAGTGGTTGCACCAATCTCTGCACCCATGTTGCAAATGGTTCCTTTGCCTGTGCATGAAATACTTTCAGCACCATCACCAAAGTATTCAACTATTGCTCCGGTGCCGCCTTTCACTGTAAGAATTCCGGCAACTTTTAAAATCACATCCTTAGCCGAAGTCCATCCGCTGAGTTTACCTGTCAATTTTACTCCAATAAGTTTCGGAAATTTTAATTCCCAAGCTAAACCTGCCATCACATCACACGCATCAGCACCGCCAACTCCAATGGCAACCATTCCTAAACCGCCTGCATTAACGGTATGTGAATCAGTTCCAATCATGAGGCCTCCTGGGAAAGCATAATTTTCTAAAACAACCTGGTGAATAATTCCGGCTCCAGGTTTCCAAAAGCCAATTCCATATTTATCAGAAACGGATGCTAAAAAATCATACACTTCTTTGTTCTGCGATTTTGCTTTTGCTAAATCCTGAGTGGCTCCTGTTTCAGCCTGTATTAAATGATCGCAATGAACCGTTGATGGAACTGCAACAGTAGGGCGACCAGCTTGCATGAATTGAAGTAATGCCATTTGCGCAGTTGCATCTTGCATGGCTACACGATCAGGTGCAAAATCAACATACGATTTTCCGCGCTGATGAATGTGTGTCGCTATACCTTCCCACAAATGCGCATATAAAATTTTTTCGGTGAGCGTAAGTGGCTTGCCAACTAATTTGCGGGCTGCTTCAATTCGTGAAGGGAACAGTTCGTACACCTTCTTTATCATTTCAATATCGTATGCCATGGAATTTATTTTTTTCTGGCGCGAAGATAGTCAGGGAAATAAGGGTGGCAAAGTGAATTAAATAATTTAGTTTCAAAGGTGAAATGGATTTCTATTTTTGACAACCCTAAAATAACTTTCAATGCGTTTAATTTTTTCAATTGTCCTTTCTGCATTTATTCTTTTTCATTCAAACAGATCAAATGCTCAAATAATTATTACAGAAATTAATTACAACTCTGACTCAACCACTAATTCAGGTAACTGGGTTGAACTATTTAATAAATCAACTGCAATGGTTGATATAAGCGGATGGAAAATAAAAAATGCACTTAATATTACTTACGATATTCCGTCAGGAACCCAGCTCAATGCATCAGCCTATCTTGTGGTGGTTCAGGATTTAATAAAATTCAATTCCATTCATCCTTCTGTTACAAATAAAGTTGGCCCTTCTAATGTAGATTTCGGAAACAGTGGTGATAATGTTCAATTACTGAATGCGAGTAGTGCATTTGTTACAAGCGTTAGTTATTCTGATTCTGCATTGTGGCCACGCGGTGCTGATGGGTATGGAAGAACTCTTGAGTTGAACGATTACAACGGCAATCAGAATGATGGAGCAAACTGGTTTGATGGCTGCATGTTTGGTTCTCCCGGAGCTGCTTACACACCCTGTAATCCTGATATAGATTTCAGTGAAATAAATTATAACAGTAATCCAAGTTTTGATGCAGGTGACTGGTTAGAATTGCACAACACCACCTCTTCCAATATAAGTTTGAATGGATACAGCATGAAGGACAGTAAAGATTCAAATATATTTTTCTTTCCGGCAGGAATCACACTTCCTGCAAATGGTTACCGTGAAGTTGTTCAGGATGTAACTAAATTTATTACACGCCATCCGAATGTTTCAAATTTTAATGGTCCATTCCCTTTTGGATTTAGAAGCAAGGGAGAAACCATTAGATTATTTGGTCCTGATGGAAAACTGCAGTTTTCGGTGCTTTATGATAACAAATTACCTTGGCCTGAAACTCCAGATAGCGGGGGATATACCCTTGAATTACTTGATGAACATGGAAAAATGAATGATGCTGCGAATTGGTTTGCTGGATGTCCTGAAGGATCACCGGGATGGCCATATGCACCAGGATGCAATGCTGGAGTGAATAATCTGAACAATTCTGATTTCAATTTTAATCTTCTTTCAAATCTTGTTACAAATGAAGTTATTGTTAATGTTAGTGGATTGAATAATTCAATAAACTCTACCCTTTCATTGATTGATATTTATGGCAGAAAAACATATGAAGCACCGATTTATAACGGAACTACTTATTTAAATACCAATAATATTCCGGCAGGATTTTATTTGCTAAATCTAACTGAAGGATTAAATTCAAAAACCTTGAAATTTGCTACAGAAAAATAAAATGGGTGGTTATGAAAATTTATAAAATTACTTTCAGTATTCTGATTTCCTTTTTTAGCATAATTGCTTTCAGTTCCTGTACTAAACAAGAAGGTCAAGGGGGAACTTCAACGATAAAGGGAAAAATATTTGTTGCCGAATACAATGTATTTACTCCAATTGATTCCTTTTATTCAGGTAAAGTGAGTGTTTATATAATTTATGGCGACAATGAATATTTTGGAGATAAGATAGAAAGCAGCTACGATGGAACATTTGAATTTCCGTATTTAAAGAAAGGAAAGTACACCTTGTTTGCGTATTCAGATTGTTTGCTTGGAGCAGATTGTGATGGTGGAAAAAAAGTGATTAAGAAAGAAGTGGAAATTACAGAAAACAAACAAACCATTGATGCAGGAGATATTCGAATTGAAGTAATACAATAAATATGCTCGATCAGAATATTAAAGATAAAATTACGGATTCGCTCAACGCGATGAAACCAATTTCTCTTTCTGAAATGGAGAATGTTGAGTTATTAAACAGGTTTGATACCAAGTACATGATTCACATTGATCGGTTAATAGAAATTCTTGCTTTAATAAAAAATGACTATCGGATTCTGGAAGTAAAAGGTGTTAGATTAAACCGCTATAACAATTTATATTTTGATACACCTGATTATAATTTTTATCTAACTCATCATAATAAAAAAGCTAACCGCTTAAAAATCAGATGTCGCTCATATGTAGATAGCAATGTTTCTTTTTTTGAAGTGAAAAAGAAGAACAATAAGGATAAAACTGAAAAGTCGAGAATTAGTACCGAAGGAATTTCTGAGAATATTAACGATCAGCAAGAACAACTTATTAAACAAATTGCCCCAAGTTTAAATCCTAAATTATTATTTCCTATTCAACGAAATGATTTTTTCCGAATGACATTGGTAAACATTCAAACAATGGAAAGAGCTACAATTGATATAGACCTGGCCTTTTACAGAAACGGAAGTACTCACAAAATAGAATTACCCAATCTCGTAATTGTTGAAGTTAAACAAGATGTTCATTCCGGCATTTCTCCAATACGGAGAAAGCTTAAAGAAGAAAAAATTTATGCAACATCAATCAGTAAATATATTTTGGGCGAATTATTATTAAATAAAGAATTGAAAAGAAATAATTTTAAATCTAAATTACTCACTTTAAATAAAATTGAACATGAATTGGTTGCTTAACGCAGTTTTTGACTTAAAAGATTATAAAATTTTTGATGCCGCTGATTTTTTTGATTTAGTAATCCGGTATGGATTTAATTTTTTAATAACTTTCATCATAGTCCGGGTTATTTATTATCCACTATATAGAAATAAAGATTACTTGTTTACCTACTTCATTTTTAACAGTATCATTTTCATGGTTCTGTACATCATGAACAATGTGAAAATGGAATTCGGAGTTTCGTTCGGACTTTTTGCTGTGTTTTCTATACTTCGATATAGAACTGAAGATATTCCCATTAAAGAAATGGTTTACCTGTTTCTGATTATCGCAGTGGCCTTAGTCAATTCACTCAGCACAAAAAAAGTTAGTGTTTCTGAAATTCTTTTTGCCAATGGGGTAATTGTGGGATTGATATATGCTATGGAACACATGTGGCTCATGCGAAATGAAAGTTATAAAGTGATACTTTATGAAAAAATTGAAAATATTAAACCCGAAAATTACCAGAATCTTTTACAGGATTTACGAGATAGAACAGGTTTAAAAATTCATCGCGCTGAAATAAAAAATATTGACTTTCAAACCGATACTACACGGTTAACTATTTATTATAATGTTGATCCAAAAAATCGCAATTAATTTTTTTTCAACAGTTCCGTTAATTACGAATGACTAAAAGTGTTATTCATTATTGCCTGTTAATTATTTGCAGTTGTTGTTGTTTTTATACCCAAAAGACAGTAGCTCAGGAAACTACCGGTAGTGGCACTTGGATTGGATTGGATTTAAAATACAAAGTTTCAAAAAAAATCGATTTGAATTTTTGTCCGCAATTGCGTTCAGTTTTATCTCCACCACAATTTGGTTCACTTCTATTGGAAACAGGTTTAGATTATAGTGTTGCCAAAAATTTAGCAGTATCTGCTTTTTACAGATATGACATTAAACCAAATGCTTCACAACACCGAGTTTATTTCGATGTTTCAGGCCAGCATAAATTCAACAAGAAAATATCTTCCGAATTGCGTTTAAGAATACAGAGACAATTTGGATTGAATAAACTACCCGATAATTATTTACGACCTAAATTATCAATCAAGTATAA
>BJGQ01000016.1 GCA_014190575.1 Bacteroidota bacterium | reverse complement strand
TGCTGGAATGAATGTATCCGGGAAAAGGAATTTGCTCGAACCCTGTGATGCGCAAAATTTCTTCTGCAACATCTTCAAACAATTCCACATCAATTTTATGCGAAGGAACCGACCAGGTTGATTGCGCTGAATTTTTTTCTGACTGAATAAATCCCAATGACGAAAGTGATTTATCAACCTGTGCTTCATTCAGATTGTAACCAGCCAACTCATTCAATCGCGAATAATTCAGTTCTACTTTCTTAACTGTTACAGTTGAAGGATAAACATCAACAATCTGATATTCAATTTTTGCTCCGGCGAATTCCTGCATCAATAAAGCTGCACGACGAATGGCATATTCAGTAAGCGAAATATCAATTCCTTTTTCAAAGTGAATAGCTGCATCGGTACGAAGATTATGTCGGACGGCTGTTTTGCGAATAGTGCCTGAATGAAAATTAGCGCTCTCTAAAAAAATATTTTTTGTTGTGTCAGTCACGCCACTTTTCTTCCCACCAAAAACTCCGGCAATGCACATTCCTTCCGTTGCATTGCAAATCATCAAATCATCTTTCGAAAGTTTTATTTCTTTTTCATCCAATGTGATGAATGGAGTTCCTTCCGGAAGTTTTTTTACAATCACTTTATTTCCGGCAATGCAATCTATATCGAAAGCATGCAACGGCTGACCGCATTCGTGCAACACAAAATTGGTAATATCCACCACATTATTAATAGAGCGCAAACCAATACTTTCAATCCGATGCTTCAACCATTCAGGTGATTCGCGAACTGTTACACCTGTGAGCAACAAACCCATGTATCTCGGACATGCAATCGAATCTTCAACAGTAATTTCAATTGGTGAGGGCTTCAGATTTTTTTCATCTGAAAAAAATGTTGCAGGAATATTCAGTTGCTGCGAATAATTTTTGTGAGTGACTAACCACGCTCGTAAATCGCGCGCAACACCAATGTGAGAAAAAGCATCGGAACGATTCGGAGTCAATCCAATCTCCAATGCGTAATCATCTTTCAGGTTGAATAAATCTTTTACATCACTTCCGACACTTGCATCTTCCTGCAAAATCATTATGCCTTCATGACTTCCGCTTAAACCAATTTCGTCTTCAGCGCAAATCATTCCATCGCTTACTTCTCCCCTAATTTTTGATTTTTTTATTTTGAATGGGTCACCTGTTACAGGATGAACAGTTGTGCCATCAACCGCCACAATAACTTTTTGTCCGGCAGCAACATTCGGTGCGCCGCAAACAATTTGCAAATCTGTTACACCACCAACATCCACTTTTGTGATTCGCAGTTTATCAGCATTTGGATGCGCAGCAACTTCTTTTACAAAGCCAACCTTCAATCCTGCAAGTCCTCCTCGAATGGATTCGTGCTTAATAATATCTTCAACTTCCAACCCTATTCGGGTGAGAATATCGGCGGCTTCGTTTACATCAATATCAGTAGGTAAATATTCTTTGAGCCAGTTCCAGCTAATTTTCATTTGCGTTTTTTACTTCAACTTATTTTCAATCACCTGTAATACATTCAAACTATCAGTATCAGTTACAAATGTTACGATGTGTACACTGTCAGCATTCCATGAAGCCGGAATTGTAAAAGAAGGTAGTGAAATATTTAAGGGGTGGTTTATATCTTTTGTACCGTCAATTGGATCTCCAAGTGATTGAGTCATCATATCTCGCAACACATGTCTATGAACATAAAATGTATCTATTCCGGATTGACCAAGTTGTGGTTCAATTAACCCGCTTTCTGTAAGCATTACACTTAAATTATTATTGTTATTGACCGTTTCATTATAGAATAATTTTACTGTTAAATTTAGTAACCTTGAAGTATCATTAAATTGATGTTCCTCTTCTATTCGAACTTTAGGATCCGAACCAGTTAATTCCTGAGCAACATAACCAGGCCATTTGGCTTTATCTAAATATCTCTCTGTTTCACCAGAAAATAATTTTCTATTAATATCAGCACTTGGCCAAAATCCTGACGGTCCAATTTGTGCATCAATTTCACTTCCATGTGTAGTAAGGAAATTATGCGTTCCAAAAGGATAAGGACCAGCTAATGCCCCTGAATGGATAGCCACAACAATAACACTTCCTTCTGGATATGATTCTTGAAGTGACGCTGCAAGTTGATGTCCTTGAGGACAATTTACACAACGAACTCCTGTAAATTCCTCAATCAAAACATTTCTATTTGGTTGCGATTTATCAATCTCTGGACAAGTTTCCTTACACCCCATCAAGTAAATGGTTGAAAGCAATAAAATTAAAAGTGCAGTAAAAATTTTTATCAATGATTTCATGATTGCTTGCTTTTAAAAGGTTGAAGTGATTCCCATTTTTACTCCGCTGAAAGCAGGTTCGTAACGACAAACGCCACCTGTACAATTGTATCCTTCCACCTGTTTTAAATAACTAATTGAAAAACGGGTTGCGTTCTGTGTGAAGCCAAAAAAGAAATTATAGTAATTTAATTTATTCGGATTTTTTTCAGGATTAGGTTTGATGTTATACATATCAGAAACCGAAAAAGAAAATTTCGGAGCAATGGTGAATTCCATTAAACCAAAGGCCCAACTGCCATAATCCTGATCAGAAGAAAGGTATTGCAACTCTGCCCGCAATGATTTTTTCTTATTGATTTTATAAGTTGCTTCGGCAAACGGAGTCATTGTTTTTACAACAGGCACACCGGGTTCGTTCTGATATACTTCCTGATTGTAGGTAACGGTTTGAAATCCGATTTGTGGTTTAAACTTTTTCGATACAGCAAATTCCACATCTCCATAAATTTCCTGAAACAGATTAGTGTTTTTTAAATCATCAACTTTCGAATAATTGAGTGTAACAGTTATTCCTTTTTTAGGAGTGAAAATCACATCGCCTTCATAAGCCTGCTCACCTAAATATTGCGCCGCTGCATTGTAGCGTGATAACAAGCGCAAGGTATTTTGCCTTGTTAATGATGGCAGATAATCGAGTACACCATTCAACAATGCTTCATTCGGCGAAGTGCGCAACACAAAATTTTCGGTGCGCTTGTATTGCCCTGTTATTCCAATACCTTTTTTCGAATAGGATAAAGTGGTGTATGCAACATTGCCGCTTTTGTCTTCTAGCTTTGAAGAAGCAGTATAAATTGCTTCATGAGTTTTGTACGCATACTCTGCATACCACGACAGGTTTTTATAATTCAAAGTATTGTAAGCCGACATTACATATACATTATACATTGGACAAAAGCGTTGTTCCAAATCATAAGTATTAATGGTACTTACAATGCTGTTCATGTTTTCCTGATCTATGGTTCTGTTCATGTAAGCAATACCTGGAATCAATCGAATGTTATCGCCGATCGGAACATCACCTTCCAGATTTAATCCTTTCATAATTGGTTTGTAGGTGAGAAATTGATTTTTCTGGCGACCGGTGAATCCTTTTATTTTCCAATGATCATTTATTTTATAATCGAGTTTCAAACCCATTACCGCATAGTCAACACCGAGTCCGCGATCTTCGTAACTGCGAAAAACAATTCCACTTCCGAACTGATCGTAAAAATTTCCGGCTGTGATTTTTAAATTTTTTACTTCCTTGGTGATAAACCAAAAGCCCAACCCCTGATCAGAATAAGATGAAAGCGGATTGAACAAATTAGAGTTGTGAAAAAAATCTGCTCTTATTCCGGCAGTAAATCCCATGATACTGTAATTGAGATTGAGCCATGATTCATCAGAAGTTAAATAGTGCTCATATAATGGAGTGCCGTTAGCACCAATGACAGAATCCTTCATGAAGAAATAAGAATTCAATTGAAGATTGCCACTCAATTGACCGCCTTGTTGTGCAAAGTTGCGGAACGAAATGATTGAAAGTAAGAGAAGCAGTATGGCTCTTTTCATGCTGAAGAATTTGAGGCGATAAATATATAAGAATCAATATGATTTTAGTGAGATGTGAATTACAACCAATTTTGAAATAATAACTGCTTGCTTACATTTGGTTTTCTTTGATGGCATCATAATTGAAAAATCAAATCCCCAAACCACAATAAATTCTATGAAAATGTTCGTTAGCAATTTCCAAAACAAACTACTCGCCTTGTTGATTGTACTTTCAGTTTCACTCAATCAATCATTCGCACAAGACGGAAAAAAACTTCCTTCAATAAATGTCACCAATATGAAGGGAGAAAAGGTTGACATCAGCACGTTGGTTGGAAAAGGAAATATTGTCGTGATAGATTTTTGGGCTACCTGGTGCGTGCCATGTAAAAAAGAATTAAATAATATTGCGGAAATGTATCCTGAGTGGAAAGAAAAATATAAAGTTGAATTTATTGCCGTGAGCATTGATGATTCAAAAAATTCAGCGAAAGTGAAAACCACCGTTGATGGTTCCGGATGGCCATTCACAATTATGCTGGACCCGAATCAGGATTTAATGCATGCATTGAATTTTCAGGCACCACCTTATACTTTGGTTATAGACCAAGCCGGAAACATTGTTGAAACTCATACAGGATATGTAGATGGGGATGAGTTTTTACTGGAAGAAAAAATTAAAGAGTTGTTCGGGAAATAATTTTTCTGCTTAAAGATTTTATTCTTCAGAAATTTTGATTGCTTTTTTTTCGTGTCGTGTAATTCAGAAATATTTTTATAATTATTGAAAGCAATCAGATTTTAATTTGGTTAACTTTCTTTGTGTTCTGAAATGACAAACGAAATAAAATTAGTTGAGTGTCCGCGTGATGCAATGCAAGGGTTGAAAGCATTTATTCCAACTGAAGAAAAAATCGCTTATCTCAATACATTATTGAAAGTTGGGTTTGATACACTTGACTTTGGAAGTTTTGTTTCACCTCATGCAATTCCTCAATTGGCTGATACTGCCTTGCTGCTTCCGAAACTGGATTTAGATAATTCTAAAACAAATTTGTTAGCCATCATTGCAAATGTTCGCGGTGCGAGAGAAGCGAATATGTTTGAACAGATTTCATTTATGGGTTTTCCGTTTTCTATTTCCGAAACTTTTCAAAAGCGAAATACAAATGCAACTATTGAAGAATCCCTTAAGTCAGTGGAAAGCATCTGGAATATTTGTGAACAGAATAAAAAACAATTAGTGGTATATCTGAGTATGGGTTTCGGAAATCCGTATGGCGATAAATGGAATGCGGATATTGTTTTACAATGGACAAAACGATTGGCCCAGATAGGAATAAAAATTATTTCGCTCGCTGATACTGTTGGTATTGCTAAGCCAGAAGATATTTCAAGCCTGTATAAACATTTAATTCCTGAATTTCCACTAATAGAATTTGGTGGACACTTTCATACAAAACCAAATGAATGGAAAGAAAAAATTGATGCTGCATATACTAATGGATGCAAAAGATTTGATGGAGCACTAAAAGGATATGGTGGTTGTCCAATGGCTGATGATGAACTCACGGGAAATATGCCTACCGAAAATATGATTCAGTATTTCAATGAGAAAAAATTCGATTTGAATCTTGACGATTCAAAACTTGTCGATGCAATTTCAGAAGCAGATAATTTATTCGGAAAATATTCTGCTCATTAAAAAATTTATCAAAAAAAAGGCAGCAGAAAAATCTGCTGCCTCTACAAAAAAATAATTTCAAAGATTAATTCGTCACAGGCATTTTTCCAAACCAAAGTGTTCTTCCATTCTTGGTTTCACCAAAAAACACGATTGAATTTTTTTCATCCATTGGTAAAAACATAAAGCGATTGTTCAGATAATAAGTATCCTGACCAAATCCGGCAAAATCGCCAATGGTGGCTCCTGTAATATTTATTTTAGCAACTGAAGGATACACCAGCATTTTATATTTCGATGCGCCTAATTCAGTTTCAGTTCTCATTCCTTTTATTTCAGCAATCATCCAGTAAGCGCTTTTGCCATCGTTGGTTTCAATTAAATTCATTGCGCATGGCGCCATTTCAGCATACTTATTATTCTCATCACGATGCACGCCGAATTGCGCTTTCAATCTTCCGCCATTGTCAAATTGAAACATCGGTGGATCTTCATACTTGCGGACTTTATCCTGATTCAACGAAAAATTTTGTCCCATTATAAATATGTTACCCGATGTTGTGTACGAAACATTCGAGAACGAAAATTTCTTTTCTTTATAAGCGGGCGATTTTTTTTGCGATGGTGGAGTTTGCAATTTATTTTCAAATTCATCAATAGTAATAGCGTTTATCCATGCAACTTGTCCGGTAGTGATTTTCATAATTTGAAAATGATCCCACTTCAAAGTTTCAGGATCAAGACCTGCGGTCATCACCTGATTAAAATATTTTTCATCGCCTTTTGACGGACCAAAAATCACAATGCTCCCCTGAATATTCACCATTGCATTCACTCCCCACACCGACATGCCCGAAGTGAAACTTACTTTAGTATCAATAACTCCAAGCGGATTACAACTTATAAATGTGTAATGCTTTGCATCTGCATCAGCAGCTTTACTGAATCCTGCGCCACCTGCAGGTGCAAATAAAATTCCGAGATTACTTGCCGATGTATCTTCGTCTTCATCATCAGCGCCTTCATCGGCTATCAATTGTGACTATACAATCACCTGCGGATTTTCAAATTCAAACGGACTATCCTGAACAAAATCCAAATCTTTTGTGATTCTTAAGAAGTAAAATTTTTTCATGTACAAGAATGGGTCTGTACCTTTTTGAATTTTCGCTTTCTCTCCTACCAATACCACTACATCACCGGTTACATCGTTCTCTACTTTTGAATAAACATAATATTTATTTCCTTCGTCAGATTTTGGTTTCAGTTTCTCCAATAGTTTTACATACATGTCATATCCGCCCCACCACCAATTCCATTTGTAAGTAATTTGTTTGCGCTTCAACACTAATGTTCCCATTAAATTTCCTTCAACCGAAACTGCTTCAACTGTATAATTTTCTCCCTTGAATTTAAACCAGGTGTACTTCACACTTGCTTTTTCAAATTCAATTTCATCAGCAGTTACTTTTATAAAATTGAATTTTGTATCGAACTGATAAGTTTCGAATTTCGCTTTTGTATCATTTGCTTTTGTTACATAAGTCAACTCTATCAGGTTACTCGCTTCATCAATATTTATATTTCCTATATAGCCACGATTGGCTTTTCCAGTTATCTCATAAATTTTTTCGAGCGAAAGTGTTTGTGCTTTTCCACTGCTGAAAAAAGAGTTACTGCAATCAGCGTTGATGTAATTCGTTTTAATAATTTCATAAATTATTTTTTTTGTGTTCGGCGAACTTAACAGGCAAATTGAAATGGAGTACTGAATTCTGTCAACAGACAAAATATGTTTTAATAGAAAGTTTTCCCGAAAAATAAATTACAACGAAGTAATGGGTGCTTTCCGTTCCCCGAAAATTACACTTCCCAACCTAACCATGTTGCTTCCTTCTTCCACTGCAATTTTATAATCGCTGCTCATGCCCATTGATAAGGTTTTCATTTCAATATTATCTGACGCATATTTTTTGGCGATTGTGTCAAACATTTTTTTCAATCCTTTAAATTCTTTTCTTACTTTTTTTTCATCATCACTATTAGTTGCCATTCCCATTAAACCTTCAATTCGGATGTTTTTCAATTTTGCAGTTTCCTTATTTTCAAAAAGAGAAAAACATTCTTCTTTGCTCAATCCGAATTTGGTGTTTTCGTCTGCAATAAAAACCTGCAACAACACATTTTGTATCCGGGAATTTTTCAGTGCCTGCTTATTTATCTCCTGCAACAGCTTCAAACTGTCCACCGAGTGAATAAGCGATATAAATGGTGCTATAAATTTTACTTTATTGCTTTGTAAATGACCAACTAAGTGCCACTGCACATCGGGCGGCAACTGACATTCCTTCATCATAATCTCCTGCACCTTGTTTTCGCCAAACATCCGTTGTCCCTCTTTATATAAAAGAGTGATGCTTTCTACAGGATGTGTTTTACTTATAGCAACTAAATTCACCTTGCGTTCATTGCACCATTTTTTTATTTCTAAGTAATTACTATCCATAGATGTTCTTTTACTTTCAAAAACTACTTTTGTGATGTTATTCGAATGAAATCTAAAATCACTGCACTATTAATATTATTACTATCTGCCTGTAATACTACAGTTTCACCATCTTTTTCAAAAGAAAAAATTTCTAAAGAAAAAATGGTTGAAGTATTAATTGATATTCATTTAGCTGAAGCTTCGTTTAATGTTATAGATAGAAATAAAAAAGCTGCTGACTCAACAATTTTAAATGAGTATTCCTCTATATTTAAAAAACACTCTGTGATTCCGGAAGATTTTTTCAGCACTTACAATTATTATTTGGCTAACCCGGCTTTACTGGATTCCGCTTACGGCGAATTGGTTTCAAGAATAACGACTTTACAAAGCCAGGCTTTAAAATCTCCAGAATTAAAAGTTCTTTCAGACACATCGGTATATAAAGACAGTCTTCGCAACCAAATGCTTCGAAAATTTAAATCTCAAAAAAAAGTACTTTAGAGTTTTATAAGTACTTCAAACATTCAATTTTTCTATTTTCGCCATCCACAAAAATTCAAATGACTACAGTTTATAAAGATGCAGCAAGTGCACTTTTCGATTTAAAAGATAATCAGACCATATTATTAGGCGGTTTTGGATTGAATGGAATTCCGGAAAATTGCATTGCTGAAATGGTTCGCAAAGGAATAAAAGGATTGACCTGCGTGAGCAACAATGCAGGAGTTGATGATTTCGGTTTGGGATTATTGTTACATACGCGCCAGATAAAAAAAATGATTTCTAGTTATGTTGGTGAGAATGCAGAATTCGAACGACAAATGCTTAGTGGCGAACTTGAGGTTGATTTAGTTCCGCAAGGCACACTCGCTACACGAATTCAAATGGCCGGAATGGGCATTCCTGCTTTTTTTACCCCGGCAGGTTACGGAACTGAAATAGCAATTGGAAAAGAAATTCGTGATTTCAACGGAAAAAAATATTTGATGGAGATGGCACTCAGTGGAGATTTTGCTATTGTGAAAGCATCGAAAGGAGATAAGTACGGAAATTTAGTTTTCAATAAAACCACAAAAAATTTTTCTACCTCAATGGCGAAGGCAGGAAAAATTACAATTGCTGAAGTAGAAACTTTAGTTGAGCCCGGTGAAATTGGTCCTGAAGAAATTGATGTTGCAGGAGTTTATGTGAACAGAATTTTCGAAGGGAAAAATTATGAAAAGAGAATTGAAAGAAGAACTATAGCAATTAAAAAGTAAAAATTATGGCGCTCGATAAATATCAAATAGCAAAACGAATCGCACAGGAATTGCGCGATGGATACAATGTGAATTTGGGAATTGGAATTCCAACACTCGTTGCAAATTATATTC
The DNA here is from genome assembly GCA_014190575.1 of Bacteroidota bacterium. Taxonomy (GTDB): domain Bacteria; phylum Bacteroidota; class Bacteroidia; order Chitinophagales; family UBA10324; genus UBA10324. The sequence goes on along the minus strand of BJGQ01000016.1, from coordinate 53,115 downwards.
CTGCGGGAATGAAAATCATGTTGCAATCAGAAAACGGAATTCTCGGAATGGGACCTTATCCGACTGAAGATAAAATTGATGCCGACCTGATTAATGCCGGAAAAGAAACTGTTACACTTCTTCCAGGTGGAAGTTTTTTTGATTCAGCAGAAAGTTTCGGAATGATTCGAGCAGGAAAAATTGATATGACTGTGCTTGGTGCAATGGAGGTTTCGGAACAAGGTGATATTGCCAATTGGAAAATTCCGGGCAAGATGGTTAAAGGAATGGGTGGTGCAATGGATTTAGTTGCATCTGCACAAAATATAATTGTCGCCATGATGCACACGAATCCGAAAGGCGAATCGAAACTATTGCCGAAATGTGATTTGCCATTAACTGGAGTTCATTGTGTGAAAAGAATTGTAACTGATTTAGCAGTAGTGGATGTTACACCTGATGGATTCAAATTAGTTGAACGCGCTCCCGGAGTTTCAATTGAAGAAATAAAATCAAAAACAGCAGGGCGATTAATTGTGGAAGGAGAAATTCCGGAAATGAATTTGAATTGATTGTTGAGTTCGTAAGGATTAAACAGAATAACAATGCACCAATTGAATTGAAGCTATAAATTTGAAAACTGAAATTAGAATACATTTAATTAAATGGAAACGCTAACCAAACCAACCAACGCAACTGATAAAGATTTTCTTCCGCTCAACGGAACTGATTACATAGAATTTTATGTAGGAAATGCAAAGCAGGCATCGTACTTCTATCGTTCAGCTTTTGGGTTCAGCGCGCTTGCTTATGCAGGACCAGAAACAGGAATGCGCGACCGTGCGAGTTATGTGCTGCGCCAGAATAAAATCACTTTGGTTTTAACCACACCGTTACACCCCGGAAATGAAATTTCGCAACACATCGAGAAACATGGCGATGGTGTGAAGGTACTTGCGTTGATGGTAGATGATGCATACAAATCTTTTGAAGAAACTACCAAGCGAGGTGCAATTGCTTACCTGCAACCAAAAACTTTGAAAGATGATAATGGTGAAGTGCGCATGTCGGGCATTCAATTATATGGTGATACAGTTCATCTTTTTATTGAACGAAAAAATTATAAGGGCATTTTTCTTCCGGGTTACAAAGCATGGAATTCAACTTTCGAAACAAAATCAGTTGGCTTAAAACATGTTGACCACTGCGTTGGAAATGTTGGCTGGGGCGAAATGAATACCTGGGTGGACTTTTATGAAAAGGTGATGGGCTTCCGGAATATTTTATCGTTTGATGATAAAGATATTTCTACTGAGTACTCCGCGCTGATGAGTAAAGTAATGAGCAACGGAAATGGTTATGTAAAATTCCCAATCAACGAACCTGCTGAAGGAAAAAAGAAATCGCAGATTGAAGAGTACCTGGAATTTTATCACTCGCAGGGAGTTCAGCACATTGCAATGGCTACTGATAATATTATTGAGACTGTTACAGAATTGCGGAAGCGCGGTGTTGAATTTTTAAGCGTGCCTGATTCTTATTATGAAGAACTGACTGCAAGAGTTGGTAGCATAGATGAAGAAATTCAGATTTTGAAAAAGCTGAACATTTTAGTTGACCGCGATGATGAAGGTTACTTGTTACAGTTGTTTTCAAAACCGGTGGAAGACCGACCAACTTTATTTTTTGAAATCATACAACGCAAGGGCGCACAATCTTTCGGCAAAGGAAATTTCAAAGCATTGTTTGAATCCATTGAACGCGAACAAGAACTCAGAGGAAATTTATAATCAGTACCAATCATAAAAAACACCATGAAGAATTTCAATCAATCAATAAAAGCAAGTGTCATTATTTTATTTCTCTTTCTTTCATTCAATACAAAAGCACAAGGCACAACGGATGTAATGCAAGCTCGACTTTGTAAAAGTTGGGGCTTAGCAAAAATTGAAGACGGAACAAAAACACAGGTGGCTGATGAAGCGCAAAAAGAATATCGCTTAATCTTCAATAAAGATTTAACAGTGCAGCAAGGTTTAGCACCCGATGGTTTTATTCCCGGCACCTGGCAATTGGATGAAACCGGTTCCAGCATTACCATCACTGATAAAAGCACCAAGACTTCCTACAAAATGAAAATCATAAAACTCACGACAGATGAGTTAGTGCTTCAGCAAAATGATGATGCCCGCACATTGATTATTTATTACAAAGCCGCTTTATAATTTATTCAGTGAAAAAATATTTTTCAATTTATTATTCAACTATGCTTTTCAGTTTATTTCTGATTCAATTATTTTTCTCTTCCTGCTCTCCTGATTTATCCGTTGTAAAAGATGGCGATATTATATTTCAAACTTCTTTGTCAGAACAAAGCAGAGCCATTCAAGAAGCTACACATTCTAAGTTCAGTCATTGTGGTTTAGTATTAAGTGATAGCACAGGAAATTTATTTGTGATTGAAGCAATACAACTTGTTTCAAAAACTCCATTGGAAGAATGGATAAAAAAGGGAGAAGACAAACATTTTGTTGATTGCCGTTTAAAAAATTCACAAAACATTTTATCGAAAGGAATTTTAAGTAAGATGAAAAAAATTGCTTCACAACAAATTGGAAAACCATACGATGAGGCATTCAACTGGAGCAATGAAAAAATGTATTGTTCCGAACTCGTTTATAAAATTTACTACTACACAACCGGCTTGGAATTATCAAAACCTGTTGCACTTAAAACTTTTGATTTAACATCGCCGGAAGTAAAAACAAAATTGGAAGAACAGTATCACAGCAAAATTCCATTGACAGAATTATGTATTTCGCCTCAACAATTATTTGAATCGCCGTTGCTCGAAAAAATTTTGGAAGATTAATTTTTCTAAATTTTCAATTCATTTATTTATTACAAATAGATTTTCATTGAGAAAATCCATGTTCAACCTAAACATAAATTCATTTTTATGATTTCATTTTTTGATTTCACAACATCAATGTGAAAGAAATTTTATTTTAATTTTAAAATTAAAATATTTTTTGTGCTGATTAGTGAACATAATTTCAAATGAAATTATTTATTGAATTCGAAAATATTATTTCACACTTCAACATTTTATTTCAGTTGAAATTAATTTCTGTTTCAAAAATATAATTTATTGCAGTTAGCTGAAACACCCGCCTACGGCATGTTACAGAGCAATTAAAATTTTAATTTATTGCTTCAATATGAATTTCAGTACATGAAAAACATAATTGATTTAACGCATGAATGAATGATGAATGAAAATATTTTTGTTCATCGTCAATGAAAATTTTCATTTTGTTATTCGCTATTCACAAACTCATGTGAATAAAGGAATCAAAATAACTAACTCATATCAATGAATACTGTTAGACTTGTGATACCAAAATTTTTTAACTATGGCTACAAAAGCAAAAAAAGCTGCTAAGAAACCTGCTAAGAAGGCGAAAAAAGCGGCTAAGAAAAAGAAATAGATTTTCTTTTCTCTTGAAGAACTCAAAGGGCACCAACGGTGCCCTTTAGTTTTTTATAGAAGTCACGGATTTATATTTTATGTTTTATTAAAACAGTTATTTTCCCAATGAGAAATCAAAAATCATATCAGCAAAAAAAATTTTTATTCTTTCCAGGACTGCTGAAATAAAAATCATTATGATAATATATTTCTTTAGAGGAATGAAAAGCATTCAGTCAAAAAAGCAATTGAATTTGATTTTATAAAAAATTAAAAATTCAGAAAACACAATTTCAAAAAATAAAAAGCGAAATATTTTTTTGAATGAAAATATATTTTTGAAAATATTTTCTAAAAGAAAACTCAAGCATCTTGAAACAAAAACAGAAGTAACAAGAAAAATAAAAATTATTAAATCAATCGAGTGATTGACCGTTGCGTTCGGCTAACTCCAACATCTGCTGAAATTCTTCAGGCGTTAAATCGCTATAAAAGAAATTGATTGGATTTATTTTCCGTCCGTTTTTTATAACTTCATAATGACAATGAGGTCCGGTTGATTTTCCGCTATTGCCTACATAACCAATCACATCACCACGATTTACTTTTTGTCCGATCTTCACTTTCACTCTGCTCATGTGACCATACAAAGTCTGATAACCATAACCATGTGTAAGAATAACATGATTGCCATAATCACGACTTCCGTAATCAACTAAACTTACTGTTCCATTTCCGGTTGCATAAATCGGAGTACCGATTGGCGCAGTGAAATCTATTCCTTCGTGCATGCGAGGCACTTTATAAATCGGATCAATGCGCACACCGAAACCCGAACCGATTCTTTTTAAATCTTTATTCGCAACAGGTTGAATGGCTGGAATGGAAGAAAGCATTGCAGTTTTATTCTGAATCAATTTCGCTAACGCATCATATGATTTTGATTGTATGTACATTTTGTATCGAGTCTGTGTCAGCTTCAACCAACTGCTTTTCATTAACTCAGCATCATCATAACCATTCAACTCTTCAAACCGATTTGAACCACCATAACCTGCATCGCGCATGCTTGATGGAATTGGCTCTGCTTCAAAAATCACTCTGTATATATTGTCATCTCTGTCTTGCAAATCAACGAGCGCATCACCCATTTCATCTAACTTATCATTCAATACATCATATTGATATTGCAGTTGTGATAATTCACGCTTCAGTTTTTTTTCTTTCGGAGAATCTAAATAAGTGTAAGCGAGATATACAATGATGAATGCAAACACACTTGCTGCAGAAAGAAAGCCAAGTACAATCCTGAATTTTTTCCAGGCACTCTCCACATACTTTTCGTATCGAAGGTTTTTGGGATTATAGTAGTACTTAATTTTTTTCATTCGCTCTTACTGTTTTCTTTTCTACTTAAAACCTGTTGCTGTTTTCCGCTATGCAGGTATGATTTATTACTTTTGTCGCTTCCAATTTTCAAACGCAAATTAATAAAAACAAAAGTTTAAGCAATAGTAGTTTTATCTTTTCATTATGATGACATCAAAAGAAATCAGAAAAACATTTCTCGAATTTTTTAAATCGAAGAATCACCTCATCGTTCCATCAGCACCCATTGTGGTGAAGAATGACCCGACACTCATGTTCACAAATGCGGGAATGAATCAGTTCAAAGATTTTTTTCTTGGCAATCAAACGCCAACTGCACCGCGCATTGCTGATACACAAAAATGTTTGCGCGTATCAGGCAAGCACAATGATTTGGAAGAAGTGGGCATTGATACTTATCACCACACGATGTTCGAGATGCTTGGCAACTGGAGTTTCGGTGATTACTTTAAGAAGGAAGCAATTGAGTGGGCTTGGGAATTACTGACTGAAGTTTATAAAATTCCGAAGGAGCAATTGTATGTAACGATTTTTGAAGGCGATGCGAAAGAGAAATTAGAAAAAGATAATGAGTCATATACTATATGGTCGAATCTGATTGATGAATCGCGTATAATTAACGGAAACAAGAAAGATAATTTCTGGGAGATGGGAGAAACTGGTCCGTGTGGACCGTGTTCTGAAATTCATGTTGACATTCGCCCGGAAGAAGAGAGAAAGAAAGGTGATGGAAAAAATTTCGTGAATGCAAGTCATCCGGAAGTAATTGAAATCTGGAACAATGTATTTATTCAGTTCAACCGCAAAGCAGATGGCTCGCTCGAACAACTGCCTGCAAAACATGTGGACACCGGAATGGGTTTCGAACGATTGGTGCGGGTGTTACAACAGAAGCGAAGCAATTATGATTCGGATGTTTTTACTCCACTGATAAATTTTATTGAGCAGAAGAGTAAAATAAAATATGGCGCTTCAGAAAAATCTGACATCGCGATGCGCGTGATGAGCGACCACATTCGCGCTATCATTTTTGCAATTGCAGATGGGCAACTTCCATCGAACACAGGCGCAGGTTATGTGATTCGCAGAATTCTTCGCCGTGCCGTTCGCTATTCATACAGTTATCTGAATATTGAATCGCCCATCATGAATGAATTGGTTCCGGTGCTTGCTGAACAATTTGATGGCGTGTTTCCGGAGTTGAAAGCGCAACAGGATTTTATTCAGAAAGTTATTTTAGAAGAAGAAACTTCTTTCTTAAAAACTTTAGATGCAGGATTGAAACGGATTTCTACACTCGAAGAAAAAGTCGCGAACGGTTTTACGCTCGATGGAAAAACTGCTTTTGAATTATATGATACTTATGGTTTTCCGCTTGACCTCACTAAATTAATTGTTGCAGAAAAAAACTGGAAGCTGGATGAAGATGGTTTCAATTCAGAAATGGCGCAACAAAAAAATCGTTCGCGAAAAGATGCAGCGAGTGAAACAGGTGACTGGATAATTCTGAATGATGCAGACCGAACTGAATTTATCGGTTATGATTTTCTGGAAGCAGAAACTGTTGTACTGAAATACAGAGAACAAAAAGTGAAAGACAAAAAAGTTTTTCAGTTGGTGCTGGGCAAGACACCTTTCTATGCAGAGAGTGGCGGACAGGTTGGTGATAAAGGCATGCTGGATTTCAGCGGAGAAAAAATTTCAGTGCTCGATACGAAAAAAGAAAACGACCTGAATATTTTGTATGTCAATAAACTTCCGGTGAAGATTGACGGAAGTGTAACAGCGAAGGTTGATGCAACATTAAGAGGCGCAACTATTTTAAATCACAGTGCGACTCACTTACTTCATGCAGCATTACGAAAAGTGTTGGGCACTCATGTGCAACAAAAAGGTTCGCTCGTTGCACCTGATTATCTGCGATTTGATTTTTCTCATTTCGCAAAAATGACGGAGGAAGAATTAGAGAAAGTGCAAAGCATAGTGAATGAAAAAATCCGTGAGGATATTCATCTCGATGAAAAAAGAAATGTTCCAATCAAGCAGGCAACCGAAACCGGAGCAATGGCTTTGTTCGGTGAGAAGTATGGCGACTTTGTTCGCATGATAACTTTTGATAAAAACTATTCAGTCGAATTATGCGGAGGAAATCATGCAAGCAGTACAGGCAAAATTGGATTCTTCATTATCACTGCTGAAACTGCAGTGGCTGCAGGTGTGCGGAGAATAGAAGCAATCACCGGAGCAGCAGCAGAAAGATTTATTCGTGCGCAAGTGCAAACTGTTGATGCAATAAAAACGCAACTTAACAATCCGAAAGATGTGGTGACTTCCATTTCATTGCTGAAGGATGAAAATGAAAAACTGAAAAAGGAAATTGAGCGATACATAAACCTGCAGGTTTCAGTCGTGAAAGATTCATTAGTGAAAAATGCTGAATTATTCAATGGAATGAATGTGGTGAGCGGTGAGGTGAGTGTGCCTTCGATGGATGCGCTGAAAAAATTGTGTTACGATGTGAAGAATGAAATTAAAAACCTTTTCATGGTGGTAGGAACGGAAGCAGAGGGGAAAGCAATGATTGCCGTGATGATTGCTGAAGAATTGGTGAAGACAAAAAATCTGAATGCCGGAAAAATCATTAAAGAAATTTCTGCTGATATAAATGGCGGCGGCGGCGGTCAGCCGCACTTTGCAACTGCGGGAGGAACTAATATAGAAGGATTGACTTTTGCAATTCAAAAAGCAAGAGAAAAAGTTTTATCACTATCAATTAGCTGATCAAGAAATAGATTCATGAACTCAAACGAAAAATACGAAGCGGTTATCGGGTTGGAAGTGCATGTGCAGTTGCTGACGAAGAGTAAGGCATTTTCGAGCGACGCGAATTTATATGGCGCCGCGCCCAACACACAACTGAGTGTGATTACCATCGGGCATCCGGGCACCTTGCCGCGCTTTAACCGGAAAGCACTGGAATATGCGGTGAAGATTGGGCTGGCGACGAACTGTAACATCCGCCGCGAAAATCAGTGGGCGCGCAAAAATTATTTCTATCCTGATTTACCGAAGGGTTATCAAATTACTCAACACACAACACCTCTTTGTACTGAAGGATTTTTAGTGCTGAAGATGGAGGGCTACGAAAAAAAAATCGGAATCACGCGCATACACATGGAGGAAGATGCGGGAAAAAGTATGCACGACCAGGATCCGTATTTTACATTGATTGATTTGAACCGGGCCGGAATTCCGCTGATAGAAATTGTGAGCGAGCCGGATTTGCGCACTGCTGATGAAGCATATACTTATGTAAGTGAAATAAGAAAAATTGTTCGCTACTTAGATATATGTGATGGAAATATGGAGGAGGGAAGTATGCGCTGTGATGCGAATGTTTCTGTTCGATTAAAAGGCGCAAAAGAATTCGGACAGAAGGTGGAAGTGAAAAACATGAACTCCATACGCAATGTGAAGCGCGCCATTGAACATGAAATTATCAGGCAGATAGATTTAATAGAAAAAGGTGATCGTGTTGATATGGATACCAGAAGTTTTGATGCATTGAAAGGCACTACCACTTCTATGCGCTCGAAGGAAGCTGCGAATGATTATCGTTATTTTCCTGAACCTGATTTACCACCCATTATTGTTTCGGAAGAATATGTGCAGAAAGTAAAATCAGCAATGCCATCATTGCCCGAACAACTGAAACAACAATTTATTTCATTGGGATTATCAGAATATGATGCATCTGTTTTAACTGAAGAAAAAGAAACGGCAAATTATTTTATGGCTGTTTGCAGTGAAACTAAAAATGCAAAAGCCGCAGTGAACTGGGTAATGGGTCCTGTGAAATCTTTTTGTAATGAGCAAGCGATTTCTATTTCTGATTTTTCTATTCCTGCAAAAACAATTTCTGATTTGATTGCAATGATTGATGAAGGCGGAATGAATTTTTCCATCGCTTCACAAAAATTATTTCCTGAGTTATTGAAAAACCCTTTATCGAATCCGAAAAAATTAGCGGAAGAAATGAACCTGATTCAACAGAGTGATGAAGGTTTGATTTTGAAATACATTGACGAAGCACTTGCAAAATTTCCGGAGAAGGTGGCTGAGTTTAAAGGTGGCAAAACCGGAATCGCCAGTTTGTTCATGGGCGAAGTGATGAAACTTTCGAAAGGAAAAGCGGACCCGAAGCTGACGAATAAATTATTGATTAAAAAATTGAACTCATAGTTTCATGGGACACGGATTGAAAAAGATGGAACGGAGTCATACAGATTTAAAATCTGTTCCAATCAGTAATATCTGTGCGAATCAATGTAAAGATGTAAGTTTCATAGGACACGGATTAAAACAGATGAAACAGATTCACACTGATTTTTAAATCCGTTATTATCAGTAATATCAGTATGAATCAGTGTCCTAATGTATTATTCAAAACAAGAAATTACTTTTACCAAAACTTGAATCTAGAATAATTTACCCCGATGAAAAAAATAATACTTTGTCTCCTCATTAGTTTATCTGTAACTTTTTCTTTCGCCCAAAAAACTTTTACCATTACCGGACACATTACCGGTTTGGCTGAAGGTGCTCCGCTTATTTATGAGAAATTAAATTATTCATTTGTAAAATCAATTGACACATTCAATGTGGCAAAAGATGGGGGCTTTATTTTCAAAGACACGACACTTGAAGAAAGTTTGTACCGAATAAGAATAACCGATCAGATAAATTTTCTGGTCATTGCAGACTCGAATACAAAAATTATAAAAATTGAATCTGATATTAATCGCCTTGTTAATTTCGATTACAACATTGAAGGTTCAAAACCTACAGAGCAAGTTCGCGACTTTGTTATCAATGCGAATAAACAATACGCCATGGTTCAGTCTTTAGGAACCGAGTTACAAAATCCGTCGCTTCCCGATTCTGTTAAGCAGGTAAAACAAATGCAGTACAATTATTATAACAGCTTGGCGCAACAATATGTAACTCAGTTTTTAGATACAATCAGCGATCCAGTAGTTGGTGCTTTTGGCGGATTAAGTTTCTTTGATGTAAAGAGCAATGTTGCATTTGCTACCAAACTTGAAAAAAGATTGTACGATAATCACAAAGACATTTCACTCGTTCGTGATTTTGTGATGCATGCTGAAGAAATAAAAAAACAAATGGAACCGCCGGTTGCTTTTCCAATTGGAACAGCTGTTCCCGACATTGCATTGAAAGATACAAGCGGAAAAGAAATTCATCTCACTGATTTGAAAGGTAAGTATGTGTTGATTGATTTCTGGGCTTCGTGGTGCGGCCCTTGTCGTGCTGAAAATCCGAATGTGTTGGCTGCATATAATAAATACAAAGACAAAGGGTTTACTGTGTTCAGTATTTCTTTGGATAGCGACCGCAACAAATGGATTGGCGCTATAAAAAAAGATAAACTCGCGTGGCCATATCATGTGAGTGAATTAAAAGGATGGCAATCACAAATTTGTCAGCCTTGGAAAATTCAATCTATTCCTTCCAACTTTTTAATCGACATGGACGGGAAAGTAATTGGTACAAATCTTAGAGGAGAATCATTGGATGATATGCTGCAACAAGTTTTCGATAAGAAATAATTTATCAAAGATCATTTTAGAAAAAAAATTTTGTCGCAGCGTTTTCTATATCCAATTCGTTTAAGGGTTTCTCGAGTACAGATTCAATACTTAAAATAAAATCTTTGTAATTCATACGATTCATTAATGAAAAAAAAATATTCTCTTCTTCTTTTCGCCATTTATTTTCTTTCAATAAATTCCTGTAAAAAACAGGAAGGATATGTCATCACAGGAAAGCTGTTGAATATTCCTGTGGGTTCAAAAATTTATTTTGATGAATTAGAATACAACAAAGTCACAACACTGGATACTGCTGCAATTGGTGCCGAAGGCCAATTTCGTTTCGAAGGATTTCTTTCTCACTTAGGATTGTATCGCATTCGTTACAACAATAAAAATTCAGTTTTTCTGGTATTGGATAAAAATTCAGCAGCCATTGAAGTGGAAGCCGACACTTCTGATTTTTTTGTGAAACCATATTCGGTAAAAGGTTCTGGTTCATCTGAACAGTTTCTGAAATTTTTTACTGATGTGAGCGCGATTTATAAATCAATTAATGAAGTGTCAACGAAATTAAATGATTCAACTGTTGCATTAACTGATTCAGCGAAACAAGAAATCAATGATGAAATTCAAATGAGAACAGATGCAGGAAGAAAATGGATTAGCAATTATATTGACACTGTGAGCAATCCGGTAATTGCCGTATTTGCACTGAGTAATTTTCTGAATCCGGATATGGATAAAGAAACTTTTGAAAAATTTGTAGTGAAAGCAAAATCAAAATATACTGATGTGCCCATGGTGAATGACTTTGCAAAAGATGTTGACATCGCATTTAAAAAAATGAATCGAAAGGAAGGTGAGCCGTTGTTTGCCAATGGAACTCAGTTGCCCGAAATAAATATGGCGGATGTAAACGGAAATAATATTTCGCTCGCTTTGCTGAAAGGAAAATATGTCTTGGTTGATTTCTGGGCATCGTGGTGTGGGCCGTGCCGGGCGGAAAATCCGAATGTGGTTGCAGCTTATAACAATTATAAGGACAAAGGATTTACAGTTTATTCCATTTCATTAGATGATGATAAAGACAAGTGGAAACAAGCCATTGCAAAAGATAAACTTGCTTGGCAATATCATGTGAGCGAATTGAAAGGTTGGGAATCTAACATTGTTCATGAGTTTGGTATCAATGCAATCCCAACAAATTACCTGATTGATAAAGACGGAAAAATTATAGCTTCTAATTTAAGAGGGAAGGAATTGGAAAATATTCTTGCGCAGAGTTTGAAATAAATTTTATAATTTTAATCAATCAGATTATAATTTTCTACATAGAAATTTCATTCAAAATATATAAGCGGCTTGCGCCAGCACCACTGTTTTCTACCAATTGAATTTCATATTTGTAATTGCCACCGGTTTTTTCCTGATCATGAAAATAAGGAGTATTCATTTGCCTGTATAACTTAAATTGGCCATTGAAATATATTCTGTAAAAATCAGGATTAAAAGAACCATTTACTTCGGGAATGATTGAAAACGATAACCAAACGGTTGCTTTATCAGAAAACTGATTGTAAATAATTGTGTCTCCAACACTTTCAATTATATTTTTATTAGGACCTAAACTGTCAAATGGATTTGTATTTAATTGAATTCCTTTTAGTTCATTTTTTATACAGGAACCAAATGTGATTCCGAAAGCAAACAAAAGGATTAGAAATATATTTTTTTTCATTCTAAATGATTTTTAAAATTTAAATGTTAAATCAAATTGTGCACTGCTTGAATGATTATTAAAACGAAATGAAGGTGTAAAACTCAACTTTGGATCTTCTATAAATTCAGGATATGGAATTTTAAGAAACTTTGATCGCGCCCTAATATCCCAATAAGTAAACAATACGGTAGAAATCCCCATTCCAATATAACTACTATATTCTGTTATAATATTTCTGTTATATCGTCTCTTATACATTTCAAAATTGTTTCTAGAGGAATCAATTATGCCCTGACTTAAACCGGTTTTATATATACTTAACTGAAACATTGCTTTTTCATAATTTATTGGCCGTTGCTTTTTGGAAAGCAACGCCATACTTGTGAAAAAAATTAAATCAATTGGGTAGGTGAGTTTAGGTAAAACCAGAAGGTTGAATTTTTTAGATTGGTATGCTTTCACATCAGTATGAACAAAAGTCTTATAATCATCTGTATAATGTAAAATAAATCGAAGTGATAATGTAGAGTCTTAAATCACTGTAATTGTTGTATCAATAAATTCATGTTTTGGAGACCATATTTTTATTTCATGTTTACCGGTTATCATAGTTTGTAAAGGTGAAATATGATGTTAAACAGAATCATCAATCTCAACGATGCAATCTGATGGATAGATAGTCAGTTTAATTTTCCCGCTATCAGGTATTTGCGCTGTTCCAGAAAAAATATTGAGAATAAGAATAGAAACTAAAAATAAAATTTGACGCATTATGTAAATTCAGGTTTGAAGATAAAATTATTTAATTCAAATCTAAATATATCAAATCTGATACAAAGGTGAATTTGGACTGGGCTTCTCTTTGAAGAGAAGGCAGACTAAAAATTTTCTCTAGAATCATTTCTGTTTTATTATTTATTATTGTTTCAACAAAATAAAAAATCATGAAAAATATATTTACGGCTGTATTGATCATTGTCAGTTTTGAGATTTCATACAGTCAAACATTTAATGATTCGCTTATTGCCTACTACCCAATGGATGGAAATGTAAATGATATGACAACCAATGGGAATAACGGAACAAATCATGGTGCTATACCATGTAACGACAGATTGGGTAATTCAAATTCTGCATATCAATTCAATGGTGTTAATCAATATGTAAGCTTTCACAATGGAAATAATTTTCATTCTACAACATTTCCATTCACTATAACAACTTGGATAAAAGGTAACTCTTCCGACTTTGGAAGTGTATTTATGAATGACAACACAGTAGATACTTATACTGGTTTGATTGTTCAGGTAAATTCAACTTCTGGTGGTGCTTTATCAATTGGTTATGGTGATGGGGTAGTAGGAACTAATCCTGCTCACCGCAGATCTAAAATCGGAACAACAAATGTGAATGATAATCAATGGCATTTTATTGCTGCCATAATCCGTGGACCTGCTGATATGGATATCTGGGTGGATTGTGCAAATGATGGTGGAACATATAGCGGCGCAGGTGGTGCACTTGCATACAATTTAAACGATGGTTCTTCAGGGATGGTAGATGTTCAGGCCGGAACTTATTATTACAATGGTATAATTGATGACCTTCGTTTTTATCATCGCGCACTTTCTGTATCTGAACTTAATGCGTTAATGATTATGCCATCAGATTTCTTTTCTTCATCAATTTATTTAGGACCTGATATTACTTTATGCTCTGGCAATTCCGTTACACTTAATCCTGCGGGTTATTCTGCTTATCAATGGAGTACAGGAGCAACCACGCAAAGTGTTACTATTGATAGTTCTGGAACTGGAATCGGTACAATAAACATTAACTTAAATGCTGAAACTGGTCATGGTTGTTTAGCATCAGATAATCTAAATATCACTTTTATAGATTGCTCGGTTGAAAATGGAATTGAAGATGTTTTGTTAAACGGAATAAATATTTTTCCAAATCCGGCATCAGACAATATTCAAGTGATATTTAGAAATTCAAGCCCACGGAATATTAGTGTAGTAAATTCAATGGGGCAAATTGAATTCAAACCTATTCATTTGGTTAGTTCTTCTACTGAAATAAATATCAGTTCTCTTTCATCAGGTATTTATTTCTTAAGAGCAATTGACGACAACGGAAAAAACGAATTGCATTCGTTTGTAATTAATAGATAAAATTCGGATAGGGAGAAATACTCAGTTTAGCTATTTGAATTCACACATAAACAGAAAGGGCATCTTCAAAAGAAGATGCCCTTTCTGTTTAACCGCGAACCAAGATTTATTTTATAACAGTAAGTTTCATGTTAAAGTTACTGATTGCATCTGATACACGAACCAGGTATAATCCTGCATCAAAATTCTGAACCGAAAGTTTGATTAAGTTTTCTCCTTGAATCATTGAAACAGTTTCAGTATTAATTAACCTTCCGGTCATATCAGTAATCTGAACAGTGTAATCACCTGACTGAGTTAAATTCAGATTCAATGTTGCACTTCCTTTTGCCGGATTCGGATAGATCAATGCTGATTCAATATTCGTGATATCAAGATAAGGCGCATAAGTAGTTACTTCATTTGTATTGACAACCACCGCAACATTTGTAACCGAAGGAGCAGTTGCATCAATCGTTACAATGGCAGGATAGGTAATTTTGTTAAGCATCTCTGCATATACTTTATAAGTGCCGTAAGCAATGTTTGCAAAACTGTAATTGCCATTTGCATCAGAGTAAGTATTTGCTACCGCAGTGTTACTCATATCCAGCAACATAATTTGAATTCCTGAAAGCGGATCGCCTTCAGCTTCCATTTTGTTTGCTCCTTGAGAAACCAAGCCACCTATGAATCCAGGGCCACCCGGATTTACTCCCTGAATCAAATTTATGTTCACACCATATTGGCTTGGCCCAACATTCACAAACGATGCTGAACTCCAGAACAATGAATTATTAAAGTAAGTAGGAATCAAAGTAGAATAATTAACAGCCATCGAATCAGCAGCAGCTTTTACCAAGTATGAACCCGCCGCAAGATTTGAAAAAATGTAATTTGAAGAATCAAACATACTCACTTCATAGGTACTGATAAGATTTAACGCTTGAGTTAAAGAATCATATTGAATCAGGTAAACTTTTGCAAAATCAATTGGGCTGTTGTTTCCGAATATCATTCCTGTAATAAAATAATTGTTGTTTGGTACACCTAAAGTTAGTGTAACACAATAAGAATCCTGACATGTTCCTGAACTATCACTAATTGTTAAGCAAATATTCCATGGGCCATTTGAAGAATAAGTATGAGTAGCACCTGTTAACCCTGTAGCACCAGTGCCATCGCCAAAACTCCATTGAGCATTTGTATAATTTCCGGTCGAAGTATTAACAAATGATACAGTATTAACATTAGCGTTAAATGTGAAGGAGGCATTGCATGAACTTGAAGTACCATTTGCATAAACACTATCACAATATGTATCTGTACAAAAATTATTTATTGAATCAACAATTGTTAAACAAACAACATAACCTCCTGATGAAGTATAGTTGTGCGATGGGTTCATTTGATAAGAATTTGAACCATCACCAAAATCCCAATAATAATTAGTGAAAGCCCCAGTTCCGCTTGAAGTATTACTGAAAGTAAAGGTGTTGCCAGAACTATTTGCTGAACTAAAACTTGCAAGACAACTTCCGCTCGTTCCACTGATATAAACATAACTGCAATATGCATTTGAACACCCAGCCGTATCTGTGGTATACAAACAAACATTATAGTATCCTGAATTCAAATAAATGTGAATAGGGTTGGTACCTGTGCCAGTTGAATTATCACCGAAATCCCAAATCCATGAATTGGTTCCTGACGAAGAAGCATCTGTAAAATTAACAGTGTCACCAACCACTGTTGAATTATAATAGCAATAACAACCGCCACCTCCAGAGTTGATATAAATACTATCACAAGTTGTTGCAGTGCATCCATTAATCGAATCAGTAATGGTAAGGCACACATAGTATGAACCTGATGAATTATAATTTACAGTAGGAAAATACTGAGTAGAACTGGTTCCATTTCCAAAATTCCATTGACAAGTATATCCGTTTAACGAGTAGGAGCTATCCCAAAACTGAACGGTTGTACCTGAAATTGAATATTGAAATCCTGCATTGCAAAGCAATTGCGCTGAAGTTTTCATTGGAGCAAAGGCAAACAGAGAAATGATGGTAGCAAGAGAAAAGAATTTCGCAAGTGAGTTTCTAATAGTGGTTGTGTGTTTCATTTTCATTTTATTAAGGTTTTAAAAGTAGAGTTAGAATTTTTAAGTTTTTTATTTCTGATTGAAGCTTCAATGTCTTCTTATTTATGTACACGAAGATTTATTACTGAATGGTTGGGTTAAAATTTTTTAGTTTAGAAATTGTATCGCAAACTGAGAATCGCGCCTGATGATTTATAAACTTTTTTAGTTCCGTATTCTGTTTTTTCAATCGGACTCATTGTTTGCCTGAAATCATAATTGAGCACTGCATCAAAATGTTTTGAAATCGGAACAGTAACACCGGCATTGAATGTATAACCTAAAACAATGGATTTAATCATTTTCAAATCGAAAGGATTTTCTAAACCTGTAACAGTTTTATTCAGGTAGTATGAATTCCATTTTAAAGGAGTAGAAGCAAATCCGCCCAACCCAAATTGCAGTTTCAGAATTTTTAATGGAATGGAATAATTCACCTCAAGCGGAATACCGAGATAAGTATTTACTGATTTTCCATTGCGCGAACTAATTGCATTATTAACTTGTGAGTGAACTTGCAAAGTATCGTACCCAAGAGCAGGATTTCCCTCAATGGTAAAACACAATCCACGATTGTCGTACTGTATATTTTCTCCGAAGCGCATTACATCAATTCCTGATTTGAATTGAAAATTTTTCACCTTCATTCCGATATTGAAATTGTAATTAAAAGTGGCTGCTGATTTTTCATTCTTGTATCTTGCCTGATAATATAAAGTATCAATCTGTTGTTCTACTGAATTTGAAAACGAATTGTGATTGCCGAGCCCTTGAGTATTATTCAGATAACTGCTTCCGATTTCAACAAACCATTTTGATTTTTTTTCAGGTGCTACCGGAGTTGGGTTTGCTGCAACAGGTGTTATAGGTTTTACAATTGCAGCAGTATCAGGTAGAGTTTTATCGTCAGTAATAGCAGTAATCTCAGTGTTTGTTGGATTTGTATTTTGAATTTGTGTTATTGAATCGTTCGAAATATTCCCGGTAGGTGAATCTGAATTTTCCGAAACAGGATTCGCAGTTTCATTCTTTGAATTTGAAACGGGATTAGAAATTTCTTTCTGAGAGTTATCAATTCCAGTTTTTGCATTGCTCACTGAATTTGAATTTGTGATTAAAGAATATTCATTCTTCTTTATTTCATTCGATGATTTTTTTTCAATGGGCTTATCAGTATTTTTACTTGAAGCAGATAAATTTTCGGAAGGAGAATTTTTTACAATAGTTGTTTGATTTCTAGAAGAAGAATTTTTTGGTTCGGTTGTTTTATTTACAACTGAAGAATTATTTTTTTCTACGGATGAATTTTTATTTGCAGAACTTGAATTTGATTTTGAATCGTTACTGTTTGAAGATGAAGTTGAAGTTGAATTTGTAGTTGAAGAGTTATTATAAGGAACAGAATTAGTTGAGGTGGAAGTTGAAGAAGAGGTTGAATTCAATGGAATTTCATTACCTGAAATTTTATTTTCAGTTGAAGCAACTTTCTTAGCTACAACAGGAGAAACGGAAGAATGATTATTGAAGAACGCGAAGTACGACGCAACTCCGCACAACAAAAGCGCACCAATCAAAACCCATAATCCAAAACGACGGCTTGTTTTTTTCGTTTCCAGTTTTGTTTCAATTTCATCCCACAACAAATCGTCGGGCGCAAGCTGCTCTTCATTCAGCTTTCGTCTGAACAATTCGTCGAGTGGATTTTTCTTTTTGTTTTCCATCAGACTTGTTCTGTTTTAAAAGTTGTACTCAATTGTTTCATCAGTTTTTTCCGCGCATCACTCACATGCCACTTGCTGGTGTTTTCTGAAATGCCAAGCGCTGCAGCTATTTCTTTGTGGGTGTATTCGTCAATGGCAAAAAGCGAAAAAACTTTGCGTGTTGCTTCGGGTAATTGTTTGAGCATGCTCAATGCCTGCTCGGTATTCATTTGTTTTTCGTATTCATTTATATCCGCCGCATTTTTAAATTCCAGTTCATCACTGTCAATAAACTGATGATGCTGATTGAAATTTAAATGCTTGCGGTGTTCGTCAATTATGGTGTTAATCATCACTCTCGAAATCCAGGACTCGAACGGCATTTGTGATTGATACTTCTCTAAGTTGTTCAGAATTTTCAGAAACCCTATTGTGAAAAGTTCCCTCGCTTCCTCGCTGTTGCGTGCATAGCGGCGGCAGATGTTCATGAGGCGGGCATAGGAATTTTTGTAAAGCATGTTTTGTGCTCTTCGGTCCTGATTAATGCAGGATTTAATCAGTTCGTTATTGATTAATTGTTCCGTCATTCATTCATTTAGCAAACACAGTCGTCAATCTTTTTCCTCCGGATTTTACAGTGATAAAATAATTTCCGGCGGCGAGTTCATTCAAATTAAAATGGTAGATATTGTTTCCTTTCACTGCTTTTTCCGAAAATGATTTTACTTCCTGACCAATTAAGTTGAAAATTTTCAATTCGTAAATATTTTCTTCATCAGTATAAAAATTCACACTCGCATTATTTCCCGAAGGATTTGGGAAAACAGCAATGGAATTAGAAAGAGCTTCATCAATAATTTTTGTTCCCGGAGCAATCACTTTTATAATCAAACCCGACCTTTCTGTTCGTGTCACCACATTTCCATTGTTATCAAAACCAATCTGATGACAAAAACTGCAAACTGTATCCTGATTGGTTACTGAAATTACTTGGAGACATACATCAAATAAATCAAGTGAACTGAATTCATGATACGGATAAGTTTGAACAGAAGAATTTCCATCACCAAAATTCCAGAGTAAAGTTTTAGTACCCAATCCGGATGTATCCAACTCAAGAAAAAAAGTATCGTTACAAGTACAGTAGTTTGAAGTGAATATAACAGTGCATGAATCGGGTGGAGGAATAGGTGGACAGTAATCTGAATTCCAAATTGCTTGAATAGAACCGAAAGTAGGAAAGATTGTATCAGTTACAACACCAATACAATTATTATAACTGCATTTAATTGAATCAAATGAATTTAGGAAAAATGTGAATGTGAAAAATCCTCCTGTATCTGTATTCGTGCTATCAACCATTGGAAATCCCATTGAATCAGAATGTTCAATAGCGATTGCAACAGTCGCAAAATTTGTATTTGAAATTTGACCGGAAACAGTAAAAAAAAGCTGTGCCTGTGATTTGAATGCGAACAAAGCGCAAACAAGGAACAGAACTAAAATTTTTAATTTCATTTCACTCAATTTTTAATTTGAATTAGCACTCTACCTGCATACACGAGAAATGATATCTGAATGGTTGGGCAGCAGATGAATTTATTTCGCTAAAGTAAAAGCTATGAAACCGTCGTGCTATTCTGTCGGCTGGTTATCTGACACTTTCAGATTCTCCTCTTTTTTGGTGCGATAAAAAAGCAGGAGTGTAACTGCGCCAACCGAAACAAATAAATCGGCAAAATTGAAAATGCCGGTGCGCACATTCTGAATGCCGAGAATCATAAAATCAGTTACATGTCGGTCGTATAAAATGCGGTCAATCACATTGCCCATTCCGCCGGCGAGAATTAAAGCGAAACCGAGCAGTTTCATCAAACTCAACTCGCGTAATTTCAGCAACACAAAAACAAATAATCCAATCAGGAAAATAATCGGCAGTGCAATAAAAATCCAGAAACTTACTGTATCAGAAAGTTCGTTTCCCATACTTAAAAATGCGCCGGTGTTCTCAGCATACTTCAACACAAAAGTGTTGTTAAGATATGAAACAATGTGACCATCCATCAGATGTGTTTTCGCTAAATTCTTTGTCACCTGGTCGCAACCAACAAACGAAGAAACAGCAATACAGAAAAAAACTATTTTTAACCAGGGTTTCATTTTCGGAATGAATTTATCAGAGTGCAATTTTACATCTTAATTCAATCCCAAAGCCGCACAATAAACTTTTGTAATAGCGGCTTTCAATTGTGTTCCTCTTTTCGAATCTCTGATTTGAATTCGCTTTGCTGAGTTCGGAAGTATTTTATAATAGGGTCCGGTTAAGTAATCTACCTCAGCGCCTTTTTCGTTCAGGTATGAAACACGCATCTCAATTGATTCCATCTGGTAGTCGGTATTGTTAATCACTTTTATATAAGCATTATAAATTCCGCCAAGCGGCTTCACATCAAACCCATCTGTCACCACCCGAAGATTGCTGTTCAGGTTTCGCTTAACAGTTTCAATTTCACTGTCGTATTGCTTACTGAAATCATTGGTTTCAATTTGTTTTTCTTTCGAAGCATTCAACTGAATCAGTTCGTGATATTGCTGAGTCATAGTGTTCAATTCCTCTTTCGTCTTAAAATATTTATAACATAAAATAGTTGCTGCACTTATTGAAACGATAGAAATAAATACTGTTACACTTAATTTTTTGTTTAAAGAGGTTACCATGAAATCTGATTTTTCAATTTTTGTGAAGATACTTTTTTCCTTCCAAACCACTTTTCTGCCTTTTCAAAAAAATATTTTAAAGAATTTTTAAATTATTTTTCAACGAATTTCTAAACTAATAAAACCCGACTTTTCATTGGAGAAATGATGAAAATAAATTCTTAACCCACTACCGTTCTAAAGCCACTACTAAAAAATAAATGGTACTATGTATTGCATAGTTCATGGTTTTGTATTTATATTTGCATCGTCAAACAAAATTTCAAATCATGGACATCGAGAATACTAAAGCGCAGATGCGAAAGGGAATCCTGGAGTTCTGTATTCTCTCCATCATTTACAGCGACGACGAATGCTATGCTTCAGAAATTATTGAGAAGATGAAGATTGCCAAGTTGCTGGTGGTGGAAGGAACACTGTACCCGATTCTCACGCGCCTCAAAAACGATGGTTACCTCACCTACCAATGGGTAGAGAGTAAGAGCGGACCACCCCGGAAATACTACAAGCTCACAGGGCTTGGCGAAAAATTTCTGAAAGAATTGCAAAAGACCTGGACCGAACTGGAAGCGGCTGTTTCATTAACCACAAAAAAATCCCATTAAGTCATGAACAGAACTATCACCATCAACCTAAGTGGAATTGTTTTCCATATAGATGAGAATGCTTACGACAAACTGAAGCAATATCTCGAAAAATTAAAAAGTCATTTCAGCTCGACTCAGGGTAATGACGAAATCATTCACGACATTGAAAGCCGCATTGCAGAAATGTTTTCAGAAAAAGTTTCTGAAGCAAAAAATGTAATCACACTCGATGAAGTGAATGCTGTGATTGAGGCAATGGGAAATCCGGAAGAAGTTGCAGGTGCCGAAAGCACTCAACAATCTTCGCAGTCATCATCGCAATCGTCTTCTTCATCTTCAACAACAGGAACTACTTATACAACAAGTGGCAACAAACGCTTCTACAGGAATGTTGATGAAAAAGTATTCGGAGGTGTTTGCTCAGGCATCGCAGCATATTTTGATTTCGACCCGATATGGTTGCGATTGGCTTTTGCACTTTCATTCTTCTTCGCAGGAACAGGTTTGATTTTGTACCTGATTTTGTGGTTGATTATTCCTGCTGCAAGAACCACTGCGGAAAAATTAGAAATGCGTGGCGAGCGCGTAAACATTTCGAACATCGAAAAAAATATTCGTGAAGAAATGAATAATGTAAAAGACCGCGTGCAGGAATTCGGCAAGGAAATGAATTCAGAAAACACTCGCCAGAAAATCAGAAATAATTCAGCGCGTGTTGGCTCTTTTATAGGTGAAGTTTTCACTCGTGTTTTTCAGGTGATTGGAAAAATTTTCGGATTTTTTATTACACTAATAAGTATAGCATTATTGGTTGGGCTAACGATTGCAGTGTTCAGTTTGTTCGGAGTTTTTTCGT
This sequence comes from Bacteroidota bacterium, assembly GCA_014190575.1. Classification (GTDB taxonomy): domain Bacteria; phylum Bacteroidota; class Bacteroidia; order Chitinophagales; family UBA10324; genus UBA10324. The sequence goes on along the minus strand of BJGQ01000016.1, from coordinate 30,777 downwards.
TTGCTCTTCCAGCAGTTTTCACCCACATGCTTTTTTCCAATGTTGATTTAGGATGGCTTATCACCGGTTCAATTTTGGTCGTTGGAATTCCGCTCGTGCTTTTATTATTAAATGGAATCCGGATTTTATTCAATGTAAATCTTCATCTTAAAAGTGTTGGATTGGTGATGCTGATTTTCTGGCTCGCTGGTGTGGGAATGGCAACTTACCAGGGAGTGAAACTCGGAAAAGAATTTGCGAAAGAAGGAAGCAATCGTGAGGCAACTACGCTCACAATGGTTGGTGATACTTTGAAATTAGATGTTAGTCCGAATAGAATCGAATGGCGCGAAAAGGAAAAAGAATACAGCGAATTTTTTCATGGCATTTATTTGACCGACAAAGAAGATTCGCTTTACATCAGAACTGTATCACTCGATATTCAACCTTCGAAAACTGATTCTGCAGAATTGGTGATTATTCGTCGCTCACGCGGAAGCACTTCAATGGAAGCAAGAAACCTGGCAGGCGAAACAGAATATCATTATGTAATGAGTGGAAATACTTTAACGCTGTCACCGGTTTGTCTGATTGAAACCGACAATAAATTCCGCGGACAAAATGTAGATATGATTCTGAAATTACCTGTAGGTAAATCAGTTTACTTAGAGAAAGATGCGCGAATGATTTTATCGGATGTGCAAAACACAACCGACACTTACGATTGGGAAATGGGTGGTCACACCTGGCTGATGACAAAGGACGGATTGGAATGCAAAGATTTCTCGAACGACCAACCCAAAAAGAAGAAAAGAATACATGGTATTAATTATGAAATCAATGTTGACTAAAAATAATTTTAAATCAGCTGTAACTTTTAGTAACCCATCCACGCTTAGCTCATGAACACAACAAAAAAGAATTTCTCTCCGATGAAAAAATTCGCAACTATTTTAATCGTTCTCCTCGCAATTGCTCCGGCAATGACCTTCGCACAAACAGGAGATGGAAGAAACAATAAGAAAACACAAACAACTGAAGTGAAAATAGTTTTGGTCACAAACGATTGCAGCAAAACAGCCATGCAAACCGAAATCAAAACAGAAAATAAAACGCAAAATGTGCTGGACATACTCCAGAAAGAATCAGAAGAAACAGTGATTTATCCGCTTGTACAGTTGGCTCATCGCATCCAACAAAAGATTCAGGCAATGGATAAGAAAAATATGGTTTCGTCAGGCTCTGCCGGTACTGAGGGAGAGGCCGGTGGTGGCCCATCGAGATGATGAGTACGAAACCATCAAACAAAAGGCGGCGCAGCAATGTGTCGTCTTTTTGTTTTTTGAAAGAGACATATTAGAAGGAGAATTATTATAGACTGCATACTGCCGACTGTCAACTGCCTACTGATTTACTGACGACTGATTACTTTCGCACGCAATTTCAGATTCGTGTTCCCCTTCGATTCACTGTTTCACATCATTGGATTATTACTCGCCTTCGTCATTGGGTTGAGTTTAGGATTATTGGGTAGTGGTGGTTCCGCTATCACAGTTCCGGTGCTGGTTTATTTTATGGGAATTGCACCTACGCAAGCAATTCCTGATTCTGTTTTTGTTGTTGGAGTTACATCATTTGCAGGCGCACTTTATAATTTAATGAAAAAACAAGTTGCATGGAAGCCGGTTTTGTATTTGGGAATTCCATCTGTGATAGCAGCTCTCGTAACCCGACGGTTCTTAGTTCCATTGCTTCCTGCTTCAATAAATTTTTCTTCTTCAATTATCATCAGTAAAGATTCGTACCTGATGTTATTGTTTGCAATTCTGTTAATCATAATTGCAAGAAATATGATTCGGCCAAGAAAAATTGATGCGGTTGTTATTCATTCAAAAAATATTTTACCTGCAATCATTGCAGGAATTGTTGTCGGAATCTTAATCGGATTGTTAGGAATTGGCGGAGGGTTTTTAATTGTTCCGGTGCTGGTAATTTATTTCAATTTGGATATGAAAGTTGCAGTCGGAACTTCGCTTTGGTTAATCACACTTAACTCACTTATTTCTTTTTCGGCTGACACATCGCATGAAGTTTACAGTTGGAATTTTTTATTGATTTATACTTTTCTTACTGTGATTGGAATGATAGTTAGCTGGAGCATCGCCAAAAAAATTCATGCTGATAAATTAAAAGTGATTGCCGGATATGTGATTCTGATGATTGGAATTTTAGTAATAGTGGAAAGAATTATTGGTTCAGCTTAAAATATCCCACCCCAATTATCCGACACAGAAAATAAAGTATAAAAAAGCAGTGGAAACTTTGGAAATGAAAAATGTTTCCTTAGTATTGCGCCCCGTTTATGAAGGTTCACATTTTAGAGAAGGCTACAGAATTATTTACGCGCCAGGGTATCCGCAGTGTTACGATGGATGATGTATCAAGACATCTGTCTATTTCTAAAAAAACTTTGTATCAACACTTCACTGATAAAGATGATTTGGTGGAAACCATTGTAAAAGCGCAGGTTAAAATCACTGAACAAAATTGCCTGGATTTCAGAAAGAAGGCGGAGAATGCCGTAGAGGAAATGATTCTGATTCTGGAATTCATGAATATTTATTTCTCGCAACGGAATCCCATTGCCTTTCATGATTTACAGAAATATTATTCTAAGGCATGGGCACATTTCACCCATCACAAAGAAAATTTTCTTAGAAAAAGTATCGAAGACAATCTAAAGAGGGGAATTAAGGAAAAATTATTTCATCCTGATTTGAATGTAAACATTGTTTCACGATTAAGAATGGAGCAGGTGGAATGTGTTTTCAATCATGAACTTTTTCCTGCCAGTCATTTCAACATGCAATCAGTGCATGACCAATCAATGAAACTATACATGTATGGAATCACAACTTTGAAAGGCCATCAACTCATCAATAAATATTTATCGAAACTCAATAAGAAAAAACAAAAAGTATGAAGCAATTCAAACCCGTTTTATTTTCTCTCCTTTTTCTCTCACTCACTTTTAATCTGAAAGCGCAATCTTCAGAGGAAGAATTCAAATTCAGTTTGCAACAGTGTATTGATTATGCACTTGAACATCAATCAGCTTACCTGAATGCGCAGATTGATGAAGAGATTTCAAAAAGAAAAGTGCAGGAAATTTTAGGCTTGTCGATGCCGCAAATAAGTGCGAGTGGCGGCTTGAATGATTACATTGAAATTCCAACCAGCCTTTTACCGGGTGAAGTTTTCGGTGCACCGGCAGGAACTTATATTCCTGTAAAATTCGGAACGCAATACAGCGCAAGCGGCGGATTAGAAATAGGGCAGTTGGTGGCCGACGGTCAATATTTCGTAGCTATTCAGGCCACAAAAGCACTGAAGGAATTCACCTCAAAAAGTACAGAGCGAACAAAAATTGAAACAATTACCACCGTTACAAAAGCATATTACAATGCATTGATAGCAAACAAACGGATGGATTTACTGAATTCAAATGTTGACCGCATAGCTAAATTGGCAAGCGACAGCAAGGTAATGTTCGACAACGGTTTTATTGAGCAACTTGATTTGGATAGAATCAATATTCTGAATACTAATTTAAAAACCGAGCAAGATAAAATTTCAAAACTCGTTGACCTGAGTAGGTATTTATTAATGTACCAAATGGGAATGGATGTGAATTCAAAGCTCTCTTTGACTGATACATTAAAGCCAATGAATTTTGAATCAGTATTGTCGGCTAGTTTTAATCCGCAGGACAGAATTGAAATGCAATTATTAAACAGTGCTGCAGCACTTTATCAGTTAGATATCCGCCGGAATAAAGTTGCCTACTTCCCGAGTGTTTATGCTTTTGGTTCATACAGCTACCAGGCGCAATCGAACAAGTTTGATTTGTTTGGTTCGAATCAAAAGTGGTATCCAACCGGAATCATCGGTTTGAAATTATCAGTTCCGATTTTTGATGGATTGCAGAAAGCACGGAAAATTCAGCAGGGAAAATTAAATCTCGATAAGAATGCAAATGACCAATTGAATTTAAATAATGGATTGACTTTGCAATACATGAATGCAAAAACACAATTGCAAAATGCAACTCAGTCATTGCAATCGCAGGAAGATAATATGAAGCTGGCAGAAAAAGTTTATAACGCTACAAAATCTAAATACGAACAAGGAGTAGGTTCAAATACCGATTTGCTCGAAGCTCAGTCATCGTTAAAAGAAGCACAGACAAATTATTTAAGTGCATTGTACGATGCCATGATTGCACAAAATGATTATTTAAATGCAACCGGTCAAATAAAATAATTCAACAAACAAAAAAATTTCAACCCCGATAAACTATCATTTCTTATGAAGAACATTTTAATACTACTTGCAATTTCAATTTTGTTTTTTGGCTGCGGAAGTTCTGCTCCCGACAAAAAATCGGAATTGGATAAATTAAAAAAGGAAGAAGCAACTCTTTCTGACAAAATAAAAAAACTGGAAACAGAAATAGCTGCATCTGATACTACCACCAAAATAAAAATGCTGGATGTTGAAGTTACTCCTGTTGCTGCTATACCATTTAAAAGTTATGTGCAGGTGCAAGGAAAATTAGATGCAGATGAAAATGTAAATGTAAGCGCGCAAATGGGCGGCACTGTAAAATCCATTTATGTAAAAGAAGGCGATAATGTTAAAGCCGGGCAAATTCTTGCCGAATTAGATGATGCAGTAATGCGGCAGGGAATTGAAGAATTAAAAAATCAATTGGCGTTTGCATCTGATTTATATAACAAACAAAAAAATCTTTGGGATCAGAAAATCGGAAGTGAAGTGCAATTTCTTTCTGCAAAAAATAATAAAGAAGCGATGGAAAAGAAAATGCAAACCATGAATGAACAGTTGGATATGTATAAAATAAAATCGCCAATTAACGGGACAGTGGATGAAGTGAGTTTAAAACTTGGCCAAATTGCTGCGCCCGGTTTACCTGCTGTTCGCGTGGTGAATATGAATTCATTGAAAGTGAAAGCTGACATTGCAGAAAGTTATGCTGGAAAAATTCGCGAAGGAAATTCTGTACTTCTTGAGTTTCCGGATATGAATAAAACTATGGATTTAAAAGTTTCATTCGTAAGTCGTGTGATAAATAGTATGAACCGTACTTTTTCTGTACAGGTAAATGTTCCTGCTGATCCTGATTTGCATCCCAATATGATTTCGCATTTGAATATTGTTGACTATCAAACTTTAAGTTCAATTGTTATTCCATTAAATGTGGTTCAGAATTCTGAAAACGGATACTATGTTTTTCTATCTGTTAAAAATGAAAAAGGGAAATCGGTGGCCCACAAGCAAATGGTAAAAACCGGCAGAGATTATAAAGGGCAAATTGAAATTTTGGAAGGATTGAAAGAAGGCGACTCACTCATTACCACGGGTTATCAGGATGTGGAAGATGGCGAGTTCTTAAAATTTTAATTTGGTAGTTATCCAGTGTAAAAAATTTCAGAAATAAATTATTAATCAAAAATGCTAACAGCTAATTGCTAAAAGCTAACAGCTATAAATATGAAAGACACTAACAAAGAATTTTTCGCCAGTTCATGGGCTATTGATAACCGCACGAGTATTTATGTACTGACAGTAATCATTACACTCGCCGGAATATTTTCATACATCAATATCCCGAAAGAACAATTCCCTGATATTGTAATACCTACAATATTTGTAAGTACAATATATCCGGGTGCCTCACCAGCCGATATGGAAAACCTGGTGACCAAACAAATGGAAAAACGCATCAAGAGTATCAATGGTGTGAAAAAAATGACGAGCAATTCCATACAGGATTTCAGCAACATTGTAATTGAATTTAATGCAAATGTTGATGTAGCAATTGCTAAACAAAAAGTAAAAGATGAAGTAGATAAATCGAAAGCTGATTTACCATCCGATTTAAAAAATCCGCCCACAGTTCAGGAAATAGATTTTTCTGAAATGCCGATTATGTATGTAAATATTTCCGGCAATTATGATTTGAACAAACTAAAAATATACGCCGATCAAATTAAAGATCGTGTTGAGGGGTTGAAAGAAATTACACGCGTAGATATTGTTGGTGCATTGAATCGCGAAATTCAAGTGAATGTAGATATGTTTAAAATGCAGGCAGCCAATTTAACATTGGATGATATTGACCGTGCCATTGCTTTTGAAAACATGACTATTTCCGGTGGAAACATTTCTATGGATGGAATGAAGCGATCACTCAGCGTTTCCGGAGAATTTAAAAATGTGAAGCAGATTCAAGACATCGTTTTGCGAAGCATGTCCGGTGCAACTTTGTTTTTAAAAGATGTTGCTGAAGTGAAAGATGCGTTTGCCGAAAAAGAAAGTTACGCTCGCCTCGAACATAAAAATGTAATCACACTCAACATCATAAAACGCAGCGGCGAAAATTTGATTAATGCATCAGATAAAGTTCGGGAGATTGTTGATGACTTGCAAAAAAATTCATTTCCGTCAGGTTTAAAAATTACACTCACCGGCGACCAAAGCGAATCAACAAGAACAACACTTCATGATTTAATAAATACCATCATCATTGGTTTTCTATTGGTATTAATTGTCCTTATGTTTTTTATGGGAGTTACTAATGCATTCTTTGTTGCACTTTCAGTTCCGCTCTCAGTATTTCTTGCGTTCTTGATTTTACCAGGCATTGGATTTTCGTTAAACATGATTGTGTTGTTCAGTTTCCTGCTTGCATTAGGTATTGTAGTTGATGATGCTATTGTGGTAATTGAAAATACACACCGCATATTCGACAATGGAAAAGTTCCGATTAAGCAAGCAGCAAAAATTGCAACAGGGGAAGTTTTTGTTCCCGTACTCACCGGCACATTAACTACACTTTCACCTTTTTTACCTTTAGCATTCTGGCCCGGCATCATTGGTAAATTCATGTTCTTTTTACCAATCACACTTATTATAACCTTGCTCGCTTCATTGGTAGTAGCCTATATTATCAATCCGGTTTTTGCAGTCAGTTTTATGAAACCGCATGAAGACGATAACGATCCGAAAGTGATTAAGAAAAAAAATAAAAACCTTCGTGTAACAACTATCATTCTTTTAGCCATCTCACTTTTATTTTACATTGGTGGAAATTTTGGTGTTGGAAATTTTGGTGTTTTTTTATGGTTGTTGGTTTTGCTCAATCGATTTGTATTACACAAAGTCACTGGAAATTTCATGGAGAAAACATGGCCGCGTGTTCAGAATTTTTATAAGCGCGTTATCACTTGGTGTTTATTAGGAATCAGACCTGCCTTGCTTTTAGGTGGAACAGTTATTTTATTAGTTCTTTCTGTAATTGCACTCATCATGCGTAATGTTCCGGTAGAAACTTTTCCTGCGGGCGAACCTCATTTTGCTTATGTGTATATTAACATGCCAGTGGGAACGCATCAATCTGTCACTGATTCCATCACTAGATTGGTAGAGAAAAAAGTTTACTCCGTTATTGGCGAACACAACCCGATTGTTGAATCGGTTATTTCAAATGTGGCTGTTGGTGCAACTGATCCGAGCAGTGGCGATAAAAGTGTTTCGTCAAATAAGGGTAAAGTGACTGTGGCTTTTGTTGACATTGCAAAACGAAACGGTGCCTCATCAGGCAAAGTGCTTGATAGTATTCGTGCAGTAGTAAAAGGGATTCCGGGTGTACAAATAACTGTTGACAAGGAAGCCAATGGCCCACCCGTAGGAAAACCAATTAACATTGAAATCGGTTGCGATGATTTTGATCAACTGATTGCAGTTTCTCAAGGAATGATTCACTACCTCGATTCATTACAAATTCCCGGAGTTGAAGAATTAAAATCTGATTTAGTAATCAGTAAACCGGAAGTGGTTATTGATATTGATCGTGAGCGTGCAAACAGCGAAGGTATTAGCACTGCGCAAATTGGAATGGCATTGCGAAATTCATTGTATGGAAAAGAGGTTTCTAAATTTAAAGAAGCAAATGATGAATATCCGATTATGCTGCGCCTTGCTGATGAACAAAGGAACAACATCAGCGAACTGTTAAATTTAAAAATTACATATCGCGATATGAATATGGGCGGCGCCATTCGCAGTGTGCCACTGAGTTCAGTTGCAAGCATTAGATATACAAATACATACGGCGGCATTACTCGTCGTAATCAAAAACGCGTTGTAACTGTTTACTCAAATATTCTTACCGGATTTAATGCGCAGGAAGTTGTAGGCAATGTAACAGCAGCAGCTGCAGCTTATAAATTACCAAAAGATGTGTCAATCAATCTTACAGGTGAGCTGGAAGAACAAAAAGAAACCGGAACATTTCTCGGTACGGCTTTAATGCTTTCCATTTTATTGATGGTTTTAATACTAGTTATACAATTTAATTCATTCGGGAAAACGCTTATCATTCTCAGCGAAATATTTTTCAGCATCATTGGAGTTTTACTTGGAATAGCAATTACAGGAATGTCGTTTTCAGTAGTAATGACCGGGGTTGGAATAGTTGCACTAGCTGGTATCGTGGTCAGAAACGGAATTCTGATAATCGAATTCACTGATCTCCTTCGTTCCCAGGGAATGAAAACTCGTGAAGCAATTATTGAAGCCGGAAAAACCCGTATGACTCCTGTAATTCTTACAGCCACTGCAACCATGCTTGGATTATTTCCATTGGCAGTTGGAATGAATATAGATTTTGTAACCATGTTCACACACCTGAATCCGCACATCTGGTTTGGTGGTGATAGTGTTGCTTTCTGGGGGCCGCTTTCATGGACCATTATTTTCGGTTTGAGTTTTGCGACTTTCATTTCTCTCATTCTTGTTCCTTGCATGTACATGATTGGAATAAATATTAAAGCAAGAATGCGCGGTGAGCCGAAAGAAAAAAAAGCAAATACAGGTTTCATTGATATTGAATAAATAATTTCTTTTGATTTAAAGGCGGCTGAAAAAATTTAGCCGCCTTTTTTATTTTTAATTGGATATTTAATAAGTAATCCCTCATAAAATTGCAATTCAATACGAAATTAATTTGAAATGATTCAATGTTAAAAGCTATTTACCACATACACATAAACACTACTTAAATTTCCGCTTTTTAAAGAATGATTAGAAGAAAGCGATATGCATTTTTGTTTTTTTTTGCTTTAACAAGCATTGGAATTATTATAAAAAGTATCCAATGTGTTCATGATGGTGGTATGATGCATTTATTTTTAGGAGCATCGCAACTTCTGTATCATCAGATAAATATTTACAACCATCCCATTCCAATTATTAAAGATATTAGTCAGGAGTATAGTTACAGTCCGTTCTTCGCGTTGCTATTGATACCTGTTTCTTTTTTTAATGGAAATGTAATGGAGTACTTATGGTTATTGCTGAATGTGTTTTTCATTTATCGCTGCATTAAAATTTTGTCTGTTCAGCTTAATTCAACTCGTCTTACAGAATTGCAAAAGGAATTGATTGTGATTTTTACTTATGGTTTTTCTTTCCGATTCATTCTTTACAATTTCGGAGAAGCACAGATGACAATTTTTTTATTGTATGTGTGTCTGGAAGGTTTCAATTGGTTTCAAAATAAAAAATGGATTGCAGGTTCACTGTTGCTTGCATTGGGAGTTTCAATTAAAATACTCCCGGTCATTTTAATTCCGTACCTGATTTACAGGTCTTACTATAAAGAATCCATTGGTACTGTTTTATTTATTGCCTTGTTTTTTATTGCGCCATATATTTTTTTTAATGGTGATTATGTTTCTGGTTTATATCACAGTTGGTGGAATGTAATTAATCCGACCAACACAACATTTGTTTCAAATGAAAACAGCGAACACGAAGGCGTTCAGAGATTATCGGGGCTGTGTGCAGCACTTTTTACCAATGAAACTCAACGGTATAACATCACCCGAAATATTTGTGAGATGAATGCTTCTGAATTGAACTGGGCAACTACTATTCTTAGGTTAGTATTTGTTGCAATCACTTTGCTATTTATAAAATCATTTCCATTTAGAAAAAGATCAAATGGAATTCAAATGAACTGGGAGTTGAGCTACCTATTATTAATCACCCCACTGATTTTTCCGCATCAACAGAAATATGCATTTGTATTAATAGCTCCTGCTGTAGCATTCATCATTCGTTATTTAATGCTCAATTGGAAAAACAAAAATGAAGTAATGAAAGTCAGAATTATTTTTTCGTTTCTGCTGGCATCATTCATATTAACAACTTTAACAACCGATGGAATTATTGGCAGGCATTTATCTGATGTGGCTAACTATTTTAAACTCATTTCTTATGGTACCATCATTCTGATAATTCCACTCTATTTATCGAAACCAGAAAAGGAAGCTTTTCTAACCAAGCAACTTATTTAATATTTGAATCATGACAATTATCGAAGCACAACAATCAGTTGACGAATGGATTAAAACCACTGGAGTCCGTTACTTCAACGAGCTTACTAATATGGCAATGCTCACTGAAGAAGTAGGAGAGGTGGCAAGAATTATGGCGAGAAAATATGGTGAGCAATCATTCAAAGAAACTGATAAAGACAAAGAACTCAGTGATGAATTGGCAGATGTGTTGTTCGTATTAATCTGCATCGCCAATCAAACCGGAATTAATCTGGAAGAAGCACTAAAAAAAAATTTCGAGAAAAAAAGTAATCGTGATGCTGAAAGGCATCAGCAAAATGAAAAGTTGAAATAAAATTTTTATTAGAAACTCCTAGCGCCTTTGCTTGTTTACGATTTTTTCTTTGCTGATTTATCTTTTGAATAGCTAAGTATTTTTCATTCTTAATTTTTATTTCTCCATTTTTCGGAAATGAATTTCCTCCTGCTCCTTTCCTCGTTATTCCTTACAAATCCAATCGACTCTTTAAAAACTCCTTTCGAAAAAAGCGGAGGCAAACAATCTGCAACTTATCAGGAGTGCATTGCCTACTATAAACAACTCAGTTCATTTTCAAATGAAGTGAAAGTGTTACAGTATGGAACCACGAGTATTGGTAAGCCGCTGAATCTGGTTGTTGTTTCTAAGGAAGCAATTTCAAAATCATCGGAAGTAAACAGAAATAATAAAGCTGTGCTGATCATCAACAATGCAATTCACCCAGGCGAACCTGATGGCGTGGATGCGTGTATGATGCTCGCTCGCGATTTAGTGATGAAGAAAGAAATGCAACCGCTGCTTGAACATGTGGTGTTGCTCATCATTCCGGTTTACAATATCAGTGGCGCATTGAACAGAAGTTGTTGTTCGCGCGCCAATCAGGATGGACCCGAAGAATCAGGTTTTCGCGGCACCATTCAAAACCTCGACCTCAATCGCGATTTTATTAAGAACGATGCAGCAGAAACTTTTTCGTTCGAAAATATTTTTACCGAATGGAAACCCGATTGGTTTGTGGATACACATGTAAGCGATGGCGCCGATTATCAATACACCATGACCTACATCGCGACTCAGCACAACAAACTGCAACCATTACTTGCTGACTACGAACAAAAAATTTTAGTGCCATACATGAATGCGGAAATGATTAAAAAGAATTTCGAGATGAGTCCGTATGTAAATGAAATAAAAGAATCTCCCGATTCAGGCATTGTGGAGTTTTTAGAATCTCCTAAATTTTCTACCGGTTATGCTTCGTTGTTCAACTGCATTGGATTTGTAACTGAAACACACATGCTCAAACCATTTGCACAGCGTGTGCATTCAACTTATGCTTTTCTGAATTGCTGGATGCAAAAAGCGAATGACGATTACAAACAAATACGACTGTTACACCAAAAAGCTGATGATGCGGTGAAGCAGCAACAATTGTTTGAAATGAATTACAAACCTGATTTCACTTCTGTCACCACTATTCCATTTAAAGGTTACGAAGCCGAACACAAGCCAAGTGATGTAACAGGTGCGCCCCGATTATTTTACAACCGGGATAAACCTTTCACTAAACAAATTCCGTTTTTCAATACATTTATACCTACAGAGGAAATTCAAAAACCAATTGCATACATCATTCCGCAATACAGTAAAAAACTGATTTCTATTTCTCAAAATAACGGAGTTCTGATGCAGGAAATTTCGAAAGACACAGTAATGAAAGTGGAGGTGTACTACATCACCGATTACAAATCAACTGATCATCCGTACGAGTCGCACTACATGCATCATTCTGTTACAGTGATGAAAGACACGCAAATGATTCGTCTGTATGCAGGAGATGTAATGGTGAAAGTGAATCAACCCACGAATAAATTCATTGTTGAAACATTGGAGCCACAAAGCAGCGATGGATTTTTCGCCTGGAATTATTTTGATGGAGTGTTGGCGCAAAAAGAATACTTCAGCGATTATGTGTGGGAGGATAAAGCATTTCAACTGTTACAGTCCGATGCGCAATTGAAAAATTTATTCGAACAGGAAAAGAAAAACAATCCCGACTTCATAAAAACTCCGGCAATGCAATTGGATTTTATTTACAAGCATTCACAATATTTTGAGAATTCTTATAACCGCTATCCGGTTGTTAGAGTAGTGAATTTTTAAATTGAACTCAATAAATAAACTCAGGCAACTTTCCTGACATGAAATATTTCCTTCTTAGCAGAAGCTAATCTGATTTGAGTTGGAAGAAGTGTAACAACAGCGAGAGTGGAACCATCAGTTGCAGTAAACTCCACTTCAAATCCTTTTTGTTTTTGATATACATGAACTACAGTGCCTAAGTCACCAGTGGTAAGATGATGCTCCGGCAAATCAACTTTTAATATCACAACATCAAGTTCGTTTATCATGGATGTAAAATTAAATTTATTTTTTCGGAAAAACTGTAATCAATCTCGCAACTTTACTTTTCTTCTCCACTATCCAGGCGGTTCTTAATACAATCATTTTTTTAGATGGAGATTTTATTTTTCCATCCACCACATAACTAACCCCAAATTTATTTTGGGTTTCAGAAACAATTTCATTTTCGTCAACAAGATTTTTTATAGCCTGAATAAATTCAAATGAATTTTTCGAAGTGTAACCATACGATTTGAAATAATTTGCTTTGTGACTTCCCAATTTGCGACTCATCGAAAGAACATATCCGATAATTTTCTTCTCCGGTATTTCTATCGTAAACTTTTCAGTCAACTTCATTTTCTAAGAACTAAACTGCTGTAACAGTCTTCGGAACAGGTCTTCCCAATTCCTTCAGCATTCTGTAATGCGAGCGAATGGCATCAGCGAAAGTGCGGTTGTAGTGATACGGCACTTTATATTCTTTCGCAGTCTGTTGCACAATTTTGCTGATGACCGGATAATGCACATGGCAAACTTTCGGAAACAGATGATGCTCCACCTGGAAGTTTAATCCGCCTACAAACCAGTTTACTATAAAACTGTCCATTGCAAAATTTGCAGTGGTGTGCATTTGATGAATTGCCCAATTATTATCAATCACTCCATTATTTTTTGGCATTGGGAAATCTAAATCCTGAACTACATGTGCCATCTGAAAAACAATTCCGAGAATCATACCAGCAGTTAAATAAATGCTGAGGTACCCAATAAGAAATTGCCACCAGGTATAATGCAGAAACACTAAAGGCAAAACAAAAATGTAGGTGTAATAAATTGCTTTTGTTAAAAACAAAACCAATAATTCGGTTCTTGGATGTTTCTTAATTTTATATGGGCCTATACTTTCTTGCGAGATTTTTTTGAAATCTTTAAAAAGCACCCAAAAAATAACGGCAAATCCATAAAGTATAAAAGCAGTAAAATGCTGAATACGATGAATTGGTTTACGCTCCTGATTTGTTGACATTCTGATTGCAGCAGGAAAAACTTCTAAGTCTTCATCATAACCATGAATATTGGTATAAGTATGGTGAATAATATTGTGAGTGATGCTCCATACATATTTGTTTCCTCCTATCAAATTCATTGTTAAGCCAAGGGCATAATTCAATTTTGAATTAGAAGAATAAGCGCCGTGAATTGCATCATGCGCAACCGAAAAACCAATTCCGGCTGAACTGATTCCGAGTACAAAACAGGCAATGAGTGCCTGCCATCCATTCATCCAACCGGTAAAAAATAAAAGATAAGTCCCTATAAATGTTCCCAATAAAACGACCGATTTAATTACCATGCGATAATCAGCATGAGTGGAAAGGTTATTTTTTTGAAAATACTGATGAACCCGATTTTTTACTTCGGAATAAAATTCATTCGAAGAATGAGCGAATTTGAGATTGGGGGTAGTTGGTTTATTTTCTGCTGTAAATTCCATTAATGAAAATTGAAGTTAATTTTCAGATTGTGTTTCTTTATCAATTATAAAAAAGAAGAACAATTCTGTTGGTGAATATAGTATTTCAGATTTCAATTGGATTGCTTTTGATTTCTACTAGTATTCCAGTCGGTGAAGATAACGCTATACAGGTTGATTAAAATCATAACAGCATTCATCCCAATACTATTGGCAACAATAACACAGTTTAAGTTCCTCATTCTTTATTACAACGGAAAATTGCTCATTTGTTACAAATGAAACTTTCAGTGCCTATCTGTATTTTTTATGGCTCATTGGCAAACTCATTCTCAACAAATTTCCAATGCTTAAAAAAAATATTTATTCTCTTTCTGACTTTTGACCTTTGAATTCTGAAATTGTCTGAACACATTTGCATTTAATCAATTTACATGTTGAACATTATTTTATTCGGACCTCCGGGCAGTGGAAAGGGAACCCAGGCACAATTGCTCAGGGAACACTTTAAGCTGTTGCACATCAGCACCGGCGATATATTCCGAAGTGAAATAAAAAATGAAACTGCAATTGGTAAAGAAGTAAAACAATATTTAGATGCAGGTAAATTGGTACCTGACGAATTAACGATTCGCATGCTCGGTAATTATGCCGATAGCAACCTTACTTCAGAAATGCAGGGAATTATTTTTGATGGTTTTCCGCGTACTGTTCCGCAAGCCGAGGCATTAGATGAATTTCTTGAAAAGAAAAATTCAAGCATCAATGTTGTGTTGTCGTTAGAAGTAAATGATGAAGAATTAGTGAAACGATTAATCAATCGAGGATTAACAAGTGGAAGAAGTGATGATTCAAATGAAGAAGTAGTTCGTAATCGATTGAAAGTATATTATAATCAAACTGCCCCCCTTGCTGATTTCTATCTCGCGCAGAAAAAATTTATTTCCATTCGAGGTGTCGGTACTATTGACGAAATATTCGCGCACCTTTGCGACGAGATGAATAAACTCTCTTAGAAAAATTGGAAGGAAGCAATTTCGTTGATTATGTAAAAATATTTTGCAGAAGCGGAGCTGGTGGACCAGGCGCTTCGCATTTGCGTCGTGATAAAAACACTGCTATGGGCGGGCCCGATGGTGGTGATGGTGGTCGCGGCGCGCACATTATTTTACGAGGCAATCAGCAGTTGTGGACTTTATTGCATTTAAAATATCGCAAGCACATTCATGCCGATGATGGTGAACCGGGTAGTTCCAATTTAAGTACCGGTGCTTCGGGGAAAGATATTATTCTCGATGTTCCGCTCGGAACAGTTGCAAAAGATTTCGATACTGGAAAAATTCTTTTTGAAATAACTAAGGAAGGAGAAAAAAGAATTTTAGTGAAAGGAGGAAGAGGCGGCTTAGGAAATTACAATTTCAAAACGCCAACCAAGCAAACTCCGCGACACGCACAACCCGGTGAACCTTTGGAAGAAGGTTGGAAAATTCTGGAATTAAAATTATTGGCTGATGTTGGGTTGGTAGGTTTTCCGAATGCAGGTAAGTCAACCTTGCTTTCTGTTGTGAGTGCCGCCAAACCGGAGATTGCCAATTATGCATTCACCACTCTTGTTCCCAATCTGGGTATGGTTCAGTACAAAGACAATAAATCTTTTGTGATGGCCGACCTTCCCGGAATTATTGAAGGCGCGCATGAAGGCAAGGGTTTAGGTCATCGCTTTCTGCGCCACATTGAAAGAAATTCGATGTTGCTTTTTGTGGTGCCGGTTGATTGCAATGACATTAAAGCTGAGTACGAAATATTGTTAAACGAGCTGGAGCAATACAATCCTGAGTTACTTCACAAACAACGGATGCTCGTGATTTCAAAATGCGATTTAGCTGATGAAGAAATATTAAAACTTGTTAAAAAAGAATTGCCTAAAAAAATTCCTCATATTTTTATTTCAGCTTATAAAAAGGAAGGCATAGATAAAATGAAAGAGATGATTTGGAACACATTGAATAGTTAATTTTATTTCTGCATCAATTTCATTTGCATGCGCAGCTTAACGATTGCATTTTCACTTTTAAAAAAACAGAAATTTTTAGAAAGTCTTTTCTTATTTTAAAATCTTATTGTCTGTTATTATTTATTCCCATTGCGCTGTCTGCTTTTTCATGAATTAAATTCAATTCATGAAGAACTTCTGAGTCATCGGGAAAATAATGAATATACCGATTAGTCAAGTCCAGCGCATAATGGGGATAACCTTTCAGAAAATAACAATGACCTAGTAACGGCCATATTCTAAAATCGTTATCATCATACGCATTTGCTTTCAACAAATAATTAAAGGCAGAATCGAGTTGTGACTGATCGAAATAGTACTTCCCTTTTATCAAAAAATTGTTTTCCCTTTTTATTACAACCGATATTGGAACACCATCCACTTTCACTTCATGAATGACTTTTTTTGGTGGAAAGAAATTTTTAATTAAATCTTTTTCAAGATAAATTGTGGAAAGAATTGCATAATTCATCGGTCGGTAATTCATTCGCAAAAAACTTGTTTGTTTTATTTCAATTGAATCTTTTAAATATTGAGGAACACACATCAATGCAATGTTATTAGTTAATAGAATTTTGTTTTTTACTGTGTCGTTCATAAATTCTTTGGAATGTAATAGCCACTGAAAAGATTCAGAAGAGGCAAGTTGCTGGTAATCGGTATCATAATTTCCATAAGCACCTTTAACTCCACCTTCAATTTCATTAAAATAAATGTATTCGTATGGATGGTTAATCACCATCCAGGCTAATGTTTTTATTGTCATTGCTGCAAAAAATAATATTAGTAATGCACGAAGAGTTGTTTTTTTTATTGATAAATAAAAGCGGGAATATCCTATTGCTGCGGTTGCAATAACTACAGGATAAATAAACATGACATGTCTCCAACTATTATAAATCAGCAGATGAGTTACAGCTACATAAACCAATAAAAACAAAACACAGTAAACAAGAATAAAATCTTGCCATGAAAATATTTTGCGACGGATAAATACCAGAATATAAAAAATTAAAATCCCAATCAATACAGTAATTGGGAAAGTAATTCCCATAGATATTGGCAGGTAATTCCATTTTATTTCGTTTGCATAAATTAATTCGCCACGAAAGAGCATTAGAATTTTTACCGGAAATCTTTTTGCAATTGACATGGCCTCACTGATGTGATTGAATCCATGAAGAAAAAAATTCGGATAAAATAAACAGCCAATGAACAATCCTAAAAAACAAATCATAAATATTGTGAAGAGAAATCGGATAATTTTTTTTGGAGAAGAAACTAATTGCTTTCGAACTTCATCATTATCAGAAATAAAATAAAGAAGGAATACTATCAGATAACCAACCAGCATAAAACCACCTATTCTAATTCCAATTGTAAATGCAATGCCCGCTATGCAACCAGTTATAGTGAGTAAAGAATAGGAAGGGAGTTGTTTTAACAATTTTATAAAAAAATATAGAGCCGCTATAAATCCCATAGCCATTGGAATATCTTTTGAATTAAAATAACTATTGCCAATTAAAGTTGGGGAAGAAATAAGTAACAATACAGAAATGAAAGCTGCCATCCATCCATTTAATTCAGCAGTAAAAAGCACTGTGAATAATATCAATATTGCACCGCAAAGGGCTATTAGAATATGTCGCGTTTTATAAATCGGTGTTCCCAAAAGCAATGAAATTTCAACGCTTCCTGCTTCGAATAATGAACCATAATATTTTTGATAAGGAAAAGTTTGTTTGTTCAGTGCAGTTAGGGTTACGAATGAAGTATCGCTACCTAAACTTTTATAAAAATTTAATGATTCAATACCATATTGAGTATCTATTGGTTCATCGCCCGGAATGCCAACCTGAAAACTTGCAATTGGTAAAATGAAAAATAAAATTGCACATATAAAAAGTGTTACAGTTTTATATTGTTTAGTGGTTAATGAAAGTTTTTGTTGAATTATTTCAATTGATTCATCCATAAAAAAATGAGGTTTCAACTTTTAATCAGTTGTAATCTCAATGGAAACGAATGTAAAAGAAACTTCGAAATAAAAAGTTGAAATCAACTTTTCAGATCGGAATAATTGAAAGGAGTTATTAATTCAATTTCTAAAAAAATACTTATCAGAATTTATAAGCAAACCCAACACCAATCACATCTTTAATCTGTACCCTCTTACCACTGCCGGTTTGAGTTTTTACTCCGTTTACATCAGAGTATAACGGAATCAGAATATTATCGTCGTACAAAATATTTCCGTAAATACTTGCTGAAAGTAATTTGTTCACTTTTAATGTAAGCAACCCTTCAAAGTTCACATCAATGTTTCCACGGTTGGCTGAAACTTCATCAGTGTAGTTGTCGAACAAATTCAATTTAGCAAGAAGATTTACATTCTTAAAAATATCTTTTTGGAATTTTGCACTGAGTGACGCACCGAACTCTGCCCGCGATTTTTTTCCATGAACAATTGTATTGGTTGTTGAATCCAAATACGCAGGTTTATTTCCATATAATCCTGAATCAGCAATATCTTGATTATTAACAAAGGTGAATTTACCCGTTGCTGGAGAGAGGAACAGCGAAAAATAATCGCATGGTTTGTAATCCATTCCAAGTGCAACTATTGCTGTAGCCGGAGCAAGGAAAGTTGAAATCGCGTTGGTATCATCCGGATAATTATAACCTGGAGTAAACTGTGATTTGAAATTTAACATACCACTGTAAAAGAATTTTCCTTTTGCTAGTTTACCATACTTCGAATTCAATTCCATTTTATCATCACTCTTTCTCAACGGATTATTCGAAAGTTTAACCATTCCATACCCAAGGTCGAGTGAATTTTCCCATGTTGTTTTTTCAACTTTGTAATTATAAAACGCATTGAGCATTCCATTTATGGCTAATGAGTTTTCGCCTCCGCCAGCCCAGTTGTTATATTGTGTTTGTGATAGGTTGAGAGCGAAGAACCCACCTTTTTTCCAGCTTGTATCTTTAACAGTTTGAGCGAATGCTGATGTACAAGAAATAAAAATGATTGACAGTAAAAAAAATTTACGCATGATAATGATTTTAAGAATTGCAAATAAAACAACTCATCTCACAAATTCAAATGATGAGATAAGTCAGAAATAAAATTTTAATCACTGCTTATTTAAAGCAATGATTTCTAAGAAATATTAATAATGATTTACTTCTTCAGTGCATCACGAATTTCCATCAATAATTTTTCTTCGTTGCTTGGCGCAGGAGGTGCTGCCGGTGCGGCCGCTTCTTTTTTCTTTGAAGCATTCAATGCCTTAATTACCATGAATACTGCAAAGGCTACAATAATAAAATCAAGCACCACTGTTAAAAAAGTGCCATACATAATTGCCACTTCAGGTTTGTCTGTTGTTGCTTCTTTTAAAATATATCTCAGCTGTGAGAAATCCTGGCCGCTGGTGAGTAACCCAACAACCGGCATTACCATTCCATCAACAAATGATGATACAATTTTTCCGAATGCAGCACCCATTACAAATGCAACAGCAGTATCAACAAGGCTTCCGCGCATGGCAAACTCCTTAAATTCTTTCATCATTCCCATAGTGTTTATTTTTAGTTTTGCAAAAATAAAAGGATTTTTTTATACATTATTATAACCATTAATTGAAACTTATAAAGGTGTAGGATTGCTGATTATTTTAATAGTTAAAAACCCATTGCATTACTTTAAACATTAACTTGTTAATATCAATTAACTTTTTACTTTTGCGTCCCTTCTTTTTAAAGGGAGGCCTCATTTTTTACAAAACCGGATGGCAAAACAAGACCTGATTAAGCAGGATGGAACAATAACAGAAGCGCTTTCAAACGCCATGTTTAGAGTCAGACTGGAGAACGGGCACGAGATTTTAGCCACCATTTCAGGAAAAATGCGCATGCACTACATACGCATTCTACCCGGAGATAAAGTGTCAGTGGAAATGAGTCCTTACGACTTAACAAGAGGAAGAATTACTTATCGTTTTAAATAAGAGAAGCAATGAGAGTAAGAGCAGCAATAAAAAAACGCAGTGTTGATTGCAAAATAGTTCGCAGAAAAGGCAAGCTGTATGTGATTAACAAAAAGAATCCCCGTTTTAAACAAAGACAAGGTTAAAAAAACCATAAACCATCAATGGCAAGAATAGCAGGTGTTGATTTACCAAAAAACAGAAGAGGCGATATCGGTCTATCTTATTTATTTGGAATAGGTCGTTCAGCAGGACGCAAAATACTTTTGAAAGCAGGTGTTAATCCTGAAAAAAAAGTAAAAGACTGGGACGACAATGATTTGAATGGTATCCGTACCACTATCACCGAAGACTATAAAGTTGAAGGTGCTTTGCGTTCAGAAATTCAATTAAACATTAAGCGTTTGATGGACATTGGTTCTTACCGTGGCATTCGCCATCGTAAAGGATTGCCTGTTCGCGGTCAGCGCACCCGTACTAACTCGCGCACCCGTAAAGGAAAGCGCAAGACAGTAGCTGGAAAGAAAAAAGTAGCAGCTAAGAAATAGAAAGTTATAAGTGATAAGTTATCAGTTATAAGTGAACAACTAAGAACGAACAACAATTAAGCATGGCAGACGCAAAAAAAGTAGGAGCAAAAAAAAGAACGATCAAGGCTGATCCGGAAGGAGAGGCGCACATACAGGCTAGTTTTAACAATATCATTATTGCCTTCACTAATAAAAATGGTAATGTGATTTCCTGGAGTTCAGCGGGAAAGGTTGGTTTCAAAGGTTCAAAAAAGAACACTCCCTATGCAGCACAAATGGCTTCATCTGAAGCCGCAAAAGTTGCACATGATTCAGGTCTTCGCAAAGTAGAAGTTTTCGTGAAGGGTCCTGGTTCAGGTCGCGAAGCTGCTATCCGCGCCATCGGTTCTTCTGGAATTGATGTAACTATCATTCGCGATATTACTCCAATGCCGCACAACGGTTGTCGCCCTCCTAAAAAGAGAAGAGTATAATTCCAATCAACCACAAACAGTAATAAAAATACAATGGCAAGATATCTCGGTCCTAAATCAAAAGTTGCAAGAAAATTTGGTGAACCTATTATGGGTTTCAGCAAAGCTCTTGAGCGGAAACCTCATGCTCCCGGTATGCACGGAACTTCTAAAAGAAGAAAGCAGGGTTCAGAGTATGGTACTCAATTAAAAGAAAAACAAAAAGCAAAATTGACTTACGGTTTGTTGGAGCGTCAGTTTGCTAAAACATACGGAACAGCGGTTCGCAAAAAAGGTGTTACCGGTGAAAACTTATTAAAATTATTGGAAAGCCGTTTGGACAACACTGTGTATCGTTTAGGCATTGCGCCTACTCGTCGCGGTGCGCGCCAATTGGTTTCACACCGTCACATCACAGTGAATGGCCGTTCAGTAAATGTTCCATCCTATTCATTAAAATCAGGTGATGTTGTTGGCGTTCGTGATAATTCAAAAACACATCCAGCAATTGCAGCTTCACTCAATGTAAAAAATGTTAGTCGCTTTCCATGGTTAGAGTGGAACGGCGAAGCAATGAAAGGTACCTTCCTCAGTTTCCCTGAGCGTGATCAGATTCCTGAAAACATCAAGGAGCAACTGATTGTTGAATTGTACTCTAAGTAAACCAATAACTGAACAAATACACAAAAGCATAATGAGCATACTCACTTTCCAAAAACCAGACAAAATTGTTCTTCAGAAGGCAACTGACTTCGAAGGACTGTTTGAATTCCGTCCATTGGAGCCGGGATTCGGTGTAACCATCGGAAACGCGCTTCGCCGTGTACTTCTTTCTTCGTTGGAAGGATATGCCATCAACGCGGTTCGCATAAGTGGAGTGGAACATGAATTCAGCACAATCAAAGGTGTAACTGAAGATGTAACCGAAATCATTTTGAATTTGAAACAAGTTCGTTTCAAAAAAGTAAGCGACGAAGAAATTTCATCTGAAAAAATATTAGTTTCTGTAAAAGGAAAAGATGAATTCACTGCAGGCGATATTGAAAAATCAACTTCAGGTTTTAAAATCATGAATCCTGATTTAGTGATTTGTCACTTAGAGAAGAATGTAAAATTTGATATTGAATTAAATGTTTCGAAGGGAAGAGGTTACTTGCCTGCTGAAGATCAGAAACTGAAAGAAGCTCCACTTGGTACAATTGCAACTGATGCTATTTACACTCCGATTAAGAATGTAAAATATGCAGTTGAAAATACCCGTGTTGAACAAAAGACCGATTACGAAAAACTCATTATCGAAATAACAACTGACGGAACCATTCATCCTGAAGAATCAATAAAAGAAGCAGCAAAGATTTTGATTCAGCACCTGATGTTGATTTCTGACGAAAACATTTCATTTGATTCAAAAGAAAAAATTGAAGAAGATGTTGTTGATGAACATGTAATGCACATGCGCAAATTACTGAAGACTCCTTTGGAAGATTTAGATTTGAGCGTTCGTGCTTATAACTGTTTGAAAGCTGCGAAGATTGGCAGTCTTGCCGAAATGGTGAAGTACGATACCAACGAATTATTGAAGTTCCGCAATTTCGGTCGCAAGAGTTTGATGGAAATTGAAGCCTTGATTAACGAGAAAGGATTGCACTTCGGAATGGACCTTTCTAAATTTAAAATTGAAGATTAAAAACAAAATGGTTGCAGCACAGTTACCGGCAAACACTGCCTACTGTAAACTGCCAACTGTCAACTGAATTTAAATATGAGACACGGACATAAAGTTAATCACCTCGGAAGAACCGCTTCGCATCGTAAGGCATTGATGAAAAACCTGGCGAACGCATTAATTCTGAACAAGCAGATATTTACTACTCAGGCTAAAGCGCGTTCATTGCGTACTTACATTGAGCCATTGATCAACCGCACAAAAGAAAATACTACACACAACCGTCGTATGTGTTTTGCTTACCTGCAGGATAAGGAAAGTATAAAAACTTTATTTGGAGAAATTGCCGAAAAAATAGGAACTCGCCCGGGCGGATATACCCGCATTATTAAAATTGCTCCCCGCCGTGGTGATGCCGCTGATATGGCATTGATTGAGTTGGTTGATTTCAGTTTGTCTCCGGGCAAGTCTTCAACTACAAAAACTACTTCTGGTGCTGAACCTAAAAAGCGTACTCGTCGAGCAGGTGGTGCAGCCAAGAAAACGGCTGCTGCTAAAGAGGGTGGTGCTGAAGAGAAATCTGAAGAATAATATTCTAAATAGTTAAATAAATTTTGTAAGGGCTGCTTCGAAAGAGGTGGCCCTTGGTTTTTTATTGCTTTTATCATTTGTCATTATAAAAATCTGATAATTGAAAGCACTGGAAAATAGCATAGCAAAATTCTATTCAACAATCACTTTTGTTACATATTGTTTTTCATTAACAGATATGCGTAAAAGATAAATTCC
Source organism: Bacteroidota bacterium (assembly GCA_014190575.1). Taxonomy (GTDB): domain Bacteria; phylum Bacteroidota; class Bacteroidia; order Chitinophagales; family UBA10324; genus UBA10324. Next base: position 6,963 of record BJGQ01000016.1, on the reverse strand, counting down.
ACTTGATAGTTGTAGTTGATTTTTATTAAAATTCATTTGGTATCCACCTGCATTCTGATAAACAGCATGTTCGCTTCCGCTAATTAATCTTCCTGTAATATCCAGCAGTTTCATGGTTACATTACCTTCCTCCATCTGCTCATAAAACACAGTAAACTCATCGTTGGATGGGTTCGGATAAACATTTAATCCCAATAAACTTTCTCCGTCCGTTGCACTGTAACGAGCAGCTCCTGTTTTGGTCATGGTAAATTGGTCGGGAATGGTTCCATCAGTTGCAATGAACTTGCAGGAAAGGTTGTCGCTGGTTACATCAATTACCACGCTGCAATTAAGGGTTTTGTTGGAGAAGTACATACACGGCATGGGCCAGCCGGTTTGAGATGTTCCACCTGCTTTTCCTCCCGAACCTGCCACAACATAAATGGTTCCATCGTAAGGAGGGGATTTTGTAAAGGCGTTAGTTGCAGTGCTCACTTTCATAGCAGTAGTAAATGTGTTCGCCAAACCAAAGTGACCTTTTATTAAATAACTTCTTTCGTTCACATGCGAGTGGCCATTCAAAACAAGGTCAACATGATATTGCTCAAGTAATGGCGCAATGTTTTGTCGCATTGCAATTAATTCAGCTTCAGTATCACTGTTATGTGAACCCATGGTGTAAGGAGAGTGATGGAAATAAACGATGGTCCATCGCTGAGTATTAGCCGCAAGATCTGAATTCAGCCATTGATACATTGGACTTGATGAATTATTTAATGCGCCATAACTATCTAAAGTTATGAAGTGAATATTCGCATAATTGTATGAATAGTATTTTTCAGAACCGGATGCAACACCACCAGATTCAGCTGCAGTAGGCATAGTAAAGTTGTCGTAATAAGGCCAATTGGTTGTTAGAGCAGAAGCACTTTGATAACCAACATTTGCATAGTCATGATTTCCTGGAGCAGGCATTACCGGAAAATGTTTAAACTGACTTCCGAAATAACCAAAAACATTTGTTTGATAATTTGCATCTGTTCCTGTTTCGTAAGCATTATCACCCAGCCATATAAAAAGATTAGTGTATGTGCTTCCTGTATAAGTCATATATGCATCCCGTACTGCTGATTCAATGGTGGTTCCGGCACCAAAATCACCAAGTGCCCAGATTCTAACAGGAGATGTGCTTCCGGAAACAGGAGAAGTCGAGAAATAATTTTCAGCATCACCTTGTAATACAGCAGTAGTGCTGCCAATCTGATAATAGTACTTTGTTGCCGCAGAAAGCCCGGTAAGCTGAACAATGTGTTCAGTGGTTACTGAGGAATTTGTAATTGAACTTGTATATGTACCTAATGTAGTTCCAAATGAAACTTTACTGTCGGTTGCCAAATCAGTTCTCCATCGAACAACAATTCCACTTGGTGAAACAGAATTTAAATAGGCACTACGAACCAATGAGGCAGCATTCGTGTATCCAGCCATCAATCGTAATTTAAAACTGATATCTGAGCTTGTAGCTACATTCTGGTGAATTTCAACTGCTATAACATTTGTGCCATTAATAATTGATGAAGTATTTAAATTGGCGCTAAACCAGGCTGATTCATCGGTACCTGCAGCAGCAGCACTGGCAACTGAAGTATAGGTTATTGTTCCGGTGGGCATATTGCTTCTGAAAACTTCAGTTCCGTTTATATAAACTACTGCCCCATCATCGCGCATCAATTGCATTTTTAAAAAATTGTACGAAGAAAGATTGGTAACTGAAAATGATTTTCTGAAATAAGTGGTAATGTATTTTGCTGTTGAACTTGGACCATAGCTAACTACTGTTGCTTCGTCGCCATCACCATAACCTAATTGTGCTGCCCCTGATGCCCATGTTCCATCATTGAAAGAAGTTAAAGTCCAGGCAGTGCCTTGATTTGTTCCATTGTCAAGATATTTCCAAACAGCATTTGTAGTAACTAATGAATCAGTAAACGCAGCAAGCGCTGTTGTACTGAAAGTGGAAGAAGAAGTAAACGCAGTAGAACCGGAAGCACAAATTGTTTGCACCTGCCACTCATAATTTGAAACAGCAGAAAGTCCAGTAATTGATTTAGTATTAGTGGCAGAAGTAGTGCTGGTCCATGTAGCGGCACTAACAATACGATATTGAATATTATATGAAGTTGCTGAAGCAACAACACCCCAATTTAAAATTGCAGAGGTTGATGTAATTGAAGTTGTTGTTAGCGAAGTAGCTATATCACATGCTGATAGTGTGGTGAAAGTGGATGAAGAGGTAAACGCAGTTGAACCTGAAGCGCAAACTGTTTGCACCTGCCACTCATAATTTGATGTGGCAGAAAGCCCTGTAATTGATTTAGAATTTGTAGCAGAAGTAGTGCTGGTCCATGTGGCGGCACCAACAATTCGGTATTGAATATTGTATGAAATTGCTGATGCAACAGCACCCCAATTTAAAATTGCAGAATTTGAAGTGATAGATGAAGTTGAAAGTGTTAAAGGTGTTGAACATCCAAAGGTGATATTAAATGGCGCTCCGCTGTTCCAGTTCCAATTACTGCCGGTGATTGTTCCGTTAATGGTTGTGGTTCCAACCCCTGCAGCGGTTGTACCGCATTTATCATTCATACCCCACCTGCCAACTAATCCGGTTTGTGTTGTTGTAATTTGTGTGTTGATGTTATTTTGAATTTCAGAAATAGTTTTTGCAGAATTCCAGATTCTTGCTTCATCAATTCTTCCATTGAAGAATCCGCTTGCTGTTCCGGTTGAGTTCATTGTTGTCCCAATACCGGCGTGTTCGATACTCGCCGATTGTGGAATTCGGTTTACTGCAAGAGTGGTTTCAAGTATTCCATTCAGGTAAATTTTCCAATTCACTCCATCATAGGTTGCAGCAACATGATACCATGTATTGTTTTGAATTACTGTTGTTCCGGTTAGCGGATGATTTAAACCCGGAGTTGTTTGTCCTATTCCTTCTTCAAAATCAGCAACTATTTTATTGTCACTTGACTGAATACCAAGAAAATAATTAATGTCATTTGTTGTCCCGTTTCCATCATCACTACCTTTTGAAATTATTGGAATTGCGGTAACACCTCCGGTTCCTGTTGTTGTGGTCGTACCAGTTCCTTCTCTTCTGAACCAGCATTCCAAAGTAAATTGAGACAATCCCAGTGCTGTATTATTTCCGAAGGTGACATAAGAATTTGTCCCTCCAAATTGTAAAGATGAATTGCTGTTAAGTGCTGTGAAAGTTGAACCGGTAATCCATGTTGGAGTATTTACCAATGTTCCATTTACTGAGGTTCCAGCAGAACCGGTATTTGCGGCAACAGTTCCGGTGTTTTCATTCAAATTATACCTGCCAACCAAGCCAGTAGCACTCGTAATTTCGAGTGAAAGATTATTTTGAATATCAGTTTGTGTGCGTGCATAGTTCCAGATACGAACTTCATCCATTTTGCCATTAAAATAACCTGATGCAACACCTGTTGAATTTAAGGCGGTTGCAAGTGATGCATGTTGTATGCTCAATGATTGTGGTAATCGGTTAACAACCAGTGTTGTTTCTAAATTTCCGTTCAGATAAACTTTCCAGGTGGAACCATCATAAGTAACTGCTGCATGATACCAAACATTATTACATAAAGTAGTTGTGCCATAAACCGGATGATTTAATCCGGGACTTGCTTGTCCAGTTCCTTCTTCAAAATCAGCGCACAAAACATTGGTTGATGAATTAATACCAAGAAAATAATTCATATCAAGATTGCTTCCGTCAGCCTCACCTCTACCTTTAGCAATTAAAGGAATACCACTTGAAATTCCTCCTGTTCCTGTACTTGCCCCAACTCCGGTTCCTGATTTATAGAACCAACACTCCAAAGTAAAATTGGAAACACCCAGCCCTGCAGCTGCGCCAAATGTTACACGCTGGCTACTTCCATTAAATAAAAGTCCGTATTGTGCGTAGATTTTTTCATTCCCAATTGAAGAAAAAAGAAAAAAGAAAAATAATGTTTTTAAAAAAGCAGATGTTGATTTCATGAGCAGAAAAATTTTGTATTAAAATTTACAACGAACAGTCATTTATTATGACTTAAAAATAAGGATCATCAATGTAGTAAGCAGTAATTATTTCTGAGTGGGAATATTAATGCGATGAATTTGACATATCACCTTTAATAAAATAAAAAAAGCGCAGAATTTTTCTGCGCTTTTGAAAATATTTTTTTAATTATTAATCGGCTCTTGTTAAATCTATAGTAAGGTCGGTTGTTTGTGTATCAAAAGCAATAATTTCAAGCGATACATTGTGCCATTGCTCCGTAGTCTTTTCCATTGCAGATACATCAAAAACAATTACACCCGAACCTGTTTTCTGGTAAGTTATTTTTTTGGAGTCTTTAGCGTATGACCAGGTAAAGTTGACTGCTGCACCCGATGAATCAGAATAAATTCCTGTTCCTGCTTTATCAAAAGTCAGAGCAACTGTTTTTGTAGTTGTTACATCATAACCTGTGGCAGTTACATGCGAAGTAATATTTGCATTCCACTTCCCGGTTTTCTTTGGCAATATTTTATTCGGCGCTTTACTGCAAGAAGCAAGAATGCAGGTAACAGAAAATATAAGAAGTGTTAATTTATGAATTGAAAATTTCATGAGTAATTGTTTGTTTTTATTTAACGAAAAAAATCGAAGAGAGTTTATGTCAGAGTATACGGAGTAGAAAAATTACTGAGTTTTTATCGATTGCTCTAACTGTTTTGATTTATCCATGCACTCTTTTGCTTTTGCTGTATTGCCTGAAATCTGGTAAGAAACACCAAGGTTGTAATACAATTTTGAATCGTTTGGAAATCTTTTTAACCCTTCATTTAAAATTGTAATTGCGGCTCCGAGGTTTTGCTGCATACCATACGCCGTTCCTAAGTTTTCATACGACTCAGCAATATCCGGATTTGCTTTTATTGATTTTTCCAGATAGAAAACGGAGGAGTCGAGCTTGTTAAAATATTTTCCATAAATCATTCCGGTTTGTAAAAGTGCCTCGGCAAAACCAGGTACAAGTGTTAATGCTTTTTTATATTGCAGCAATGCAGAATCAGGTTTGTTTAAATTTTCCATCAATGAACCAAGGAAATAATAAGGTACCGGATCGTTGGGAGATTCTTTTAAATAACTCATTATTGAATCGCGTTGGGCATTGTAATCTTTCCAATTTCCCATCAGGATCTTCATGTTATTATAAGCCAGTGTGTAACCGGGATACATTACCATTCCCTGTTTGTAATAATGAAATGATTTTGCGTAATCTTTATCGCCTTTAAAATAAGCATTGCCTAATAACAAATATGCATTGCTGTACTTTGGGTATAGCTCCAATGCTTTCTTCAGATAAATTTTTGCCTGATTAATTTTCTTTTTCTTTTCGTTTGGGTCAGTGTCTTTATCTGATTGTGCAATTAACTCACCACCTGCTGCATTATTTATTTTAGCGCTGTTAGGTGAGTTGTGAATGTCGGTCATAAATAAAGTGAAATTATCTTTCCATGCAGGGTTTCGCGCAATGGTTCTTCCGGAATAACCCAGCATCATAATTGAAAAAGCTGCCAATGAAAATTGTGCTAGGTGAAATGGATTTGAATAACTCAAATTTTCTCTCTTTAATAAAAATTCTGAAAAACGAATGATGCCATAGCCAAGCAACAAACAAAATCCCAATGAAGGCATGAACAGAAACCGTTCGTTCATAAATGTTCCGATTGGAAAAACAAGATTACTCACCACTGAAAATGTTAAACCGAAAAAGATAATGCTGAACGAAATAAGTGGTTGCTTTTTCAATTGCATAATTGCAATAACAATTGCAGCAACTGATATTAAAAGAGTTACGATTACCCAAACTGAACTAAATGATTGAACTTTGATTTCAAACGGATAATAATCTGAAGTAAGTTTTAATGGAACCAGCAACAACCATAAATATTTTCCGAAAGTGAAAATGATGGTTGCAAATTTTTGTGAAACCGTCATTCCAAAAAATGGATTGTTCATTATCTCATTCACTTCTTTATTAATTGAAGTGTGTGTGAACGATTGACGGAGAATTAAAAAGATAACAGTTGCAGCTGCAAGTGGAATCATTAACTGAATAATACTTTTCATTTCAGCTTTCCGGAATAGCCACCACATCATCGGTATCACAAGAAAAAAAGTAACAGCATTTTCTTTCGATAACATACCGAGAAAAAAACAAACGAACGACAAAATCATTTTCATCATCGACTTTCCTGAATCCATGTATTGCAACAAAAGCCACGAACCAATGGAGCAAAAAAGCATACTCATAATTTCATCGCGCCCTTTTATGTTCGCTACTGCTTCAGTGTGAATCGGGTGAGCAATGAATAGCAGTGTCGTTATCAGCGGTAGCAATTGCAGTTTCGAAATCCGTTCATCTGCATTTTTAAATAGTTGCTGCAGCATCAGGTAAATAAAAATTCCGCACAGCGCATACAGCAATACATTTATGAAGTGACTGGTATGCGGCGAGTCGCCGAAATATTCTTTCTCCAGTGCAAAAGTCACCAGCGAAAGCGGACGATAACGACCGCCGGCTACTAAATTTTTTTCTACTTTAAAAAATCCTAAGAAGGTATCGTGAGTCAGAATATCTGAAATGCCTTTTGCCCCCTGTTGAGTGTACATGTTTTCGGTAATTACAATGGCATCGTCAACCGAATATTTATGATGCAGTGTGTTGAAGTATAAAACAAATGTGACTAATGTGATAAGAAAGAAAGCACCTGAATTTTTTGCCCACCAGGGATAGTTTCGGGTTTCTTGTTTCGGGTTTCGGGTTTTTATGTCCGGTTTTTTTTGTTCAGCCGGTTTGGTGTTTTTCTTTGCCATGCGTTAAAAATATTTGCAGCAGGCATGATACAGCAATTCAA
>BJGQ01000015.1 GCA_014190575.1 Bacteroidota bacterium | reverse complement strand
ACCATTCTTTCACGCTTTCTTTCTCTGGCTTTTACTGATTCTTTTGCCATATTAATTCTGTTCTGTTTTTAAACTTTTAAATGGTAAACCTAATTCTTTCAAAAGAGCAAATGCTTCAGCATCTGTATTAGCGCTGGTCACGAAAGTGATATCCATTCCGTTCATGTGCGTTACTTTATCAATATCAATTTCAGGGAAAATGATTTGTTCAGTTATGCCAAGGGTGTAATTTCCTCTTCCGTCGAAACTCTTTTCGTTCACACCTTTGAAATCACGAACTCGTGGAAGTGCAACAGAGAAAAGACGATCCATGAATTCATACATGCGGTCGCCTCTTAAAGTTACTCTCACACCAACACCCACTCCTACTCTCAATTTGAAATTAGAAATATCTTTCTTTGATTTTGTTGCCATCGCTTTCTGACCGGTAATGGTGGTCATTTCGGTTACAGCAACATCAATCATCTTTTTGTCAGAAGTAGCTTTACCAACGCCCTGGTTGATTGCAATCTTAGTGATCTTAGGTACCTGCATTACACTGGTATAGCTGAACTGCTTCATCATTGCAGGTACAACCTGATCTTTGTACTTCTTTTTTAAACGGGCAACATATCCTTCCATGATTTCCTTTTTTCTTTTTTTTAGGAATTGTTATTTGATTTCAACTCCGGATTTTTTTGCAACTCGCGTTACCTTACCGTTTTCGCGTTTGCGACCGATGCGGGTAGCTGTTCCACCTTTAGGATCAACTAATGCGATATTTGAAATATGCACTTTAGCTTCCTTCTTTACGATGCCTCCGTTCGGAGTTTTAGCATCAGGTTTAGTGTGGCGCGAAACAATGTTCACTCCTTCAACCAAAGCACGCATTTCAAGTGGCAGTACTTCAATCACACGACCTTTTTTTCCTTTATCATCACCGGCGAGCATAATAACCATATCCCCTTTGCGGATATGCAGCTTCGCCTTGAATCTTTTTGTTTTTGATTTATCTCTTTTCATTTTCTACAAAACTTCAGGGGCTAATGAAATAATTTTCATGTATTGTTTTTCGCGCAACTCTCTTGCTACCGGGCCAAAGATGCGGGTTCCGCGAGGTTCGTTTGAGTCGTTCAGCAATACAACTGCATTGTCGTCGAAACGAATGTATGATCCATCCTTGCGGCGAATGCGATTTTTAACACGAACGATTACGGCTTTTGTAACAGTTCCTTTTTTAACGGCACCGGCTGGTATTGCATCTTTAACAGTAACAACAACAGTATCGCCAATGCTCGCATAACGCTGGTGTGCGTGTCCGAGAATGCGGATAACGAGCACTTCTTTTGCTCCGCTATTATCTGCTACATTCAATCTTGATTCTGTTTGTACCATTTTCTTTCTTCTTTTGAATCTGTTGTTTTATTCACCATTCCACCAAGGGCAGAGAGTAAAGAATTTTTTATTTCGCTTTTTCAATGATAGTAACTAAGCGCCATCTTTTTGTTTTGCTCAATGGGCGTGTTTCTTCAATTGTAACTGTATCACCAATTCCACACTCATTCTTTTCGTCATGTGCATGAAATTTGGTTGACTTTTTCAAATACTTACCATACTTCGGGTGCATTACTTTACGCTCCACACTTACTGTAATGGTCTTATCCATTTTGCTGCTGGTTACAAGCCCATTCCGGGTTTTTCTTAATTTTCTGTCTTCCATTTTTCCGGATTATTTATTAACTGATTTCTTAGCGCGGTTTGCAGTTTCATGAGTCATTGTCGCAATCTCACGACGCAAGTGACGCATCACCATTGGGTTTTCCAATGGAGTTACTGTATGATTGAAATGCAAACGCTGCAATCTTGTTTTATCTTCTGCCAATTTCGATTTCAGATCTGCATCTGACATATCGTGGAGGTTTAATTTTACTTGTTTAGCCATTGTTGCTTACTGTTTATTTATCAGGCTTTGTATTCGCGACTAATAATGAATTTAGTTTTGATCGGAAGTTTTTGAGCTGCCAGCATCATTGCTTCACGAGCAATTAACATTGATACTCCTTCTGCTTCGAACAGAATTCTTCCTGGTTTTACTACTGCTACCCATCCTTCAGGTCCACCCTTTCCTTTACCCATACGAACTTCAGCAGGCTTTGCAGTTTTTGCTTTATCAGGAAAAATGCGAATCCAAACTTGTCCTTCACGCTTCATGTGACGGGTTAAAGCAACACGGGCAGCTTCAATCTGTTTATCAGTGAGCCAGATTTCATCCATTGCTTTTAATCCAAACGAACCAAAAGAAAGAGTTGCTCCACGATGATCGTTTCCTTTCATCTTGCCTCTCTGCGGTCTGCGCCACTTGGTCTTTTTCGGTTGTAACATTTTGTTATCTGATTATCGTTTCAAAAAATGTTTCTAATTAAGATTCTCTGTCTCTGCGTGGTTTGTTACGACGGTCGCCACCGCGATCTCCACCTCTTCCGCCTCTGTCATCACGATCTCTTCTGTCTGTCCCTTGTTTTTGTTCAGTGCCTGTTGTCTTCTGTCCAACATTCGGGCTCAAGTCACGCTTACCGAAAACTTCTCCCTTACAAATCCAGACTTTAATTCCAATTAAACCATAAACTGTTAATGCTTCACCAATTGCGTAATCAATATCAGCACGAAGCGTATGTAATGGAACACGACCTTGTTTTACTTCTTCAGAACGCGCTATTTCCGCTCCACCTAAACGACCACCGATCCTGATTTTTATTCCTTCAGCTCCCATTCTCATTGCCGATGCAACAGCCATTTTAATGGCGCGACGGTAATTGATACGAGCTTCAATCTGACGGGCAATTGAATCACCAACTACTGTGGCATCAATTTCAGGACGACGAATCTCCACGATGTTGATTTGTACTTCCTTTCCGGTTAAGCCTTTCAACTCTTCCTTGATGCGGTCAACTTCTCCACCACCTTTACCTATGATAATACCAGGGCGTGAGGTGTGGATAGTTACAGTCAGACGATTCAGCGTGCGCTCAATAACGATATTTGAAAGACCGCCTTTTGCTACGCGCGCTTTTAAGTATTCGCGAACTTTGTAATCACCAATTATTTTGTCGGCATACTTGCTGCCGCCAAACCAATTTGAATCCCATCCGCGAACGATACCGAGTCTATTAGAAATCGGGTTTGTTTTTTGTCCCATTCAGTTATTGCTATTTTATTAATCTACTTTTTAGATGTCTTTTTTGCCTTTGCCGGTTTCTCTTTCTCTTCGGTTTTCACAGCTGCTTTTTTAGGTGCAGGTTTCTTTGCTGCTGTTTTTTTCTTTGGTGCTGTTTCAGCCACTTCAACAGTTGGTTGTTCAACTTCTTCTACTTCAGTTACTTCTTCAACATGAGGTGAAACACGACTGTCGATAATTAAAGTAACATGATTAGAGCGCTTGCGTTTGCGATAAGCACGACCTTGAGGTGCAGGCAACCAACGCTTTAACATGGTGCCACCATCCACAAACACCTCTTTCACAAACAATCCACTGTCTTCAGGATTTAATCCTTGATTTTTTTCTTTCCAATTATTAGTAGCAGAAAGAAGAAGTTTCTCCACTTCGCGGGCAGGGTGCTTGGTACTGAACTTCAAAATGTTCAAAGCCTTTTCCACATCTACTCCACGAATCATGTCAACCACATATCTCATCTTACGAGGAGAAGTTGGTACATTTTTCAATATTGCTTTAGCCAGTGCCATTGTGATTTCTTATTCTGTTATGATTAACTATCTACTTTCTTAGTTGAGTGACCTCTGAAGTTTCGTGTCGGAGAAAACTCGCCGAGTTTATGACCCACCATGTTTTCACCCACGAAAATCGGAATGAATTTATTTCCATTGTGAACTGCGAATGTGTGACCAACAAACTCAGGAGTAATGGTTGAACGACGACTCCATGTTTTAATCACACTCTTTTTGTTTGCCGCATTCAACACATCAATCTTACCTTGTAAGTTGTGATCTACATACGGACCTTTTTTTACTGACCTTGCCATGCTTTTTTATTTCTTTATTTAATTCGACAGGTTATTTTTTTCTTCTGCTTACTATGAATTTGCTACTTGGATTCTTCGGTGCACGAGTCTTTAAACCTCTTGAGTAAACATTGGTTCTTGATCTTGGCTGACCACCGGATGCTTTTCCTTCTCCACCACCCATCGGGTGATCTACCGGGTTCATCGCAACGGCACGAGTACGAGGCTTGATACCTTTCCAACGATTGGCACCTGCTTTACCTTTCACTTCCAAGCTATGATCAGGATTAGAAACCATTCCTACTGTTGCCATACAAGTTAAAAGAATCTTGCGAACTTCACCTGAAGGCATTTTTAATACTGCGTACTTTTCTTCTTTTGCTGCTAACTGAGCAGAAGCACCAGCACTGCGAACCAACATTCCACCTTTACCGGGGTGCAATTCTACATTGTGAACAATAGTACCAAGTGGTAAGTCTTTCAATGTTAATGCATTTCCTAATTCCGGAGGTGCATCAGGACCGCTCATTAATTTGTCTCCAACTTTTAATCCGTTCGGAGACAGAATATATCTTCTTTCACCATCAGCATACATCACCAAAGCAATGAATCCTGAACGGTTAGGATCGTACTCGATTGTTTGTACTGCGCAACTGATGCCATGCTTGTCGCGTTTCCAGTCAATCAAACGATACATTTGTTTGTGACCTCCACCTATGTAACGCATGCTGCGTTTACCGGTGTGATTACGACCGCCCGTTCTTTGTTTCACTTCCAATAAACTCTTTTCAGGTTTGTTAGTAGTGATTTCAGTATAAGCATTACCGATTTTAAATCGGGTGCCGGGGGTTATGGGGTTAAACTTTTTTACTGGCATTTCTATTTCTCTTTATCCTGTTATGCTAATTACACGCTTGCGTAGAAATCAATTGTTTCACCTTTTGCAAGTGTTACAATCGCTTTTTTCTTGTATCCTTTCACTCCTTTCAGCACACCTGTTTTTGTCATGCGCTGCTTGTTTTTTCCGGGCATGATGGCTGTAGAAATGGCTTCCACTTTCACACCATACATTTTCTCGACTGCAGTTTTGATTTGAATCTTGTTTGCGTCGTTAGTAACCATGAATACATACTTATTCAGTTTTGTTCCAAGGTTGGTATTCTTTTCGGTGACCAGCGGCCTTACTAAAACTCCTGTTGACATTGTTATTTCTTTTGTGCGCTGTTAATTTTTATTTACTACCCATTGCTTTAATGGTGCCTTCAGCAAAAAGTAAATTCGTTGCTTTCAACACTTCGTATGTATTCAAACCACCTGCAGTGGTTAAAGTAATTCCTGCAATGTTGCGGGTTGCTCTTTTCAGATTATCAGTTGAATCGTTTACAACAACCAAAGTTTTGCGAGCAGTCATTCCTAAGTTCTTCAATAATGCAAAAGCTTCCTTAGTTCTGTGTGTAGGCAAATTCATATCTTCAATTACGAAAATCTGATTCTCCTTTGCTTTCTGACTCAATGCTGAGCGACGAGCCAATTCTTTTTCCTTTGCGTTTACTTTAAAACTGTAGTCGCGTGGTTTCGGGCCAAATACTCTTGCACCACCGCGAAGCAAACCTGCTTTTATGCTACCCTTACGAGCGCCGCCGGTTCCTTTTTGCTTAATCAGTTTGCGTGTTGAACCTGATACATCTGATTTTTCTTTACTGCTGTGTGTACCCTGACGCTGGTTAGCGAGGTACTGCTTAACAGCCAGCCACATCACATGCTCATGCGGTTCAATTCCGAATATCTCATCAGAGATTTCTACTGTGCGGCCGGTTTTGCTACCGTCTGTTTTTAATACTTCGAGTTTCATTTCGCGTTCTCAATTATTAAGTATGATCCTTTAGCACCCGGAACATTACCGTGAACAACAATCAGGTTTTGCTCAGCAAATATTTTCACAACTGTCAGGTTCTGAACCTTCACTCGGTCGCCACCCATTCTTCCACCCATGCGCATTCCTTTGAATACGCGAGCCGGATACGATGAACCACCCAATGAACCCGGAGCGCGATTACGATCGTGCTGTCCGTGAGTTCTTCCACCAACACCATGAAAACCATGACGCTTTACCACTCCCTGAAATCCTTTTCCCTTGGTTTTACCAATCACATTCACCACTTCACCTTCTGTGAAGATTTCAGATGTAACCGTATCACCTAATTTTTTATCGAGTTCGCAATCACGAAACTCCACTACCTTACGCAATGGTGCAGTGCTCGCTTTCGCGAAGTGCCCCTTCATAGGTTTAGTAGTTGATTTTTCTTTCTTCGGGTCGAAGCCAAGCTGTAAAGCATTGTAACCGTCAATAGCAACGGTCTTCACCTGGGTAACCACGCATGGTCCGGCTTCGATAACCGTACAGGCCACCTGCTTTCCCTGCTGATCAAAAATGCTGGTCATTCCGACCTTTTTTCCTAATATTCCCTTCATGCGTTCTACTTCGTTTTATCTTGTCGGGGCTTCTTTAAAATAAAAAAACCCCACGGTTTATCAATTAGCCTTTAATGCTTATCTCAACCCCGCTGGGTAATTCCAGTTTACTCAGCGCATCCACTGTTTTGGATGATGAGGTGTAGATGTCTAACAATCTTTTGTAAGTGCAAATTTGAAATTGGTCGCGTGCCTTTTTGTTCACATGGGGTGAGCGAAGAACGGTGATGATCTTCGTTTCGGTAGGTAACGGGATTGGTCCTGCTACTACTGCGCCGGTGCTGCGAACGGTCTTTACAATCTTCTCGCAGCTCTTATCTACCAGGTTATGGTCGTATGATAATAGCTTGATTCTGATTCTTTGTGACATGCGATTTCAATGAGCTTTTTTAAAAGAGGACTGCAAAAGTAATTTTATCAACCAAATAAACAATAGGCGGTTGAAAAATAATTCAGCACATGTGAATGAGTGAAGACGAAGGACGAGGAAAAAGGGGTTTGCTGCTGCTTAGTTTTGAGGGGAATTGTAATTACCTGTTTCTTTTATTTTTTGCAGTACTTCTCCGATTCTTCCACCGGAAATTTCGTATTGAGGTTTACATCGTTATCACTTTTCTGAATGCCCCACGAAAAATATTTTTCGAAGTACGGAAGCAGTTTGCATGATTTAATTTTTTCCAGAAAATATACTTCGTGTTCTTTTTCCTTTATACCCATTTCATAAAGTAGTTGGTCGTGCTCGGTTATTACAAGTTCGTGGAAGTAATGAATCATGCGGAAATACTCGCACACATTACCGCTCTCTAATTTACCGGCGAAATAAAATGGCATGAACCATCCGATTACATAACAACTGTATGAAATTATTTTCCCGATGATGTAAAATCGAACTTCATAAAATTTTGAAACGGGAATATTGTATTGCTTCATCATCATCAAAACTTCACTACGGTGTTTCCATTCATCCAGTTCAATTTGCTGGATACTTTTTTTTTCTTCTTTGTCTTTTACCGAACCAGCATGACCTTGATAAGCAAATGCCGCAGCCTTCTCTGCAGAATACGCCATTCGTAAATGGTCAATTAAAACTTTGTGATTCAATTGCACTGATGAAAAGATAATTTCTTGACAATAGTAATGGTAATGGAATTGTGACGCTTACTTTAAAAATATTTCGCACGGAGAATGCACGGAGATTAATACACAGAAAAACATAGAGAGCTGATTCCTTTATTCTTTATCAGGAATGGTCAGAAACAATTTAAAATAGTACGGTGCATTTTCAATATCCCCATCTAAACTTCTATTGAGGTGATTGACATTTATAATAAAATTTCTATCCAACTCACGAATGAACAACATGATTTTTACCGGATTCACCATGCAAGAAAACTGAATCATTTTTGCTGATACTCTTTTGTAATTATTTAAAGTTCCACATTGCATAATAATCTGTTCGCAAATATTTATAGCCATGCGCTTGGTCATTTTCAATTTCGGTGAAATTGAAATGGTGCCTTCTGTAGCTTTTAATTCCAGATTTGAATTTTCATTCATGGCAATAAAACATTTTGCAATACTCCATATTAATATTTCTAAACAAGAATCAATTTTATTTAAGGCGAAAACTATTTACCGATTTACAACTTCTCTTCCAACTAATTTCATTTCATTATTAAAATTTGATTTTTCAGAAATACAATTTCCTTGTTTGTTCGTTTATTATTCTCATTCAAAGAATTCTTCATACTAAGAATTCAACTCTCTTCGTTTCTGTATTAGCAAAAAAGAAAATCATGAAAAAGCTAACAACAACCGAACGGAAATGGAGAGTACAGGTTAAACAATTGCTTGTTGCTCTCGAACAGGAAATAAATATTGCATCCCAAATTCAATCACTAAAAGATTTAGAACTTTCCATTAATCAAACAGAATTTCAGGAGCAATTGAAAGAAATAGATTCATTATTGCTATCGTGGATTCTCGATTTACGATTTCGGGAAAGTATTTACAGATTATAAAGTTTCAATAAATTTTTCTTATCCCAATCGTTGCTTCATCGCCCCCACTTCGTATTCAATAACTGAAATGGATTTTAATAATTCATCGCGTGAAGCAGGATATGGAATTTCGCTGCTGATGAAGTTGCAGAACTTCCACACCTCTCGTACATCAGTTACATTAATTTCATACGGTTTGTAAAACTGATTGAGTGAATGCAGAATCATCCGTTTCCGTTTTTTTATTTGATTGATGGCAATCTTAAAAACAATTCCTTCATCACGGGTGAGAATAATGTATGCGCTTCCATCTTTTATCTCGAACCAGTTTTCTAAATACTCTGCAATCACATAACTCTTATCAGGGATTGGCAACATGGAATCTCCACTGATTTGAAACATGCGATACTTTCTGTCATTGAATAAAATCGGTAATTGAAACGACGGTAATTTTTTTATGTAATCAGGGTCAGCATACCCATTCTTGTATCCTGCCGCTGCTTTCAGATGAACCACTTCAATGTTCTCTTTATTTTTTTCATCCACAGTGGTTGCAAGTACACGAAGTTTCGAACCACGGATAAAAGTGTCGTTACCTGATTCCATTTCGTCCAGTTTGCTTCCTGAAAGTTTCGATAGGTCAACACGAATGAGTGTATCAATAGATGTTTTATAATAATCAGAAAACAATTGCAATGCTTCGAGTGTCGGGTTCACCACGCTACCGTTTTCATAACTGTTTAATGTAGAGCGGCTGAGATTTATTTCGGCTGCTGCTGCTTCCTGGGTTAACCCTTTCCGATTGCGGAGAAATTTTATATTGGAGTTGAAATGCATTTTTCAGTTATAGTTTCAGATTTATGATTTAGAGTTATTTGTTGTGCATTATAATTTTTTTCTTTTCACTTTTAGTTCTTCATTTTTTTCTTTTGTCTATATTACAATCTTATATTTGTTTTTATTACAGCCAAAAATAATTAGTAAATCGTTTCCGGCAAATTAATTTCTACCATGCTCCTCACTCCTTCGCGCAATATTGTACACATGGACCTCGACTCGTTCTTCGTGTCGGTGTCGTGCCTGCAACATCCGGAGTTAAAAAATAAACCCGTACTCATTGGCGGCAGCAGCGACCGCGGCGTGGTGGCATCGTGCAGTTACGAAGCGCGCAAGTATGGTATTCATTCCGCCATGTCAATGAAACTGGCGCGCCGGCTGTGTCCCGAAGCGGTGGTATTGCGTGGCGATTACGAGCTGTACAGCAAGTATTCTGAAATGGTAACAGATATTATCCGCGATGGTGTGCCATTGTATGAGAAGAGTTCGATTGATGAATTTTACATTGACCTCACCGGCATGGATAAATTTTTCGGTTGCTATCAATGGGCAACCGAACTACGCAAAAAAATTACAAGCGAAACGGGATTGCCCATTTCATTTGGTTTATCTGAAAACAAAACGGTAAGTAAAGTTGCCACCGGCGAAGCGAAACCCAACGGACAACTAAAAATTGATTTCGGCAACGAGAAAACTTTTCTGGCTCCACTGCGCGTGGAAAAAATTCCTATGATTGGCGAGAAGACTGCGCACCTGCTGCACAGCATGGGCGTGCAAAAAGTTTTAACACTGCAGCAAATGCCGCGCGAACTGTTACAGCGTGTACTCGGCGACAACGGAATTTCTATCTGGAAAAAAGCAAACGGCATTGATACTTCACCTGTTGAACCTTACAACGAACGCAAGAGCATCAGCTCCGAAGAAACTTTCGACAGCGATACCATCGACATCAGTTTTCTGAAAGCCACACTCGTGAGCATGACCGAGAAACTCGCTTACCAGTTGCGCAAGGAAGAAAAACTCACTGCGTGTGTAACAGTGAAACTCCGCTACTCCAATTTCGATACACATACGGTGCAGTTGCGCGTGCCTTACACCAACTGCGACCATCACCTGATTCCGCGCATGAAAGAATTGTTTGAGAAACTATATGAGCGCCGCATGTTAATCCGGTTGATTGGTGTGCGCTTCAGTCATTTAGTGGCGGGCGGTTACCAGATTAATTTATTCGAAGATTCTTCGGAACTGATTCAACTCTATCAGGCAATGGATAAAATGCGGAAGCGGTTCGGCAGCGATAAAGTAAAACGCGCCACAGGTGTGGAAATGACACGCAGAAGTTTTAATCCTTTTAACGGGAAGAAAAATGATTGAGTGAAATAAAATTTAAAGCTTAATCACCTCTTCATTCATCTTTCCTTCACAAAACTCAAACATCATTAGCGCAATGTCGGTTGGTTTATTCCACTTGCTGAAATCAGCATTGGGCATGGCGGTTCTGTTTTGAGGTGTGTCAATAGTTGATGGTGCAATCACCAATGAATTTACATTCAACTCTTTTCCGGCTGCATTTAATAAACCATTGAACTGAAACAATAATGATTTAGATAAACTGTATGCCATCATGTTTTTTCCGGCAGCAGGATTCAATGCACCCATTGCTCCCATCAGAATAATTTTTCCTGATTTATTTTCTTTCATGTGCGAGAAGAGTGGCTGAACAATATGAAATGCAGAAAGAAAATTCATCTGAATCATTTTCTGTAAACTTTCATCACTTGTTTCTTCCAGTTTCCCCATGGCAAATCCGCCAACCAATAATGCAGCTGCATCAATCTGCGAATATTTTTTTATCAGTTCAATTACAAAATCACGACAGGCTTTTTCATCTAACACATTCAACTCAACAATTTCCAGATTTTCTTTTGCCTGAATTTCAGTTGCATGATGGGCCGTTGCAATTACTTTATATTCTTGTGAAAGAAATTTTTCTACCACTGCAGTTCCTAAGTTTCCCGCTGCTCCGGTAATGAGTATAGTTTTCATAGCTGCTATTTGTTTTCAGAAAAATAGAAAATAATTTCAAAAGAAATTACAAAAGGAAAAACCGTTGATTTAATTTGCAATCACAATAACTTAAAAAAACATGAGCGACCCGATTAACAGTTTACAAAACGACGAACTTTTTTTTGAAGCAGATGGGCAAATCGCACAGGGAAAAATAAGTGAAGCACTCACCACGCTCGAAGCTATTTTACTGGAAGACCCGACTTATGGAAAAGCTTACAATCACATGGGATGGATTTATGAAACCAAATTCAAAGACTATAATAAAGCCGAAGAGTTTTATAAAAAATGTTATGCCTACTCACCTGAATATCCTGCTATTTACACCAACCTCTCCATTCTTCTTTCAACGCTTGGCAAGTATGACGAGTTGGAAAATTTTATAAAGAAAGGGTTAGAAGTTGCCGGTACTGATAAAGCTGCTTTGTACAATGAGTACGCGATAATGTTTGAACTGAAGGGTGATTACCTGAAAGCAATAGAGCAATTTAAAAACGCTGTTCGTTATTCGCTAAACGATGCGAATGTAGATACTTATTCAAAATCCATTCAGCGTTGTAAAAAGAAAATGGAAGTGCTTGCATAAAAAAGACTGATATAATTTATAATTACATCAGTCTTTAACAATAATTATCAAATCAGTTTTATAATTCTTCCAATGTTGTAATGTTAGCCGCATTAGCTACATCAGTTGCTGTTAATTTTTTCTTATCAGTAAATTCAATATGAAAACTTCCGGCGGTTAAAAGTGAATCTGATGGTGTGATGGATAAAACATCTTCTTTTACTATCCATGTATAAGGTGCAGAAACTGACAATGGAAATCCCAAAAGATTATAAGTAAAAGTGTAAACTCCGTTACAAGGTTCATCTTTCTTTTTACAATCGCTGAACTGGTATTGAACGGTTGTTCCGGCTGCAATGGCTGCACTGATTGTTGTATCGGTAGTTGAAACTACTTTCCATGTGCCTGATAAATTTTTTCTGATTTTATTTTCTTTACTGCATGCTGCAAAAAGCACAATCATTATTAATAATGCCGATGCTGTTTTTAAAATGTTCTTCATTATTTTTTTTGTTTGATGCAAGATTAATTGCATTGATGATTAGTTGCATTCATGTGAAATGAAATTTATTCACGCGACTTGCAAAGTGTGCTGTTCATCAGGTTGCTTCATCAAATCTTCTCTTGTAATAAAATCCAATTTGTGCATGGCTGTAACTTCGAGACTGTAAAATCCAAATTCTTCCGCCACTCTTCCTGTGATTCTGTAGCAACCTCTTCCGCGAAACGGAAAAAATTTTGTTTCATTTGGAAAATGGGTGGTGTCGAAAAAAAATCCCTCGCGATCGAGCCAGGTGCCAAAGCGCATTTCATCGCCGCGTTTTGTTCGTGTGTACTTGGTGGTTACGAGGTAGCCAATCATTACCACAATTTTTCCATTGTGATTTTTTAAATCGTGTGACAATAAAAAATTGTTGTTGTCAGGCTGAGCGGTGTCGAAGCCCTTCAACAAATCAAAAGGTGAACACAATGGAAAACCGAGCAATTCAATTTCATCGAGTGCATCATCGAGTTGATGATGTGAGAGAACGGGTAAAGTAAAATTGGTTGGAGGCATGGCGAAAAGTTCGGGATGCGGTGTGGTGTGTTTTTCATTTCCGAGCACGGTATGAATATCCCACAACAATTGTTTTTTGCTGCGACCGGTGAAACGAAATGCACCAATGCGCACGAGTATGCGCAACTGGTCGAGCGTGCATTTTACACGATTACAAAAATCTTCCAAACTGAAAAATGTGCCGTGCAATTTTCGTTCAGCTTCTATTCGCTGCGAAGTGGTTGCTTCCATTTCGGCCAGGTGAATGAAGCCGAGAAAAATATCATCGCCGGTAATTGTGGTGAGGTGATTGCTTCGGTTAATATCGGGTGCGTGAATGTTGGCGCCACTCATGCGCGCTTCGTGCACATAAAATTCAGTGTGATAAAATCCACCGAAATTATTTATCACGCCCACCATAAATTCTTTCGGATAATATGTTTTCAAAAACAAACTCTGGTAACTCTCCACCGCATACGATGCCGAGTGCCCTTTTGAAAAAGCATAGCCGGCAAAGCTTTCAATCTGCCGCCACACTTCTGCTGTAATTTTTCGTTCGTAACCTTTCGCATCACAGTTGGCAAAAAATTTTTCTTTCACTTTATCAAACTCTTCGCGGCCACGAAATTTTCCCGACATGCCGCGCCGCAGCATATCGGCTTCGGTGAGTGTGAGCCCCGCAAAGTAGTGCGCCACTTTTATCACATCTTCCTGATACACCATGATGCCGTAAGTCTCCGCCATCAGTTCCTGCATGAACGGATGAATGTATGTGCGCTGCGAAGCATCGTGATGGCGAACAATGTACTCGCGCATCATACCCGAACTCGCCACGCCCGGGCGAATGATGGAACTTGCCGCAACGAGTGACAAATAATTATCTACTTCTAATTTTTTCAGCAGCATGCGCATCGCAGGACTCTCAATGTAAAAGCAACCCATGCACCGCGCATCGCGCAGGTTGGCTTTCATGTTTTCGTCCTGCTTAAATTTTTTTATGTCGTGAATGTCAATTTCAATGTTGCGGTTTTGTTTTACAATTTCTACTGTGTCTTTTATGTGGCCGAGTCCGCGTTGTGAGAGAATATCGAATTTATAAAGCCCCACATCTTCTGCTTCAATCATACTGAATTGCGAAACCGGAAAACCTTTTGGCGGATTGCTGAGTGCTGTGTAATAAGTCAGTGGTTTTTCTGAAATCAGAATTCCGCCTGCGTGAATGCCAAGGTGCGCGGGAAAACCATACAAGCGCTCGACATAACGATAAATTAATTTTCCGATTTCGTGTGTTGGTTCACTTCGTTTAAAATTATCGGCGAGCGAATCAATTTCGTTTTTCGGCAAACCAAAAACTTTCCCCAACTCACGAATCACCGCGTTGGCTTTGAACTCGCTGTAGGTGGCGAGCATGCTGGCGCAATAATTTTTTCCGTACTTGTTCAGAATAAATGCAATCACCTCGTCGCGGTCTTTCCAGCTGAAATCCAAATCGAAATCGGGCGGACTGGTGCGCGATGGATTGATGAACCGCTCGAAATACAAATCCAAATCAATGGGGTCAACATCGGTAATACGCAACAGGTAAGCCACCATGCTGTTAGCACCGCTGCCACGACCGATGTAAAAAAAATTCTTCCGTTGCGCAAACGATACAATGTCGTGATTGATGAGAAAGTACGAAGCGAAATTTCCTTCGTGTATCATGCGTAGTTCTTTTTCCAATCGCTCCAGAATTTTTTCATCTACCATTTCATACCGATACTTGAGCGCATCGTAACTGAGTTTGCGCAACTGCTGCATGTCACTTTCCACACTCCCTGTAAACTGTTTTTTGTTCTTGCTTTTTCCGAAATCAAAATCAATGCTGCACTGCGCCAATAATTTATTTGCATTATAAATGAGAAAAGGAAACAGTGCGAAAATTTTTTGCGCTTCCGTTTCAGTCATCATCATTTCGGTTTCATCAGCAGTTTCTGTTTTAGATAATTTACTGAGCAAAGTATTATTGGCAACAGCGCGCAACAACCGGTGAATGTTAAAATCAATTTTAGTACTGAATGTTACCGTACACAGCGCCACTAATTTCTCCGGTTGATTTTTTAATTTGGAGAAAAGCAGTTTATTAATGTCGGCAGGGCGAATGCCGATGAATTCATTTCCGTTTAGTATGGGTGGTTGCTTCCCGAATGGATAAATGATAAATACATTTTGACTCGTAAGCCTCACCCCCATCCCCTCTCCAGCCTCATCCGCCTTCGACACCTTCTCCAAAAGAGAAGGGAATTTGTCAAGGAGATTTTTTGAGAGGGGAGCAGTCGCGATGGATTGCTCTTCAATATTCTCAATAGAAACAGACGCGATGGGTTTTGCGTGATTAGAATTGTTCTTCTCTACAAACCTCACCCCTAGCCCCTCTCTCAAGGAGAGGGGAGCAGTCGCTACTGACGGAATCGGTTCTTCAGTTTGTAAATGATGCGTGAGCAATTCATTCAGTTCGCGAAAGCCTTCGTTGTTTTTTGCAATGCCGATGAATTGTTGTTGTGCGCCGTTGCGAAAATCAATTCCGACTACAGGTGAAACATTGTACTTCGGTGCAAGGCGAACAAAGTCGAGCACGCCTGATGTATTGTTGATGTCGGTGAGTGCAATGCGAAGGATGTTATTTTTTTTCGCCTCGCCGAGCAACCGCTCAATGCTGAGTGCACCATATTTTAAACTGAAGTAACTGTGGCAATTGAGAAACATAATGATTGTATTACAAACAAATATATACTTGTAATACAATCATAAAAAAACATTTTTTAAAAAGCAGAATAAAAAACTGACTGTTTTACTCCGACCGCTGCAGCAATCCGGCATTTAAACTTTTGGATGCTTTGGCGCCGAGCTCTTTTATTTTCTCTGAAGTTTTTATGAGGTTGCCGTTTCCATCGGTGAGTTTTTTCATGGCATCAATATAACCTGCTTTACTCTGGTCTATTTTTTTTCCGATGTCAATCATGTCTTCAGTGAATCCAACAAACTTATCGTAGAGCGAACCGCTCAATCGTGCAATCTCTAATGAATTGTTGTTTTGTTTTTCCTGCTTCCAGATGCTTGCGATTGTCCTGAGCACAGCCCATAAAGTAGAGGTGCTTACAATCACAATGTTCCGTTCAAATGCTTCGTTCCACAAATTTTGTTCGTTTGAAACTGCTAAGTTGAACGCAGGTTCAATGGGCACAAACAGGATTACATAATCCAATCCATCCAACTCATATAACTGCTGATATTTTTTTTCACTCAAACCCTTCATATGATTTTTTAATGATTGAATGTGCTGGGCTAAATACATTTTGCGGTCATCATCATTATCAGCAGCGCAATACAAATCATACGCGATGAGCGAAACTTTTGAATCAATGATTACACTTTTCTCTTCCGGTAATTTCACAACCACATCGGGCTGAAATCTTTTTCCTTCGTCGTTTGTAAAACTTTCCTGTGTAAAATATTCGCGGCCTTTTACTAATCCTGATTTTTCCAGTATGCTTTCCAGAATCATTTCGCCCCAGTTGCCTTGCAATTTTGTTTGCCCTTTCAAGGCATTGGTCAGGTTGCTTGCTTCTTTATTTAATTTCTGACTTTGCTCATACAAGGATTTTATTTCACCCTTCAATGAATTCCGTTCGGCTGATTCAGCTTTGTATGCATCGTCAACTTTCTTTTCAAATTCCTGAATCCGTTCTTTCAATGGATTTAAAATGATATCGAGATTTGTTTTGTTCTGCTCCGTAAATTTTTGCGATTTCTCTTCCAGAATTTTATTGGCGAGATTTTCAAATTCGGTTTTCAGTTTCTGATTTAATTCTTCCAGTTGAATTTTCTGTTCGCTCAACCGCTGATTCAGATTTGCGTTTTCATTTTGTGTGGTTGCATATTGATTGTTCAACCGCAAAACTTCTTCGGCGCTTTGATTCAATTGTGATTTCAATTGCTCCAATTGCGAGCGCACTTCATTGGCTTGCTGTTCGGCCAATGCTTTTGCGGTTATGAGTTCATTTATATTTTTTGAAGAAATAGATTTCGAATAAGACCATCCGATTGCTATACCGGCAACAACACCAATGAGTAAAAAAAGAATTTCCATGAAATGCGAATTAAAGTTTAAAGATAATTAAAACCTCGGAGGCACAGCGAATACAGGAAATCACAGTGACAAAATATTTAATAAAGAAAAACTCCATGCCTCTCCGTGTTCTCCATGTCTCTGTATTAAATTGCTTCAAGAATTATTTATTCCATATTTCCCAACTCTTATCAGCCTGCAATTCAAACATGCGCAAACCATTTGAAACAGTTGCTTCTTTCTCCTTTCCGTTTTTCATAAATAAAGTTTCGGCCGGATTGTAAACCAAGTCGAACAACAAATGTTTTTCAGTAATTGCGGAATACGGAATCGGAGGGAATGATTTTTCATTCGGAAACATTCCAAGTGGTGTGCAGTTGATGATTAATGGATTTTCAGAAATTATTTTTTCAGTGAGTTCATTCCACAACAAATCTCCTTTTGATTTATCGCGTACTACTGATGTAAAATTGATTCCTGATTTTTTTAAAACATATTTTACCGCGCGTGCTGCACCTCCCAAGCCAAGTACCAATCCGTTTTCGTGTTTTGATTTCATCACTTCATTCAATACAATCTGAAATCCGTAAGCATCAGTATTGAAACCGGTTAATTTTTCATTCTCCACTTTCACACAATTCACTGCACCAATTTCTTTTGCTTCATCACTCAACGAATCAAGTAACGAAATTATTTTTTCTTTATATGGAATAGTAACATTGAAACCACTGAGATTTTTTTCATTCACCAACGAACGAATCTGATTCAAGTCTTCAATGGGAAAAGCAGCATAAGTTGCAGCAATATTTTCCTTCAAAAATTTTTGTTTAAAATATTCAGGACTGAAAGAATGAGCGAGCGGATAACCGATGACTCCGTAATTATTCATTGATAAAAAAACTATACAGGCGGATTCAGAAAATGCAACAAAGTATCACCTCTCAATCCAAGTCGTAAAGTTTCCAAAGGTAAAATTTCAGCCGGCGAAATATTTCCGAGATTCACATTGGCTCCGGCCAGTTTTATAAACCAAACCTGTTGTGCTTTTGCAGGGGCTTCCCATAAAATATTTTCGCCGGGTATCTGCCATAAAATTTCTTCCACCAATCCGCTACGCACTTCACCGGTGCCGCGATAGATGCCCACATTTCCACCTTCACGCGCTTCGGCAATTACTTTCCAGGCACCCGCTTCCAATTCAGTTTTCATCAACTCAATCCACTTGTAAGGCGGAATAATTTTCAATTCATCTTTAGAACCAACTTCCGATAAAACAGTTTTTGATTTTGAAAGTTTATTAATGTACTTGCATTTTTCTTCGTGAGGTAAATCAATACTACCGTCAGAAACTTCCACATAATCAATTTTGAATTTATCCATCAGCCGCAAATAATCTTCAAACTGATTTCGGATAATGAAGCACTCCATTAAAGTTCCACCGAAGTACACCGGAATTCCTGCGCTGCGATACACCGCCAATTTATTTTCGAGATGCGGAGTCACATACGCGGTACCGAATCCTAATTTAATAATATCAATGTATTGATCAGCAACAGAAACAAGGTCTTCGGCTTCGCGCACGCTCAATCCTTTGTCCATCACCATTGCCAATCCGGTTTTGCGTGGCTTGCCTGTGCGCTCCGGTAAATTTTTTAATTCAAAGTTCATAGGAAAAATTTTCTCAGGTGTAAATATCAATAATACTCAGCACCTCGTTATCAATTTTCATTTCGGGCATCAGCCGGAAAAATAATTTGCTTTTGTTTTTATCAGCGAACAAAGTCTGACTCAGCAATTCAATTGCTTGTTGTCTCCATCCTGCTTTGAATGATGCAACTGCTTTCAACAAAGTAAGATTAATGGAAACACCTTTATCCTGTTCAACAATAGAAATAATTTCAATGGCCTGGTCAATACAATTTAATTGAATCAGAAATTCAACCATCTGCTCGTATGCTTTGAAGCCTTTCACTTTTGGCGAGAGTGCAATCAATCTATCACTCACTTCAAGCATTTGATTTACATCTTTCAAAGCCAATGCAGTTTTTGCAGCAGCTAATAAAAATGTTAATCGTTGCGGGTCCATGCGCATTGCTTTTTTGAAAAAAGAAAGTGCGCTGTGATATTGTTTTTCTTTTTGAAAAGTTATTCCGATTCTATAAATCGCAATATCCAATTCCGGTTCAATGTTCACGGCTTTGCGATAATACAAACGCGCCTTGCCGTACTCTTTTAATTTTTCGTAACACTCGCCAATGCAGTAATACAAATCTTCAAACGGACGCGAGTAGTGAATGGCTTTGTGATAAAACTCAATGGCCTTGTGATAACTGCCCATGCGATAAAGTGTTTCGGCACAATCGCGATACGCTAGGTCATAAGTTTCATTGATGGCAATAACAAATTCAAATGACTCCACTGCTTTTTCATACAGCCCCAAACCGAAATAAGCCAAACCTAAATTTTGCCATGCGAGATAGGAGTATGGAGAATCATCAATGAGTTTCTGATGAAAATCTATGCTGTCGTCAAATCTTTTAGAAAGGTCAACACTGTACCACATGCGATTGAGCGCTTCTTCGTTTGCAGGGTCAAGTGTGAGTGCGGTTTTCAAACAATCAAAAACTTTGTTGAACTCATGCAGGTCTTCATATACATCAGCCAACTCCAACCACAACTCCGATACTTCATCCTTCTCCGCAACTTCCATTGCTTTATGAATCACTTCAATGCACTCCTGATGTTTTCCTTTTTGCAATAAAATATCAGATCGCAATAAATACACACTCACTTCGCCGGGGTCAAGGCCTTCGGCTTTGTCTAATAATTTTATTGCTTCATTGTACTTACGATGTTGCATAAGCAACGAGGCTTTCTTCACAATCAGTGCGGAAGAAAAAGGATAAATGCCAATGGCGAAATCAACTGCTTCCATTGCTTTCGCAATTTTTCCCTGCAGTTCGTAATACTCAATCAGTTCTTCAAAAGTATTGAGGTCGAAGAAGAGTGATTTATTTTTCTTGAGTTGCTCTTCATATTGTTTAACTGCCGAAAGAATATCTTCGGGGTTTTGGTTGTAATCATCTCGTTCGTTCATACGCTCGTGTTCAAGTACAATCCAAATGTAGCATTCCATTTAAAAAATGATACTGATTTATAAATTTTATTTTCAAACACAAAGTGTTATATATCCGCCATCATATGAAATTTTAAAATGCATTTAATTGTAAAAACAGCACTCTTCTTATCGGCGTTATTGATGTGCATTTCAATTTCTGCTAAATCACAAATCATTCAGTTAGAATTCCCTTTGCCAATTGATACCACACATTTCAAGGAAAATAAATTAAAGAGAATTAATCTTCGATATTCAAATTATTATTTAACGCATGATAACAGCTTTTCAAAAACAAAGAATGAAATGCAGGTAAAATATTTTGTGAGTGCAACAAAAATTCTGAAACTGATTGGAATAACGGAATTGATGAAGTCTAGTGAAATTGATTTTTCAATTCCTGAATGTGAAAGAGTAAAATGCGATTCATCTTATTCAATTGTACCTGCAACTGATTCAGTTAAAAAAGCTTCAACCAAAATTTATTACACCGGAAAAAGAATTTTCAGAGTTGATTTATTGAACGACAAGAATCAACTAACCGGAATGTATCTCTACACTTATAATGATTACAAAACACTGAAGAAAATTTTCTTTTATGAAATGGACAGCCATAACGATTTATTTCTGGCGGAGAAAATTATTTTGAGTTACCGTTGAGAATTCATTCCGGCTAAGACAGAAGTGTTCAATTATATTTGTTCAACTCTTTTAGTATGAAGAAAATAATTTCACTCCGTTTCATTCTCCTTTCTCTTTTATCAATAATCAATTTCACAAAATGTTTTGCTCAGGATAATCTGAAAAATTACTGGCAGCAGGAGGTTAATTATAATATTCAGGTGAAATTGGATGATGTAAATAATTTTCTTCGCGCAACTGAAAGTATCAGTTACACCAATCATTCGCCCGACACTTTACAATTTATTTGGTTTCACTTGTGGCCGAATGCTTACAAGAATAACAACACTGCATTTGCAAAACAGAAAGTTGAGAACGGCGCAGTAGATTTTTATTTTTCAAAGGAAGAAGACCGTGGATATATTGACTCTTTGAATTTTGAAGTGGATGGTGAATCAGTGAAACTGCTATATGATTCAGCAAACATTGACATTGCAAAAATCTGGTTAAACAAACCACTTGCACCCGGAGCACAAATTAAAATCACAACTCCTTTCAGAATTAAAATCCCGAAAACTTTTTCGCGCATGGGACATGCCGGTCAGCAATATCAAATCAGTCAATGGTATCCGAAGCCGGCGGTGTATGACCGGAAAGGTTGGCATCCGATTCCATACTTAGACCAGGGAGAATTTTATTCTGAGTTCGGACAGTTTGATGTGTTTATCACTTTGCCAAAAAATTATGTGATGGATGCAACCGGTGTTTTGCTCAATGAAGAAGAACAGAAATGGTTGAAGATTAAAGAAGCTGCCTCGAGAAAAAAATTAGGAATTGAAATAACTGATGAACAAATTTCATTGGCTGCAAAGGATTCCGCCGGAGGATTTTCATTTCCAGCTTCATCAACCGAAATGAAAACATTGCACTACCATGCTGATGATGTGCATGACTTTGCTTGGTTTGCTGATAAGCGATACCTTATTGTGCATGATGTGGTAACACTTGCTTCAGGAAAAAAGGTAGAGACCGCAGTTTTATTTACTGAAGACCATGCATCAACCTGGAAGCATGCAATAAATTATATTGACTCCGCAGTTTATTATTATTCAAAATGGATTGGAGATTATCCGTATCCGCATGCAACCGCTGTGGATGGTGCGTTGGTTGCCGGTGGCGGAATGGAATATCCGATGATTACAGTTATTGGTGGAGTTGGAAATTCATTGGATGAAGTAATTGCACATGAAGTTGGTCACAATTGGTTTTACGGAATTCTCGGTTTCAACGAGCGAGAACATCCGTGGATGGATGAAGGAATAAATTCCTTTTACGAAGCACGATACACTGATAGAAATTTAAAATCAGGAAATACAATTGCTCCGAAATTTCTTGGGCTTGGCGGATTGACAAATCTGAAATTAAAACACCTCACTTACCTGGTGCTTTCGCGACCGCACAACGACCAACCTGCCGGAATAAATTCAACATTGTTTACTCAAATGAATTATGGTGCCATTGTTTACAGCAAAGTTCCTGTAATGATGAATCACCTTTCTTCATCAATGGGCCAGGAAAAATTTGATGAAACCATGCACACATTTTTTAATGAGTGGAAATTCAAACATGTGTATCCTGAGGACATGAAAAATGTTTTTGAAAAATCATCGCCAATGTATTTCGATTGGTTTTTTGATCAGTATTTAAATACTACCGATCATTTAGATTTTAAATTAATGAATGCAAAAGACACCATGCACATTGGTTCATCAGTTTATTACAAAGTGAAAGTTAAAAATGCAGGAGAGGTGAAAGCTCCCTATTCCATTACCGCATTAAAAGATAATCAGCCGGTGATAACGAAATGGTACGGTGGCATGATGGGCAATTGGGAAACACTTTTTCCTTTTGGCAATTATGATGAACTGGTGATTGATTATAAAAACGAAACTCCGGAATTTAATGCGCAGAACAATCAATTGAAAATGCACGGCATACTTCGACGAATGGAAAAATTAAAACTGCAACCAATCGTAAGTATTGAAAATCCGAAGCGAACACAATTGTTTTTTTCTCCGATTGCCGGGTGGAATAATTATGATAAAGGAATGGTTGGCCTCGCTTTTTACAATTCATTTATTCCTTCCAGAAATTTTCAATACCAGTTAGCACCGATGTATTCATTCAATACAAAACAAATGACGGGTATTGGGAGGTTGCAATACTTTGTTTATCCGAAAAATGGGTTTGTCAAAAATATTTGTTTAAGTACGACAGGTTCATTATTTCATTATGATACTTTAGGAGTAGATACCGTTGATTTATACCACGGACTTAATCATTATCATGCTGATATTTCGTTTAAATACAGAAGACATTCTTTAAGATTGGATTTTTTATTAAAAAACAAATCACCTCGTTCGGTAGTGAAAAAATGGCTAACTCTTAGAGGTATTTATCTTCATAAAGAAATTTTCATTCCAATCTATGGCAATGTGCCTGGATATGATAATTGGGTTGTTCTTAGAAGTTTTAATATTGGGATTCAAAATATTTTATATAGCGAATTAAAATTCAGTTTTGAAAAACAACAAGCAATTAATCCTTTTTCTTTTTATTTAAAAACAGAATTAATATCTCCTTATGTAAATTATAATGTTTGGTTGTATGGTTACAGATTAACAGATGGATTAAATTTTAATGCAGAATTCAATTACCGAATAAATTACAAAAAGAAAAATGATGGATTGGGTATAAGATTTTATACTGATTATTCTCCACTCTCATCCCATATTTCAGGATTTGATCCGCACTTGACTGTTACTTCAGGCTCTGATGATTATGCTTTTGATGAAGTGTTTTTAGCTCGATCCGAATCAACAGGTTTTCTTTCACATCAAATGATGATGAACAGAGGTGGAATGAAATTTTCCAATGCACAACTCATTACACCAATCGGCAGTGGTGGAAACTTTTCTGCTGCTTTGAATCTGACTTCAACTCTTTTTCTTCCGCTACCAATATTTGCCTTCGCTGATTTCGGAATTACAAACAATGGAAAAATTTCTCTTGCAGTGCCATACAATAATTTTCAATACGACGGAGGCATTGGAATAAAAATTATACCTGATATCTGCACTGTTTATCTCACCTTGGTTTCTTCACCTGATATTAAACTCAATGCATTCTCAGTTCCTGAATATGATAAATGGTATAAGCGGTATTTCTTCACGCTGAATTTTTCACGCATCGTTCCGTTTGATAAAATCAGGGATTTAAAAATTTAATAATTCAATAGATTTTTTAATCTTTTTTTGAATTTCATATGGTATGTTAACTCATTGTTAATCATTTGCTATTAACTATTAATACCTTAAGTGTTTATTAATAATAAAGTTAGTTTTGACACGCAATAAAATTGTCAATCACAAACACCAAATTTTTTGCTTATGAAAAAAATTTACACGCTCGCAATTCTGTTTTCACTTTTTGCTTCCAATAAAATATTTGCACAAGCATCTTATCTTGGGTTAGATGGCGGCTTTGAAGGATCGGCAACTATCGATAATGTAACAACGGGAGCAGCTCCTGTTGCAAGTAAGTGGACAAAATCAAATGCAAATATTACCATTACTGCTGAGACTGGTACAGTTAGAAGTGGTAGTAATTCAATAAAAGTTAATGCATCTTCTGCATCAACCGGACGGATGTTTTCACCTCAATTCACCATATCAGCTTCAACTTCAAAATGGGTTATTCAATGTTACAAAAGAGCAACGAGTACAACTGCAACTGTTCAGTTTCAACTGGGGAATTTTAGAGGTGCGACTGAAGCTTTGAGTGGAGCCTATGCTGGAGTTACTGCTATAAATACATGGGAGAAAGTAACTTATGCTCCTGCATCCGTACTTTCGGTTACAACTGCCGCTGCTGATATTATTGCTAAAATGGTCACCTCTGCAGGTGATGTTTATTTGGATGATTTTGCTATGTACGAATCAGCAACAGGCGCAGATGTTGCAGCAGCAAATGCACCAACAGCTCCCGGCGCAGCAAACCCTACAGGTTCAAGTTTAGATGTAAGCTGGACAGCAGCATCAGGTGGTGTTGATGGTGGTGGCTACATGGTTGTAAGAGGAACATTTGATCCAACAACAACTCCCAATGTAAATGGAATTTATAAAATTGGGAATACTACTGCAGTAAATGAAAATGTAGTTTATGTTGGAACAGGAGTTTCATTTACTGATGTTGGTTTAGCTGCAAGTACAACTTACTATTATCGCATTTATACATTTGACAAAGCATATAACTACAGCGCAGCTGCAACCACCAACGGAGTAACATCGGGTGTTTGCTTAGCTCCAACAGCTCCTGCTACTTCAATAACTTTCGCATCAACAACAAGTATCAGCACTACTGTTAACTGGAGTAATGGCAATGGTTCAAAAAGAATTGTAGTTGCAAGATTAGGAAGCGCTGTAACATGGACTCCAACTGATAATAATACTTATACCGCCAATGCATCTTTCGGTAGCGGAACTGATGTTTCAGGTTCAGGTGAATATGTGGTTTACAATGGAAGTGCCGCAACTGTTCCTGTAACAAATTTAGCTGCTACTTCATCTTACTATTTCAAAGTGTATGAATACAATTGCACTGCAGCTTCCGAAAAATATTATTTAACAAGTCCTCCATCAAACTCAGTGTTAACTCCTGCATCCATCGCAGCTCCAACATTTGCAACTCCTATTTGTGTAAGTTATGGCGGAGCATCTTTATTAGTGAGTTTCACTTCAACAGGAACTTTTACAGGTAACACTTACACCGTTGAAATGTCGGATGGCGCAGGATCATTCGCTTCATTCACTACCATAGGAACTTTTGTAACGAATAATAATACCAATACGAATTTAAGTTGCACCATTCCTTACGGAACCATTGGGGGCGCATCAGGCAACAATTATTTATTAAGAGTAAGAGCAAGCAGTCCATCAACATTGGGTGCAACTTCGACTGCATTAGCAGTAAATACAATTGCAATTTCTCCTCTCACCACACAAAATTTTTCACCCGGTGCTGGAGGCGGTGCAAGTTTATTAACTGCTTCAGGCACAACTGCTGGCTCAACAAGATCATGGGCTTACGCAACTGTATCTGGAGGGCCATATACAGCATTTGTAAGTGCAGGTTCTACATTCACTCCATCGTTTGCAGCTTGTGGAACATATTATGTAGTTTGTCAAATTACTGCAGGATATAGTTGTGGAATAACTACTTCAGCCGAAGCACAATGCAATGTAACCATGCCCGCTGTTACCTCACCAACAGTAACCAATGCTTGCATCAGTGATGAAACAGTTAACTGGACATTGCCAGTAGGATACAGCACTTCAAATAATACCGTTCTTGTTTTTGCAAAAGCAGGTTCAGCAATTACAGCAGGAATCCCTACAAATGCAATTGGAACTTATTCTGCCAATACAACTTTTGGTAGCGGTACACCTTACCAAAATGATGCATCAGCTTTTTGTGTTTACAATGGAACTTCAAACACAGTGAATGTTTCTGGGTTAACTGCAGGTATAACTTATCATTATCTTATTCTGAATGTTCAAAATTCACCAACAGTTTATTCAGCCGGCGCAACAGCAAATGGCGCAACACTGGCTGCTGTTCCCAATGTTTCAGGTTTAACAGTAACTCCGGCAAACGGCGAATTAATTATTGGGTGGACTATGGCAAGTTGTTTTGATGATATATTAGTTGTGGTAACTGATAATGCGTCTGTAACTGCTTCACCAACCGGAGATGGTACTCTTTATGTTGATTATTCAGTCTATGGTGATCCAACAACTAATGTTAATCTTCCATCGAATGAATATGATGTTTATCAAGGAACCGGAACATCAGTAACTGTTTCCGGATTAGTAAACCTGACTACTTACAACATTAAAATATTCACACGCAAAGGAACAACCTGGAGTTCAGGAACGATTGGCAGTGGAATACCCAATACCACAACCGGAGATTTTCAAACACTCACAAGTGGCAATTGGACTGATTATACAACCTGGCAACGATTTAATGGCGTTACCTGGGTAAATGCTGTAGCCGGTGAATATCCAAATCTTTCAAATTATGCCGCAACCATTTTAACTGGTCATACTGTAACCTTAAACGGTACCGGCCCTTATGCTGTTAGCACTTTAACCGTTCAGTCAGGAGGTAAACTATATACCAATCAAAGTGCTACAAATATTTACATAAGTATTTTTTCACAAATTGTGTGTAATGGAACAATTGGAAATTATCCAACTGATGATGGTATTGGTTTTAATATTGAAGGAGTAAATTGCACATTAACGGGTACAGGTAATTTTGCCTGTTCAAGAATCAAGAAAGATTTTGCAACTAATTCAACTTCACTTTTAACAATTTCAATCAATGCAAATCTTACATGGCCCGGAACTGCATTATATAACAATCAGGCATCAACCACATTTAACACTACTATTAATTCTCCTTATGTAGTAAGTACAAGGGCTACAATGGGTAATGTTTCTGTAGATGGAACAGGAGGAAACGGAAGTGGCAACATGCGTGGTACCATTACTGTAAAAGGAACATTGAATGTAAATGGGAAATTATATATGACAACTGACAATGGTGCGGGTTCAACAATTGGAATGACAATTACCAGTACTGGAACTGTAAATGTTGATTCTGTAAATGCTGCAGATGGGGCAAGCGCAGGGCATATTTTATTAATTCAGAATGGTGGCCGATTAAATATTTATGGGTTGAACGCGATTTATTTATTCGGAAATACTAAAAATTCCTTCATTTGTAACACAGGATCTATTGTTGAATATTCTGGCGCTGGAAATCAAATAGTAGAAAGCGGAATTACATATGCGAATCTGATTTGTTCTGTAAGTGGAAATAAAACTATTAATGGCAACTTAACAGTAAATGGCTCACTAATCATTGATGCTGCGGTTTTCAATGTAACTACACCAATAAAAACTTTAAACATTCAATTAAACCTGACCTTGCAAAATGGTGGAACCATGAGCGACAATTGCAAGACACTTTTGAATATTGCCACATTTAATGCTGCTTCAATTCAATTATTTACAGGAAATAATCAGCTGGTAAAATGCTACAATTTTTCCTCAGTAAAAAGTGCCGGCAAGTTTGAACTTGTTACACCATCAACAAATTCTGATTTATATGTCGGAAATAGTTTCAGAATTGACTATACAGGTACAGCTAAGTTAATTGATAACGGAAACACGATTAATGTTGGAAACGATGCTGAATTAGGAAGTGGAACATCAACTACAACAAATTTCCAATTAACAGGCACATTAAAGTTCATTTGTTTGGGCGCTTTAGCTGCTACAGATATTCACTTGAGTGATTTTGCCGGAACCGGAATGACGGTAGCAAACCTTTATAATTTATCAGTAGATGCAGCATCAGGTTCAGTTGTAAATCAGGTTCAGATATTTCCGACAATTGGCGGTCAATCGCTTACAGTTTTGGGTAGCACAAATATTCAAAATACTGCTGCATTATCAGATGTATTAAATCCAAATAATAATACTTTAAATATAAAAGGGAATTGGACTGATTATGCTGCAACCGGTTTTACTGATGGAACGGGGCAAGTAATTTTTAACGGAACAGTTGCCCAATCAATAACCGGTGCTGAAAGTTTTTACAAGTTAGAAATCAACAATTCAAATGGAGTTTCTATTAATAACAACATAATAGTTTCAAGCGAATTGAAATTAACAAATGGAGTGGTTACAACAGGAGCAAATGAAGTTCAGGTAACAAGCAATTCAATAAGTTCAATATCTGGTTATTCATCTTCTTCATGGGTATATGGAAACCTTCGCAGAACTGTTGCATCAACGGGCAATTACGATTTTCCGGTAGGCGATCCAACAAATTATCAATTGGCAAGTGTTAATTTAAACAGTCAAACTGGAATGAATTCAATTTTAGCTTTCTTCAATACTGTGATTACAGGTACTGCACCGAGTTATCCAACTACTTCTATAAATGGAGATGGTATTTATGGAATTCTTAATAGTGGTTTCTGGACTTTAACACCCGATAGTTATTCCGCAGTAAATTATGATATCACATTAAATCAAAAAGGATATTCTAACTTTTCAGGTAATGCAAATCAATTAGGTGTAATTAAACGGCCAAATTCAGGATCATTATGGTCAGGCACAAACTTGGCAAATTCGAATGGTCATCATGATAATTCTACTCAAACCATTGCTTCAGGAACTGCAACTGCAAAACGAACCGGCGTAACATCTTTTTCTGATTTTGCCGAAGGATTTGGCGGAAACCCTTTACCGGTTACTTTAAGTAGTTTCTCTTTAAATGTTAAGGAAAATAAAATTATAGAATTGAATTGGAAAACTGAATCAGAAATTAATTCTGATTATTTTGATGTTGAAAGAAGTGAAGATGGAATCAATTTTAACACCATTGGAAAAGTGACTGGTCATGGAACAACTGATCAACCACATAATTATGAATTGATTGATAACAATCCTGTTTGCGCAAATTCCTATTATCGCCTTCATCAGTTTGATATTGATTCCAAAGAACATTTCAGTTCTATTCTTTCAGCTCATATTTCATGTAACCAAATTTCAATTTATCCAAGTCCTGTTTCAGATCAAATAACAATAAGTAATTCTGAATATAATTCAGGAGAAACTAAAATTATTATTAAAAGTATTGATGGGAAACTTGTTTTCGAAAACACATTTAAATTTGATGCAGATAAAAAAATGATAGATGTTTCTTTTTTATCAGGAGGTTTATACTTTATTCAAATATCAAATGATAAAACAAATTTCACAAGCGGATTTGTTAAAAAGTAGTATTGATAATTGAAACTTTCAATTTAACACGCAGGAAAACAAGAACATACACTTTCAATATACTGACGCATTGGGGCAAATTATTTTGAAAAAGGATCTTTCAATAAAGGAAGGAATAAAAAATTATATGTTGAATGAAACAATCTTTCTTCCAGCTCTTATTTCCTTGCAACTACTTTCAACGATACATATAAGTCTGAAACTTTCAAGTCGATTAAAACTAATTTCTAACTGACGGATTTTAGAAATTTATAAAGAAGCTGCTACAAATTTTATTATAGCAGCTTCTTTATTTAACTGCTTTTCTTATTTACTTTTTATGTCAAGCTTTAATTGCCTGATGACTATTTTCCCATTAAAATTTAAATATCATTCTAGTAAACATATTGACCATCAAAAATAATTTTACCTAGAAATCCGGTTTTGGATATTTGTTTTCCAATACAACTTATTCTCTTCATAAGACATTTCTTTATGACGGTATCATTTGCCTAACTGATATTCCAAATGTTTGCAATGCCTAACATTTTTAAAATCAGATAATACTAAACTCAAAGCTCGTTTAAGGAGTGCTTAATATTGAAAAGGAAAAACCTTTCTTTTAATTTTTCACCTTGTTCCGCTTACTAAAATTATGGCCATAAAATTTAAATTTTCTTTGCCGTGATATTCTAAACAGAAGCGCCCCGACAAAATATTTGTCAGGGCGCGTTCTTTTTTTATTCCAAATTTATTTTATCAATGTAACATTCCCTTTATATACTTTCGATATGCCTTCGCATTCAGTTACAATATTATATATGTAAACTCCCACTGCGCAATCATCGCCATTATTGTTTTTTCCATCCCAACCTCTTTTTGCATCATTAGCAAAGTATACTCTTTCACCCCAACGATCATAAACTTCATAACGGGTCACCACTTCAATGCCTATTATATAAGGTTGCAACACATCATTTCTTCCATCTTTATTTGGCGAAAAAACATTCGGCATCATTAGAGATTGACAAGGAGATAAAACAGTCACAACTACATCATCCCAATTTGTACAACCATTAATGCTTGTTCCCATAACAGTGTATGTTGTAGTATTTAATGGTGAAACGGTAAAAGATGAAGTAGTACTTCCATCACCTTCAGAAGGTTGCCAGATAAATGAAACTCCACCTGTCATGTATGCAGTAAGAATGGTTTGTTCTCCTTGTAATATTGAAACATCAATGCTCGCGCTTATTAAAGGTGGAACATATATATCAACTACAACAGAATCGATATTGAAACAACCAAATGTATCTGTAACAGAAATGGTATAAGTGGTTGGTAAAATAGGAGTCAAAGTAGTTGATTGTGAAGTAGGATTCGAATTAAGCGAAGGTTCCCATAAAAAAGTTACCCCTTGATCAACGCTTACATTCACTCCTACCCCCATGCATGTAATTGTATCAGGTGATACAACAAGATTCAAAGGCTGAAGTACAAAAACTACAACAGAATCAAATCCTGCACATCCATTTGCATCTGTTACTGTAAGTGTATAAGTTGTGGTGGTTGCAGGACTTGCAAAAGGTTGCGCGATTGCAGGATCACTAATGTTTGCAGTTGGAATCCATGCATAATTAACCCAAGTTCCGGTTGGAACCATTTGAACTGAATCATACCAACACATTGTTTGATCAACCCCAGCACTAAACCCAGGAAGTGGAATAAAGTTTACGAATACGGTATCATAATCACCACAGCCCGATGCATTTAATCCATACAATACATAAGTAGTATTGCCTAATGGTGAAACCACAGGATTTGAAATACTACTTGTAAATCCAGCAGGTATTGAGGTCCAAGAATAAGTTACTGCATTTGATCCGTTTAACTGAGCGGAACCGCCACCCATACAAATAGATGTATCATTACCTGCACTGCATTGATAATTGGTTATCACATTAACAATAACAGTATCGGTATTTGAACAATATCCTCCACTTGTTACGGTAAGTGTATAAGTAGTTGTTTGAATTGGTGATGCAACTGGATTTTTTATAGTTGCATTGGATAATGAAGATGCCGGTGACCATAAATAAGTCAAATTTCCACCATCAATATAAATATCATAATCCTCGCATTCGCCAAAAGTAAAACTTGCTCCACAATAATCTGTAGCAACCGGCACAGCTGAATATCTACATAGTACACGCAAACGAGTCCAACCAGGAATTGCAGTTACAGGAATTGTAACATTTCCGTTAAAGGCTGTGATAGCTGATGAACCGCTTGTATATACAAATTCACCTGGGTCTGCAAACGAACCATTTTGATTATAATCTATCCAAACTCCAAATCCTTGTCCCCACGATGAACCAGATTGCATTGAAATAGGATAAGAGCTCCCAAGGTTTACAGTAGTTGTTGGTGCACCAGTATAATATATATAATTATTTACATTGCCTGAACATCCCGATGCATTATTAACTAAAGTATTAAACGAGAAGTTATCAACGAAATCTCCTGAAGAACAAGCAACAGAATAGGTCGGATTACAAAAATTTCCACCGCTACTAGGGTTAATATCTAGTTGCGATGTTTGGCCAACACAAATTGTTTGCGGTGAAGCAACAAGATTTAAAGGTGGGGCAATACCCGCTACAAAAACAACCGCACTCCCTGTTTTTGTACAACCACCACTATTTGTTATTGATACATTATAGGTTGTTGTAACTGCAGGAGATGCTGAAGGTGTAGAAGTATTAGCTCCCAGTAATGAGGAAACAGGAGTCCATGAATAAGTATATGGAGATCCATTTGCACTGCCAGTAATACTTAATTGCGATTGTTGATTTAAACATATAGTATCCAATGTTGGAGTAACAGTAAATGTAAAATCAGGAACAATATAAACAACCATCGTATCGGTGTTGCTACATCCACCAGTTAGATTGCTATTGACAACATAAGTAGTTGTTTGAGTTGGTGTAGCTATCGGATTTGAAACATTTGGATTATTAAGTCCCGTTGCTGGAGTCCATGTAAAAGATGTTCCACCTGTTGCCTGAAGTTGCGCAGTCATGTTTCCACAAATGGTAATATCTGGCCCCGCTGATGTTCCAACCAACACATAAATTTGAAATGAATAAACTTGTTGGCCAACAATTGGGCAAGCATCGTCTTGAACAGTTAGAGTGAAAGAATGAAATCCAGTATCAGCACCTGATGGTTGCCAAAAAAAAGTTGAAATTGCCGGATTTGTTCCAACAGTTGTCATTGTTGCTGCGGGTATTACATTGGTTAGGTTTGAAGTAACAGTTAATATTTGTCCCACATCTGGATCAGTATTAGTAACCTGAAATGAAAGTGCTTGCCCCGGGCAAACTTCAAAAGAAGTTGGACCTGTTGCGTAACCTCCATTAACATTTACAGGGGAGCTCATTGTAGATACCTGATTGTTGCATGCAATAACTGATAATTGAATATCTCTTGTGGTTGAACCAACCCATACACCATTTCTATATTCATCAACTCGAACTGCCACGACAGTAATCTGAGTAGCATCTGGAGTAAAAGACATCTGTCCTGTTGAGGAACTAAAAATTACTGAACCCGAAACTGTTGAAAGCGGATATACAGGACTGAAAGGAAATATATAAGGAATTGGTGCTCCACCCAACCAATCCATTGGATCAATTAAAGTAAACACCAACGAATCACCATCAATATCAAACGCCCCATGGTTATAATTGTAAGGTTGATTTGCACAGATATATGGAATAGGCAATGTTGTAAAAACCGGGGAGTTATCACATAAATTATTGGTATTATCAATTCGTGCTTCAATTCTTATTCCATAACTAGATGCACCTGCTATATTAGTAATTGCAGAGTTCCGACAACAATCCTCATAATAAACTATCCAATCATTACAAACAGTTGGGAATGTTAAATCGCCCTCGTAAATATATTGTTCCACGCCTGGCAAGGTACCACCGCTACAAGTCGTTTGAGAAAATTGAGATGGACAAATTGGGCTAACATTAGTTACAGTTCCAACCTGATTAAGTACAAGTGTTCCTGATTGACCACAACTTACAGAACTATAATCAATAGAAAGTGTTGGCCCAGGCGTTACAAATCCTGCGCAGTCTCTGTAAAACGAAAGGGTAATGTGATAGGTGTTATTCCCTTGACATTTATAAGAAATGTCCATTCCCATAATATGACTTGCCTGAGAATTGTTATGTAAGAACGATATTAGAACAACTATAAGTGTGTAGATTTTTCTCATTGACCTATTGATTTAATTAATCTCAAATATAAATAAGCATTTACCAAATGCAAGGCGCAATGAAAGAATAGTCGAATGGAAACAATATTTGTAAAAATAATATTACTCCATCAAACTGAAATAAAAAAGCCGAAATACTCTTTATTCATTCGGCTTCATTAAATTAATTAAAAATATTTTTCTACCATTTACCGCTGAATATTTTTTGTATTAATGCACTTGCGGTACCTAATGGATCCTTTCTGATTTTAGCTTCTTCCTGTGCTACCATTAAAAACAAACCATCCAATGCTTTTTGTGTTACATACGATGGCAAATCAGAATTCACTTTTGTTACAAATGGTATTTTATTATAAGTATCAAATACCTGTTTCCAGTATTTAGTTGCTTCAGTTTTATCTAACTCTTGAGCTATTATTGGTTTGAAAGCAGATGTTAACTGAACTGAAGTACTCTTCTTTAAATATTGAGTGGCACCATCCTGCGGGCCTTTGATAATATTTACAGCATCCATTATGCTCATCGATTTTATTGCATCACAAAAAATCGGTTTTGCTTTTGGACCAGCTTGCTCGGCAGCACGATTCATTCTCAATATTGCATCATCTACTAATTGTCCCATTCCTATAGAACGAAGTTTGTCTTCCACATTTTTTACTTCAGGCGGCATAAGAATTTTTATTGCATTGTTTTTAAAATAGCCATCAGTCTTCGAAACATTATCTGAACCTTTTGTAACTCCAATGTTTAACGCTTCTTTTAAACCACTTACCATTTCATCATTGGTAGGTTTCCCTGAATTATTTGCTCCTGTATTTACTTTTGGAACGGTATAAGTTTTTTTACCGATTTTAATTTGGGCGCAGGAAATAAAAGGAGTGAATAATATTAATAGCGCTAAAATTTTTATTGATTTCATAGTTATGTGATTTTGTATGTAGTGTAATTTCAAATGCCTTGCCAAAGAAAGAAAAAGTTATCCTGAAATGGATTTAATAATGAATGAAATTGAAACACTCAATCAATTATTTTGTAGCTTTTCCTTTAATCATATATCCCAATCGGAAAGTAACAAGATTATTAAACAAACCATTATTGAGATAAGGACTATCATCTGATATACCCATTGAAATAGCCGAATAAGAATATAAAATATTTACCATCCAATGTTTGCTTAACTGATAGGAACCTCCACCTTTTAATT
Source organism: Bacteroidota bacterium (assembly GCA_014190575.1). Classification (GTDB taxonomy): domain Bacteria; phylum Bacteroidota; class Bacteroidia; order Chitinophagales; family UBA10324; genus UBA10324. The sequence continues at coordinate 28,867 of BJGQ01000015.1, read as the reverse complement.
CAATATCTGTATTGTTCAACTTTCGAATATGGGAATAACTTAAGTATGGATTAGTGTTAACTATATCTTCTTTATAAAAAACCAACTCATTAATTCCAATGCCAGCGCTCAAGGTTACTTTTTTATTATCATGATAATTTAACATCAATGGAACTTCAACATAATCCAATTTTAAAAAATATTGTCGTGGAACCCCTTGTTGCCATTTTGTTTGACTTCCTTTTTGCGAATACGAAATTTCCATAGAAGCCCCAAAATGTTCTCCTAATGGATACTCAACGACCGCAGCCAGGTTTGCTCCCAACTTATAAAAGCCGGCAATTTTATCTCCATCCACCTGAGTTCCGTTAACGCCAATATAAAATCCTCCTTTAAATTGTGCATCAGCCGTGTAAAATAAAAAAGCGCAAATGCCGATGAATAAAAATTTTCTGTGCATGTGTCAAACCTACTTCAGCAGCATCATACTGCCAAACAGAATTGTTTATTAACAAACTAACAATCGTATTAAATGATTTGCAGGAATACAACACCACTCTATCTTTGAAACATTCAAAAAAGATATGTTCAAATACACGCCGCAATCGCTACAGAAAATTGAAAACATTTTAAAGGAATCAAGATATGTGATTCGCTATGAGAAAGGTTCATTCAAATCCGGTTACTGTGTGTTGCAGGATCGCAGAGTGATTGTGGTTAATAAATATTTTGATTTAGAATCGCGCATCAATTCTTTTTTAGAAATGATTCCTGAACTCGATATTGATTTCTCTCAGCTTGATGAGAAGGAAACCAACTTTGTTTTAAATCTTCAACAGACAAAACTGGCGGTGTGAAAATCACATTTCTCGGCACAGGAACTTCACAAGGTGTTCCGGTTATCAGTTGTTCTTGCCGGGTTTGTACTTCAACAAATAATAAAGACAATCGTCTTCGCTCATCCATTATGATTGAGCACGAAGAAAAAGTTTTTGTCATAGATAGTGGTCCCGATTTTCGGCAACAGATGTTGCGTGAAAATGTGAAAAGGTTGGATGCACTCATTTTCACGCACAGTCATAAAGACCACACGGCGGGCATGGATGATATTCGTGCGTTCAATTTTTTTATGCAGAAACCCATGGAAGTTTATGCCACAGATTTTACACAACAAAAACTTCGAGAAGAATTTCCTTACATTTTTAACAAGAGTGATTATCCCGGAATTCCTGAATTGAATTTTCATTCCATTAATGGTGACACTAATTTTTTTATTGAAGGATTGGAAATAATTCCGATAAAAGTTTTGCATTATAAAATGCCGGTGCTGGGTTTCCGGTTTGGCAATTTTACTTACATCACCGATGCCAATCAGATACCAGCAGAAGAGAAGAAAAAAATTCAGGGTTCAAAAATTCTGGTGCTGAACGCACTGCAAATGGAGCCGCATATTTCTCACTTTACTTTAGCAGAAGCAATTGAAGTTGCAAAAGAATTGAATGCCGAAACCACTTACTTCACTCACATTAGTCACCGCTTAGGATTGGATGATGAGGTAAGCTTAAACCTTCCAATCGGAGTTCACTTAAGCTATGATGGGTTGCAACTGATTTTATAGAATTTCAAAATTCATAATTAAAATGCCTGAATATTTCAATTTTTAATAAATTTATGATTCATCAAAATCTTTCTCTTATAATTGTAGGTGAAATTGAAAATTAAATAAACTAAATGCATGAAAACAGCAACTAAAATTTAATTTTTTCCAGCAATATTTTTTCTGATAAGCTCTTGTGGCAAAACTCCATATCAATTGTTGAAGAAAGACCACAGTGTTTGGACTGCAACTGTTGTGACAACAATTACAGGATTTAATCCAAATACCAATGTGTATTCTTATACCTTTTATGAAGGTTCCGCAACTGCTGTGGATACTGGTGGGCATCAATCAGGTTTCAATTGGGCATATGATAAAAAATCTCAAAAAATTACTTTGACAAGCATCGCTGGAAAAGATGTCTATGATCTAGTATATTCTGTATCTGATGTAAAAAAAGATTCTGAAAAGTGGACTTTCCTTTCACAAAATTTAAATGGGCTTACAATTCCAACGCCTGATTACTCACAGGTAATTACACTGTCAAAGAAATAAACTTTTATTTTTTAATGAAAGCAGCTTACAGAGTTGTTGTGTAGTTGCTTTTATTATATAATTCTTCTGTAACTTTATCATGTTATAATTCACATTTAATTATTTCAAACGAATCTTATTTTTCCTTCATCATTTCTTCCACATATCCAAAAATCTCATCCCTTCCAATTTGTTCTTCAGCAGAAGAAATAAAAATGGGTGGCAAATTTTCCCACGATTCGGATAAGCGCTCCTCAAACATTTTTTTGTGCGAGGCGAGCACATCCTTGCCCACTTTATCGGCCTTGGTAAAAACAATGGAGAACGGAATTTGCCACTCGCCAAACTGATTGATAAATTCCAAGTCAATTTTCAGTGGTTCGTGCCGCGCATCAATCAGCACAAAAGTATTGAGCAGTTGCTCGCGCTTCTGCAAAAAATCAGCAATCATTTTTTTCCAGGTGTGCTTTTCTTTTTTCGATACTGATGCAAAACCATAACCCGGTAAGTCAACAAAATAAAATCCATCGTTGATGAGAAAGTGATTGATGGATTGTGTTTTCCCAGGTCGCCCCGAAACTTTTACTAAATCTTTTTTACTCAGCAGCATATTAATGAGAGATGATTTTCCCACATTGCTTCGTCCGATAAAAGCAAACTCCGGTAATTTACTTGGCGGGCATTGCTCCACTGTTTTAAAACTTCCTTTAAATATTGCCGACTTAATTATCATGGAAAGAGAAAATTTGATTGGCGAATGTAGATGGAATGAAAGTAATTTGCACCCGATGAATAAGCAAGTACTTCCGTATTCTGAATCTTTGCTTGGAAAAAAGGAACAGGTGGCTCAAATGTTTAACAACATTGCATCGCGTTACGATTTGATGAATACGATTTTATCAATGGGAATCTATAATATATGGAAACGAAAATTAGTAAATGAACTTAAGCACGAAAATCCAAAACTGATTTTAGATGTGGCAACAGGAACTGCTGATATTGCCATTGCTTTATTGAAATTAAATCCTGAAAAAATTATTGGCGGCGATATTTCGAAAGAGATGATTGCGTTCGGAGAAAAGAAAATTGACCAGTTGCATCTGCAACAAAAAATAGAATTGCAAATTGCCGATGCCGAACAATTACCTTTTTCAGACAATAAGTTTGATGCAGTGACCGTTGCATACGGAGTTCGGAATTTTGCTCACCTTGAAATTGGTTTAAAAGAAATGTTTCGTGTGCTAAAGCCCAATGGAAAAGTGGTTATTCTGGAGTTCAGCAAACCGCGAAATAAAATTATCAATGGATTTTTTAATTTTTACTTCAATAGAATCTGTCCATTGATCGGAAGTTGGATTACAGGAGATAAATCAGCATACACTTACTTACCGCAATCGGTAAAAGTTTTTCCGGATGGAAAACAGTTTGAAAATATTTTGCAGTCAATTGGTTTTGTAAAAACAAAATGTACAACGCTATCATTCGGCATCGCCACTTTATATACAGGTTACAAATCCTGACTCTGTTTATTGTGTTATCAGCATTTATGAAAGTGAATGCGCAGTTTTCAATTATGGAACACGATGACCAGGGCATGTCGCGCAAGTTTCATTTTGGCGTTGCACTCGGATACAATAAGAGCGATTATAAAATAACACTCGATTCAAATTTCATTGTTCAAAAGAATATTCTGAATGTTCAACCAATAAAAGGCCCGGGATTTAATTTAGGAATTGTAACTGATTATCACCTTGGAAGATATTTTGATTTGCGTTTGATACCCGCCTTATCATTTGGAGAAAAAGACATTAAGTACACACAGAAAGACAGTGCATTACCTGTTGTAAAAAAAATTGAAAGTGTATATCTTGAATTTCCGTTGCTGTTGAAATACAAATCGAAACCTTACAAAAACTCGCGCATGTATGCAATTGCTGGAATAAAATACAGCATTGATATGCAATCAAACGCAACTGCTCGCCGTGCAGAGAATTTAATTAAAGTAAAGAAAGACGATTATCTTTTTGAATATGGAATTGGGATTGAGTTGCACATGCCGATGGCCATTGTTGCACCCGAAATAAAATTATCTTATGGTTTAACCAATATATTACAGAACGATGATGTACTTATTTATTCTTCGGTACTAAGTCGCTTACGAACCCGCACTATACTTTTCACCATTCATTTAGAAGGATAAAAATTATTCAGCTATTTATTTCAACGAATCTGCATTCGCTTGAATCTGTTTGAATATTTCGTCGGCAGATTTTCCGAGGTTATCCAATTCCAGTTTTACATCAAGCGCCATCTTCTCATTTTCATTTCCATACTTACTTAAATACAATTCATATTTTTCTTTCGCTTTTGTTAAATCATTCAAGAGGTTTGCGTAAATAAATCCTTCCATAAAAACACTCATTCCGCATTCTTTTGCCTCCGGAAAATCTTTTAACAATCGGTCTAAAACTGTTAATGCACTTTTATACTCACCTTGACTTTGATATATGCGAGCCTCTTCAAATAAATATTTCGAAGCCAGACTATCCTTCGGAAACTTGCTGATAAAATCATTGATGTTTGCAGTGAGTCGTTCAAACTGTTTGGCATTTGGGCTCGTTGCCATTGAGTGTGTAATGCTGTCTAGTTGTTTATTTATTTGTTCTGAGAGTTTTTCCTTTTTACCACATGAACTTGCAGTGAGCACACACAAAACAGAAAGCAGAATCAGTAAATTTTTCATTAATTAAAAGTGATTAAAAAATATTTGTGTTGCCAAAAATAATTGAACAAGATAAACTCTCATCTTTATTCATGTACATTAAAATGTTGATGTTCCTTTTCCAATTTATAAAATTTATATGCACCAAATCAAACTGAAATGCATTTTCAAAATAAATTAATTTCAGTCAGCTATTTATTTCATAAAAAATTGCAGTTATTTTTCGTCCATTAAAATTCCAAAAAATGCAGACAATAAAATTTATCGGAATCGGCCTCATTGGCATCGTAGTTCTATTCGTCATAATTGCTTTTTTACTACCCTCAAAAGTTCATGTGGAAAGAACAATGACCATCAAAGCTAAGTCGGCAGCAGTTTTTTCTCTGATAAATGATTTGAAAAAATGGAATTCGTGGCTCCCCTGGTATCGGATGGATACCGTCGCCAAAATTACTTTTGGTGATACTTCAGAAGGAGTTGGAGGTAATTATTCCTGGATTTCAGAAAAAAGCAATGTTGGAAGTGGCAGCATAAAAATTTTGAAGAGCACTCCATTTTCATTTATTGAAACACAAATTAATTTTGAAGGAAATGGGAATTCAGTAGTTGGTTTTTGGCTAGAAGATTCAGAAAAAAATACAAAACTGAAATGGACAATGGATTCGGATGCAGGCATGAATCCGATTAAAAGATTTTTCGGTTATTTTTTTGCTGAGAAAATGCTCGGACCAATTTTCGAAAGTGGTTTAAAAAACATTGATAGTGTGGCTGCACTTATTCCGGTTACTACTGATATAACTTATACTATTGAAACAACAACAACTACTGCAATGCCATGCCTCACCATTCTTGATTCAGCAAAAAACTCCGACATCGGCGCCAAATACATGGAAATGTTTATGGAGATTGGTGCCTACATGGGTAAAAATAAATTGAAGGAAGTTGGTTATCCATTCGGCATTATGCATACAATGGGAAAAGATATATTGGTTTGGGAAGGTGGAATTCCAACTGATAAAATGGGAAAATCGGAAGGAAGAATTGTAGCAAAAAATTCTTACAGTGGTGATGTTGCAAAGGTTGCTTATTTCGGCTCATATCAAAAAACACAACCAGCATATGAAGCAATTTATAAATGGATAAATGAAAACAATAAAACTCTCAATGGAAATGCGTGGGAAGTTTATGTTACTGACCCGGGAACTGAAAAAGATACTGCCAAATGGGAAACTGATATTTTTGTTCCGATAAAATAATTCTTCAAATACTTTTTTTCATCAAAAGCCATCTCAGTAAATTGAGGTGGCTTTTATAATTTTCTGATTTCATTCTTTAAAGTATCCTTGTAAGGAAATTGTTATGGAAATATTTTTTTGCCCCGAAATAATTAATGGAATTTTAATTCTCAGTGAAGAAGAATCTTGTCACTGTGTAAAAGTGCTTCGTCATAGTGAAGGAGATGAAATCAGTTTAATAGATGGTGTAGGAAATTTTTTTACAGCAAAAATTACATCAGCTCATAAATCTCATTGTGCATTTGAAATAATAAAAAAATGGAAGGAAGAAAATAGTTTCAATTCAAAAATTCATTTGGCAATTGCACCCACAAAAAACATTGAGCGGATTGAATGGCTGTTGGAGAAAGCAGCAGAAATTGGAGTGAGTGAAATTTCATTTATTGAATGCGAACACAGCGAACGAAGAAAAATAAATATGGAAAGACTTAATCGCATTTGTGTGAGTGCAATGAAGCAAAGCATGAGAGCCACACTTCCGAAACTGAATGAAATTATTCCCATCAAGGAATTCTTAAATCATAATTCTAAAATCAAAAATCAAAAATTTATTTGCCACTTGGGACAAAATAAAACACATCTTTCTTCAGTTTATGAAAAGGGAATAGATGCAACAATTTTAATAGGACCAGAAGGTGATTTTTCAAATGTTGAATTAAAAATAGCTGTTAATTCTGGATTCATTGAAGTAATTCTTGGAACCAACAGATTAAGAACCGAGACTGCTGCGTTGGTTGCAATTGTTCAACTAAATTCGCTTTATCAATGAAATTTAAAATCTTTATTTTCTCTCTCTTAATTGGTGGCATATCATTCACTGCATTTGCACCTGCACCAACTGTTCAGTTGGCATTATTAAAATACAGTGGTGGTGGCGATTGGTACAACGATGTTCATTCTCTTCGGAATCTTGCACGGTTTTGCAATCAAAATATCAGCACAAACATCAATGAAGAATATGCAACCGTTGAACCCGGTAGTCCTGATATTTTTAATTATCCGTTTGTTTATATGACTGGTCATGGCAATGTTGTTTTTAATAATGATGATGCACAAAATCTTCGCACTTATTTAATTGGTGGAGGATTTCTCTTCATCAATGATGATTATGGCATTGACCCGTTCATCAGAAAAGAAATGAAAAAAGTTTTTCCTGAATTGGATTTTGTTGAGTTGCCCTTCAGTCATCCCATCTACCATCAGAAATATAATTATCCGAATGGCTTACCAAAAATTCACGAACACGATGAAAAAATTCCGCAAGGATTTGGTTTGATCTACCAAGGCCGATTGGTTGCCTTTTATAATTTCGAATGCGACCTCGGCGATGGCTGGGATGATGTACACAATGACCCGATTGAACTTCGCACCAAAGCATTCCAGATGGGCGCGAATATTATTCAGTATGTGTTTGGAATAAATGGATAGAAGAAATTCTCTTTATAATATTTTTCACTACAAAAGGTCCTTCATAAATCAATCCAGTATAAAGTTGAATTAAATCTGCGCCTGCATCTAACATTCTGTTGGCATCATCAGGTGTATGAATTCCACCTACTCCCATTATTGCTAACTGATTGTTTGATTTTTTTGCGATGTAATTAATTATTTCAGTAGAACGATTGATCAATGGTTTACCACTCAAACCACCAGCTCCAATTGCATTTAATTTTTCAGATGAAGTTCTTAATCCTTCTCGCGAAATAGTTGTGTTGGTCGCAACAATTCCAGCTAACTTATTATCAATACAAATCTGAAGTATCAAATCAATTTGTTCGAAACTTAAATCGGGTGCAATTTTTAACAATAATGGTTTTGATTTCTCCTTCTGAAAATTTCTCTTCTGCAATTCAGATAATATTTCACGCAAAGGTTTTTCTTCCTGTAACTCACGAAGGTTTGGTGTGTTTGGTGAACTCACATTCACGACAAAATAATCAACCGCATCAAACAGTTTTTCGAATCCGATGATATAATCATTCACAGCTTTTTCATTCGGAGTGATTTTATTTTTTCCAATGTTGCCACCGATAATCATTCTTCCTCCGTTGTTGGTGTTTTCGCCAATAACTTTTCGTGCAGCTTTTATTCTTGCAGCTGCTACTTCCACTCCATAATTATTAAAACCCATTCGGTTGATGAGTGCTTCATCTTTAGGTAATCGAAACAATCTTGGCTTGTCATTTCCGGGTTGAGGCAATGGTGTTACTGTTCCTATTTCAACAAAACCAAAACCAAGCGCCTGCATTTCTCTTATATAAAATCCATTCTTATCAAAACCTGCAGCAAGTCCAACCGGGTTAGGGAATTTTAATCCCATCACAACTTTCTCCAATGAGGGTTGATTGTGAGCACACATTTTTTCCAACGCCCATCTAACAGGTGCTTGTCGCATCATCACAGTTGTAAAGTGATGCGCATTCTCTGCTGAAAGATTAAAAAGTAATGGCTTAATAAATGTTTTGTAAATCATAAATAATGGTGCACAAAATAATTACTTTGCAGTTATGGATTTAAGTATTCCGTTAGCCGAAAGAGTTCGTCCGCGAACATGGAATGAATTGGTTGGACAGGAACATCTTGCCGGCGCAGGAAAACCATTGCGTTCACTCATTGAAAAAGGTGTAATTCCATCCATGATTTTCTGGGGGCCACCGGGAGTTGGCAAAACAACTTTGGCACAAATGATTGCTGAACAAACTGCTCTTCCGTTTTTTTCGTTAAGTGCAATTAATTCAGGTGTAAAAGATATTCGTGAAGTTATTGAGCAGGCGAAACAAAAAGGAAAAGCTATTTTATTCATTGATGAAATTCATCGCTTCAGCAAATCGCAACAGGATTCTTTATTGGGTGCGGTGGAAAAAGGAATAATTACATTGATTGGCGCAACAACAGAAAATCCTTCGTTCGAAGTAATCTCCGCCTTGCTTTCGCGCTGCCAGGTTTTTGTATTGCAATCATTGGAGAAAAAAGATTTATTGCAATTGCTTGACTATGCAATGAAGAAAGATGAATGGCTGAACGGAAAAAATATTACCATAAAAGAAAATGAAGCTTTGCTTCGGTTTTCAGGAGGCGATGCAAGAAAATTGCTGAATCTTTTTGAGTTAGTAGTAAATACTTCAGATGAAAAAGAAATTATCTTAACCAATGATTCAGTGACAAAATCGCTGAACAAAAAAATGGCGCTATACGATAAAAGCGGCGAACAACATTATGATATTATTTCAGCATTCATCAAATCAATACGCGGCAGCGACCCGAATGCCGCAGTCTATTATTTAGCAAGAATGATTGAAGGTGGCGAAGATCCATTGTTCATTGCGCGAAGAATGTTGATTCTGGCTAGTGAAGATATTGGCAATGCAAACCCGACTGCATTGGTGTTAGCGAACTCTTGTTTTCAGGCAGTGAATTCAATCGGGTATCCTGAGTGCCGCATTATTCTTTCGCAAACTGTAGTGTATCTCGCATGTTCTCCGAAAAGCAATGCGGCATACATGGCAATTGAAGATGCACTTTCGTTAGTGAGAAAAACAGGTGATCTTTCTATACCGTTACACTTGCGCAATGCGCCAACTAAACTGATGAAGGAATTGAACTACGGAAAAGAATATGACTATGCACATTCGCATCCCGGCAATTTTGTGAATTTCGAATATCTTCCTGAACAAATCACTGGAACAAAAATTTTTGACCCCGGAAATAATGCAAGAGAAAATGAAATGCGCGAATCGTTAAGGAGAAACTGGAAAGAGAAATACGGTTATTGAACCCTTGTTTCCAATTTGAGATTATTCGTTATTAATAAATTTTTGATTCTGATTTAAGCCAATTGAAAAGCAATGAAATGAGTTTTTCATTCACATCAACTACATGATATATTTATGTTTGTTTCATTAACCTTTTATTGAAATGCGAAAAGAATTTACCAGAGAGAATTTAAATCAAACAAAAAAAAGCAGGCAAAATTGCTCTATGAAAATGATCCCTGGTATCTGAAATATCCAATTGTGATTTTAGGGTTGCTCATATTTGTTGTTTACACAAGAAGTCTTTCATTAGGTTATACTTATTTAGATGATACAATTTTAATGCTTGATAAAAGTTCAGACAATGAACATCTAAGCAACATTTTTAAAGTATTCAGTGAAGGTGTATTTCATCCGAAAGATATTTACTACCGACCAATATTGAGGATAACATTCATAATTGAAAGACAAATTTTGTTTCTGTTTCCTACGGAAAAATTTACAGTCTATGCTATGCATCATGCACACTTTGTTAATTTAGTTCTGCATTTGATCAGCGTTTCTTTTGTTGTTTAGATTTTTACAGAAAATTTCTTTCAGCAAAAAATCTTCTTTTATATGCAGCGCAATTTTCGCTGTGCATCCTGTTATAACAATGGCAGTTGCCTGGATTCCGGGAAGGAATGACCTTCTGCTTTTCATTTTCCTTCTATCTTATTTTCTTAATTTTTTTAGTTTTCTCGAATCAGGTAAAAGAAAATATATTTTGTGGATTGTGCTTTTTTTTATTCTTGCTCTGTTTACAAAAGAGACGGCTGTTTTTATTCCATTTGCATCTGTACTTTACTTAATAATTTTCAATAGAGGTAAAACTAATCTTGCGCAATGGATGGTTTTCATTTCCATCTGGACATCAGAGTTGATTAGCTGGTTTGTTCTTCGAAACAGAATTCTCGATACTAATCAAACCGATCAATCTGCTTTAGAAACTGTTACATCAATCACTAGAAAAATGCCCTGATTGATTCAATACATTGGGAAAATTTTTCTGCCCTTTAATCTCACTGTTTACCCTACGATTCAAGATACCACATTTCTATATGGTATTGTTTCAATCTTATTACTTTCTATTCTGATTATTCTTAATAAAAATCGAAACTCCAAAATGATTTTGTTTGGGGTTGGTTGGTTTTTACTTTTTATTCTGCCTTTCTTTTTTGTTCCTGAAAAAGTTACTGATGGATTATTTGAACACCGCCTTTATATTCCGCTTATCGGGATATTCTTTATAGTAAGAGAATGCATTCCATCAATTATTCATTTTTTTCCTTCAGTAAAAAAAACAGCCTTTGGTGGTTTACTGATTTTATTTTCATTAATGACATTTACCTATATTCAGTATTTTAATGATCAGACTACTTTTTATAACAAAATAATTCAGGATTCACCAAACTCAGCAAAAAGTTATTTCTGTCAGGCGTTTTTTGCATTTCAAAAAAATGATTTGAAAGAAATAATAAAATACTTGAAAAAATATATTGAACTAAGTCCTGAAGATCAATTGGCAAATAATAATCTTTTGAGTGCTTATTATGACTCGAGAGACAAACAAAATGCACTAAAACAAATTGAATATATGAAGAGTAAAAAAATTCACATTAATCCCACAGTTTTAAATTGTATCAATTCTTTTTAAGATAATAAATCAGATAAATAATTTTAGTAAGTCAGAAGGGCTTTTAGTGATAGTTATATTTGTAAAAAAATTTCTTCATGAACTTAACCTACTACGGTCATTCTTGTTTTGGTGTGGAAGTGAATGGAAAACATTTACTTTTCGATCCGTTCATCAGCCAAAACCCATTAGCAAAAAATATTGACAATACAAAAATTCCTTCTGATTACATTTTGATATCGCATGCGCATCAAGACCATTTGGCTGATGTGGAAGCAATTGCCAAGCGAACAAATGCAAAAATTATTTCGAACTACGAGATTGTTTCGTACTACGAAAAAAAAGGGATGAAGGGACATGGAATGAATTTCGGTGGCAGTTGGCAATTTGATTTTGGCAAGGTGACTTATGTTGTTGCCATTCACAGCAGTCAGTTTCCCGATGGAACTTTTGGTGGCAATCCCGGAGGATTTATTGTTGAATCGAAAGAAGGAAATTTTTATTTCGCGGGTGATACTGCTTTAACAATGGATATGAAATTAATAGGAGTGCGATACAAACTGGATTTCGCTTTACTTCCCATTGGCAACAATTACACAATGGATTATTTTGATGCTGCAACCTGCGCGGAATTTATCGAGTGCGATAAAATTATTGGAATGCATTACGATACTTTCACTCCTATAAAAATTGATCATGAAAATGCAATTGAGGAATTTGAACGAAATGGAAAAGAACTTTCGTTAATGAAAATCGGTGAAACGATTGCAATGTGATTTATTTTTAATCTTTGATTTTATATTTTTGATGTCAATTTATGTTTCCACAAATTCCATTTCTAAAAAATACTGAGAGCAATAACTTTTTTTTAATGGCTGGTCCATGTGTAGTTGAGAATGAAGAAATGATTTTTCAAACTGCTACTAAACTTAAAGAAATTTGTGAGCGATTAAAAATTCCGTTCATCTTCAAATCATCGTATCGGAAAGCCAATCGTTCCTCAGCATCTTCCTTCACAGGAATTGGTGATGAAACAGCTTTAAAAATTCTTGGAAAAGTTCGTGAGCAATTTCAATTACCAATAGTTACTGATATTCATGAATCACACGAGGCGGCTATGGCTGCCGAGTTTGTGGATGTGTTGCAGATACCTGCATTCCTTTGTCGTCAAACAGATTTAATTATTGCTGCTGCGAAAACCGGTAAGGCAGTCAACATAAAAAAAGGACAATTTCTTTCAGCCGCTTCTATGAAACATGCAATTGATAAATGCATCGAGTCGGGAAATAAAAATATTTTTCTCACCGAGCGAGGAAATTCTTTTGGTTATGCTGATCTTGTGGTTGACTATCGTAACATAATTGAAATGCAAAAACTGAATGTGCCGGTTGTGCTTGATTGCACGCATTCAGTTCAGCAACCAAACAATGCATCAGGAGTTACAGGTGGCAAACCTGAATTTATTGAAACCATTTCGAAAGCCGGTGTGGCAGTTGGTGTTGATGGTTTGTTTATTGAAACTCATCCGAATCCTTCTGTCGCAAAATCAGATGGAACCAATATGTTGAAGCTTGAAATGATTGAACCATTGCTTGAAAAATTATTGAAGATCAGAAGAGCTGTTGTTTGATTATCTTTCTCCAAATTAATCCTGATGAAAAATTTTCTTTTACTTCTTGCATTTCTTTTTTCAATTAATTTTTTGAATGCACAAGGTGTTGGAAATATTTCACTTGTTACAAATCCACTTGCTGATACTTCAGGATTTTTTTCTCAAGGTACTAATGTAATATTCACTTTAACAGTAAACGGATATACGAATAAAAAAACTTTGGATGGATTAATTTTAAATTATGGTAACGGATGGGATATAAATTCCTTAACAGGTATAACACCAGCAAATAGCATTGATGGAAATGGATCATGGTTTTTTTTCGATTCATGTTCGTTCAGCAATAATTGCAATTTCATTGGAAAAGGTTTTTATTATGATCGGTTTGATCCTGTATCATTTACTCTGGATTGAGATCCCGGAAATGATTTTGGAGATTTTAATATAACAGGAAACGACTCCTGGACTTTTGTTTGGAGTATAAAGGTTGATTCAAATGTTTCTAATACATCTGCAACAGGCAATATGATTTATTATGGAAATTTTAGTGATTTTCCAATTTTGATTGATGTGGTTTCGTTCAATTCATTAATTGACAGCAATGAATACCATGCTTCATTTTCGATTGAAGGAATACCTGTTTCTTCTGATTCTATGTTGTTCACAAATTCTTCTAGTGGTTCTTTCACAAATACACTTTGGAATTTTGGTGATGGAACAAGTGATTCAACAAATATTTTCTTTCATCAATTTTAAAGTTCCGGAAATTTAAATGTTTGTCTTTCAATTTCAGATACATCAATTTGTTCTGATTCAATTTGTGCTGTATTAAACATTTGTCAAGCTTCAATAAATTCTATTAATAACATTTCTGAAAAACAAATTGATTTTTTTACAAACCCTAATCCTGTTTCAGAAATTCTAACCTTTAATTTTTCATTGAATCAAAAATCCGATTGTATCATCAGCGATATTCAATCATCAAGAAAATATTTATTGAATTTAAATGAAGAAGAAAATAAAATTGATGTTTCAAGGTTGCCTTCCGGAATTTATTTTATAAAAATATTTAACAATCAGAATTCCTTTGTCAGCAAATTTGTGAAAGAATAGAATCAAATATTTTGCTTTATGATTTCAAGTTATCAATTTGATAAACTGGAATTATATCCGTTTAACTTGAAATTTCCATCATTTAATCAATCATAAATCTTTTTTAGAATCAGTTCGTTGGAGGGTTTGAATATTTAAACACCATTCAAATTCAAACTAATGAAACATCAAATGATTGCTTTAAAAAAGATTTTTTTTGTTACGGTTTTTTTCTGCTCGACCCATTTTCTTTACGCCCAACCATTCACTGATTTGCTGAATGTGAAATGCCAATATTTTCCCGGAAGTCCGTATCTCGCTGATTCAAAATCCAAATTATCAGTGATGCAGTACGAAGGAACATTTCTGTTGCCTATGGTTCAGGAAAATAAAGATGTGATTTTGTTCGGTGGCGATTACACACAACTGAATTTTAATTCAACAGGTTTGCAAACAGCCAACAGAAGTTTGTACAGCACATCGCTGGCAATCGGTTATGAAAAGCATTGGAAAAAAGATAAATGGAAAACATTATTGCTAACTATTCCAAAATTCAATTCAGATCAATTGGCTTTCAATAAAAACAATTTTCAGTTAGGTGGAATTTTACTGTTCAATTACAAGAGAAGTGAAAAATTAAAATACCATTTCGGTTTATACTACAACAAAGAATGTTTCGGCGATTTCTTTATGCCGTTGCTGGGAATTGAATGGAAAGTAAATGACAAGTTAAATATCTGGGGAGATATTCCGGCCAATCTGAGCATTGAATACAAACTAGGAAAATCATTGTATGCAGGTGCTTCCTATTTATCAATCACTGGTTCGTACTGCCTTTCAGCACAACCCGGAAATATGTATGTGCGCGATGGCGATAAAAATTTTGGTCACAATGAATTCAAGGCATTTGTAAACTGCTACATCACAAAACACCTTGTTTGGTTTGCTGAAGGTGGCCGCACCGCAGGAAGAATGTATCAATTGTATAACGGAAATAATGAATTACAAAATACTGATGTGGTGTATCGCCGGAATTTAGATGGATGGTTTGCCAATACCGGAATAGCATTCCGTTTCAAAACTGATTCAGAATAAAAATTAATTATCCTATAAAAAGCCATTTCGAATTTTTTTCGAAATGGCTTTTTTGCTTTACAAAATTTACATACTTAAAATACAATTGATTTCCGTCATCTGTTTTAATGATGAGAGTCATAAATATTTAATTCAGTAATACAGAATTTTGAATCCTAAAATAACTGTTGTCGTGAATAGCATTAAAGGAACCAAGACCGAAAAAAATGTATTGAAAGCATTTGCTGGTGAATCACAAGCAAGAATGCGATATGATTTTTATGCAAGTCAGGCAAAGAAGGAAGGATTGTAACAAATTGCAGAAATTTTTTTAGAAACTTCTTTGAACGAACGAGAGCATGCCAAAATATTTTTCAATTTTCTAGAAGGCGGTCCTGTTGAAATAACTGCAAGCTTTCCAGCAGGTGAAATAAAAGATACACTCGATAATCTGAAAACTTCTGCCAATGGAGAAAATGAAGAATGGACAAAACTCTATGTCGAATTTGCAAAGACAGCTGAGGAAGAAGGGTTCAAAGAAATTGCTGCAAAATTTAAATTGATTTCAAAAGTGGAAAAAGCGCACGAAGAACGGTTCAAAAAATTATATTCAAACCTGGAAGAAGGAAAAGTATTTGTTCGCAACGCAAAATTAATCTGGAAGTGCCGCAACTGTGGTCACCTGCACGAAGGAATAAAAGCACCGGAAACCTGTCCGCTTTGCATGCACCCGCAATCATTTTTTGAATTGCAGAATTCAAATTTTTAAAAGCAAAATTTTAAAAACAAAAAAGCCGCCCAAAATTATTTTGAGCGGCTTATGATTTTCAATAAGAATTTTATTTATAGGTATCCATTGTCACGAAGATAAGTAGCAACAATTTTTTTTACACTTTGGGAAGGGGCGACTGAAAGTTGTGTTGTTTTATTATCAGAATAAGTGAGCACCATGGCTTGGTCGGCATCATCTTTTTTAAATTTTGCCTGCGCCACTTTTGTTCCCGCTTTATTGTACCATTCTGTTTCATACCACAATACCTTATTCTCATAGTAGGAATTCACCAATTTCCATTCACCAATTTTCATTAAGTCCTGAGTAATTAATTTATCAGCCACATAAATTTCAGAATTGCTTTTGCTGGTTGTTTTAGTTTCTGATGTTGGGGTCGTAGTATTTCCACCTCCATTATTACTGATATAATTTTTTTCGCGATCATCCGGCACATCATTGTTTACGAATAAATCATTATTGACAATCAAGTCAGGAAGTTTTTCTTCATCAGTGATTGATAATTTAACACTCTTGCCATCTTTTTTAAAAGTTAAAACATAAGCTCCCATTAAACTTGATTTGGTGTCCCACTTAATATAAATTAATTCTTCACCCCTCATGTTTTTTACACTGCAATCCGGGTGATATTCATTCACCTTTATTTGTTTCATCAGGCAATAAGGTTTTGCCTTGCTGTAAATGGTATCATCTAAATACACAACCGGTTGGGCGCTGATAGCCTTTAATCTTTTTTCACCGGTTAAAATTTTTTGTGCGAAAAGATTTGTTGAAATCAAAATCAAAATGAAGGAGTAAACTATTTTTTTCATGGTTTATTTTTTATTCCAGTTGCCGAAAATAATGCCAAAAGTTATTGCATGGAAGTTACAGTGAATTCTGTGCGGCGGTTTCGAGATCGACCATCTTCGGTATCATTCGTTGCAATTGGTTTTGTTTTTCCATAACCTTTATAGGTCAATCGAGTTGCTACTATTCCTGCTTGTACTAAATAATCGTTAACTGCCTTTGCTCGATTTTCTGATAACTTTTGATTCGATTCATCACTGCCAACATTATCGGTATGGCCGCCAATCTCAATTTTCATTGCAGCATTTTCTTTTAACAACTGCACCAATTTATCTAACTCAACTGTTGATTCTTTTTTCAATTCAAATGAGTTTGTTTCGAAGAAAATATTTTTCAGCACTACACTCTCTCCTGTTTTCACGGGTTGCAATTGAATATTTAATTGATACGGTTCGGTTGGATTGTGATCAGCCAACGAAAAATTTTCGGAGTGAAACAGAAATCCCTTTTTCGAAACATTAAACGCATAATTTTTTCCGGAAGGAATTGAAATTAAATATTCACCGGTTGTTGCAACTGAAGAAAAACTATTAATAATGTTTCCGCTTTCTAAATCAATCAACTGAACACTGGCTTCCAAAAATTCATTGGTTGTTACATTTGAAATAATTCCTTTCAGATAGGTTACAGGTTTTGGCTTCGCGCTTTCAGGCATATCGAAAGCATATAAATCCAAATCGCCTTTTACTTTTTCGCTACTGTAGAAAACTTTTTTTCCATCCAAACTTACAGTGAAACTGAGTTCATCATTTTTTGTATTAATTGGATAACCCATGTTGATGGGTTCACCCCAGTTTCCTACTGAATCTAATCGACTATAAAAAATATCAGCGCCGCCCATTCCAGGATGACCTTTACTGGAGAAATAAAGTGTTTGTCCATCCGAGTGAATAAACGGAGATTGATCTTCAAACTTTGTATTAATTGTTGGTCCAAGATTTACGGGTTTTGGCCATAATCCCTTTGCATCTTTCACTGACATATAAATATCACTGCCGCCATATCCACCAGATCTGCTACTTACAAAATATAAAGTTTTTCCATCAGCAGAAATACTTGGCTGCGATTCCCACGAAACAGAATTAATAGTGGCCCCAAGATTTTCAGGATAAGTCCATTGATTATTTTTCTTTTGCGAATAATAAATATCCTGCGTACCGAAACCACCTTTTCGATCTGAGGCGAAATACATTTCGTTTCCAAGATTGGTTAATGACATGGCACCATCCTGATAAATGGAATTTAATGCATCACCCATATTTCTTGCATTGGTCCAATGATCTTTGTTAAAATGCGAGATATAAAAATCTTCATTCCAATCTTTACCTGCAGGATCGCGGCGCATGAACACCAATGTATTTTCATCAGCAGTTAAAGTAGGAAATGCTTCCTGGTATTTTGTATTCACACTATCACTCAAATGAATTGGATTAAACGGAACTGGGTGTTTCATAGCTTCCTTTGCAAATATTGCATTCATTAAAATATGTTTTGAACTTTCAATCCATTCAGGCGGAAGGTTTTGAAAGGCTAAATATTTTTTCAATGCTTTAATCGTATTTTCATAATCATTCAGGTTCCAATAACTCTCTGCCACAAAATAGTATGCACTTGAACGGGCATCAGGCTTTAGAGAAAACGAAGTTTCAAATGCTTTTTTTCCCTTTTCATATTCCTGATTCTCATTATACAATTCGCCGAGCATTAACCACGCATCAATAAAAACCGGATCCTCTGTAACTGCTTGTTCAAATGGCTTTATGGCTTCTGCATCTTTTTGCGCATTCAATAAATCTTTTCCATCAGCATAATACTTCAGTGCTTTTTTTGTGGCTGTGTTAAGGTTGTGATAATTCTGTGCATCGCACTTCGATGAACTCAGTGTGACAATAAATATGAAAAGCGAAAAAGTAAAAGTTAAAATGATTTGAAAATTCTTCATCAGTCTATGTTCATGTATTTATGAATCTGTAACGAAATTTCCCATTGGGGATTGCGCTTAACAAAGTCAATAACTAAAGGTGTCATTTTTTCCGCATTGCTCCACTCAGGTTGTAAATAGAGTTTGCAATTGGTTGATACTAGTTGAGCATGTTTTACTGCAAACTCAAAATCACTTTGATTGAAAACAATAACCTTCAATTCGTTTGCCACATTATAAATTTCTGATATTGGCTCCTTAAATTTTTTAGGTGAAAAACAAATCCAATCCCATTGGCCGCTGAGCGGATGAGTTCCGGAAGTTTCAAGATTTGTTTTTTTACCTGCTGATTTTAATTGCGATGTAAGTGCTTCTAAATTGTGCATCAATGGCTCACCGCCGGTAATAACAACGAGAACAGATGGAGATTGATTTGTGGTTGCAACAATTTCTTCAACCGAAAATTTTTTATGTGCATCTGCATCCCAACTATCCTTTACATCGCACCACACACATCCAACATCACATCCGCCTAGCCGTATGAACAAAGCAGCATGTCCTTGAAAAAATCCTTCTCCTTGTATGGAGTAAAATTGTTCCATTACAGGAAGTAAATCAAATAGGCTTTGAATTTTATTCATCAGGAATTTTTCACGGCAACAGTTGAAACTTCAATATCAAATCACCAAATCAGTTACCTGTTCTCATTTTACACGCATTCATTGTGTTCATCATCAACGAAGCAATGGTCATTAATCCAACTCCACCCGGAACAGGTGTAATGTAACAACACTTTGGTGCAACCTCATTGAAAGCCACATCACCCACAATTTTATATCCGGATTTTTTTGTTGCATCAGGCAAGCGAGTGATTCCAACATCAATAACGATTGCTCCATCCTTTACCATATCGGCTTTAACAAATTCAGCTTTGCCGAGTGCAGCAATTAATATGTCGGCCTGCAAAGTCATTGCTTTTAAATCCTTGGTGCGACTATGACAAATAGTAACAGTTGCATTTCCAGGTTGTGTGTTTTGTGCCATCAACAGACTTATTGGTTTTCCTACAATGTCACTTCTTCCAATCACCACGCAATGCATTCCTGCTGTATTAATTTTATATCGTTGCAACATTAACCAGATTCCATAAGGAGTAGCAGCTACATGCGCGGGCAATCCCTTCACCATTCTGCCTATGTTTACAGGATGAAAGCCATCCACATCTTTTACCGGAGAAATGGCTTCGGTTATTTTTTCTACATCAATGTGCTTTGGAATCGGAAGCTGCACTAATATTCCATCCACATCATCATCTTCGTTCAATCGTTGAACTTCCTTCAATAAAATTTCTTCACTCACCGAATCTTCAAAACGAATAAGTGTTGATTTGAATCCGATTTTTTCGCAATGTTTTACTTTACTTGCTACATAAGTTTCAGAGCCACCATCATGCCCGACAAGCACTGCAGCGAGGTGTGGAATTTTTTTATGCTCAGAAATTCTTTGCAGAATTTCCAATCTCAACTCTTCAATTATTTCCTGAGATACTTTTTTACCATCGAGTAATTCCATATTCAAATTGTTAAATCAATCATCAATTTTCAAAACAGCGAGGAAGGCTGATTGTGGTATCTCCACATTTCCTACTTGCTTCATTCTTTTCTTTCCTTCTTTTTGTTTTTCTAACAGTTTTCTTTTTCGTGAAATGTCACCTCCATAACATTTTGCTGTTACATCCTTTCGCAATGCGCTGATGGTTTCGCGGGCAACTATTTTTTGTCCGATTGCAGCTTGAATAGCAATCACGAATTGTTGTCGTGGTAAAAGTTCTTTCAGCTTCACACAAATTTTCCGACCGAACTCTTCGGCACGCACGCGATGTATCAATGCAGAAAGTGCATCCACATTTTCGCCATTTAATTTTATATCCAGTTTCACTAAATCACTTTCACGAAAGTCCAGCGGATGATAATCGAAACTTGCATATCCACGAGTAATTGATTTTAGTTTATCGTAAAAATCAAAAACAATTTCGGTCAATGGTAATTCGAAAGCCAATTCTACCCTTGAAGGAGTGAGATAAGTTTGCCCTTTAAAAATTCCGCGTTTGTAAATACATAAGTTGATGATAGCACCGATATATTCCGGTTTGCAAATAGTAGTTGCTTTGATCCATGGCTCTTCCACATGATCAATCATAGTAGGATCAGGAAAGTCGGTTGGATTATTTATCATTAATTTTTCACCACGAGTAGTGTATGCGAAGAAACTTACATTGGGAACTGTGGTAATCACATTCATATTGAACTCGCGATCCAATCGCTCCTGAATAATTTCTAAATGCAGCATGCCCAGAAAACCGCAACGAAAACCAAATCCAAGAGCAACTGAAGATTCGGGTTCGTAAGTAAGTGATGCATCATTTAGTTTTAATCGATCGAGTGCATCGCGCATGTCTTCATAATCATCTGTGTCAATCGGATAAATTCCGGCGAAGACCATTGGCTTTACTTCTTCAAAACCCTTTATTACTTCATCTGTTGGTCGAGCAGACAATGTAATGGTATCACCAACTTTTATTTCTTTCGATTCCTTGATTCCGGTAATCACATAACCCACATCACCTGTTTTAATGATCTCACGCGGTGATTTTTCCAATAATAACACTCCCACTTCTTCTGCAATATAATCCTGACCGGTATTGAAGAATTTTATTTTATCTCCTTTTTTTATCTCGCCATTGAATACTCTGAAGTACGCAATGATTCCACGAAAAGAATTAAATACCGAATCAAAAATTAATGCTTGCAACGGTGCATCTTCTTTTCCACTGGGAGCCGGAATACGAGCAATTATTGCACGAAGAATTTCATCAACACCTTTCCCTGTTTTTCCGCTGGCGAGCATAATGTCTTCGCGCTTGCAGCCAACAAGGTCAACAATCTGGTCCATGGTTTCTTCCACCATAGCCCCTTCCATGTCAATCTTATTTACAACCGGAATTATTTCAAGGTTGTTATCAATTGCCAAATAAAGATTTGAAATAGTTTGGGCCTGTATTCCCTGTGATGCATCAACCAACAACAAGGCTCCTTCGCATGATGCAATGGCGCGTGAAACTTCGTAACTGAAATCAACATGACCAGGCGTATCAATCAAATTCAAGATATAATCTTCACCATCCTGATGATACTTCATTTGAATGGCGTGACTTTTTATAGTAATTCCTTTCTCTCTTTCCAAATCCATATCGTCAAGCACTTGATTCATCATCTGTCGGGCGGTAATGGTTTTTGTCACTTCAAGCAATCGGTCGGCAAGCGTACTTTTCCCATGATCAATGTGGGCGATAATGCAAAAGTTGCGGATGTTTTTCATAAGGGCGGCAAATATATGTTTTGCTAGAGGAGTTCAATGATGAATAATCCTACATCTATTAGAAAATTTTATTTAAATAAAAAGGATCTATCCTATTTCTGGAAAACTATTCGGGTCGCTTTCTCTCATAATTGCATACACAGTTTCAAACACATCTTCCGAATTTGGTTTGCAGAAATAATTTCCATCACTTGCATAAGCGCCGCGGTTTTCCTTTGCAGTAATTGTTTTTGGAAAACTATCCAGGTGCTGTGATGCGTTTTGTTCTTCTAAAACTTTCTGCATCATAAATGCAGATGCACCGCTGGGCACATCTTCATCTAAAAAAATAACTCGGTTGGTTTTCTTAATACTCTCTACAATTCCATGCTGTAAATCAAAAGGCAATAAAGTTTGCACATCGACAATCTCCACTGAAATTCCAACTGATTCAGCTTTCTCTGCGGCTTCTTCAGCAATGCGGCAACATGAACCGTAAGTTACAATTGTGATATCATCACCTCCTCTAATCACTTCTGGAACTCCGAGTGGAACTGTAAATTTTCCAATGTTCGAAGGCAATCTTTCTTTCAAGCGATAACCATTCAAACATTCAATAACCAATGCAGGCTCATCTGATTGAAGAAGTGTGTTATAAAATCCTGCGGCTTGAGTCATGTTGCGCGGAACACAAAAATTAATTCCACGAATAGAATTTAAAATCATTCCGATTGGAGAACCGGTGTGCCAGATACCTTCAAAACGATGACCGCGTGTACGAATAATAAGCGGTGCTTTTTGTCCGCCGGCTGAACGATACAATAATGTAGCTAAATCATCACTCAATGGTTGCAATGCATAAAGCAAGTAATCCAAATATTGAATTTCAGCAATGGGGCGAATACCACGCATGGCCAAACCAATTCCTTGTCCGATAATAGTTGCTTCACGAATGCCGGTATCAAACACACGATGTTCACCATGCTTTGCCTGCAAGCCAGCGAATCCCTGATTCACATCACCAATGCGACCAACATCTTCACCAAAAGCAATCAACTGATTATTATTTGAAAGAGCATAATCGAAAAATGCATTCAACACTTCAAAGCCGTTTACATAAATTGCATTCTCATCATACACTGGCTTTATTTCGGCAACTTTTAGAGCAGCATGTTTTGATTCGCTTGTTAACTGTGAAGTGTAAATGCGATTACAACGAGCGAGGTAATTATTTTTCCAGTCTGCTAATTGTTGTCGCGCTGATGAATTTTCATTTCGCGTTAACAATAAAATTTCTCTTGCAGTAATCAATGCATCCTTTCTGATTGCATCAGGCATTTTAACAAGTTCTTCCTTTTTCTGTAAAATAATTTCAGCGAACTCGCTTTGCGCTGCAACTTCTTCGAGTAATACAGATAACTCATCACGCTCTTCTTTTAATGGTTGATTAAAATCTTTTAATGCACGGCGCGCTGCTTCACGCACTTCCATTTTCGATTCGTTTTCAATTTCATCCAATTCGTCCGAAGAGGCAATGGCTGTTTTAATAATCCACTCGCGCATTTTTTTGTTGCAATCAAAATCCTTTTCCCACTCTAATCTTTCCTTTGTTTTGTATCGTTCGTGTGAACCGGAAGTTGAATGCCCTTGAGGTTGGGTTAATTCTTTAACATGAATCAAACAAGGAATATGCGTTGCGCGGGTTTTTGAAATTGCCTTAGTATAAGTTTCCATCAGTGCCGGATAATCCCACCCGTTGACTGTGTAAATATCAATTCCATTTCCATTCTCATCAGTTTGAAAACCACTTACTATTTCAGAAATATTTTCTTTCGTAGTTTGATATTTCTGAGAAACCGAAATTCCATATCCATCATCCCAAACAGAAATTGCAAGAGGCACTTTTAAAACTCCGGCTGCATTTAGCGTTTCCCAAAAATGACCTTCAGATGTTGAAGAATCTCCAATGGTAGCGAAGGTGACTTCATTTCCATTATTCGAAAACTGATTTTCATTTTTTAAAGCTGCTGATTCACGATACATTTTAGAGGCAAGTGCTAAACCTAAAGCTCGCGGCATTTGTGATGCAGTTGGTGAAGCATCAGCAGAAGTGTTTTTCGTTTCAGTATGATTATTCCATTCTCCGTTTTTATCAATCAATCTTGTTGCGAAATGTGCATTCATCATGCGACCACCACTGTGTGGTTCGCGCTCAATATTATCATCGGCATACAACTGTGAAAATAATTGTTCGAGAGTTGCAATACCTGTTGCTAATGCAAAAGTCTGGTCGCGATAATAACCGGAACGAAAATCACCGTTCTGAAAAACCTTTGCCATTGCAATTTGCGCCACTTCTTTTCCATCGCCGAAAATTCCAAATTTTGCTTTACCAGTTAAAACTTCTTTTCGCCCCATTAAGCTTGCTTCCCTGCTTAAAGATGCTAGTTTATAATCAGCAAGAATTTCTTTTCTGAAATCATTGAACGATAATGTTTTCTCTGTTATGCCCTGAATTGATTGCTTCTTCATAAGATTAGGTATCGCTTCAAAAATAAACAAGATTGGTTCGAAACAAATGTTTTGCTGTATTTGAAAATGTTTTGTCTAAAGGTTTGCTTTTGTAGGCGCGCTTGAATTAAATTAGCAACCTTGAAAAAATTTTACCTCTCTTACATACTTCTTTTTGGAATTTTTATTCTGAACTATTTTTCAACTTCTGCGCAAGTTGTAATTGTAAAAAACGATAGTGCAGTTTTAATTTTTAAAGAAAAGATTTATGATTTCGGAAATGTAAAACAAAGCGAATCTGTAACTCATGAATTCAAGTTTAAAAACACCGGAACCAAACCTTTAGTTATTAGTGATGTGGTTAGAGGATGTGGTTGCACAACAAGAAAATGGACAACTGAACCCGTAATGCCCGGTGAAGAAGGTTCAGTTTGGGCAACTTTCACTTCAAATATCGGATATGGACACATAATGAAACCATTGCATATTTATTCAAATGCAACAGTTCCACAACTCGATATTTACATTCAATGCGAATTATTAAATGAAAAATTTATTACAACAAATCTCGATTCCTCAAAAAATACTTTAAATCCTCATTAATATTTACTTCTTTTGGCATCATCATTGCAAATTTCTTAATCCAATAAATAAATTCAAACTCTCAAAAAAAAATCCAAGAAATGAAAAGAATTTTCGCCACCATGATTTCACTTGCCTTTGTAACAGGTGTTTCATTTGCACAAACAACAACTCCGGTAACCGGAACAACTCCAACAAATGTAACGGCTCCAGTTACAGCACCTGATAATCCAAATGCAGGTGATTTCAAATTTTCTGAAGAGACTTGGGACTTCACCAACATCCCACAAAACAAACCTGTAACTCATGATTTTACTTTCACTAACACTGGTAAAGAGCCAATCGTAATTACTAATGTTCAGACTTCTTGCGGTTGCACTTCCCCAAAATGGCCTAAAGAACCAATTCTTCCTGGTAAATCTGATATGATTTCTGTTACCTACAATGCAGCTCACGCTGGTAGTTTTAACAAATCAATTACTGTTACTTCTAATGCTAAATCGCCAACAAAGGTTTTATACATTAAAGGAAGTGTTGATGCAGCACCAGTTGAACAAACAACTCCTGAGCAACAACCTAATATGATGCAAACTACTCCTAAGTAATAACTTAAAAATCTTTCAATAAAAAAAACTCCATCAGCTAATCTGATGGAGTTTTTTTATTTTATGGAATGTCTCATCCTGAAAGAAGCAGATATAAAATAAAATTTTGTCAATTACTTAAGACTAATTCCTAACCTCTTGTATTTACTTTTGCGCCATGCCGATCATTTCTAATAAAGGGCAAATGATGCCCGCGTCTCCTATTCGTAAATTGGTTCCTTATGCTGAAGCTGCTAAAAAACTTGGTAAAAAAGTTTATCACTTAAACATTGGGCAGCCCGATATTGAAACACCTAAGGAAGTTTTTGAAGCGATGCGGAATATTGATTTCAAAGTTTTGGAATACAGTCACAGTGCAGGTATTGAATCGTACAGAAAAAAATTAACGGAGAATTATAAATCAAAATATAAAATCAATATTGATTATTCGCAGGTGATGATTACAACTGGTGGAAGTGAAGCACTTTCGTTTGCCATGATGAGTTGCATGAATCCCGGAGACGAAATAATTATCCCTGAACCATTTTATGCAAATTACAATGGCTTTGCATGTGCGACCGATATTAAAATTATTCCGGTTACAGCCTTGATTGAAACAGGTTTTGCCTTGCCTGCTATTTCTGAATTTGAGAAAAGAATTTCTGCAAAAACAAAAGCAATTTTAATCTGTAATCCGAATAACCCAACAGGATATTTATATTCAGAAGAAGAATTGAAAGAGTTGAAAGACTTAGTGATAAAGCACGATTTGTTTTTGTTTGTGGACGAGGTGTATCGCGATTTTTGTTATGATGGAAAACAACATTTTTCTGTTTTAAATTTAGATGGATTGGATAAGAATGTGGTAGTTGTTGATTCTGTTTCAAAAAGATTCAGTATGTGTGGCGCTCGTATTGGCTGTGTGATAACGCGGAATGCAGAGTTGATGAACGCGATGCTGAAATTTGCTCAAGCAAGATTATCTCCACCAACATTTGGACAAGTTGCATCGGAAGCAGCACTGAAAGTTGCAGACAATTATTTTGAAGCCATCAACAAAGAATATATCAGCCGCAGAAATTTATTAGTTGATGGATTGAATAAAATTGAAGGAATTACTTGTCCCAAACCTGGCGGCGCATTTTACACCATTGCCAAATTACCAATTGATGATGCCGATAAATTTTGTCAATGGTTGTTGGAATCTTTTTCATATAACAATGAAACTGTAATGCTCGCACCTGCAACCGGATTTTATTCTACTTCTGGAAAAGGAAAACAAGAAGTTCGTATTGCTTATGTTCTCAATAAAACTGATTTGCAAAATGCAATTAATTGTTTGGATGAAGCATTAAAAGTTTATCCCGGCAAAACTGTTTTGATAAGTGAATTGAAAGCCGGAGTGTAAATTCTATTTCTGTTTACAAAACATAATCATTCAGGTATTCAAACTTAGATGTGAGTTTACCATTCTTAGCAATGGTTGCCCGTTCAATAATATTGCTTTCGTGTTCTATTAATTCTTCCATCACATATTCAATCAACTTGTCCCCGAATTCACATGATGATTCGCGAGGTAATTCATTTGGCAAATTACTTACCGCCATTATATCAATTCCTTGCGGTTGGTATGGAGTTTCTTCGGTTTCAGTATTAGGGTTGTAACCAAAAACCGGATTTTCGATACTAGTATCACGAATAGTTGATGGCACCGAACCATTTACATCGCATGTAATATCGGCAATCACTTTTATTTTAAAATCAGGTGAGTGCATATCCGCTTTTGAAAAAAACTGCGGAGCTTTCGGACTCCAGTAAATTGCATTAATGAATAAGTTGGTGACTTTAGCAAACGGAAGAAATGCTGATTCATATTGCTCAGGGTGCTTATGAAAATCTTCGCGGTTAAAAGTTTTTCCATCCTTTCGTTCATGCAATTGCGAAGTATTTAAAACTACAAATACAGGTTCATCAAAAGTTTTTGTCAGGTAATTCTGAACACTCACAATTCTGATATTCAGTTTTTCTAAAATTTCAAATACGCCACGCGCCACTCTTCCTGTTCCGGTTACTGCAATTTTTATTGGTGGAATTTTTATGTGTTTGTATTGCTCCAGCATTTCATCATAATCAGCACACTTATATGCAGGTTTCAAATCAAAAAGTTTATACCGATTTCCATAAGTTAAAAACCCATTGTGTGTTCCAACTATTCCGGCAAAAAATCCGAAACCAAGAATGCGCTCACCATTTTCCCAAACCAGGCATTCATAATCTATCAACTGAATTTTTTTCTTCAATATAGTTTTTAATAATTCCTGATTGTGTGGTTGTTTTTTTATAGTGTGCGAAAAGAATAAATATTTTTTTTCTGGAATCAATTGCTCTTTCGGAACTTCTTTTATTCCCATCAACACATCAGCATCAGAAATATCTTCCTGTAAAACAATTCCTTCACTGGAATATTCTTCATCTTTAAAACAACGAAACGATGATGGCTGAACTACAATTTGCAATTCAGGATATTTATTCATGAGCCAAACACATTGCTCGGGTGAAAATGCAACTCGTGTATCAACCGGAATTTTTCCTTCTCTTATCAATGCAATTTTCATCAAACTATTTTTTTCTTTTCAGATTTTATCCTAAAGTGCCGCAAATGTAATCGGCAAATATTTTTTTCAGCATCAGAGTGGAACTTATTACACCTACTTTTGCTTTCCATTAAACCTGGGGCTGACAGGAATTGACAGCATCGTTCTTTGTATGTAAGCATGTAGAGCATTGTGGGGCAAGCTCTTTAATATCTATCCTTCAACGCCATAATTGGCAACACTTCTTACAGAATGGCTGCTTAATCGCAGAGCGATTTAGTGCCTTCAGTTCCTTGCAGATTTTACCTGAGAAGCTGCATTACGAACTTCGAAAAATCAGGTTGGTT
>BJGQ01000014.1 GCA_014190575.1 Bacteroidota bacterium | reverse complement strand
ACTTTTTCCTTTTGCAACAGGATATTCTGAAAACCGGTTTCGCGAATGATATTCAGATACTCTTCCTTCTGAATGGCGCCAGCCACACACCCGGCATACATTTCTGCTGCTGAAAGAATTCGTCGAGGCAAGGTTCCTAGTAATACAATATCAGATATAGAAAAATGTCCGCCGGATTTTAACACCCTGTGAATTTCAGCAAATGCTTTTCGTTTATCCGGAACCAGATTTAAAACACAATTACTAACGACCACATCCGCCACATTTGAAGTGATGGGCATTTTTTCAATTTCACCTAAACGAAATTCCACATTGTGAAAATTTAATTTCTCGGCATTGATTCTTGCACGGTCAATCATTGCCTCGGTCATATCAATTCCAATAACTTTTCCTGATTTGCCCGTTTCCGCTCTTGCAACAAAACAATCATTACCTGCTCCTGAACCAAGGTCAATCACCACATCTCCTTTTTTAATTTTTGCAAACTGAGTTGGCAAACCGCATCCCAAACCTAAATCAGCATCGGGATTATAGCCCTCCATTTTAGTATAGTCATCAGACATGATGTTATAGATTTCGTCAGAGCAGCACCCCGATCCGCAACAAGATGATTGATTCGTCGCTTTATCCTGCATAGCAATTTCGCTATACTTTTCTTTTACCATTTTTTTAATTTCTTCAGCTGTTTCCATTTTATTTTGATTTTAGTTTTAACAACATTTTGGATTATTCGAATTTGT
This sequence comes from Bacteroidota bacterium, assembly GCA_014190575.1. Lineage (GTDB taxonomy): Bacteria > Bacteroidota > Bacteroidia > Chitinophagales > UBA10324 > UBA10324. The sequence goes on along the minus strand of BJGQ01000014.1, from coordinate 75,262 downwards.
TTTTGTAAAAAACTCATTGAAAGTTTTTTCGAAGCGCTCAAAAGTTTTGTAATTGATGCAGTAACATGATGTAACACCTTCAACGGTTCCGGTTATTAATCCGGCTTTTAATAATTCTTTCAGGTGTTGTGATACAGTGGATTGCGCAAGTGGTAGTACTTCCACTATTTCTCCGCAAATACAGGTTTCACGCTTGGCTATTTCTTTCAGAATTGCCACGCGTGCCGGATGACTGATTGCATTTGCAAAATCGGAGAGTTCGTTTTCTTTTTTGCTGAACTCTTCCTTCTTATTTATTGCCATTGATTAATTTTATATCGCAATTATACGATTAATAAAATTAAACCTCCAAATTTTTCTTTAAATAAATTTATTTTCAGGGTTTAATACTGATTGCATTTGATAGAGGAGTAAATAGTAAAGTAAATCAGAATGCAGTTAATCCAATACCAGTTTATATCCGATACCAATAACAGTTCGTATCATTTCTTCTCCCAGTTTTTTTCGGATGCGACTGATGTGCACATCAATGGTTCGGTCGGTCATATTATCTTCTGTATTCCATAGCTCCTTGTAAATTTCCAATCGTCTGAAAACCTTTCCGGGTTTTGAAAACAGCAGACATACTAATTCAAATTCCTTTTTTGGAAGCATGTAAGAATTATTGTTCTTGTAAACCAGATAAGATTCCTTGTCGATGTAAAAATTTACTTTTTCTGTTGAAGCCATCATGCGATTGGTATTAATAAAAATGATGTGCAAACTTCCATGTCTGATATAATTAAATAGTTAAGCCAAGATGATTATAACATTAGCTTGATGTGAATTCATTTCATGAAGCGTTTAATTAATGTAAACTTAATGAACAGATAATTCAGGGTGAAAACTGCAGAATTAATATTGCCGCAATAAAAAACGGCAATGAGATTATTACTTTTCACATTCATATTACTATCATTTTTTCCTTCCGCTTATTCTCAATCTGTTCACGGACTTGAAAAAATTATTGTAGAAAAATATTATGTTTCCGATTCTGCCGATTCAAAAGCAAGTGGAGGAAACTTGCCTGTTGGTTCTGTTACCTACAGAATTTTTGTTGACCTGCTTCCGGCTTATCGCTTACAAGCGGTATATGGTGTTCCCGGTCATGTGATGCAAATTGCCACCACAACTTCATTCTTCAATAATGCAGATGATGGTGCTGCCATTGCAAATTATATTTCATCAGATAAATTGAAGAGTAATACATTGATGGTTGATTCATGGCTATCAGTTGGCGCTGCAGCAGAGAACTATATTGGGATGCTGAAGAGTGATGACACTGAAAAACCATTAGCTAATTCAGACGGACTATTGCATAATGCAGATTCTTCAACAGGTATTCCATTAAATGTGCGCGATGGAATGTTTCAAACTCATCCTGTTTCGGTAGTGACTTTATTTGGAATTGACAGCGCAATGCTCTCTTTGTTTGGTAAAAAAAATAGTGATGCAAAGGGGCAAGTGTTTTCAACTGACAATGGTTCATGGGCTTCATTTGGTGGCTCAATTGGTGTTCATCCAATGAACAGAGTTTTGATAGCTCAACTCACAACTGATGGTGAACTCTCATTCCAATTAAATATTCAAATCGGAACACCTGATGGAAAGGTGGAAAATTATGTGGCTGAAAATCCGGTTGGCAACGAAATACTTTTTCCCGAATTAACATTCCATTCAAAATAAAATAATTGTTCTGTAACAGTCAGTATTATAATCTTCTTTTTTGCTTTTTCAATTTCAGTTTACAAAAACATAACATGCAGATATTATTGCGTTAAGACAATCGTAATTTTCAACAGGGACTTTTGTGGTTTAATAAACCAAAACAACAAAACCCCTTTCATGAAAAAAATTACATTGCTTTTTACTTTCACTCTACTTGTATTATTTGTACGCGCACAAAACGGATTGGAGTGTGTTGAGGTAGAAGTCTATTATGTTTCAAATGCAAATGATACCCTTGCAAATGCCGATGGAGGAGTTCTGCCGGTTGGTTCAAAAACCTATCGTGTTTATGCTGATATGCTTCAGGGTTATAAATTTCAGGCAGCTTATGGTGTGCCCGGTCATGAATTGCGCCTTGAAACCACCACATTATTTTTTAACAACATTGACAGAGGTGCTACTTCTCCAACTTATACTAAACCACAAGCTGCTTCAAATACAGTTATGCTTGATTCATGGTTTTCTGTTGGAGCTGCCTGCACAGGAAATTACGGAATCTTTAAAAGCACTGATGATGGAGTGGCTACAGTAGTAAATAATTTTACTCCTCAGGTTCTTCAGAACAATGATACCGCTGCAGGAATTCCGCTTACTCAACAGGATGGAATGATTGCAGGAACCGGAAATCCGGAGCAGGTAACATTTGTGGGATTCACTGCTCCTGAACTGGATGTTTTTGATGCGGGTACAGTTGGAAATTTACTTTCAACTCATAATGCTTCATGGGCTTCTTTAAATGGATCGAAAGGATATGACACTGTAGCGAATAAAGTTTTGATTGGTCAGTTCACGACTGACGGAATTTTTTCGTTCAAACTGAATATTCAAATAGGAACACCAACAGGCGGAGTGGAAAATTATGTTGCAGATTCTGCTGTGGGAAATGAAATAGTTCTTTCATGTCTGACTTATGTTTCACCTGTAGATACTACAGTTGATACAACGGGTGTTGGAGTGATTGCCTTATCCGGAATTGAATCGTTTTCGGTTTATCCGAATCCGACAAATGATTTTGTAACTGTTACATACAATAAAACGAAATCAACTGCGCATTACTCACTCTTTGATTTGGAAGGAAAAGTTTTAGCAAACAAAGAACTGAATGGCAGCGCGGTTAAAAATTCTGAACAGATTGATCTTTCGTTGCTTGCCAATGGAGTTTACATTCTGCAATTAAGCGCTGACGGAATTACGACAAACAAAAAAATAATCAAGAACTAAAAATTCAGTTTCAAAGTATCCGGTTCTTTTTGTTTCCTTATGAAAAAAATATTTCTTTCAGTACTTATTACATTCAGCATTTACACTGTTACAGTTGCTCAGGGAATTGTAAGAGGAAAAATAATGGATGCTTCAGGCGAAACACAAATTGGTGTTACGATAGTTGTTAAATCAAATCCATCCATCGGAACTGTTACAGATCTGGATGGAAATTATTCGCTTGCGCTGAAAGATTCCACTACACAAACATTAGTTGTTTCTTCCATCGGATATGAGTTAGTGGAAGAAGTTGTTCGTGCTAAAAAAGGAGAAGTGATTATCAAAAACTTCATTCTAAAATCTACTGCGCATGAAATGAAAGAAATAGAGGTGAATGCAAAAGGAAATCATGCGAAAGATTCTTACATCGAAAGCATGAAAAAAAGTTCTTCTGTTACACTTGATTATATTTCTTCTGAGACGATTAAGAAAACCGGCGATGCAAATGTTACAGCCGCGGTGGCAAGGGTTTCCGGTGTTTCAACAAACGGAAGTTTTATAACCGTGCGCGGAATCGGTGACCGTTACATCAAAACTGCCATTAATGGTTTACGAATTCCAACATTGGATCCATTTACAAATAATATTAAACTCGATTTATTTCCTGCCAGTTTGGTTGACAATGTGATAATCACCAAAACCGAAAGTCCCGATTTACCAGGTGATTTTGCAGGTGCCTATATTTCAGTTGAAACAAAAGATTATCCCGAACAACTTGCAATCAACATTGAAACTTCAGTCGGCTACAACAATCAAACAACATTTAAAGATATTGTTTCATCGCAACAAAGTTCGACTGATTGGTTAGGATTTGATAATAACTTCCGTGATCACAATCATGATTCATTTATTCAAAATATAAAACAGCCAACCGACTACCAGCAATTTGTTGCTTTAGGTTTGGGTGCTTACTACAGTTCATTAGGAGTTACCAATGAAAACTGGAGCGCGAACAGCGATGTATATTACCGTCTCGGATTGATTCAACTTGGATTGTTGTCACCTGCTCAATTCAATGATAATGCAGCTTATCAGGTAGCAAAAATTCAATACATCACCGGACCGTATTCGCAACAGGCATTTCAAACCATCAATGCAAATGTTCCTGAATCAGGAAAATCATTCGCGAATAACTGGAATACTATTTCGCGAAAAGCGCCACTTGATTTCAGTCAGAGTTTCAGTATTGGGTCTCAGACAAAATTTTTAGGAAGACCATTCGGATTTCTTTTTGGATATCGCTATGGAAGTTCTACCAAGTATGATCCGGAATATTTTGCAAGTAAAATAAAAGCTGATGGTACGCGTGAATCATTATTCAGCGGACCACATAGTGAAGAAGTAAACGGTTGGAGCGCCATTGCAAATGTTGCTTATAAATTCAGTCCGAATCACAGCGTATCATTTTTGTTCATGCCCAATTTTTCGGGAGCAAACAAAGCGGATAATCTGCTCGACAATTTAGATTCCACCATTCTTATTTATAAAAAAATACAATTTTATGAGCAGCGGAAACAAATGGTTTACCAATTAAAATCAGAACATTTTTTTCCCGGAAAAAAAATCAGAGCAGAGTTCAGTGCTTCTTACACAGATGGTAACAGCAGTGTTCCCGATTTTAAAACGCTGAGATACATTTATAGAAAAGACATTGATACCTGGCAGATTGGGGGTGACAATGGAGATATAGACAGATACTACAGATACCTTTCTGATAATCTTTTTGATTCAAAAGCATCCATTAAAATTCCTTTTTACGACAAGCCGGGATTGCCGCGAAAATTAAAATTAGGTGGAGCGTATCAATATAATTTCAAGGAGAGCCAGCAGTATGATTACAATGTTCAGTTCGGAAATAATTCAAACCTCGCTCTTAAAGACGGAAACATTGACGAGTTTTTTGATCTGAATAATTTCGGATTTACCAATGGAACTGTGAGCGGAATTCCGTACAGCACCATTAAAGAATATTATGTGGAAGATGGAACTCCTGCGAATCACACATTCGGAAAAAGTGAAATCACTGCCGGATTTTTAATGATTGATTACACCATCATTCCGCGTCTTCGTTTTTCAGGTGGAGTGAGAATTGAACATGCTGATTTATTTACTGATGTTTTCAAATTCGATTCTATTGGTTATTTGAAAAATGATCCGCGAAGAAATTATTCCTCTTCCTTTCCGCTTGTAAATCCGGGAAAATTAAATGAGACCAATTACCTGCCGAGTGCAAATTTGATTTTCAAATTAAATGGCGACAGTTCCGCAAATAATAATTCACCAATTAATTTAAGATTGAATTACAGCAGCAGCATTGCGCGACCAAGCTTGCGTGAGCTATCGGATGTGGCGCAACTGGATTATGAGTTTAAGGAATTTGTTTTCGGAAATTCAGATCTGAAAACAGTACACATAAATAATTATGACTTGCGACTTGAATCTTACTTCAAATCGGGAGATAATATTTCTATCAGTTTGTTATACAAGAATTTTAAAAATCACATTGAACTCGTGCGATCAGTTGGTTTAACCTGGCAGAATGTTGACCACTCTTATGTGGCAGGTGTTGAATTGGAAGGCAAAAAAATTCTGGGTAAGCATTTTGAGTTCCGCGGCAATTGCGCATACCTGAAATCACAAACAAAATTTGTGAGAAACCGCGTTGACATTTCTGATGGAGTGAAGCAGTACATTCCGATTGATACACTTACCCGCACCATGTTCGGACAAGCGCCGTATGTGCTGAACGGTATGCTCACTTATAATGCAGATAGCATCGGGTTATCGTTTACAGTGAGTTACAATGTGCAGGGAGAAAGATTAGTCATCACCTCAGCCAATCCTTTTATCCCGGATGTTTATGAATTACCGAGACATGTGATTGATGCGAAGGTTATCAAAAAATTCGGCAAGCACTTCAGCACAAGTGTAACAGTGCGCGATCTTTTAAACACTTCTGTCACACGAATCTATAAAGGCACGGATTTCATTTACGATGAATATTCCTACGGCACTAATTTTTTGATTGGCATTTCATACAAACTATAAAAAGAAAATCATGAAAAACACTTTAGCTATTTGTCTTTCCTTGTTTTTGTTTTTCGCAAACGGATTGCATGCACAGGTGAAAAATGTAATTGTAGAAAAATATTACATCTCGGATGCGAACGATGCAACAGATACTACTGATGGCAGAGTGTTACACCAAGGTTCAATTACTTACCGGATATATGTTCAACTGCAACCGGGTTGCAAACTCCGGAAGATATATGGTGATGCTAATCACGCATTGAAAATTATAAGCACCGATACTTTTTATAATAACATAGACCGACCGAATTCATACTTCGGATACCTCATTAATAACAATTGGTTTTCCGGAAACCCAACTCTCGCACTTGACAGTTGGTTGACATTAGGGCTTGGCGCAAAATATTATTCCGGTGTTTTAAAATCAGAAGATACCGATGGTTCTTCCCTTGTTGGAGGTATGGGCGGATTGCTTTTGAATAATGATGCGAATGCAGGCATACGATTAACCGATGCAGATGGACTGGTGTACGATACTGTTACACTTGGCACCTGGCTCGATGATGGATTTAAAGACATATCGAATGTTGACACTTCTATTTTTGGTTCGGTAAATTCAGGTACTGCTTTTATTTCCAACTCAGCATATCTTCAGCAGAACCAAGGTGTGGATGGTGGAAACGCTTCCAACAAAATTCTCGTGGCGCAACTAACTACCAAGGGAGAACTGTCGTTCGAACTCAACATTGAGATCATTGATACACTTGGAAATACGATCAAGTATGTTGCGAATGGTGATACACTTTTAGCAGGTGAAAAAGTTTCTCCGTTCCTGAAGTATCCACCGGTTTGCGGATGTACGGATGCGAACTACATGGAGTATAGTGAAGCTTATGGCTGCTTAAATCCTGATTCGTGTAAAACACGAATTGTTTTCGGATGCATGGATCCGCAGGCATGTAATTATGATCCCAATGCAAATTATAATATTCAATCGCTTTGCTGTTATCCGGGTTATTGCAATGATCGTGATATTGCAATTGTTTGTCCTGACCTGACACAAAAAAGATTAGAACTTTATCCGAATCCTGCGAATGATAAAATGACACTGGAGGTTTCTTCCGAACAAAATGAAAACATCAGCTATTTCATTTACGATTCATTCGGAAAATTGCTGATGGAAAAAAGCAGCACCGTTACAAAGGGAGTTTCACAATTGAAAATAGATGTGTCGGATTTGAACACAGGTGTTTACATGATCCGGCTTTCAAAAGACGGAACTTCGGAAGGAAAAATGTTTATGAAATATTAATCAGCTATTAGCTTTTAGCAATTAGCGATTAGCAAAAAAATTTCTTTTTAATAAAATGAAAACGACAACAAAAGCAACTTTTAAACTGACTGCATTGCTTTCCATTTTGTTATTTGTTGGAAGTTGCAAGCCCGATAAAAATACTGTTACAGTTGCGCAGGAAACAGGAACTGTTACAGATATTGAAGGCAACAGTTATAAAACAATCAAGATCGGAAATCAATGGTGGATGGCGGAGAATCTGAAAACAAAAAAATTCAGAAACGGAAATGCAATTCCCGATGTAACAGATGATTCACTCTGGCAGAATAACACTGCTGCTTGCTGTCTGTATCAGAATGACCCGACTGCACCCGGCTTGCTTTACAACTGGTTTGCTGTAACAGATTCTGAAAACATTGCGCCTGAAGGATGGCATATACCCACTGATGATGAGTGGAAAGAATTGGAGCGATGCATCGGAATGACTGATGGCGCCGAAGAAAAATCGGGATGGCGTGGCACCAACGAAGCTGATAAACTGAAAGCAGCAGCCCCTATCGGATGGACGCAGTTTGAAGAAGTGTGGGGAACCGATGCAGTTGGCTTCACTGCATTAGCCGGAAGTTGCCGCGGCTTTAATGGCGAATGGGGAGCACCCGGATTATTCGCCACCGGATTCTGGTGGACCGCATCAAACTACTCTACAACCGAAGCATGGTATCGTTACCTCGATTATAAAAAATCAACGGTGTTCCGTTCTGCCTGTTCAAAAAATTACGGTTACAGCATCCGGTGTGTGAAGGATTAGCAACACACTATGACCCGCAACTTTAAAATTATACTGCCTGCATTTATTGTGTTGTGTGTGCTTTCGTGTTCGAAAGAAAAAATTGAAAAAAGTAAATCGAAAAAATTAGCCGGCGACTGGGAGATGCAGAGCCGGAAAGTGGGTGGCGAAGATTTTTTCAGGGTGGCGAGAATTTATTTTCAGGATTCGCTCATTACGCAATGCGGCGATACCATTCCGTACAACGAAACAGCAACTGTACAAAATGATACTTTAAGTTTTCTTTCCGGTGGCACGCTGCAACATTCCACTGTTACACTTAAAACTGCACTCAGCTATTTTCCGTCCTTGACCAATTGCATTATCACCGACTCTTCTTATTCCGATTACTTCAGCACCGGCTCCGCTGATGCGCGCAATTATCCGCACGATATACAGTGGGTTATCAGCTACGATAATCACAGCGGCGAAACCCACCTCACCATTACTGAACCCTGGAAACTGTACATGCCCGATGGCACCGAAGCATGGTACAGCTACACTTACCTTTATGAAATTGTGACCCTGAACCAGAACGAATTAATTATTAAGGGGATAGATTATCCGTGCTTTTTAGGATATGTAACCACCGACGAAGTAATCCGGTTTAAAAGAATCAGGTAGGTTTTTATTGCCTCTTGTTTACATGTCGTTTACACGACAATAACCATTTAGTTATCGGCAGAACAAATGAGCATAATGTTCGGTCGGGATGTTTGCGCCGCATTAAAACCGATGCACTTAAATAAAAAAAATCCAACCAAAATGAAAACAAAAAAAACAATCGCTAAAGTAGTTGCTACGGCAGCTATTGCTCTTGCATTTGTGTCGAACGGGTTTGCGCAGACAAACCTTGGCTCAGATTGCGGATGTCCGCCTGTGGCATCGCGCCCAACCGTACTTGTATCTACCCTCGCAACCAGCGGAGGTGCGCTTGATGGAGAACTTACTGCATCAAACACCATTTTCACCTGCGACAAAACATGGATACTGGATAAGAAGATTTATGTACCAGCCGGAAAAACATTAACCATTCAACCCGGTACTGTTATTAAAGGAAATACCGGAACTGCAGCTAATGCTTGCGCTTTAACAGTTGAAGTTGGAGGTAAAATTTTTGCTGATGGAACACCAACCTGCCAGATCGTTTTTACTGCTGCTGCTGATAATTTAGACGGAACATTTCCGATTGCCAGCAATGGACAATGGGGTGGAGTTTTAATTGCCGGAAAAGCATCAAACAATTTAACACTTGCCGCTAATGGTCCTTTCCAGCCAGGAGTTGGTGATGGTCGCCTTTGTGTGGCTGATGGTATCGGAACATTTGAAGGTTTTGCTTCTTCAAACAGCAAGGATCAGTTCGGTGTTACACCGGCATCTTTTGATGACAACGACAATTCTGGAGTATTGAAGTATGTATCTATCCGCCACGCAGGTGCAATCTTGCAAGTGGGTGGTGAATTGAATGGTTTATCGCTTGGTTCAGTTGGAAGAGGAACTACAATTGATCATGTTGAAATTATTTCTTCTGCTGATGATGGTATAGAGATATGGGGAGGAACAGTTGATTTAAAATACATTGATATGCTTTTCGGTAATGATGACAATATTGATTACGATGACGGATGGAGAGGAAGAGCACAATTTGTATTTGTATTGAAAACAGACAACACTGCAAATGTTGACAGTGATAACGGTATGGAATGCGATGCTGATGATCAGAAATCGAACAACACTTTGCGTTCGCATCCTGTGATTTTTAACACTACCATGATTGGTAACAGCAAAACCACACTTACTGCCGACAACAGTTCTATTGCAGGTATCAATGCGAAGGAATTAACTGAAGGAGAAATTTATAATTCAGTATTCGCCAACTTTAAAAATGGTTACAACATGGTTAAATCAATGGGTACCAGAGTAAATTCAATTAACGGTGTATCAAGTGAAGCATATCATAACTGGGCTAACACAGGTGGAAATACAACCAATAGCTTGAAGGTAAAATGTAACACTTTCATTAATTGCACCAACCCGATTACAGTTGGTAGCAGTTCTGCAAATGTTATTTCTTCAGACACTGCGCAGTTTTACACTACTGATAATAACAAAACTGTTTCATCTGTTCCCGGTTTTGATTATGTATTTACAGTAAACAACAACACCAATGTTATTTCACACAAAGTTGATGCGGTTCCAAATCCAGCTTTAACAGGTACACTTATTTCAACTCCGGTTGATGGCTTCTTTTCTACTGCACCATACAGAGGCGCATTTGCCTCTACCGGTCAGAACTGGTTGTCTTCATGGTCCTATAATACTTTGTTGAATACTGTAAACGGAATGCAGCCATGCCCAACAGATATTAATCAGGATGGTGTCACCAATAATGTTGACTTCTTGCAATTGCTTGGTCAGTTTAATCAATCTTGCCAATAAAAAATAAAACCCCAAATAAAAACTAAAATAAAAATGAAAAAAATAATACTCGGCACGGCTTTGCTTTTTCTTGCAGCTTTTGCCAATGCCCAAAACGGGTTGGAAAATATTACAGTAGAAAAATACTATGTATCAAATAGTGTAGATGCTACAGGAAGTATAGGTGCTCTTCCGGTTGGTTCAGTTACATGGAGAGTGTATGCTGATCTTCTTCCGGGTTACAACTTACAAGCTGCGTATGGTGTAGCCAATCACACTTTACTGATCACTTCATCTACTACCTTTTTTAACAATGAAGATTACGGAAGTACAACGCCAACCGGAATTAGTGTAAACAATACCAAAAAAAATTCGGTGATGGTTGACTCTTGGTTTTCAATGGGAGGAAATGCTGCAGGCAATGTTGCTGTTCTTAAAACAGAAGACAGCAACGGAGCGCTTCTTAACAATACAGTACCAATTATGCTTCAGAATAACGATGCTTCAGCAGGAATTGCGATTAACACACAAGATGGTATGATTGCAGGATCACCTGCATCAGTCACTTTTGTTGGATTAACCAATACGGGAAATGGAGATCTTGGTGTTTTTGATGGTATAAGCCAAGTGGGTGGAAACTTCACTACATCAAATGGTTCTATTGCAGTACTGGGTGGTGCAACAGGTCCAACTGCTGCTAACCGTGTATTGATTGGTCAGTTTACAACAACAGGAATTTTTCATTTTGAATTAAATCTTCAGATTGGAACTCCAAGTGCAGGAGTACAAAATTTTGTTTCTTCAAATCCGGTGGGTGCTGAAATCACCATTCCGAGTTTGACAGGAACTTTTGGTGTGCCGAATACTTTGCCCACTGTAAGTATAACTTCACCTGCAAACAATGCAACTTTTGTTTTGCCAAGTACAGTTGCAATTGCAGCTACTGCAAATGATGCAGATGGCTCAGTTACCAATGTTGAATTTTTGGTTGACAATGTTGTGGTTGGAAGCGATAACACTTCTCCATATTCTTTTAACTGGACTGCTGTTGTGGGAACACATGCATTAAAAGCAAGAGCTACCGATAACAATGGCGGACAAACAACTTCATCTGCTGTAACAGTTATTGTCGGCAACAATGTTGCTCCTACAGTTTCGATTACTTCACCTTCAAACGGAGCTTCTTTTGTTGCACCTGCTGTTGTAAATATTACTGCCAATGCAAATGATGCGGATGGTACAGTTTCTCAGGTCGAATTTTTTGTAGATAATGTTTCAGTTGGAATTGATAATACTTCTCCATACAGTTTCGGTTGGACAAGTGGCTCACCATTCGGCAACCGCCAGATAAAAGCTGTGGTAACCGACAACAATGGTGCTTCAACAACTTCAAGCACAATATCTATAAGTCTTGCTGATCCGAATGCACTTCCATACAAAATTGTAAATGCAACAAACACTTGCGAGCCAAGTATTTTTTGCATGAAGGTGGATGCTTTTTCTCCGGTAGCTAATGTGATCGGATATGATGTGGTGATGCACTATGATGCAAACAAAGTAGCACCAACCGGTATTGTAACAGTTTCAAGTAATTTGATTAACCCGGCTTATGTTGATGTTATCAATAGCATTGATGCGGTAAATCACAATGTAAATATTTCTTTATTCTTCAATGGCAATGCTCCTGCTAATACTTTCTTCGCAGGTACTGGAAATATTTTCTGTGTTGAGTTCAGCAAAACAGTAAACTTCGTTGCAATTGATACCGCTGACTTCAGCGTTGTTTCATTGCAGGAAAGTTATATCACAGGCGTGCAACAAGTGGCTGCTGATGCGGGTAAGTACAATACTTACAAAGACAGTTCATTTGTTGGTCTGTTAAGTTTCTGGTCGAACAATGCAGCGATGCCTTACAACTCAGGTAATGCAGCTCAATACCTGATTACAAATATTTATGGCAACAACAATACTTGCTCTAACTTATCAGCAACTGCAACTCAACCTGATTTAACAGGTCATTTTACTTACAGCACTAACAACGGTGCAAACCTTACCATTAAAAAAGACATTGCTTCGGCAACAAGTATTCAACCGGTTGTTAATGGCTTTGATGCATTTCTTGCAAGACGAGTGTTAATCAATGATGCAACTTTCACTCCTTCTATTTTCCAGTTAATTGCAATGGATGTGAATCTGGATGGTGTTGTCAGCGCAGGTGATGTTTCTCAAATTAATCAGCGTACAGTTTTAATAAATCCAGAAATGAAACAAGCATGGAACTACAATGCAAATGGAACTTCAACCGGTCCGCTTTCAAAAGATTGGTTGTTCATTGACTTAACTACATTGAATAATGATTTGGCTTACCGTGTTTCTTTGACTTATCCTAACGATGATGGAGTAGGCGCTTACAAAAACAGAGTACCGGTTGTTCCTTTCTGTCTTCCATTGCCAAACTTAAGTGCTGATACTTCGAGTGATTGTGTTACACTTATTACCGAAACTTACAAAGGCATTTTGATCGGAGATGTGAATGGTAATTACTCAACTGCAGGAAACGGTAATTTAAAAATTGACAACGAAGCAGGAAAAGTAGTTTTAGATTTAACCAAAGCTGTTACAGTTGATGGTTATATTGATGTTCCGGTTTATGCATCAGCAGCAGGTTCAGTTAACGCACTGGATTTCGCAGTGAAATTCAATGAATCAAAACTTTCGTTTAATTCAATTATCAGTACTGACGAAAACATTGAAACACTTGGTAATTTCAATGCAGGTGATAACACTTTGCGTTTCACTTCAAACAGTTTGCAGAATTATTCATTGGGAAAACCGGTTGCTACTGTTCGTTTTACCACTAAGGGTGATGTTACAAAATCTGATTTTAATTCACTCGAAGGTTATCTGAATGGAGATCGCGTTGGAATGGAAATTAACACTGACGAATCGGCTTCCGATTACAATGTGAATATTTTCCCTAATCCGGCAAGTGATGTTTTAAATGTTGTTTCATCAGAAGATGCAACTATACAGTTATTCAGCGTGAATGGAAGTTTGCTGTTCAAATCTGATAATGTAAATGCAAATGAGAAACTACAGATAAATACTGCCAATCTAGCGAATGGTGTTTACCTGCTTCAGGTATCTAACACCAATTTTGTTACAACCAAAAAGGTTGTGATACAGAAGTAATTTTTTCTTAAACATTATAAACCCATCCCAACTTTTCGGGGTGGGTTTTTTTAAATTAAAATCAAATGAAAAAACAGATTGTACTGATAGTTGCCATAATTTTTTCTTCTTTTATTTCATTTGCCCAATCACCAAATGACATGAGCATTATTGATGCGCAGGATACTGTTGTTTTTGATATTGCGCACGCTGATTCCGGTGTCGGTTTTGTTGAATTTCCTGTTTACTTTTTATCGGGTGATACTATAAATGCACTTGATTTTTCTTTCAAATACAATCAGGCAAATTTTTCGTACGATACCATTCTGAAGCTGGCAAGTTATTTATCGATTACTTCGAATTACAACATGACCGATTCAACTGTTTACTTCACTTCTTTCAGTATCACAAGTTTCGCGAATAATACTCCGCTGGTAAAAATCCGCTTTACTATTTTATCAGGACAATTTTGTAAAGATGATTTAAACAATGTTTTGGTTTATCTGAATGGCGATGTCTGCTCTGTTAAAATAACGGAATGTATTCATGCACCAAATGGCATATACGAAGCAGAAAATAAAAATTCATCTATTGAATTTTATCCCAACCCTTCAGAAGGATTAACTCAGATGCGTTTCAATGCTGTCCGCAATCAGTCTTATGATTTAATCGTTTCAGATGTGAATGGTAAAATGGTTTACAAGCAAAGTGCAAATGCTGTAGCAGGAGAAAATGAAATGAATCTGCATCTGGATTTTCTTTCAAAGGGAGTTTACCTGGTGCAGGTAGTTATGAATTATATGAACCTTTATAAGAAAATAGTTTTGCAGTAATTGAATCAGAAAATAAAAGTCAATTTTAAAAGGTAGGTTTTTACAATTTTATTTTATCAGAGGAGTGCTTCGGCCTCCTCTTTTTTTTGTGAATGAAATTTCATGAGATTTTTAAGGAAAGAAATAACAAACAGATTTACCTTAAATAAAATAGTTGACACAATACCTTTTAGAAACTTCAATTCATCAAAAGCAATTCTATTTTTGATTCGGATAAAAAAATACCATGAACAAAATTCTTTTTTCAATTGGTTTAAGTGTAACAGTTTTCACCGCGCAGATAAAGGCACAAACCATTAAAGTATTATTCGATGCCTCATCGGCAGAGATGGCGGGCAATGCAGATTGGGTAATGGATGCTGATTTATTTAATATCGGAACAGGTAGCGGGGGTGCAATGGTTGTTGGTTCAGGTAATGAATCGAACCCACAGCGAAATCCAACACCTGCCCAAAGTAATATCACATCATTAACTTCCGAAACATATTGGAAAGGTGCGCTTTCTTATTTCGCCATTGATTTAGTGAAGCAGGGTTTTGGTGTTGAAACACTTCCATACAATGGTTTGATCACTTATGGTGTAACATCCAACACCCAAGATTTGGCAAACTACAAAGTTTTTATTGTGGATGAACCAAATATTCGTTTTACAACAAGTGAAAAAACTGCGATTATGAATTTTGTAAAAAACGGTGGCGGCTTACTGATGATTTCGGATCACACAGTTAGTGACAGAAACAATGATGGTTGGGATTCACCTGCCATCTGGAATGATTTAATCACCAACAACACGATTCAGAATAATGCTTTTGGTTTTGTTTTCGATCTGCAGAATTTTTCGCAAACCACTTCGAACATTCCGAATCTGCCAACCGATCCGATTTTGCATGGAAGTTTTGGAAATGTTACATCTGTTCAGTTCAACAACGGAACAAGTATCATGCTCAACACAGCGAACAACAGCACAGTGAAAGGTTTGGTTTATAAAACCGGTGCATCAAATACCGGCAACACACAGGTTATGTTTTGCGCAAGTAATTACATGAGTGGAAAAGTTTGTGGTCTCGGCGACAGTTCTCCTGCTGATGATGGCACCGGTGATACGAATGATGCATTGTATTCGTCCTTTCATTCGGCAGTTGGTGGTTCGCACGAAAAATTATTAGTGAATGCAGTGAAGTGGCTCTCCACTCCCGGCACTGCTCCTAAAACTGAAACTGCTTCGCTTTCAGAAAACAGTTCGTCAATTAAAATTTTTCCGAATCCTGTTCAGGGAAATGAGATGATGATTGTAACAGCAACAACTGAAAATGCAAATTGCACACTTTCCATTTACAGTTTATCAGGTCAGCAATTACAAACTATAAATTATGTTTCTGGAAATTCAATTCATCAGCAATCATTTGATGTTTCCTTGATGAGTTCGGGAATTTATCTCGTGCGGTTTCAAAACGGAAAAGATTGCATTACAGAAAAATTTGTGAAGCAGTAGGAAATATTATTTTCTGTAAGCCAATTTAAAATTTCCTTGTCGATTACTATTTCGACAAAGCAATTTTGGTTAATCAATATTTGCATCAATGACAAAAAAATTATCCCCATATCATCTCTTCATTTATATAGTTCTTGTACTGATTTGGGGAAGCAGTTTTATATTGATGAAAAAAGGTTTGCTCGTTTTCTCATCGGCACAAGTTGCTGCCATCAGAATTTCAACTGCGTGTCTGGTATTACTTCCGTTTTTATTAATTCGATTCAGAGAAATTGACAGGAAGAAAGTTGTTTACATGATATTGATGGGCTTAACCGGAAGTGGTATTCCGGCATTTTTATTTACTGAAGCCGAAACACAGGTAAGCAGTTCGCTTGCTGGAATTTTAAATGCATTAACTCCTTTGTTCGTTTTATTTATTGGATTGCTATTTTTTAAAATGAAATCCAACGCACTGAAGATAATTGGGATATTGGTTGGCTTTGGCGGTTCAGTTATGCTAATACTTTTTAATAACGAAGGAGGTACTGAATCAAATATTTATTATGCAACATTGATAATTATTGCAACTGCTTTATACGGCCTCAGCAATAACATTATTACAAAATACCTGCAAGGTTGTAATCCCATTTTAATGACAGCAACTGCGATGGCATTCATGGGCCCTTTTGCATTTGGCTGGTTAATGACTACTGATTTCACTCAACGATTGCTCACTGAAGGAGCTATGTATTCATTGAGCAGTTGCATGATACTTGGTGCTTTCGGAACTTCAATTGCATTGGTTATGTACAATTATTTAATACAAACCACCGGCGCATTATTCGGAAGTACTGTAACTTATTTTATGCCACTGGTTGCGCTCGGTTGGGGAGTTGCTGACGGAGAACCAATCGGGTTGATTGATTTCTTCGCATTGGCAATAATTCTTTTTGGCGTTTACCTTGTTCGTCGTTCTAAGTAAAATTTATTTTGCAGCGACAACTGAAATTTCAACATTGACATCTTTTGGTAATCTTGAAACTTGAACTGTTTCGCGGGCTGGAAAATCGCCACTAAAATTTGAACCGTAAATTTCATTCACTTTAGCAAAGTCATCCATGTTTTTTAAAAATATGCTTGTCTTTACAATATTTTCGAAATCCATTCCTGCTTGTACAAGAATTGCATGAATGTTATTCATAACCTGCATAGTTTCAGTAGCTATATCACCTTGAATTATTTTTCCTGATTCTGGAATGATGGCCACTTGACCTGAAACAAATAGTAGGTTACCCACCATTACAGCCTGACTATATGGGCCAATTGGCGCTGGAGATTTGTCGGTTTGGATTATTTTTTTTTGCATGGTTAAAGTTTGGATTTGAGTTTTCGAATTGCAAACATGCTTGTTTTCTGCGCAAGAAAAAATCAGAATACTAAAAAATGTTAATGACAATTTTAAAATGAGATTTTTAATTTGATACATAGCTAATTTTTTATTTTGTGCCCTTTAATTTAAAAAATGAAAATAGCTATTGCTGGCGAAGAAAAAAGATTAGTAGAATTCAGAAAAATAATTGCTAATGAACATGAATTGATTGAATCAGAAAATTTTAAAGCCCAATTTAATTTTTCAGCTTTTGATATAATAGTTGATTTGAATGCAGACGACAGATTAGAAATTGCAGATTCAGTTTTTACATCAGGGAAATTTGTTTTGCTATGTGCGGTTAAAAAATCGTTGGCTCAAATGACTAATAGAAAAAATATTTCTTCAATCATTGCTGGTATTAATTCGCTTCCAACTTTTTTATCACGACCTGTTCAGGAAATTTCATTTCTCAATCAGCATGAATTTTCATTGTGGAAAAACATTTTTGAATCTTTGAATTGGAAAACCAGAATTGTAAATGATAGGGTTGGTATGGTAACTCCGAGAATACTATTCATGATTATTAATGAAGCCTGTTTTACATTAGAAGAAAGAACGGCCTCAAAAGAAGATATAGATTCCGGAATGAAACTCGGCACTGCTTATCCGATTGGGCCACTTGAATGGGCAGATAAAATTGGAATTGAAAATATATTTGAAACATTGCTGGGCATTAAAAAATTTTCAAATGACATACGATATAACAGTAGCCCGTTATTAAAAAGTATGTTTTTAAATAAACAGAAGTTCTATTTAGACTGATAACTTTGCGGTTCCAACATGATTCTGATTTATACAATAAAAGTTACTCCACGACTTCAATACATTGCCGACCTGCTGCTTCGCGAGTTACTCGAAATTGATTTTGAATTTACGACAAGTACCGATCGTTTCTATCAATATCAGGGTTCAAAATTAAATTACAGCAAGGACCGGTTGGGTTCAGAATTATTTATTTTAGCACATCCTTTATTGTTTGAAAACGAAATAAAACCACAGCGAACAGAGTATGGCGAACACAATGGAATTGTAACATTATTTACAGCAAAAAAAGAAGCTGATTTACCATACGATCCTTTTGCCGCAGCTTTTTTTTTAGTATCAAGATACGAAGAATATTTGCCGTTTAAAGAAGATAACCATGGCCGATTCAGGGTTGAAAAGGGCGTTGCTTACTATAAGGCATTTCATCAAAAACCAGTTGTGAATCACTATGCAATTCATTTAAAGGAACTGATTAAATCAAAGTTTCCGCAATTAATATTTTCTTCAAAGGAATATCAGTTCATTCTTACATACGACATTGATCAGGCATTCAAATACGCCGAACTACCATGGTATCGTTCGTATGGCGGGATGATCAAAGCATATCTGCGCCGGGATTGGGATTATTTAAGAGAAAGAAAAAAAGTTTTAAGTGGCGAACAAAAGGATCCCTACGACACTTTTGAAGATCAACACCGAATCAGTTTGAAACACCGTGTTTACCCCATCTACTTTTTTCTGATGAGTAATTATGGACCAAAGGATAAAAACAATCCATGGAGCAGTTCTCGGATGCAATCCACAATAAAAAACATTGCTGATAAATTTTTAATTGGAATACATCCGAGTTATAAATCATTTAAAAAACCTAACAAAGTTGAAACTGAAATAGCCAGATTGAATTCAGTTTCCGGAAAGCAAATTGTTCGAAGCCGTCAACATTTTCTGCAATTGAATTTCCCTTATACCTATCGAAATTTAATTGAGCAAGGAATTCAGGAAGACTATACAATGGGAAATCCAAATGTTATTGGATTCAGAGCAAGCATTGCATCACCGTTTTTTTTCTATGATTTAAAACGAGACGATACTACTGCTTTAAGAATTTTTCCTTTCGCTGCGATGGATAGTACCTTATACTATTATTTAAAAGTGACGGCTGAATCAGGCCTTGAAGAATTAAAACTAATTACCGATGAAATAAAAAAAGTGAATGGGACATTTATTTTCATTGCACACAATGATTTGGTAGGCAAAAATTCTATTTGGAAGGGATGGCAGAATTGTTTTGAAGAGTTTATTGAGTACGCAAAAGAATGAAGCCTGAATATATAAAGCACAATGCAATTGATTTTGTAAAATGGGATCGTTGTGTTGAAACATGTGAAAATCATTTACCATATTGTTATAGCTGGTACTTAAATATTGTAAGCCCCGGTTGGGATGCATTGGTTTTTGGTGAGTATGAAAAAATATTTCCACTCACTTTCAGAACGAAAGCACGAATAAAATATTTGTATCAACCCTACTTTACTCAGCAGTTAGGATTATATGGAAATGGAATAAAAGAAACCGATGTTAGCGATTTTTTAAAAGCAATTCCTAAAAAATTCAAATTCATAGAAATTAATTTAAATAGCTTTTGTCATCTGAACGCGAAAGAATATTCATGTAAATTAAAGGTGACACATTATCTTGATTTAAATAAAAAGTATGCGGAAATATTTAGTTCTTTTAATGATAACACAAAAAGAAATATCCGTAAAGCCGAAAAATTAAATTTGATTTTCAATGATAAGGGAAAAATAAAATCGTTAATAAATTTATTTCAAGAAACAGCTGGAAAAAAAACAGAACTGAAAAAGAAGGATTACCAGGTATTGGAATCAATAATAAAAACTGCAGTTAATAATAAGAGTGGAAAAATCTATGAAATTCGAGATACTGAAAATAATTTACAGGCTGGCTTGTTTTTACTTTCTTCAAAAAATATAGGTATAAATTTGTTTAATGCATCCTCTTCATTGGGAAAAAAGAATTCAGCTATGTTTTTTTTATTAAACGAATTGTTCAAACTATATTCAGGTAACAATATAACATTTGACTTTGAAGGCTCAGAAATTGCAGAAGTTGCAAGATTTTATAAAGGTTTCGGAGGAGTTGCTGTCCAATATCCTTATATAAAACTAAATCGCTTACCTTGGCCGCTAAAATGGATAAAAGAATAAACTATGGTAGTTGACCTTTCAAAAACCAACTCATTAATAAATCAATTTGTATCAGAAATCCGGGACATTGAAATCCAAAATGATCGTCTTCGTTTTCGCCGAAACATAGAACGGGTTGGTGAAATTGCAGCGTACGAAATCAGTAAAACACTGGAATTCCAAAAACGATCTATACAAACTCCATTGGGTAAAATTGATATTCCTGTGTTAAAAGAACAACCGGTTTTGGGAACCATTTTAAGAGCAGGTTTGCCTTTACATAATGGATTATTAAATTACTTTGATCAGGCCGATAACGCTTTTATTTCAGCTTATCGTCATCATCATGAGGATGGAACATTTGAAATTAAATTGGAATACATGGCTAGCAGCTCAATAGAAAATAAAATTCTAATTATTGCTGATCCAATGCTCGCAACCGGCAATTCAATGGCATTAACTTTACAAGAAGTATTTAAATTGGGTAAGCCGAAACATACTCATATAGTTTCAGTAATTGCAAGTGAAGCTGGAATTGAGAAAGTAAGAAATTTAATTGATAACTTTACCTTATGGACTGGGGCAATTGATAAAGAACTGAATTCATTATCGTACATTGTGCCCGGTCTTGGTGATGCAGGAGATTTAGCTTTTGGAGAAAAGATGCAGCATTAAAAATAAAATTGGTCTGTAATTAAAATAATTGATAATTTTCCAAACAATTTTTAGCCCTTTAACTTCGTTGTAAAAACAATTGTAAGCCCATGAAAATTTTTACTTCCATTGTTTTATTTATTATTCTTAGTATAAATGTAAATGCACAAGACTGGCATTTTTCTCAATTCTATTATGCTCCACTCACTCAAGATCCGGCATTAACTGGGAATATGGGAGGTACAGCAAGAGTTGGAATAAACTATAGAAGTCAATGGGGATCAATTTCTGCCCCATCTGTTTATTCAACTCCTGATATTTTTGCTGATTTTCAATTGATGAGAGGAAGATTTCGTGGAAATTCGTTAGGATTGGGGGTGTTAATTTTAAATGATGTGGCCGGTGATGGAAATCTTTCAACTATGCATGTGCAAGGTTCTATTGCCTATCATCAATCATTAGATGGTACAAATAATTACCATATATCTTTTGGTTTGCAAGGTGGTTTTACGCAAAAAGGTATTGACCCGTCGAAATTATTTTTTGGGAATCAATTTACCGGAAAAGGATTCGATAATCAAATTATTAGCAATGAAAATTTAATTAGCACCACTATATATGGTGATATTGGAATGGGGGTGGCTTTCAACGGACAGTTAAACAAATATTCACAGATTTCATTTGGACTGGGAGCATTTCATTTGAATAAACCAAATGAATCATTGAAACAGAAACTTACTCTTAATGAAGTTTATTCAAAAAAAGTGGCTCATGCAAGTGCAACATTTGGATTCAACAATAAAGTATATATGTTTCCTGCAGTTGAATATGCATTTCAAGGGCCATCTAAGGAATTTGTTGGGGGTGCGGCATTTGGTTTAAATTTTACTGAGAATAAAAGAAAGGTAGGTACGGTTATTTATTTAGGGGCATTTGCCCGTTACAATGAATCTCTTATTCCAACCATTGGAATGATAACAAAAAGCTTAAAGGCAGGTGTTAGTTATGATATAACAACAAGTACCTTAAATAAACCAACTAATGGACAAGGAGGTTTTGAGATTGCTATTATTTATAATAATCTTGTTCAATCTAAGAAAATGAGAAAAACATATTGTCCGAAATTTTAAGGTTGACTAATAAATTTATTTCCTTTTATATAAAACCTATAATTTAGTAAGGCATCTTTTTCTGCATAGTCAACACCAATTCTTTTTGTACTTATAATATTTTTTTCGGTTAGGAGAATTGCCCTGTCCTCAATAAAAATTTTATTTTTTGTTAAATCAATACCTGATTCAGAAATTTTTATTCCAAGAGCTGAACTCATTGAACCAGGACCTGAAGTTAAATTTGGGTTCACTGTTTCCTTTTTTCTTCTCTTTAACATTTCTTCAATTCCAATTGATGGTTCAATAGCTCGGATTAAAACTGCCTGGGGGATATTTTTTTCGTTTGTAACAACATTAAAGAGATGATGAATTCCATAACACAGATAAACATAAGCAACTCCGCCTGAAGCAAACATAGTTTCTGTTCTTGCCGTTCGCCTTCCACCAAATGAATGTGAGGCTTTATCAATTATTCCGTTATAGGCTTCAACTTCAGTAATCATTCCACCGGTTTTTATTCCATCAATATTTGTGATTAAAAATTTCCCTAATAATTCTTTGCTTACCTGAATGACATTGCTTCTTAAATAAAAATCTTTTGAAAGTTTCTGAAATTTATTTTTCATAAAAAGTTTAAAGTTATTTTCATCACCTGAATGAAAAAAGGCACATTGTTTTTAATTCCCGCAACACTCGGCGAAGAAGGTATAAATGTAATTTCACAAGAGGTAAAAGATGTTGTTCAACATGTGGATTTATTTATTGTTGAGAACGAAAAAAGTGCCCGACGATATTTAAGAAGCATAGGTTATAAAAAAGAATTTTCAGAAAACAGTTTGGTTTTAATGGATAAAAACTTCCCGGAGAAAACTGACAAATATGTTTTTGAATATTTATTAAATGGAAATGATGTTGGATTAATATCAGAAGCAGGAATGCCATGTATTGCTGATCCGGGGAATTATTGGGTGAGGGAAGCACATCGATTAAATATAAAGGTAAAACCAATTACAGGACCTTCATCAATAATACTTGCGATAGTTGCTTCAGGATTTAATGGACAGCAATTTCGTTTCAATGGGTACCTTCCAATAAAATCTTCTGATAGAATAAATGCGCTGAAAAAAATGGAAGAGGTTTCTATTAGTAAAAATGAAACTCAAATTTTTATTGAAACTCCTTATCGGAATAATTCCATGCTGGATGATATCTTAAAAACCTGTTCTTCAAAAATACTTTTGTGTATTGCTGCTGAATTAACTCAACCAAATGAGTTTATTAAAACACTTTCTATTGCTGAATGGAAAAAAAATAAACCGGATCTTCATCACAAGCCAACAGTATTTTTAATTTATTCAAAATAAAAGTGGAGTTCTAATGTCTGATTTTGAAATCAGTAAATTCTTTTACCATTCCTTCCTGAATATTTACATCAGTTACTATAGCTCGTGAAGGACCGCGTTTACACCATTCAATAAATTTTGTTAGTTGCTCAATAGTGCCTTCTGCTTCAATGAAAACAGAACCATCATTCATATTCATTACATATCCTTTCAAGCCAAGTTCAATGGCAATTTCATTGGCTGTTGCTCTGTAAAAGACTCCTTGTACGCGGCCAGTCACATTCAGCATAAGATTTTTCCTGTTCAGCATGTTTCAGTTTTGTTAAGGGTACTTAAAAGATACTTTGGTCTCACCAAGAATAAAACAAGAAAAAAATTACCAAAGAATTAACCTTCAACCAAAAATAATAACAAAACAAAACCTCTACATCATGACACCACAACCAAGTTTTGCAACACGCACCGCTCCAACTTTTCCTGGTCATTTTAATTCTTTTATGAAACCTGAAACCAACAAGCCGGTTGGTGGATTAACTGATTATGTTGTTTTGAAATCCTTTAAAGAAGGAGCACTTGTTATTCCTTATAATAAAATTGTTCGAATTGAAGCAGCTAAAAGCTATTCCATGTTTTATTTTGCTGACGGCACACGCTTCTTTAGTTCACATAATTTGAGTTATCATGCGCGTCAACTTGACACTCGTTTTTTTCAGCGCATACATAAATCACACATTATTAATCTCAGTCAAGTGAAAGAAGTGATAACAGATAAAGTAAAGAAAGTAATTTTGTTCGACGGTAGTTTAATTGAAGTTTCAAGAAGAAAAGCATCATCATTTGTTCGCATGTTCAAATTGATGATGGCTGCAAGTTTTTAATTTAGGTTAATTGGTTTGAATAATTAAAAGGGGTTGAATTTTCAATCCCTTTTTTTTATTTATATATATTGAAAATTTATTTCAGGAAATATTTCATAAGAAAAATAAATTATTCGAAAGATAATCTTGTAGGGTTGTTCATCTTTCGCATCATTGGAATCCACGAAGCCATTACTCCAATTCCCATCACGGTAAAAAACACTAATACAAAATCCATTAATTGCATTTTTACTGGATAGGCATTCACAACAAATGTTCCGCCTCCGATTTCAATTAGTCCGAATTTTTTCTGGAGCAAAATGAGAATCACTGATAAAATAAATCCTGAAACACACCCAATGAATGAAAGTAAAATTCCTTCATACAAAAATATCTTTTTTATAGAAGGTAAATCAGCGCCCATCACACGAAGAATGTTTATGTCTTTTCGTTTATCAATAATCAGCATGGAAAGCGAACCAATAATATTGAATGCCGCAACTATTAAAATGAAAGTAAGAACTGCATACACCACCCACTTTTCAATTTTCATTATGGCATATAAAGATTTGTTTTGTTCGTAACGGTCGAGCACTTCGAAATTTTTTCCGCATATTTTTTTCAGTTCACTTTTTATCCGGTCAACATTTGCTCCTGTTTTTACTGCAATAGAAATCCCTGAAACAGATTCAGGTTCATTCAATAATGTTCGCATAAATTCTATCGGAACAAAAACATATTCCATATCAAATTCCTGTTGAATACTGAAACTTCCGATTGGCCGAATCAACTCGCGATTAAAAGCATTTTCCGGGTTCAATACATAACTCACTCCCTTTTTAGGAATGTAAATGGATAATTCGTTGAATGGATTTTCATAATTCAACCCGAGCGCCTGTTCAATTCCTGCTCCTACAACTGCATACGGATAACTATTACTGTGCAATAAAAACTGACCATGAAACATGGAATTCTGCACAGAACTTATCTGGGTGAAATTGCTGTCTACTCCGCGCACTGTAGCGATGTATTGATTATCGCCATAACGAAGCAATGCTTTTTCTTCTAACTGAAGTGAGTATGCTTTTATTCCATCCACTTTTTTCAGCTCATCATAATGAATCGAATTTTCGTTGAAGAATTTTCCCGTGCTTGGAGAAATAATAATCTCAGGATAAAATTTATCGTAAAGCGATACCACTAAACTTTCAAACCCATTGAAAACTGATAGCACCAATACCAAACCCATACTGCCAACCAACATTCCTAAAACTGAAATGCCGCTCAGAATATTTATTGCCTGAGTCGATTTTTTTGAAACCAGGTACCGGCGTGCAAATAGCGAGGGGAGATGCATGAAAAAACTATTGCTCCTTATTCTTCTTTAATAATTCTTCAAGTTTGAAAACATTATCAAGTGTATCATCTATTCTGAATTCCAATTCCGGAATATGGCGAACCTGGTGTCGGATTTCATTTCCTAACTGACCACGGAATTCATGCATTTTTTCATTCAGGTTTTCTAAAAACTTATCCGGAGTTTTTATATTGTATAAACTCAAGTACACTCTGGCAATCATCAGGTCAGGAGTAACATCTACACCTGAAATGGTCACCATACCACCACCATGTGTGCTTATTCCATTTCGCTGAAACAATGTGCTCAGCTCTTTGCGAATTAATTCGCCTATTTTTTTCTGTCGAATGTGTTGCATAGTAATTGGGCAAATGTAAAGTTAAACTTAGTGTTAATTTTACCCCCGAATGAAGAAACTTAATTCGTTGCTGAAATATGCGCGCCCTTATTGGGGAAATATCGGACTCAATATTTTTTTCAATACCATCTCAAGTATTTTTTCAGTTTTCAGTCTGATGATGCTTGTTCCATTTCTCCAATTATTATTTAAGCAAACCAAACCTGTGGTCATTGACCCGGGGTTGCATTTTAATGCTAAAGGAGCGCTTGATTATTTTAATTACCAGTTTGGAATTATTATTTCACAACATGGCGCAACAGCTGCTTTAATTTTTTTATGTATTTGTGTGCCTGTTCTTTTTTTTATTAAAAACAGTACGCGCTATGTCGCGCTTTATTGCATAGCACCAATGCGGCACGGAGTAATTCGGAATATTCGGAATAATATTTTCAAAAAAATTCTGGAGCTTCCGGTATCTTATTTCACTGAAGGAAGAAAAGGGGATATAATTTCGCGCTGTACGAATGATGTGCAGGAAATTGATTGGTCAATCATGAATTTTATTGAAAGCATTATAAACGAATCAATTTCCATAATTGTTTTTTTGGTTGCACTAATAATTATTAGTCCGCAGTTAACAATATTTATTTTTATTATTCTGCCAATCACCGGATTAATCATTGGAAGAATTGGACGGCTCTTGAAAAAACAATCAGCAAAAGGACAGCAAACAATTGGCGACCTTCTATCACTTCTTGATGAAACTATTTCAGGAAACAGAATTGTAAAGGCATTCAGAGCAGAAAAATACCTTGAGAAAAAATTCGGTGATGACAATATGAAGTATTACCGATTATCTAAAAGTATGCAGCGTAAAAAAGATCTCTCTTCTCCGCTTTCAGAATTTTTAAGTATCGCAGTAATTGTGTTTGTGCTTTTTTATGGAGGAAGATTAGTTCTACTCAACTCTGAATTTCTTAAAGCGGAAGAGTTCATAGCTTTTGTTGCGTTGTTTTCACAAATCATTAGTCCTGCCAAAGCATTGTCAACTGCATATTATAATATTCAAAAAGGTATGGCATCTGCTGATCGAATTCAGCAAATTATAGATGCTGAAATAAAAATCGAAGAAAAAGAAAATGCAAAAAGTGTTTCATCATTCAATCATAGTATTGAATTAAAAGATATTGGTTTTTCTCATGCTGAAGGAAAAGCAGTATTGCACAATATCAATCTCACTATTCAAAAAGGAAAAATGATAGCGCTGGTTGGTCCATCAGGGGCAGGAAAATCAACCATTGCTGATATGCTTCCTAGGTTTTATGATCCGGTGGAAGGAAGTATTTTATTAGATGGAAATGATTTGCGTGATTACAAAATTGCTGACTTGAGAAGCATGTTCGGAATGGTAACACAGGAAGCAGTTTTATTTAACGATACATTATTAAATAACATTGCTTTTGGTTTAACAGGTATTACAGAAGAAGAAGTTATTCGAGCAGCAAAAGTTGCCAATGCACATAACTTCATAATAAAAAAAGAACAAGGCTATCAAACTATAATTGGCGACAGAGGAAATAGACTGAGTGGTGGCGAACGACAAAGAATAACCATTGCAAGAGCAGTGCTTCGCAATCCGCCGATTTTAATTTTAGATGAAGCCACCTCCTCACTTGATACGGAATCGGAACAATTGGTACAGGATGCATTGAATAATTTATTGAAAGATCACACAGCAGTTGTGATTGCTCACCGTCTTTCAACTGTTCAACACGCTGATGAAATTATAGTGTTGAATCAGGGAAGAATTGAAGAACGAGGAACACATGCCCAATTGATTGCGCAAAGTGGTTTGTATAAAAAGTTAGTGGACTTGCAGGCATTTGCATAATAACCACGGAGACACATAGAGCATAGAGAAACACTGAGAAATAAATTTTTGGAAACAATTCTCGACTTACCCGAAAACAGAATACTGAATTTCAGATACTCAAATTTCTGGACTCGCTTTGCAGCAATATTCATTGATGTAGTTATCATCAGCATTGCATCATCATTATTTGCATTAGTATTTTTAAATGGCTATTCCTATTCGTCTTTTGCAACCAATCCGATTTCATTGTTAGTCGGCTGGCTCTACTTTGCCGGAATGGAAAGTTCGAGCAACATGGGAAGCTTTGGCAAAATCACTGTAGGAATTATGGTTGTAAGCGAACAAGGCGAACGGATTTCATTTATGAATGCAACCGGAAGATATTTTGCAAAATTTGTTTCTTCCATCATTTTATTAATCGGATACATCATGGCTGCATTCGATTCGCGGCATCAGGCATTGCATGATAAGTTGGCTAAGACTTTTGTAATATATAAAAACTAAATCAGTCCACGGGATTTCAACTCTAAATATTTATTGACTGTGTTGAGTGCCAATTCTTCCGGCCGGGTGAGAATACTTTGAATGCCATAAAAAGTCAGTTGCTGAACAATCTGTAGTTTCTCCGCTGAAAATTTT
Source organism: Bacteroidota bacterium (assembly GCA_014190575.1). Taxonomy (GTDB): domain Bacteria; phylum Bacteroidota; class Bacteroidia; order Chitinophagales; family UBA10324; genus UBA10324. Next base: position 46,610 of record BJGQ01000014.1, on the reverse strand, counting down.
TGTGCGATGGTGTGATTATAAATTTCTTCTAATGAATTTGCTTTCTGTTTGGAGTAATCTTCAATTTCTGTATTCTCAAAAAACACTACTACTAACAAGTGTCGCAGATTCATACGACGCAATAAAGGCATCACTCGTTCCATTGCATAATAACTTTCGAAGTTGGTGAAGAGAAACAGCAAACTCCGTTGTGTAATGGCACTTCGAATTATCGAATACAGGTTTTCAAAATTTGCTTCGAACATTCTTTCTTGTTCACGATACAATTGTTCCATAATTTTTCGCAATTGGTATCCGCCTTTTTCAGCTTTCACAAACACATCGCACTTATCTGCAAACGAAACAAGTCCTACTTTGTCGTGCTTGCGCAAAGCAATATTTAAAATCACGAGCGAAGTATTTATTGCATGATCAAGCAAACTCAAATCGTTGAATGGCATGTGCATCGCTCTGCCTTTATCAATCATGCAGTAAACTTGTTGCGCTCGCTCATCTTCAAACTGATTCACCATCAGATCGGCTTTTCGGCTTGTGGCCTTCCAGTTAATGCTTCGGTAATCATCGCCCTGCACATATTCTTTTATCTGCTCAAACTCATAACTGTGACCAAGGCGGCGCAGTCTTCGCAATCCCTGGAAAGTATTGAGACGAGAGAAAGCCATCAACTCAAATTTTTTCATCTGAATGATGTTCGGAAAAACGGCGGTTGACGATTCACATTCAACAATAATTCTTCGTTCAACCAAACTTAAAATGGATTGCAAAAACACATTGATGTTTCCGAATAAATATTCACCACGAGAAAGTGGCCGCACATCGTATTGAATTTTTTTCTTTTCATTTTCTTCTAAGATTAAATGCAAATGAAAATTCCGTTCCTGCAGTTGCTCCGGCAATTCATCAATCACTCTTGCGCGCATTTTCATAGGCGATTGATTTTCTATATGCAATTCCACATGCTGCACTTCGCCAAGCGAAAGCACAGGCTGCACTTTGCGCGATGCTTTAATTTTTACCTGCGAGTTGAAGAGTAAAAAAATATCTGCAATAAAAGCGGTGATGAATAAAACCAAAACTGCATGACACAAATAAAATAAAAACGGGTAAGCAAAACTGATGGCATAGGCAGCAACCATGGCGGCCATAGCCACAAAAAAACGATTGGTTAGAAAGAGTTGCTTAAAGAGTTTCAAGAGAGTTCAAATATGGATGATTCGAATTTAAAGTTCAACATTTGAATGATTATAAAACCTTCAATATTCAATCAGGTTTTTTATAGCTTTTAATACTAAATCATTATGCATTTATCTTTTTATTTCAATGAATTCTTTCTAAACTTAAGAATTAGTATAAAAAGAAAACCACCGCAAAAAATTGCAGTGGTTTTCCCCCAAACCAAAAACTAAAACATAAGCTAGGAATCTATTTACTCAATTGGGTTATCTGTAATTTAAGTTCATCAATTTCTTTTTGTTGGTCTTGTATGGCGCCAATTAATACCGGAATTAAACCAATATAGTTTACTCCTTTGTAATCAATTTGTGTGGTGGTTACAGCACCGTCTTCACCATCTTTAGAATCATCTTTTACCACATATGAAAATGTTGCAGGCTGAACGAGTGAAGGAATAATTTTTTCCAAATCCTGAGCTATTAAACCTACTTGTTCTCCTTGCGGAAGATTCATGTGCTCGTAATCGCCATTGTGTTTGTATTCATAAGTTTTAGGTTGCATTTGCATAACCTGAGTCAATGCGCCACTAAAATTTTGTACATTTTGTTTTAACTTAATATCAGATGTACTCAATAACATTCCTGTATATCCAACATTACCGCTGAAGTATCCTGCCCAATCGTTTGCTCCAGCACCTTGCACTCCATAAATTCCATAATCAGCACCTGCACTTCCTGATCCATAACCATATACTCCATAATATGAATTCGCACCACTTCCTGCAGCATTGCCATAGAGAGCATAACCTCCGTTGCCAACTACTACTCCACGAATTCCTTCTCCATTCGTTCCAGCGTTTAGGGCATATATGGCAGCCGAACTTGAAAGTGTTCCGGTTTTTTGAATATTTACTCCATAACCAATACCAGATTTTGTTCCGTTCACCAATATTGAACTGGAAAGTGTAAAAATATCAAGCATTGTGTTGCTGTTAGTTGAATTATTATTTTCTAATCGCATCATGCTTCCAGTATAGGCGGCATCACCATTCACATGCAAGCGATATGTTGGTGTATTTGTGCCTATACCGAAATTTCCATCGCCAGTAGCTGTGAAAATATCTCCAACTGTACTGAAACTCAATGAGAATTTTGAAGAGATTGCACCAGCTCCAACCAATCCTGCGGTGCTCCAGTAATTTGTTCCTCCACTATAAAAATTTATCCGTGCCCAATCTCCAACAGTTTGCTCATAGATGGCAAGGTGTGGACTACTTGCATTTGTTGAATTGAAATCAATTTTTGTTTTTCCACCGAAGTATCCTGCATAACCGGAACCACCCACAATTGCTTTAATTCCACCTCCAACTAAATCTCCGTCAAATAATCCTGCATATTGTACTCCTGTGGTTTTAGCCCATAGTGCTCCCGATGAACTTGAACCGCCATTAAAATATCCTGCATAACCTGTTCCGGTAGCAAATGCGTCCATTGTATTTCCGATGCCATTATTTGTTACAACCATTGCAGTTGTACCTGAACCTGTATTGTTTTTTGTTATATAAACTGCTTCGCCTTGTCCGGTCTTTGTTACATTTAAGTTATATCCATTTCCGTTGTTTAGAATATTTACAGTATTACTTGTGTTAGTGGCATTGCTGTTTTGAAATTGTGCAAGCACATTAGTTGCCGTTGAACTTTCAACATCGAATAATGAAGTCGGGGTAGTTGTACCAATTCCAACATTTCCTCCATTGAAATTGTAAATATTGCTTCCTGATTGAATCCAGAGATTTGTACTGCTTCCTGTTGTTTGGTCAGGTGCTGGTGACCATGAAGTACCGTTCCATTTTAAAACATAACCGTTAGTTGGTGCTGTGTTCGAAACTGAATAGTTCTGAATTTTTGAAACGGTGTTTGCAACTAAATTTCCAGTAACATCGCCACCCATTGGTTGGGTACTTACAACTGTTCCTGTAATATCTATTCCTGTTCCGGCTGTGTATGTCCCAGCTCCACCGCTATTATCAGTTCCTGGCGCCCATGATGTGCCGTTGTATTTTAATACTTGTCCGGTTGTTGGAATTGTATTCGTTACGCTCACTGTTTGAATTTTTGAAACAACAGTTGCATTTGGATTTCCTGTTACATCACCTGAAAGTGCATTGACTGATATTGCATTTGAACCATTGATCGTGATACCTGTTCCAGCTGTGTAAGTTGTTCCGCTTCCAACTATATCAGTTGAAGGCACCCATTGTGTTCCGTTGTATTTTAAAACTTCACCCGATGAAGGTGAACCAGCAACAACAGGTTTTCCCTGTAAATTACTTATTGAATTTGAAGTTGAAGTTCCTGTTACATCACCCCCTAAATTTGAAATGCTTATAACATTTGAACCGTTGATTGTTATTCCAGTGCCTGCTGAATAAGTTGCACCACCTGCTGCCTGTATATCAGTTCCCGGAGCCCATTGTGTTCCATCATATTTTAAAACCTGTCCGACTGTTGGTGATAATGCTGAAACAGGTTTGCCCTGAATTTTTGAAAGTGTGTTTGCTGTGATTCCTCCAGTTACATCACCCAACATTGATGAAGTACTGATAACTGTGCCTGCGATATTTATTCCTGTTCCAGCAGTATATGTTGTTCCACCTCCACCAGTAATATCTACATCAGGTTTCCATTGCGTTCCATCAAATTTTAAAACCTGACCAATTGTTGGGGCTGTTGAAGAAATTGGTTTGTTCTGAATTCCATCAACTATAGGATTCGGATAAGTACCCGATAAATCTCCATTAGCCGTTGTAGTGTTGGTTATATCATCTGATGCATTTATATCTCCGGTATTATTAATCACATTGGTTCCGGAAATGGAAATTCCTGTTCCGGAATAATAAGTTCCACCACTTCCACCTGAACCTGTGTTGTCATTTCCGGGTATCCAAGTTGTTCCGTTAAATTTTAAAACTTGCCCAGATGCAGCAGTTGTAACATCCACATCGCCCATGTCATCTAAATTCATGTTGCCTCCAATTTTTCCTGCAACTATTGCATAAGGAACACTTAGCAATTGTGTTGTACCCATATCTGAATAACTGCTTCCGCCGTTTGAGTCCATTTCAATTTTCACCCATTGATTTCCCAATGTCCAGGGTACACCCGCAAATGTTCCAGATAAAACTGTTCCACCACCAATTTGTACGGTGAACAAACCAAATTGATTGGTAACCACACTGTGGGTTTCCTGATAAACAGAAGTTCCGGTTGCACCACCATTCAATACGGATACCCGCAATGTTATAATGTGTGAGGAGAGCACATTTCCTGAAGCATCTCTTGCAACTCCCTGGTAGTTGAATCGCTGAGGTACCTGTGCAAATGCAAATTGCAAACTCACTAAAAGTGTGATTGCAAATAATCCAATCTTTCGAAAAAGAATGGATTCAATATTAGCAATGAGCGTTTTCATGTTTTGTTTATTTATAATTATTGGACTTTGGTGATTTTGTGCGTGAATGAATCGTGACCGTTTTCTTCAATCACAATAAAGTAAGTGCCGGCTGCGACTTGCTGCAGGTCAATTAATGTTTGTTTGTTGTTGAGTTGTTGTTCAATCAATCTTCTTCCCAATACATCAATAAGAAATAATTGTGTGTTGTTCGAAAAACTAATTCCGTTATTCAAAATTGTAATCACATTGCTCGCCGGATTCGGATAGATACTTAAATCATAAATTGGATTTTCAACTTCAGTAATTGCTGTTGCAGTGTACGAAGGTTGCTGAAATCCTTGTGTGATTTTGGAATTGGAATTTGTAAGAGTTGTTGTTAAACTTTCGCCAATTGTAAATGATAAAGAGTTTCCGGCAACAGCATAATAATTTCCAGCCGAACCGAAAACCTGCGGTGAAATACTTTGCGCGCTTGTTATTAAATTAAAGATAAAAAGTAGTGCAATTGATGTGTAGAGGATTCTCATTTTTTCCCTGTTTTTGGTGATTTTCAGGAGCCTTGAGGCCTCTTACATTTTCAAACAAAATATGTTGCAATTGATATTTAAAAGTTTTATGTGAATAATTTATGATAAAATAATTATTTCATTTTTTGGTTTCACTTTTCATTTCTCTTTCATCTACTTTCGCCTCAATAAAAAAATACAAATGGCTTGGACAGTTTTTCTTGAAATTTTAAAATTCACAATTCCATCGCTTATCACTTTTCTTACGGCTTACTTTATTCTGAAATCTTTTTTGCAGTCAGACCTAGAGAAAAAACAATTGGAAGTTCGTATTGATAATTTTAAAGCAGCGCTTCCAATTCGTTTGCAGGCGTATGAACGATTGGCATTATTTCTCGAACGCATTTCGCCAAATAGTTTAATTCATCATGTGGTTAAACCCGGAATGGATTCGCGCGATATGCAACTCGCACTCATCAGCAATATTCGTTTGGAGTTCGAACACAATCTCGCGCAACAGATTTATGTGAGCGCGCCAACCTGGAATCAGATTGTGCAGGTGAAGGAAGAAATCGTCAGCATTATTAATCGTTGCGCAGTTGATTTGCCGGAGAGTGCATCGGGAAAAGATTTGAGTCGAAGAATTTTAGAATACTTCATTAACAACGAACAGGCAATGCCCACGCAAAAAGCATTGGATACTTTGAAGAATGAAGTGAAGAAGATATACTGATTTGATGATTTGGAAATTTGATAATTTGATGATGAAATCCCTCTGCGTCTTTGCACCTCTGCGGTAAATTATTTTATGAAAGAAAAATCTCCTGAAAAAAAATTTGAAACTGACAGTGGTATTGAAATAAAACCATTGTATAAAAATTCTTCAAGCCATAATGAAGAATTGCCGGGAGGATTTCCATTCACACGCGGAGTTCATCCTTCGATGTATCGCGATAAGTTGTGGACGATGCGACAGTATGCAGGATTTTCTACAGCTGAAGAATCGAACAAGCGCTATCATTATTTATTAAGTCAGGGCACCAGCGGATTATCGGTTGCATTTGATTTGCCCACTCAGATTGGATATGACAGCGACCACGCAATGTCAGAAGGTGAAGTAGGAAAAGTTGGAGTTGCCATTGATTCACTCGAAGACATGGAAATTCTTTTCAAAGGAATTCCGCTCGATAAAATTTCTACATCAATGACCATTAATGCCACTGCATTTATTTTGCTGGCATTATATATAGCATTAGCAAAAAAGCAGGGAGCCGATGTAAAAAAATTATCGGGCACGGTACAAAATGATATTCTGAAAGAGTATGCGGCGCGTGGCACTTATATCTATCCGCCGAAACCTTCCATGCGATTGATTACTGATATTTTTGATTATTGCAGTCGTGAAGTTCCGGCGTGGAATACCATTTCGGTAAGTGGTTATCACATTCGCGAAGCCGGTAGCGATGCAGTTCAGGAATTAGCATTCACACTCGCCAATGGTAAAGCATATTTAAAAGCAGCGATTGACCGCGGACTTGATATAAATGTTTTTGCAAAACGGATTTCTTTTTTCTTCAACGCACATAATAATTTATTTGAAGAGGTGGCGAAGTTTCGCGCAGCACGAAGAATGTGGGCGCAGATAACAAAAGAGATGGGCGCCACAGATGAGCGCGCCATGATGTGCCGCTTTCACACACAAACAGGTGGAAGCACATTGACAGCGCAACAGCCAATGAATAATATCACTCGTGTAACACTTCAGGCACTTTCTGCTGTTCTCGGCGGAACACAATCGCTACACACCAATGGTTTTGATGAAGCACTTTCACTACCAACCGAACAAGCTGCCGGAATTGCATTAAAAACACAACAGATTATTGCGCACGAAAGCGGAGTGAGCGAAACAGTTGACCCGCTTGGTGGTTCTTATTTTGTTGAAGCGCTGACTGATGAAGTAGAAAAAAAAGCATGGGAATACATTCACAAGATTGATGCAATGGGCGGCTCAGTTGCAGCAATTGAACAAGGATACATGCAGGAAGAAATTGCGCGCTCATCGTATCAGTACCAACGCAAAATTGAAAGCGGAGAAAAAATTATTGTTGGCTTGAATAAATTTTTGGCTGATGAAAAACCACCTGAAAATGTTTTTCGTGTAGATGAATCTATTCGTACACATCAATCCGAAAAGTTAAAATCATTACGGGCGCGAAGAGACAATGCAAAAGTGAATTCGATTCTTGCAGCACTCGAAACAAAAGCAAAAGGAGAGGAGAACTTAATGCCGACAGTGATTGAAGCCGTAGAAAATTATGCAACACTCGGCGAGATTGCGGATGCGCTGCGGAATGTATTTGGAGAATATAAGGGATAGAATACTGATTTGCTGAAATAAACAACCCTGCAATTTTAAAATTTAATTTTAAGATTGCAGGGTAGAAAAAAATCAGATTTTCTTTTCAAGAAAAACATCCAGCGAATTCACCTGTACATTTTTACTCAGGGGAAAAGAAATTCCGGAACCGGGAATAACAATAAATCCTTTCTTCACTTTCAAATCTTCCATGCTGTTGAATAAACTTTTAGAGATGGAAGGCGATGAACTCATTTTTGCTTCCACAATTATTTCGGGCGTATGATGACTGCAAATCACGAGGTCGGCTTCGGTTCCGTCTTGTGTGCGGTAGTAATAGTAATCGCGGTCGTCGCCGGTTTTTTCTATCACCTGTTCAATCACATATCCTTCCCACGAAAAACCTGCTTTCGGATTTTTAAGTAAACTGTTTGCATCTTTTACATTCAGCAGAAAGTGCAGCATGCCGCTGTCGCGCAAGTACAATCGCGGTGTTTTTATAATTCTCTTTTTAGCATTGGTTGAAAACGGCTGTAACAATCGCACTAAAAAAGCATTGCTCAGATAATCAATCATCATGCTGATGGTTGGAACCGACAGCGAAAGTGTTTTCGCATACTCGCTTTTATTCAGCACCTGACCGTTGTTGTAAGCGAGCATGTGTAACAGTCGGTTCACATCATGGGGCGATGCGCTGAGTCCGAGCATGGGCAGGTCGCGCTCAATGTAAGTGCGCACAAACGATTGCTGCCACAAGCGCCACAGTTCAGCATTGCGCGCAGCTACTGCTTCAGGGAAACCGCCACGAAGCCAGTGCCTTTCCATAGAATATTTATCCTTCACCTCGTTGAAAGAAAGCGGCGACAGTTCCTTATAAATAATCCGACCGGCAAGTGATTCAGAACTTTGCTTTAATAAATCAACGCTGGCAGAACCGAGCAATAAAAACCGAGATGGTTTCCGGTGTGCATCAATTTCGGAGCGGAGCGCAGGAAATAATTCCGGCTTGCGTTGCACCTCATCAATCACAATCAGTTTATTTCTGTTTTGGGTGAAGAACAATTTCGGATTAGCGAGTGCATTAAAATCATCGTGGTCTTCAAGGTCTAAATAAACCGAGTCGCGTTTGGATGTTTTGATTATGGCTTTTGCCAGTGTGGTTTTACCCACCTGTCGCGGACCCAACAATGCCACTGATGGAAAATCTTTTATCAGTTTCAGTAAGGATGGGAGTGAAGAGCGATTAATCATACCCTGCAAATGTAAAATATTATTTTAAAATTGCAGGGTATTAAAAAATTTGTTCGAACTAATTATTTAAAAACTTTCCAGAACTCAGCAGTGCTCATAATAATTATTTCAGGTCGCTTGAATTTTTTCAGTACATCAAAATCAGAATCGTTAGTGACCAGAATTCTTGTGCGGCTTTGAATGCACAAATCGTAAATGAGTTTGTCTTTGTAATCGTGAATCAATCCTCCTCTGTACTGAATGGCTATTGTTTCTGAAACAACAGCATGAAATTCAAGATAGGAATCGAATGGCGGAAATAATTTTCGTTTAAAAATATCCTTGTGATAAAAAACTGATTCAAGGTCTTTCCGGAATTCTTCACACGAAAATATTTCTAGGTCGTGTTTTTCAATAGTATCTAATAAAAGTGAATTCTTCTTTGAAATAAATACCGACAACCAGAAATTCAAATCAAGAACTACTCTGTTCATGCCTGATTTTTCTTTCGGATATTCTGAAGAACAGCGATAATTTCTTTTTCAGAAATGGAATTCGTTTTCCGCTTGTCTAATTTTTTTGCAAGTGCTCTTGCTCTTTTCAAACGGATAGTTCTGAGAATATCTTTCTTCTCAGTTTCATTCAATGAAAGATAACTTTCAATAAGTTGTTCGGTTTGCTGTTTCGATTCTCTTAACGACATTTCAATTGCTTTTCATTTTCAAAAGTAAGCAACACAAAACAATTTTCATTCTTACATTTGATTCAGACATTCTTCGACAAGCTCAGAACGACGACGACTGTCACGCTGAGCTTGTCGAAGCGTTTAACAAAACAACATGAAGAAATTTCTCCTCTTTTCTTTTTTCATTTTTAGTTTTTCATTTTCTAAAGCGCAATGGGTGACTATACCTGATGCGAATTTTGTTGCGTGGCTGCAAGCAAATTATCCTGCTTGCATGAGCGGGAATCAAATGGATACAACTTGTAGCTCAATTGTCAATGAAAATATTATTGATATAAACTGGCAGACAAACATTCAGAATCTTTTTGGAATTCAATACTTTGATAACCTTGATTCATTAACTGCTGATGGTTTGAATAATGCGGTGGTTCCTGCCCTTCCTCAGAATTTAACATTTCTTGAACTAGCAAATGATGGTTTAAATAACCTACCGTCTCTCTGCAGTTCGATTAAAACTTTTAGATGTGCTACTAACAATCTGACCTCTTTACCCTCGTTACCGGACTCACTCATATTACTTTATTGTGATCACAATCAACTTGCAACAATTCCAAATTTTCCGGATTCTTTGCATGTGATTTATTGTCCCTTTAATTTAATAACATCATTACCAAATGTTCCATCAGTAGTTAAGAAATTTTATTGCCATAATAATCAATTGACAAATTTACCTTTTCTTTCAAATTCAATTAAATATATGTTCTGTCAATCTAATCAATTGACTAATTTACCACAGCTTCCAAATTCATTAAGTGAGTTGGGTTGTTCTTATAATCAGCTAACAAGTATTCCACCACTTCCTCCTCATTTGGGATACTTAAATTGTGCAAACAATAACATTACCGAGTTACCTCCTTTCAATGATACAATGAGTATGGTATGTGTAATGAATAATCCGCAGTTAATGTGCCTGCCTTCGTTTGAGTTTTTATTTGGTAGCACATTGAATTTTTATATTACAGGCACAGGAATTAACTGCTTACCTAATTTGATTCAACATGTCGGAAGCAACCTGGCAGTTGATACAGTTCCGATTTGTAATTTTTTTAATAGCAATAATTGCAATGTGGCTTGGAACATGAAGGGGTCTGTATTTTCAGATTTTGATAATGATTGTATAACCGCAAATGATGGTTCTGGCATATATAATTCGAAACTAAAATTATTTGACTCAACATTTAATTTAATTGAACAAGTGTCAAGTAATGCATTAGGTGAATTTTCCTTTGATGAACCATTAGGAAATTATTTCACTTCTGTTGATACTCTGGATTTTCCATTTGACATTGTTTGTCCAAACAATGACACTTTTCAAACTTCCTTAACTCCAGTTGACTCTATGGATTACGGAATTAATTTTCGATTCATTTGTAAACCAGGGTATGACAATGGAGTTTGGAATGTAGTAAGAAATAGCATTTTATTTCCTCAAGACACAACTGCAATGTGGATTATTGCCGGAGACATTGTTCAATCCATTTACAATGTGTCTTGCAGTTCCGGCATCAGCGGACAAGTAAAAATTGTAATCAATGGTCCGGCAAATTATGTTTCTCCATTAGCTGGAGCACTTACACCAACAGTAAATGGTGATACACTTACTTACAGTATTGCAGATTTTTCATTGGTAAATGCAGCAACTGATTTTGCATTCAATGTGCTCACTGATTCAACTGCGCAAATAGGAGATGCAATTTGTTTTGATGTGAGCGTTACACCAACAACTGGAGATAATAATATTTTAAACAACGCACTCACGCATTGCTTTTCAGTTTCAAATTCTTTCGACCCGAATGAAAAAGAAGTAAGTCCCATTGGAGATTTGAATTATCCGTTCAACAACTGGCTTACTTACACCATTCATTTTCAGAACACCGGCACTGCACCTGCGCAACACATTCAGATTCTCGATACACTCGATTCTGATTTGGATGAAAGCACTTTTCAATTGCTCTCTTCTTCATTCGACCCAATGGTACAACTGTTCGGAAATAAAGTGCGCTTCAATTTTGTCAATATTAATTTACCTGATAGCGGAAGCAACACTGAAGGCAGCAAGGGATATGTGAGTTACAGAATAAAACCAAAACAAAATCTCGCCATCGGAACACAAATAGAAAACACCGCAAGTATCTATTTTGATTTTAATTCCCCGGTTGTCACTAACACCACACTCAATACAATTGTAATTACTGGAGTGAATGAGTTGGCAGTTGGCAATTTGCAGTTGGCTGTTTATCCGAATCCGTTCAGTAGTCAGTTGACTGTAGGCAGTATGCAGTTTTCAGGAGCAACACTTACAGTTACAGATATTTTTGGCAGAGAAGTTTTGAGTGTTAAACCAAATCTTAATTCACAAATTATAAATCTGAAATCTTTTCCTTCTGGAATTTATTTTCTGAAAGTTTTATTGGAAGATGGAAATTTTGCTGTGAAGAAAATTGTGAAGGAATAGTTTTGCATTCATGAAATTCATTCGCTCAACATTCATCATTTATATTTTATCATTTATCATTCAAGCTTGCAAACCCTACCAGGTTGCTGATTATTCGGCAAACAAATTCAGTATGAAAGCAGATTATCCTGTTGATTCTGCTATGTGGAAATATTTGATTCCCTTTCGCGACAGCTTGAATAAAACAATGCAAATCGTAATCGGAAAATCAGATACGGAATTAACAAAGCAACAACCCGAAGGCACACTCGGAAATTTTGTTGCTGATGCTTTACTGTTACAGTCGCGAAAAGAATTGAATGCGGAAATTGATTTCAGCATCGTGAACAATGGAGGAATCCGGATTCCATCATTAACCGCAGGAGAAATCACAATGGGAAAAATATTTGAACTCATGCCATTTGACAATGCAATTGCATTAATGGAAGTGCGTGGAAAAAATGTTCAGCAATTAATTAATAAAGCAGCAGCAAAAGGTGGTTGGCCCGTTGCCGGAATGCAGTATATGATTTATAAAGGAACAGCCGAACAGATTTACATCAACGGAAAAAAATTAGATACACTTGCTACTTATCATTTTGTATGCAGCGATTACATTGCCAATGGCGGCGACGATTGCGCATTTTTGAATTCCGAAAAAAAAATATTGAGTCCGATTTTGTTTCGGAATCTTTTAATCAATTACATTCTATCTTTAACTGCAGAAGGAAAAACTATTTCTGAAAAAATCGAACACAGAGTTGTCAATGAATGAGCGCAGAAAATTTTTAAAGCAATTAGGTGCCGGTGCATTATTACTCGGTGCAAATAATTTTCCGCTCGAAGCATTTGCAGGTGACGAGACACAAAAGCTCACGATACTTCACACCAACGATTGGCATTCGCGCATTGACCCTTTCCCGATGGATGGAGGAAAATTTCAAGGGCTTGGCGGTGCAGCAGCAAGAGCATCATTGATAAAAAAATTACGCAGTGCTGCCGATAATGTTTTGTTGTTAGATGCCGGAGATATTTTTCAGGGCACACCTTACTTCAATTATTTTCATGGTGAACTCGAAATGAAATTGATGAGCCAGATGCAGTACGATGCAAGTGCAATCGGCAATCACGATTTTGATAATGGAGTAGAAGGTCTTGCGAGTCAATTACACAATGCAACTTTTCCATTGATAGTTGCAAATTATGATTTCACCAATACAGCAATGCAGGGAAAAACTATTCCGTACAAAATTTTTAAAAAAGGAAAATTAAAAATCGGTGTGTTCGGAATCGGAATTGAACTGAAAGGATTGGTGCCTGATAAATTATTTGGTGAAACAAAATATTTAGAACCGATTTCTATTGCAAATAATATTGCTGCGCAATTGAAGAATGATTACCATTGCAACATGATAATTTGTTTATCGCATTTAGGAGCAAAGTACGACGATAAAAAAATCAGTGATGAGGTTTTTGCACAATCTACTAAAAACATAGATTTAATTATAGGCGGGCACACACATACATTTTTTGATGCGCCGATAAGTTACCAAAACATTGATAACAAACAAGTGCTCGTAAATCAAGTTGGATGGGCAGGATTGGTTTTAGGAAAATTAGATTTCTATTTTAAAAAAAATAGCATTGATAAACAGGCAATTTCACAACAAGTAATAATTTCCAATTCTGCAAGTTGAAAAAAATTTTTTTTAAAAATATTTTCTTGCAGTTTTGTGCGCACATACATACATTCATCGTCGAATTGAATCACAACAAATAAAAAAAACTATACAGTCAATATGTCGAAGTCAGCAGAATCCGTTTGGAATGAGTGCCTGAAAATCATACAAGACAATGTAAACCCGCAAAGTTTTAAAACTTGGTTTGAACCTATTAAGGCGGTTAAACTTCAAGGCGATGTTTTAACCATTCAGGTTCCGAGTCAGTTTTTTTACGAATGGCTTGAAGAACATTATGTAAGCATTTTGCGCAAGGCACTGAAGCGTGAACTTTCAAACGATGCCCGTTTGGAATATCAGGTTGTGGTAGATAACTCTTCGCAAAAGAACGGACCATTTACTGTTAACATTCCAACTGCAACTACTAATGCAGTGAAAACACAAGAGATGCCTGCATCAATGGTGATGGGACATCAGATAAAAAATCCTTTCATCATTCCGGGATTGCGCAAAGTGAATATTGATTCACAATTAAATGCTGCGTACACTTTCGATACTTATGTTGAAGGTGATAGCAATCGTTTAGCGCGCAGTGCCGGATATGCTGTTGCACAAAAACCCGGTGCTACTTCTTTCAATCCACTTGTAATTTATGGTGGAGTTGGTTTAGGAAAAACACATTTGGCACAAGCCATCGGAAATCAAATTAAAAATTTGTATCCGAATAAAACTGTGTTGTTTGTTCCGGCAGAAAAATTTACCAATCAGTTTATAGATGCATTAAAAAATAACAGCGTGAATGATTTCATTCACTTCTATCAATTGATTGATGTGTTAATTGCTGATGACATTCAGTTCTTCGCTAACAAGGATCGCACTCAGGATATTTTCTTCCACATCTTTAATCACTTGCATCAAAGCGGTAAACAATTAATTCTTACTTCTGATCGTGCACCTCGTGATTTGGAAGGAATGGAGGAAAGATTGTTGAGTCGATTCCGTTGGGGATTGAGTGCTGATATTCAGGTTCCTGATTTTGAAACTCGCATCGCTATTCTTGAAAAGAAAATGTATGCTGATGGAATTGAATTACCTCGTGATGTGGTTGAGTTCGTTGCATATAATATAAGCACCAGTGTTCGCGATCTTGAAGGCGCGTTAGTTTCTTTATTAGCACAATCTTCTTTGAACAGAAAAGAAATTGATTTGGACTTAGCGAAAAAAATTATCAAGAATTTTGTTAAAACAATTTCTCGTGAAGTTTCCATTGAGTTCATACAAAAAGCAGTTTGCGAATTCTTCAGCGTTCAACCTGAAAAGTTAAAAGAGAAAACACGCAAGCGCGCAATTGTACAGGCTCGTCAGTTAAGCATGTACTTAGCAAAGAGTTATACAAAAAATTCGTTGAAGGTTATTGGCCGTCATTTCGGTGGTCGTGACCATAGTACTGTTATTCATAGTTGTCAGGCAGTGAAAGACATGATGGATACTGATAAGGAATTTAAAGAGTCAGTTCAAGAGATAGAAAAGAAAATTCAGCTAAGTATTACCTGATTTTTTTCAACTTCTCTTTGAGGGTTCAAAGTATTTTATACATTTGCCCGCATAACAGGAGAGGTGCCTGAGTGGCCGAAAGGGCCGGTTTGCTAAACCGTTATACGAGCTTAAACTTGTATCGAGGGTTCGAATCCCTCCCTCTCCGCACCAAAGTTGTTCTTTAAAATTGAAATAATTAATAGTTCGGGGTGTAGCGCAGTTGGCTAGCGTACCTGCTTTGGGAGCAGGGGGTCCCTGGTTCGAGTCCAGGTACCCCGACATAATGAGGGCGGTGAAAAATTTTCATCGCCTTTTTTTTTATGAGTTACTAAAGTTACATATTGGAATCAGAAACTTCCGGAATAATTTATATCGGACAAACTAATAATCTGGAAGACAGAATTATTCGACACAATTCAAACAGAAATAAATATACAAAAGGAAAAGTCCGTGGAAATTATTGCATTCGGAAAAATTTGAAACTCGAAGTGAAGCAGTGCAACTTGAAATAGAATTAAAGAGTTTGAAGAATCCAATTCGTGTAAGAGCATGGATTGAAAAACGCAAGTAGTTGGTTAGTGGATCCCGACTAGAGAAGTCGGGAGGGGCCCTGGTTCGAGTCCAGGTACCCCGACATAATGAGGGCGGTGAAAAATTTTCACATCCCTTTTTTATTTTATCGAATTTTGGAGAAAAAAATATTGTTTAAATTGAAATAATTCCGCTGTCAGAATTCTTTTAAATTTGTCGTTGCAAATTTTCATCATGAAAAGAAATTCATTTTTCAATTTTATAATTCTATGCTTAATTTTTTTGTCAACCCAATCTTGTAACAAAGACAAAGTTCCTCAAATAGATTTCACAATTGATTTAAATGACCCGGCAAATTTTGATTTAACAACACTTGGAGGATATAGAGTTTTTAATTCTTCAGTTATTGTTGCAAAGGATGTCAATAATAATTACATCGCGTTCTCTGCATACTGTACTTATGATGCATGTTTGATAAAATTTCAAACTACTAATGAGTTCGTTTGTCCATGTTGTCAAAGCCATTATGATACCTCTGGGAATCCAACATTTGGTTCTGCTACTTCACCTCTCACAAAATATTATACTCAGTTAATAAATAATATTCTTCATGTTTATTCATGAGAAGTTTGTGAGCCACTTTTTTTTGTTGACTTTTGTCATCCTTTAAAAAATCTGGAGAGATGTCCGAGTGGCCGAAGGAGCACGCCTGGAAAGTGTGTATACCTCAAAAGGGTATCAAGGGTTCGAATCCCTTTCTCTCCGCACGGTGAATTTATCACTTGACTCGTTATTTGTTGTTGTATCATTTTTTATCTGCTTCATTTTACTTTCTTTCACACCATTAAAAAATATTTATGGAAAGAAAACCTGTTTACTACGGCGAATACTTGCAGTTAGATAAAATCCTGAACGCACAACTTCCCGAAAGCGAAAAAGAAGGAGTGGTGGCCAATGACGAAATGCTTTTCATTGTCATTCATCAGGCATATGAATTGTGGTTCAAGCAGATTTTGTTTGAAGTGAATCTGGTGCGCGGAATTTTTAATCAGTCAGATATAAAGGATAGTTCTCCTGATTTGTACCAGGCGGCGCATCGCCTGAAAAGAGTCGGAACCATATTGCAAGTGTTGATTCATCAACTCGATATTCTGGAAACCATGACTCCGCTTGACTTTCTCGACTTCCGTGATTTGCTCAGACCAGCAAGTGGTTTTCAAAGTATTCAGTTTAAAATTCTGGAAGCTGCGCTTGGTTTGAAATTTAAAAACCGTTACGGTCATGAATATTATGTAAGTCAGTTGAAACCTGAAGATGTGAAACAGGTGAAAGATTCCGAGAATGAAAAATCATTGTTGGAATTAATTAATCGCTGGCTCGAGCGCATGCCTTTTTTCAATGGAGAAAAATACTGGAACGAAAAATCGTTGAGCAATAATGCCGAACATCCATTCTGGAAAAATTATTTAGCCACCTATTCTTCTTCACTTCAACCCGGAGAAAAACAAAACTTAGAAAATTTTGAAAAACTTTTTTTGAAAGATGCAACTTATCCTTCGGATAGAAATTTCAGCGCCTTGGCAAACCGGAGTGCGTTGTTCATCATGTTGTATCGCGATTATCCTTTGTTGTTACAGCCATATCAGTTATTGAATTCGTTGTTGGATATTGATGAGTTGCTTGCACAGTGGCGCTATCGTCACATGAACATGGTGCAGCGAATGATCGGAAGAAGAATAGGAACCGGTGGAAGTACCGGTGCAGAATATTTAAAAGCCGCTGCCGATACTCATTATGTGTTTAAAGAAATTGCAGACCTGACCTCTTTCTTAAGTCAGCGTGGAAAATTGCCGAAGTTGAGTGATGGATTACAAAAGGCTTTAAGCTTCGAATAGAGTTTTCGTAAAATATTTTCAATTTTTCAATCCGAAAAGATTTATCGCATTTTCAGTAGTGATTCTCGCCACTTCTTCCTTCGAACAATTTTTTACCTCTGATAATCTTGATAAAATATATTCGAGATACGCAGGTTCATTTCTTTTTCCTCTGAATGGAACAGGAGTGAGATAGGGCGCATCCGTTTCCATCACTAAATATTTCAAGTCAATATTCTTCAGCACTACATCCATTCCCGATTTTTTATAAGTGAGCACTCCACCAATTCCCAAAAGAAATCCTAAATCAATTATTTGTTGTGCTTGTTCAATCGTTCCGCCGAAGCAATGAAAAATTCCTTTCAGTTTTCCATTCTGTTCTTCCTTGATTAATTCGATTCCATCATCCATTGAATCGCGTGTGTGCAAAATGATTGGCAAGTTCAAATCTTTCGCCCATTTCGATTGAATGTGAAGCGCTTCTTTTTGTTGCTGAATAAAAGTTTTATCCCAGTAATAATCCAACCCACATTCACCAACTCCATAATATTTTACTGATGCATTATTAAATAATTCTTCTTCGACGATTTTCAATTCCGACTGAAAAATTTCTTTAACTGAGCAAGGATGCAATCCCATCATTGGCAAACAGGATTCAGGAAATTTTTGATGCATTGTTTTTACCTGTGCAATTGAAACGCTGTCAATATTCGGAAGCATAAAATATTTCACTCCGATATTTTCAGCGCGTTGAATTGTTTCGTCAATATCGGAATTGAAATCTTCTAAATAAATATGTGTGTGCGTGTCAACGATAATCATGCTTGCAAAATAGCAGATGAATTATTGTAAAGTAAAATGTTGAATGCTTAAACAATTTCCATTGGCATCACACTCCATATAAACTCCTTTTGTGTGATGATATTGAAGTGAAAGTTTTTTTGCTTCAATGGAATCATTTGCATTTGTAACCAAACGATGTGAATAATAATAAGTCATTGGAGAAACCAAAGGATAATCTCCCTTAATAAATATTGCTTCATCTGATTTTACATTTTGAATGATACAGGTTGCTAGTTTCTCACATGAATCAGTTAAGCCGTATTGGTGATACAAAGAATAAAATTCTTTTACTCCGATAATTGTATAGAGCAATAATGCGACTGAAGCAATTGGGATAAATATTTTCTTATTGAAATTGTTTTCAAATGAAGCAATCAATAATCCTGAAATCACGGACAAGGGAACAGCTGATTTCAAAACTGAAAAATCATGCAATGAAGTGAAGTTGAAGAAAATAATGTGATGCAATAAAACCGGAACAACAAAAAACACAACAACTATCAACCAATATTTATGGCTTAAAAGTTTTTTCTTTTTGATGAAAATGAAAGCAACAATAATTATTGGAGGAAGAAAAATGAGATTGAAATAATTGGTGAAATAATGTTCCCACAATCGGATGAATGAATCCGGATTGCCAATGCTTAAACCGAATTCACTGGTGTTCTCGCCATAGAAACCACTTCGGGTTTTGTACTTGCTGGTCAGACTTTCAATCAAAGAATGAAATCCTGAAATCTGCGAATATTGCCACACAAATAATCCGATACTCATTAATACAACTCCCACACAAATCAAACTAACAATAGGAATTTGTTTTTTGCGAATTGAATTGATTCCAAAATAAATGAAGGCCATGAATGCATAAAACAATCCCATCCATTCGGTAAAACAACAAGCAAACAACAGAATAGAAAATAGAAAAACATTCTTTTTGTTTTCTTCTTCAATCAATTTTAAGGTGACATAAAAAGTTGCAATCCATAAAAACTGTTCGAGCATATCAACGAAATATACATTGCTCTGAAACCACAAAGTAGCAGGAGTAAATAAATAAATGATGAACGCAATGATTGGCGCTAACTCAGATGACGAATTATTATTTAACAATTGCCTAACAATTTTATAAATGAAAAATGCCGAAAGAAAATGAAGCAGCAGATTGAAAATGATGAGCGATAAAATTGTTGGTTGCAGAAAAAATAATTTCATAAAATAATATGGCGCATAAAATCCAAGTGGCGGATAGGATACATAGTATGAATCACCTTTAACATCTGTTATTCCAGCAAGTGCCGGAACAAATTTGTCGCCTTCATTTTGCGGAGTGTAAACAGGTGCAGCATGAAAATTTAAAATCCCACTCTCATTCCAGGTTTGTAAAGTGAGCAGTGTGTGTGCTGTTACCCATCCGTGGTGCATGGACAAATGATTGTTGATGACCGGAATTCGTACAGCAACAGAAATAATAAAAATAAGAACCAGCAGTAAAAATCTTTTCATGTTCTAAAATGCAAACCGCGATTTGAATTGCTGAAGTTCAGCAGCTAAATCGCTTTGTGGCAATGCAAGATAAGAATACAATTTACTCTGCGGATTCACTTTCATTTCCTGCATATCCAGATGCTGATTGATGAACATAAATTCCAAACCGGAATACATCGTTTGCATGGTTTCAATTAACTCCAGCACCGAAAGATTTTTATCTGAAAGATTATAAACTCCTGATTCAATTTTATGCTGAAGCAATTGTTCGAGTATAAAAGTCACTTTATCAATGTGAATGAAAGTGCGGTGTTGTTTTCCATTTCCCTCAATGGAAACCCGATTGTGAAAATGCGCATCGAACATAAATTTATTTATCACTGCATCGAAGCGCATGCTCTGACTGAAGCCATACACATTTCCGCAACGAAGAATAATCGTGTTCATCTTTTCCATCAATCGCATCACATGCGATTCGGCTCGCCACTTCGACACGCCATAAAAACTACTCGGTGTCGGAATGGAATCTTCAGTTACTTCTGTTTTTGTATTGCCGTAAACAGATGCACTGCTCATGAAAATAAATTGCGCCATCGGATTTTCTTCCAGCGCATATACCAACTCAGCAGTTCCCCAATGATTGACCTGTTCGAAAATGTGTGAATCAATATTTGCAAAGGGCGTGGTGACTTTCGCAGCGAGATGAATCACCACATCAACTCCTTTCAATTGCTTGCGCAGTTTTCGTGAGTCCAAAATATCTCCGTTGATGAATTGAATTTTTGTTCCGCCAATTTTATCGCCGATAAATAAATTATAGTTGCTGCGACTCAGGTTATCGTAAATACTGATTCGCGAAATGGATGAATTGTTCACCAATCTTTTGACCAATTCACTTCCAATGTATCCGGCGCCGCCCGTTATTAAAACATGCATCGTAATTTTATTTAGTTAAGTAATTGATAATTGATAGTGGACAATTAACAATTATCAATTGTCCATTATCAATTATCATTTATTTGTGACCAGGTCTGTATTCAATCCACATTCAGTTTTATTTAATCCGAACCATCTTCCTGTTCTTCCTTCATCACTCAAATCAACTTTAGTGGTGCACGGTTCGCAGCCAATGCTGAAGTATCCTTTCTCTTCCAGCGGATGATGTGGCAACAAATATTTTTTCGCATACTCATGAATCTTTTTCGGTGACCAATCAAGCATCGGATGAAAACGCACCGCGCGAAATGGTGTGGCTTGCTCCACCTGCATTGATTTTCGTGCGGCACTTTGGTCGGCACGAACTCCATTTATCCAAATATCAAATTCTTTCAGCAGCGGTTCAACGGGCAAAGTTTTATTTAAGTAGCAACAGTAATCGGGGTCTGATGCAAACAACAATTTTCCACTCGCATCTTTCTGCATTGATTTCGGAGTAGGGGAAAAAAGATTCATCACTTTTATTCCTAACAAATTGCAAACAGTATCTCTGAACGAAAGTGTTTCGGGAAAATGAAAACCGGTATTGATAAAATAAACCGGAATGTTTTTATCGTAAGAAGAAATGATGTGTAACAGCACCAGGCTGTGCGACTGAAAAGAACAAGTGGTGAACAGGCGGAAATTTTTCTGCTGATATATTTTTAACTTTTCATGAATTTGTTCCAATTGCATTAGTGGAAGTTGAATTGTTTTGTTGAATCACCTGTAACAGTTCACGATTGATTAATCTGTTGCCTGCCATTATTTCGCGCCCGAATATAAAATTATCGCTTCCTGAAAAACATGATAATTGTCCGCCCGCTTGCTGCACAATGAAAGCACCTGCCGCCACATCCCACGGATTTAAATTGTATTCAAAGAAACCATCGAAGCGACCACAAGCTGTGTAAGCCAAATCAACCGCAGCGGAACCAATGCGGCGAATGCCTCGTGTGTGCTGCATGAGATACGAAAGTGTTTTTAAATACGGCGGAATGAAATCAAATTTTTCATAGGGAAAACCTGTTGCAATTAAACTATCCACCAATGTTTTTCTTTCTGAAACATAAATTGGTTTTCCGTTTAACTGTGATTGACTTCCCTTGTAAGCAGAAAAGCATTCATCGCGCATAATTTCATATACCACTCCGAGCTTCATTTTTCCTTTGTGCATTAAACCAATGCTCACCGCAAAAGTTGGAATGCCGTGAATGAAATTAGTGGTGCCATCTAGTGGGTCAATAATCCAAAGCCATTCAGCTTTTGATTCTTCAACAGTTTTTTCTTCAGTGAGAAATCCTGCATCCGGAAAAATATTTTTCAATTCTTCCACAATCATTTTCTCCGCAGTAATATCAACGAATGAAACCAGACTGTTTAAACTTTTTACCTCTACATTTTTTTCATTGAATAAAAAATATTGTTGGCGGATAAATGCTCCAGCAGTTTTTGATATTTTAATCACAGATTGAGAAAGAAGTTTTAATTCCATTGCCTCAAATGTAAATGGCTTGTTTAATTTCAGATAAAAATAACAAAGCAAGATTTTAGTTACAAACGCTTATGGTTATGGGGAAATTGAAGAGTATACTTTA
Organism: Bacteroidota bacterium; assembly: GCA_014190575.1. Taxonomy (GTDB): domain Bacteria; phylum Bacteroidota; class Bacteroidia; order Chitinophagales; family UBA10324; genus UBA10324. The sequence continues at coordinate 24,192 of BJGQ01000014.1, read as the reverse complement.
TATCTCGATCCAATTCAGGATATAACTGTTTCTCCACAAGCAGCAGTTTGCATTGTTCAAACAGCAGTATTAAGCGGAACAGGCCCAGTAGGTACAACAAATTTTAAATGGACACCAATTAATGGTGTTAATGGTGTTATTATGAATCCAGTTGGAGGAGTTGCAGCAACAGTTACTGTTTCTACCACAAGTCCAAGTAATGTGTTCTTTACCGTAACTGGTACTTTGGCAAATGGCTGTACCTCATACAATATTGTCCCAGTTGCAACTACTCCATTGGCTGGAACTGTAACACCAATTGGATCGATTATTTGCTCTGGTGGAACTAAGCTATTATCTGCTACTGGAGCTGCCGGTGTTTATCAATGGCAATGGTCTTTAGATAATGTAACCTGGAATCCTGCTCCTGGAGTAAATACAAATGGTTTAAGTTACACTACACCGCCAACGGCATTGTTATATTACTACAGATTGATTTCAAAATCAACAATATGTTATGATATTTCATCCAATACAGCGTTAGTTGAAATTGCATCTACCCCAATTGTAACATTCACGAATGTAACTGCAACAGCAACAACTGTTAATTGGTCTCCTGCAGGAGGAGGTAGTTATAATATCGCTTGGACTGGAGCTGGTACCGGAAGTTTAGCCAATGCAACTCCACCATTAGTATTAACAGGTTTAACACCAAATACTAACTTGTCGGTTACTGTTACATTAACAAATCCACCCGCATGTGCAGGTGTAAGTGCAGGAACAGGTACCACTAAAACATTGTGTGCAGCACCTGCAGCACCAACTTTTGGTACCATTACTGCTACATCAGCAGTAGTGAACATACCAGCAGGAGCTACTTCTTATACAGTGTATTATAAATTACTTCAGATTTCAAATTCGTATACAGCAAGTGGTTGTCTGGCTGGCGGAAGTGCTTATACAATAACATCTAACACTTACCCTGGAGCAGCAATATCAGTTTACTTACAGGCATGTAACTGTCCATCAGTAGGACAATACGGACAAGCAGGACCATCTGTAGTTCAGTATTTATTACCTGGAACCAGCACATGTCCGACACCAACACCATTCACAACGAACGAAGTAACATCAACCTGTCCGAACCGCATCACAGTAGCATTAGGTGGTAACCCATCTAACACCTACCGTGTAACCTTCCGCAGAGTGTTGCCAACCGTATCGGCACCAACTACCTACAATGTAACCGGAACATCAATGAACTATACTGTATTGAATACACCATTACCACAAGTATGGGAAGTATATGCAGTATCGACCTGTGGACCATCATACGGAATTCCATATTCAATAATGACCCAGGTAGTTAATGTACAAGTGAAAGGCGGCTGTAACAAGATACAGAACTTAGTATTGAGTCACGCAACCTGTCATGGCTTAACAGCCACCTGGAATGTAGGAGATTGTGGAGTACCATCAACGAACTTGTTGGGTTACACAGTATTCGTAAAACCAGGCGCAGCACAATGGAGCGGATACCCAAGTTTGACCAATGTAAAATCGGCAAACATATTCGCAACCGGCACCTTGATTCAGGTATATGTAAGAGCTAACTCATGTAACGGGTCATTCGGACCGGCATCGGATATACAATCTGTTACCACCTTAAGTGTTGGTTGCCGCGAAGAAGATCAGCAAACAGAAGAAAGCCTGAACAACACCGGAATAACCACCGAGAACGGAACATTAAGCTTGTTCCCGAATCCAAACGCCGGTGAGTTTAACATTGACCTTCAAATGGGTGATGTAAGCACACAGGATGTACGGATAGAAGTGATGAACATGTTAGGACAAATAGTTCAAACACAAATCACCTCAATCAGTGGCGGACACTTAACTGAGAATGTAGGAATGCCAACAAGCATTACTTCAGGAAATTACATGGTACGAGTACTGGTAGGCGAAAAAACCACCTTTACCAGCCGCGTAAACATCAGTAAGTAGTTTAGTCGGTAATTAATTAACATCAATCCCCCTTCGGCTTGCCGGAGGGGGATTTTTGTTTTTGGCTGTTTGCAAACCACTTTTTCCGAGCAATCAAAACAAAGTTCCAAACCAAACCAATGTCTTTCCCTCTTCCATTTATAGCGTTCGGAATGCTAAAGCTGTTTGAAGTGTATGATTAACCAAAGGTGCATCCTGCTAAGCCCAATTTCCGGCTGTGAAACAGGAAGTTCCGTTACTATTCTTGGGCTTTCCCGCTTATACATATAAAGGTTTCTATCGGAAACCTGTATTTCCCTTCAGGAAAGATCTCTTTCCTTATGTCTTTCTTGATTTCCAGTATTCTATTGTCCATCACTTTTTCAACGAATACACAATTGATTTGCAATAAAGTGAGTTTAGGGTGACTTAATGCACTAAAATTGCAACGATAAAAAAATGCCTAATTAATAATTAGAAAAATAATTTAGAATTTATCAGGCTACTTTAAGTTGATGTTTGAATTTTGATTTGCTGAGTTTTTCTTCAGCCATTTCGCGCGATACCACGAAGGTCTTTACATTTTTTTGTGATGGAATTTCAAACATAATATCCGTCATGATTGCTTCGCATATTGATCGCAAACCACGAGCGCCTAATTTATATTCTACTGCCTTGTCAATAATGTATTCAATGGCTCCATCTTCAAATGTTAAATCAACACCTTCTATTTCAAACAAACGATAATATTGTTTTACCAAAGCATTTTTTGGTTCGAGCAAAATTCTTTTTAAAGAAGTGCGGTCCAACGAATCTAAGAAAGTGACAATAGGCAAGCGACCAACCAACTCCGGAATCAAACCGAAATGTTTAATGTCTTGCGGGTTTACATATTGCAATAAGTTTTCCTTGTTCACTCTTTCCTGTCCTTGTTGCGCTTTGAAACCTATAACCTGGGTTTGCATTCTGCGTGCAATCACTCTGTCTAATCCTTCAAACGCACCTCCGCAGATAAATAAAATATTTTGTGTGTTGATGTTCACCATCTTTTGTTCGGGATGCTTGCGACCTCCTTGTGGCGGAACCAATACTTCTGTTCCTTCTAACAGTTTTAATAATCCTTGTTGCACACCTTCGCCACTAACATCACGGGTGATTGAAGGATTGTCGCCCTTGCGTGCTATCTTATCTATTTCATCAATGTAAATAATTCCCTTTTCGGCAGCGGCAATATCATAATCACACGCCTGTAATAATCGGGTTAAAATGCTTTCCACATCTTCGCCCACATATCCTGCTTCGGTAAATACTGTTGCATCAACAATTGCGAATGGAACATTTAAAAATCGGGCAATGGTTTTTGCCAATAATGTTTTTCCTGTTCCGGTTTCACCAACCATAATGATGTTTGATTTTTCAATCTCTACATCATCCTTGGTTGTTTGATTTAATCTTTTGTAGTGATTGTAAACAGCTACTGCTAAAACCTTTTTTGCTTCGTCCTGACCAATTACATATTCATCCAGAAAGTTTTTTATTTCTTTCGGAATAGAAAATTTAGGTGGAGCAGTTATGAATTTTTTCTTTTTAGAAAAATTTTCTTCCTCGATAATTTGCTTCGCCTGTGTAACACAAGTGTCACATATAAAAGCATCAATACCTGAAATGAGCACTAAAGTTTCTTCCTTGCCTCTTCCGCAGAAGGAGCAGTGCTGAGTGGATTTTTTCATCCTGCGTTTGGAGTTTTCTTAATCAAAACTTCGTCAATCATACCGTATTCTTTTGCTTCCTGTGCAAGCATCCAGTAATCGCGGTCACTGTCTTTTTCTACTTTTTTAAATTGCTGATTAGAATGCAAGGCAATGATTTCATACAACTCTTTTTTCAGTTTCAAAATTTCACGCGCTGTAATTTCTATGTCACTTGCTTGTCCTTCAGCTCCACCCATTGGTTGATGAATCATTACTCTTGAGTGCGGCAAAGCAGTTCGTTTTCCTTTGTGACCTGCACACAAAAGTACGGCAGCCATTGAAGCAGCAATGCCTGTACAAATGGTTGCAACATCAGGTTGAATGTATTGCATGGTATCATAAATTCCCAAACCAGCATACACTGAACCACCAGGACTATTGATGTAAATCTGGATATCGCGTTTTGCATCAGCTGATTCAAGAAATAACAATTGCGCCTGAATAACATTGGCTACATAATCATTAATTCCTTCTCCCATAAAAATTATTCTGTCCATCATTAATCGAGAGAACACATCCATTGATGCAACATTCATCGGGCGCTCTTCAATAATATATGGAGTGAGATTAGTTATCTGGTGCTTCATTACAGAGTCAACTGTAACTGCCCCGATTCCTCTGTGCTTTATTGCGTAGTTTCTGAATTCTTTTCCGTAATCCATTTGTGTTTTAATTTTTTAGTGGTGGTGATGATTGTGTTGTCCTTCCAGATGAATGAACTCGTCATATGAAATTTCACGCGGTTGAATATTTGCCTTTTTCTTTAATTCGGCAAATAACTTTTCCTCCATCAACATGTTAAAATAGTTGCGGCGCGATTTTTCTTCTGTCATCATCTTGTCGGCCATCTGAGTTAAATATTGTTCCACCATTTCATTTACCTGACCAGCAAAGTAATGTTCGCGCAGGCGCTGCATGGCGAAGGCTTTCAATTCAGCACCTTCTATTTTAATATCGTTTTCTTTTGAAACGCGCTCGGTAATTAAGTCCCATTTCAACTGTCGTGTAAATTGGCCAAACTCATTTTCCACTTGCTCGGGAGTAACAGGTTTTTCGTTGTACGACAGAATCCATTTCTTTAAAAAATCTTCTGGAAAATTGATTGTAGTATTATCAATAAGGTAAGTTGAAATATCATTTAACAATTTTTGATGAGATGAATCTTTGTAAGAGCGTGATAATTCCTCTTTTATTTTTTCATGCAACTCAACTTCGTTGTTCACAATTCCTTCTCCAAACAAACGATTGTATAAATCCTGATTGAGTTCAGTTTTCTTCACTTCAAATATTCCATCAATGGTCACTTTAAAAGTATGACTCATGCCGTGCGCCTGATCGTGATTGATGTCAAGAATGTTGTGAATGATTAATTCTACATTATTACTATATGCTTCAAAAAGATTTATCACTAATAATTCACCTTTTTTCAAAGCCATTATTTTATTCTTTACAACTTCATTACTGAACGATTCAATTGAAATTCTGCGGGTTGTTTCAATGCCATTCATTTTTTCACTTTCATCTTCATTCAATTCTTTGAAAATGATTGACAGAACAGAATCTTTAACTATTGTATCAGTTTCTTCAGTGGTGCCGTAACGAACTTTCAATTTTTCAACTTCATCCAAAACAGTTTTCTCATCAGGCTTCACTTCATAATTCAAAAATTCTTTCGCAGCTAAATCAGGCAATTGAAAATCACTTACCAATCCCAACTCAAAACGAAAATCATAAGAAGATGGAGATTGAATATTTATTTGCTGCTTCTTCATGTCTTCAACCGGAAGTGGTTGACCAAGAATCTGCAACTTCTCTTCTTTAATATAATTGTCGAGTGTTTCGCCAATCAGTTTGTTCAATTCTTCGGCAAGCATTTCATTACCCACCATTTTTTTTGCCATACCTAAAGGCACATGTCCTTTTCTGAAACCCGGCATATTTAATTTCTTGCTGTAAACTTTTATTGCTTCTTCCACTTTCGGCAAGTAATCATCAGGAGCAATGTTGATGTTAACCTGAACATGCAGGTCGTTGAGATTTTCTTTGGTAATGTTCATGCTAAAAATTTCTGATTATTAATTCGTAATGTGATTGTGATTTTTTCGAAGATACTGTTAATTCAGGTTGCCTGTTTTTATTGAAGTGCTATTGCTACTAATATCTGATTTAGTAATCACCTGATAACTAAAACAAAGTGCGGGTAGAGGGGGTCGAACCCACATGCCTCGCGGCACCAGATCCTAAGTCTGGCGCGTCTGCCAATTTCGCCATACCCGCATTTATTTTTCAGGGACGGCAAATGTAATACAGAATGGAGTTGGAAAGTGTGAAAGAAAAAAAATATTATCGGGAATACTGGAAATAAAAAAACCGCCTTCAAATCTCCCGTCAGGTAAAACACCAAACCTAAAGTGAGCGTGGAAGAAGGCGGTTAAATCTTGAAAAATTTTCGGTTTGAACGAATTTCCTTTTGTGTTTTCCTCTGTGTTTGAGGTCTTCTACAAACCAATTCAAATTAGGTTACACAGAATAAAATATTTTTTAAATATTTTTATAAAAGCAAAGCTAGCCTTCTATAACATAGATGGAAATTGAATTAAGTAGGTGTAATAAAATTAATGCTTACCTATCTGATAATCATCGTTCAGCATACCGTTTTCCATTGCGTACTTAATAAGCCCGGCGGTATTTTTTACACCGAGTTTGCGTAATAAATTTTTCCGGTGAGTAATTATGGTCATCGGACTATTGTTCAACTTCATTGCTATTTCAGAATTGGTTAATTCTGTTGCAATGAGTTTTAATATTTCCAATTCCTTCTTGGTCACTTCTGATTTGCGAACCAGGGGCATTCTATTTTCTGTCGAAGAGTGATCGCCGGCATTCATTTTATCAATCATCTTGAGCGATACTTCACTGCTCACATATCGTTCGCCTTTAAACACAGTTGTAATGGCAGTAATGAGTTCGGCTCGTCCTGCATTCTTTAATAAGTATCCTGAAGCTCCTGCTTTTATCATCTCTGATACATACAAGGTATCATCAAACATGGTGAGTGCTAAAATTTTAATATCAGGATATAGTTGGCGAATTTTTTTTGTTGCCTCAATGCCATTTATCTTGGGCATATTAATATCCATTAAAATAACATCGGGCACATTTGTTTTTAGTTGATTTAATAAATCTTCGCCGTTCTCAGCCTCCCCAATCAATTTAACTTCCTGACTGTCGCGAGTCAATGCTTTAATCCCTTCAATAAAAAGTTGATGATCGTCGGCAACAAAAATTTTAATAAGTTCCATAATTATTTCTTATTGAATTTGTGAATCAAAAATATCAGGGGAAAATACAATGAACGGAAAGGTTAGCTCGTTATTGCTAACCACAATTTGTGAATAGTACTTGTTGATTTATTTAAGTGGAAGTTCAATACTGAACTTAGTTCCGATTTTTTGAGTGGAGAGCACATCAATTTTTCCACCAAGCATTTGCACACGCTGAAATATTTTTTTCAAACCAAGGCCGCGTGGATGATGCAATTCCTTTTGATAATTAAATCCAATTCCATCGTCCGAAATTTCAATAAGCAAAGTTGAACCATGCTGGTAAATAAAAATACTTGAGTTAATTGCTTTAGAGTGATACAATATATTTTTAAGTAACTCCTGTAAAATTCTGTACGCCGTTGTTTCCAAAGCAATTGGTAAACTAATTTCAGAATTGATAATGTGAATTTGAATAGCCAGCAATGCAGAATCATTTATCCGATTAACTAAATTGTTAATTGCATTGGTTAAGCCGAAATCCATATTTATCGGCATTTCATGATGCGCGAGATTTCTGATTTGTTCAATTGCATCATCCAATAAATTAACTCCGGCGTTAAATGATTCTTTTGAATCCACAGATAAATTGAGAGTATCTTTTTCAATTGACGAAAATTTTAGTTTGATACCGGCGAGCATGGCACCCAACTCATCATTCAGGTATTCGGCAAATCTTCTTCGCTCCAATTCTTCAGTATGAATAAGTGTTTCAATCCATTCTAATTTTTCATTGAACGGGTGATGATGATTACCCGCTTGTTGCAGCGTGCGACCGGCTTCAAGTAATTTTTTTAACGAAGAAGTTTTTTCTTCATTTATTTCTTTACCTGTTTGTGTGGTCGCAGCCATTGATGAATTATTTTTGAACTAAATTTTCGTGAAAGTAAATGAAGCCATCATGCTGTCAGAAATGAATATTAAAATGATACACATTGTCTTCGTTGATATTTTTACAAAGTTGACACAAACAGTTAGTGTTACATTTCAGCCCTGATGAAGAAATTTATTTTAACGATTGTTTTTATTTTCGGTATTAACTCCCTAAGGGTAAATGCAACCACTTATTATTTGTCATCAAGTTCAGGTGACGATAATTATTCCGGAATATTTCCTGATTCGGCCTGGCAAACTTTAGACAGATTAAATATTATAAATCTATTCCCAGGAGATTCTGTTTTATTGAAAAGCGGAGATACATTTTTTGGAACAATTGTTATTCATAATTCAGGAGGTATAAATTCTCCAATATACTTTGGTAGATATGGAACTGGAACATTGCCGATAATTTCGGGTTTTAAAAAACTTACTGCTTGGACTACCACTGGAAATATTTATTCAGTTAGTGATACAAACAATATAAAAAGTATTTGGTACAATGGGAAATGGATGCAAATAGCGCGATATCCAAATAGTGGTTTTATTTCAAACTTTCATCCCAATGGCAATAATTTACTTTTTAATAATTTATTGTCAAATCCAAATGGTTATTGGGACAATGCAAGTGTTGCAATTCGTTCAAGTGGAATTAGATATGAAATGAGTAAGATCGATACTTATTTTCAAGGGAATATTATATTAACAAATCCTACACAATATAATATTCCACAGTTTTATGGTTTCTTTTTTTATAATAAACTTTCAGAACTTGATACAGCAAATGAATGGTTCTGTGATACATTGTCAAACCAGGTATTTATTATACCACCCAATGGAACAAGTTTAATTAATTCAGATGTTCAGGCTTCGGTAATTGATTATGGTTTTTATTCAATTAATGATTTGAGCTATATAATTATAGATAATATTGAATTTTCCGGTCAATCTAAAGATGCCATTCATATACAAGGCGTAGGAGTTGGAATTGTAATTGAAAATTGTTCCTTTAAAAAATGTAAAGAACGGGCAATCAATTTTCAACAAACAACAACATATTGTCGTTTAATTGGAAATGATATAGAAGATTGTGGCGGAGAAGGAATTTTTTCTTTGTTTTTTTTCCATTGCAGAATTGCCAATAATCATATTCAACGAATAGGTTTGGAAAGAGGTTTTGGGTTTGAAAATTATTGCCAGGGAATAGGAATTCATCTATCTTCAGGGATATTAGATACTGTTATTCACAATTCTATAGATAGTTGTGGATATGGTGGAATTAGATGTTATAATTCCTATAATCGGTTTGAAGAAAATATTGTTAATCATAGTATGCTTCTTCTTGATGGTGGAGGTGGGATGATGTTTTTTGGTCTTAGTTCAAGTTTTGTTTTTAATAATTTTATTTTAAATACTATTGGAAATATTGAAGGAACAACATCACCTGAAAAATCTTCTTATGGGATATATTTTGCTGAAAATATTCAGAGCGACTCAATCATAAACAACACAATAGTTAATTCTGATTCCTATGGAATTTATATCGGGCCGTATAATCAAAATCATTTTTTAAAGGGAAATGTGATTTATAATAATCAAGATGGTCAACTTTTTATAGCTGATGGTGATCCGATAAACTCAACTAATAATATTCAATTTAACCACAACATTTTGTATTCATTAAATGATAAACAAAAATCTATTCAACTTACTGGAATAAATAATAATTTTCTTCCTCTGAAAGGAGATAGCAATTATTACTGTAATCCCTACGACTATTTTCCAATTTATCAAAAATCTGTTTCGGATACTGTCGTTAGCGAAAAAATATTTTCACTTCCATTGTGGCAGCAGGCAACCTTGCAGGATTCTAACAGTCATGTTTCAAATGTTGAATGGTTGAATTATTATGTAACTGATACAATTGGTAGCGATTTAATTATGAACGGAAATTTTTCTAATAATTATGATGGATGGAATACTGAACCTTCTGGTAATAATTCACTTTTACTCGACAACTTAACGATGATGGATAATGGTTGTATAAAATTTGAAGTAACTGATACGATACCTTATGAATACGCAAAGGCTGTTTCAAATGATTTTGCTTTACAGATAAATCAGTTTTATCAAATGTCTTTTTCCTCTGCAGGATTTAAAAACGGAATTTTACATTCGGATATCACTGAGCAAATTGCACCTTATGATGGTATTGGCATTAATAAATATTTCCCGATTCAAACTTTTCGAAAAGATTTTAATTATTTTTTTCAATCCTCAACATACGGTAACCCACTTGGGTTGAATTTTGAATTACATAAAAGTGATTCTCTCGTTTATTTCGATAATATTCATCTGTTTCCTGTTTCTGTTTTCAAACACGACTCTTCACACATGTCAGTTTTATTAATGAACTATTCACCAAATACAATTACAGTACCGCTTGGTACTGATTCTGTTTTTCGTGATTTGGATGGAAACATGGTTACAGGTTTATACACCCTGAATCCATATTCATCTTATGTATTGGTTTTAGATTCTCCGCTCAATTTGGTTTCATTAAAAGAAATTCCAAAACAAAATTCAATAATTGTTTTTCCAAATCCGGTTCAATCTTCCAATGGAAAAATTAGTATTCAGTTACCTGATGAAAATATGTATGACTTTGAAGTATGTGATTTAACAGGCCGAAAATTTCAATATGGAAAATTTTCAGGTTCAATCATAAATACTTTTTCAATGAAGAATGCGTCGGCAGGAATGTATATTTTATCAGTTCACTCAGCCATTAAATTATGGCAACAAAAAATTGTTGTTGTAAATTGAACAACTTATGAGTGAACTGAAAGAAACAAAGAAGGATAGTATTGTTGATGAAAAAATTCAATCAGCACCTTCGAATATTGTTTCTGAAAAAAAGGAAGCCGATGATTCCATTACTAACCTGGAACGGAAAGAAATTTTAAAACAATATCGTAATTTATTATTGTCGCTGAAACCACAAATGCAAAAAGGCGATCACAAACAAATTCGCCTGGCGTTTGAAATGGCATTGGATGCACACAAGGAAATGCGCCGCCGCAGTGGCGAACCATATATTTTACATCCGCTGGCTGTTGCGCAAATTGTGGCAAAAGAAATTGGTCTTGGACCGGTTGGTGTGATATGCGCACTGCTGCACGATGTAGTGGAAGATACCGAAATTACACTGGAAGATGTTGAACGCGAATTCGGAAAAAAAGTAAAAGAGATAATTGATGGGCTCACAAAAATTGCCGTCATTTTTGATCAGCATGGTTTTGTGCAGGCCGAAAACATTCGCAAAATTTTGCTCACGCTTGCAAAAGATGTTCGTGTTATTTTAATAAAACTTGCCGATCGTTTGCACAACATGCGCACCATGGATTCAATGCCGCGCAACAAGCAATTGAAAATTGCATCAGAAACTGTTTATCTCTATGTTCCGCTCGCCCACCGATTAGGTTTGTATGCGATAAAAACTGAGTTGGAAGACTTGTCTCTCAAATATTCTGAACCTAAAATTTATAAGCAGATTACTTTAAAACTTGCTGGTTCAAAAAAGGAAAGAGATAGGTATATTAATGAATTTATAAAACCGGTAAAAGAAGTTATTCCGGAACATGGAATAAAAAAGTTTGAAATTTTCGGGCGACCAAAATCTATTTCTTCCATTTGGAGAAAGATGAAAGAGCAAGGAGTACTCTTCGATGAAGTGTATGATAAATTTGCGATTCGCATTATAATTGATTCAGATATTGAAAATGAAAAAGCAGATTGCTGGCGGGTATATTCTATTGTCACCGATTTTTATCATCCGAATCCTGATCGATTGCGCGATTGGATTTCTACCCCGAAAGCAAATGGTTATGAAGCATTGCACACCACTGTAATGGGACCAAAAGGAAAATGGGTTGAAGTGCAAATTCGCACTCGTCGAATGGATGAAATAGCTGAGAAGGGATATGCCGCACATTGGAAGTACAAGGAGAAAGAAAAGGAAAAACAATCTGGTGAATCTGCTGTGGATGATTGGCTGCGAAGCATTCGTGAGTTGCTGGAAAATCCTGATACCAACACACTCGATTTTATTGATGATTTTAAACTGAATCTTTTTGCCGATGAAATTTATGTGTTCACTCCGAAGGGAGACATGAAGGTGTTGCCAAAAAATTCAACCATACTTGATTTCGCTTTTGAAATTCATTCTGATGTCGGCTACCGATGCATAGGAGCAAAACTGAATCAAAAAATTGTTCCTATAAGTCACCGATTGAATAATGGTGATCAGGTGGAAATTCTTACTTCAAAAAAAATGAAGCCTTCAGAAGACTGGATGAATTATGTGGTGACCGCAAAAGCAAAATCGAAACTAAAAGATATTTTTCGGGAAGAGCGTCGCCGCATCATTTCCATTGGGAAAAAGGCATTGGAAAATATTTTCAGAGATTACAAAGTGAATTTTAATAATCCAAATCTGAATAAATTGTTGGGATTTTATAAACTCACCAACCTGAATGATTTGTATTACAGCATTGGTGTCGGCAATTTTCACATCAGCGAGATTCAGAATTTTGTTAAGCAGGGCGATGAAATTGAATTACGGAATAAGGAAAAGAAAAGTAGTGTTGATGTAGAACTCGCCATAAAAAATAAACTGCAACACAACGCAAATCTGTTTGTGTTTGGCGAAGGATCAGAAACTGTTGATTACAATTTAGCAGAATGTTGCAAACCAATTCCGGGAGATGATGTGTTTGGTTTCATTGGTAAAAACGGAGAAGTTGAAATTCACAGACCAAATTGTCCGAAGGCTATAAATTCTATTTCGAAGTATGGTTATAAAATTGTTCGTACCAAGTGGACCAAGCAACATCAGATAACATTTCTCACCGGATTAAAAATTACAGGCATTGATGATGTTGGAGTCATGTATAAAATTACCAATGTAATTTCAGGCGAAGCAAAAATTAATATGCAATCAATTACCATTGAAACAAAGGATGGATTGTTTGAAGGGATTATAAAAGTGTTTGTGAAGGACACACAGCAACTTCAGGATTTAATGGATAGCATGAAAGACCTCGAAGGAATATTAACAGTAACTCGCTTCGAAGAAAATACTGAAACGGAACCAGCAGTATAATTGTATTTTACGCATTATGAAACAAAACGAATTAATAAAACAAGTTCAACAATTTTTCACTCAGTATCTCGAAGAAAAAAAACAACGAAAAACTCCTGAGCGGTATACGATACTTGAAGAAATTTATAAACGCAACGATCACTTTGATGCGGAGAAATTATTTCAGGATTTAAATAAAAAGGAACACCACATTAGTCGCGCAACAGTTTACAACACGCTTGATTTATTATTGAGTTGTCAGTTAGTAAAAAAGCATCAGTTTGATAATAATCAAGCGCTTTACGAAAAATCATTTGGATATAAACAACACGACCATATCATTTGCAAGGACTGCCATAAAGTAGTTGAGTTCTGCGACCCGCGCATTCATCAAATAACGACCAAGATGGGTGAGTTACTGAAATTTAAAATTGACAATCACACTTTAATTCTTTACGGCTTATGCGAAAGTTGTGAGAAAAAAAGAAATGTTTTGAGCAAGTAGATTTTGGAATTAAGTAATTGGCATTTCCAATCAAAAAATAGTTTGAAAATATGTTCTCCATGTATTCTCGGTGCGAAATAAGAAATTTTTCATTTTTAGTTTTTCACTTTTCACTCCTCCAATTTGTTTGTAACTAAAGTTTTGTTTTCTCAATGTTCAACAGCAATTTCGGCGGCTCAAATTATCTATACAAAAAAATTACAGTGAATGCCAGTTGATGTATTACTCGGGTTGCAGTGGGGCGACGAAGGAAAAGGAAAAGTAGTTGACTACCTCGCACCCAATTACGATTTGGTTGCACGCTTTCAGGGCGGACCCAATGCCGGTCACACTTTAAATATTGACGGAAAAAAATTTGTGTTGCATACTATTCCATCCGGAATTTTTAATGCCGGTTGTCAGAATCTCATTGGCAATGGTGTTGTGATTGATCCGGTAACTTTTCAAAAAGAAATTGAAGGATTAAAAGCAGTTGGTGTAGATGCACACAAAACACTTTTCATTTCGCGCAAGGCGCATCTCATTCTTCCATCGCATCGTGCATTGGATGCTGCATCGGAAGCGCATAAAGGAATTTCAAAAATCGGTTCCACACTTAAAGGAATTGGTCCCGCATACATGGATAAAACCGGTCGCAATGGTTTGCGCGTGGGTGATATCGAAAGTCCGAATTTCAAAGATAAGTACAAGCAGTTGCTCGAAAAACATTATCAACTGTTGAAGCAATACGATTACCAGCACAACATTCATTCCATGGAAAAAGATTTTTTTGAGGGCATTGAATGCATCAAAACTTTTAAGTTGGTGGATGGCGAATATTTTATCAATGAAATGTTGAAGCAGAATAAAAATGTTTTGGCAGAAGGCGCGCAGGGTTCCATGCTCGATATTGATTTCGGAACTTACCCATTCGTCACTTCTTCTACAACATTAACTGCAGGAGCTTGCACAGGATTAGGAATTTCTCCCAATCATATTCGCAATGTTTTTGGGATCACAAAAGCGTATTGTACTCGCGTAGGCAGTGGACCATTCCCCACTGAATTATTAAACGATGAAGGTGAGATGATGCGCAAAGAAGGAAACGAATTCGGTTCCACTACAGGTCGTCCGCGCCGGTGTGGATGGATGGATATGCCCGCGCTTCGGTATGTAATTATGTTGAATGGTGTTACTCATTTAATAATTACAAAAGCTGATGTGCTGAAAGTTTTTGATGAAATAAAAGTTTGCAATGGTTATAATCTGAATGGAAAATCAACGGAAGGAATTCCTTATGATTTGTGTGATAGTGAAGTTCAACCGCTTTACGACAGCATGAAAGGTTGGGGAAAAGAAATTGAAACAATAAAAAATGCAGAAGAAATTTCCGACGGGTTGAAAAATTATATTCAGTATGTTGAACAAAAATCAGGGGTGAAAGTTGCGTTATTATCAACCGGACCCGGTCGTGAACAGTTAATAGTTTTAGACAAAAATCTTTCTCGTTAAAAAAAATAATTCAAAAAAAATTTTGAACATTCAAAAACAGTTTCAAAATTTACATCACATTCATCAACACCCATGAAAAAACCTTCTGCCAAATCATCAGGCAAATCTTCCGCTAAAAGCGCTGCACCGAAGAAAGCCGCCAAACCATCTGCCGCCGCCGGAAAAAAGACTTCCGGAAATTCTCCAAAACCTGCTAACAAAAAGAAACAAGACGATGATGAAGATTTAGATGAATCGAATCTTGAAATTGAAGAAGATTTTGATTTGGATGATGATTTCACAAAACTGACAGACGACGATGAAGATGACGATGATGATTTTTAGTCGTCACCGATAAATACTAATGATACATACAAGCGGCAATTCTGAAATAAAAAGAGTTGTCGCTTTTTTTATTTCGGGGGATATAAAAATATTTAAACAGAAAGCATTGCAATGGGCGCAGCAATATTCAACTATAGCAGCGCTCGACAATAATCAATACAACAATCACCGGCATCAGCAAGAAGAATTTTTATTGGCTGTTGGAACGAAGAAAGAAATTTCTGTTTCAGAAAATTGTTTTTCTTCTCTTCAAAAATTTATTGAAGAGAATGTTGGATGGAAATTCGGTTACATCAGCTATGATGTAAAAAATGAAATTGAAAAACTGCACTCCAAGAATCCATCGCAATTGAATTTTCCGTTGCTGCATTTTTTTATTCCTGAAATATTAATTCAGTTGAAAGGAAATGAAGTGGAAATTTCTTCGAACGAAAAACCGGAAGAAAAAATTTTCGAAGAAATAAATGCAATTACACTATTCGGAAATCATGTTTCTTCTTTTCCTGAGGTTAATAGTAAAATGAATGAAAATGATTACCTGCGCAAAGTGTACGAGGTTAAAGAATTCATTCGGCAAGGTGATGTGTATGAGTTGAATTTGTGCCAAGAATTTTATTGCGAAAATTATTCGTGTAATCCGTTACAGTTATATTTTCAGTTAAATGAAAAATCACCGGCTCCGTTTGCTGCATTTTATAAACTGAATAATAAATTTCTTTTGTGTGCAAGCCCTGAACGGTTTCTTTCGAAGGAGCGAAATAAAATTTTCTCCCAACCAATCAAGGGAACGATAAAAAGAAGTGAAGAAGAATCAGCAGATAAAAACCTCCGCGAACAATTATTTAACAGCGAAAAGGATCGTGCAGAAAATGTGATGATTGTTGATTTGGTGCGCAATGATTTATCGCGAAGCTGCAAACCCGGAACTGTAACAGTGGAAGAACTCTTCGGAATTTATTCTTATCCGCGTGTGCACCAAATGATTTCTACTGTGAGTGGTGAATTGCGAACTGAAGTATTAGCAACTGAAGCAATTAAAAATGCTTTTCCGATGGGCAGCATGACAGGCGCACCAAAAATCAAGGCGATGCAATTGATTGATGAACTGGAAAACACAAAGCGCGGATTATTTTCGGGAACTGTTGGTTATTTCTCCCCTGAAAATAATTTTGATTTCAATGTGGTGATTCGGAGTATTCAATACGATGCAGCAAAAAAATATTTATCATTCTCAGCAGGCGGAGCCATCACCATTGATTCCGATGCGCAGAATGAACTGGAAGAAGTGTTATTGAAAACAGAAGCAATCAGAAATATTCTTTGAGAGTTGGTAGAAAATGTTTTCGCACTGAGAATACATGGAGAAGCAACATGGAGAAATCACGGAGCATTCAATTGTATTCCCTGTATTAAATCTCTGTTTTCTCTGTAATGTCACCGTGAGAAATCTTAAATGAAGTAAAATTTCTTAAAAAGTTTCTTGCCACAATATTTCATTTTATTTTGCCCCCATAAATATTTCAAATGAGAAAAGTACAAAACGGCGATACAGTGAAAGTTCACTATCACGGCACATTAGCAAGCGGCGAAACTTTTGATTCTTCAGAAGGTCGTGCTCCACTCGAATTTAAAGTTGGCGAAGGTCAGGTAATTGCCGGCTTCGATAATGCAATGATTGATATGGAAGTTGGTCAGTCAAAAAAAGTAGAAATACCAATGCTCGAAGCTTATGGCGAAGCACACGACGAAATGATTTTAAAATTTCCGAAGGTAAATTTTCCAGCTGATTTTGTTCCTGAATTGGGAATGAGTTTGCAAATGCAAGACCAGCAAGGCAATCCTGTTCCTGTAATCGTTGTGGGCATTGAAGAAGAAGTAATTGTTCTCGATGCCAATCATCCGCTCGCAGGTCGCGATTTAATTTTTCAGATTGAGTTAGTGGAGATTGCAGGAGGAAAAATAATTATGCCTTGAGCGGTAAATACAAGTATTGAGTAAATACGAGTATTTAGAAAATACAGACAATAAAAATTTTTCAATTGTATTTCCTGCCTACTGTAAACTGCATTCTGCCTACTGATTTTAACTACTACATTTAGGCAATAATGAGCGCCGAAATAAAGTCAAGCGAATTGCACGAGATCCTGAAAAAATATTGGGGCTACGATCACTTCCGGCCTTTTCAGGAAGAAGTAATTCTTTCGGTGTTGAATCAGCAGGATACACTCGCCTTGATGCCAACCGGCGGAGGCAAATCAATTTGTTTTCAGATTCCTGCAATGTATATGGAGGGAATGTGCCTGGTTATTTCTCCGTTGATTGCATTGATGAAGGATCAGGTGAATAATCTTCGCTCCCGAAAAATTTCCGCTGTTGCCATTCATTCAGGCATGAGTTATCGCGAAGTTGATTTGACTTTAGAGAAATGTGTGGAAGGTCATTACAAATTTTTATACCTATCACCCGAACGATTAACCACAGATATTTTTCGTGCTCGATTACCTAAAATGAAAATTAGTTTACTGGCTGTTGATGAAGCGCATTGCATTTCACAATGGGGTTATGATTTTCGTCCGCCATACCTGCGCATTGCCGAAGTGCGAGAAGAGTTAAATGATATTCCTGTTCTCGCATTAACTGCCTCTGCTACAAAAATTGTTTGCAGTGACATCATGCAGAAACTGCAATTCAAGCAGCAGCATGTTGTGCGCAGAAGTTTCGAGCGAAAAAATTTATCGTACTCCGTTTTATTTGAAGAAGATAAATTCGGCAGGTTGTTAAAGATGCTGGATAAAGTAAAAGGAACCGCAATTGTGTATGTGCGAAACCGAAGAAGAACAAAGGAAGTTGCAATGTTTCTTCAACAGAATAATGTCAGTGCCTCTGAATATCACGCTGGCCTATCTCATGGCGAACGATCACAAAAGCAAGAAGATTGGATTCAGAATAAAGTGCGCGTAATTGTTTGCACCAATGCATTCGGAATGGGAATAGATAAACCTGATGTGCGGTTGGTGGTGCATTGGGATGTGCCTGATAATTTAGAAAGTTATTTTCAAGAAGCAGGACGAGCGGGCCGCGATGAAAAAAAATCTTTTGCAGTTATCATTTATAATAACGCTGATGTAACTGAGTTAAATAAGAGAGAAGCCGACCAGTTTCCGGATTTGGAAGAGGTGAAAAATATTTACAATGCCATTGGAAATTTTTGCAAAGTGGCTGACGGTGCAGGGCAGGGCGAAAGTTTTAATTTCGATCTGAATGTTTTTTTGAAAACCTATCAGTTCAATGCAATCCGCACTTTGCAGTCATTAAAACTTTTGGAGCAGGAAGGATATTTATCTTTTTCCGATTCAGTTTATCTGCCATCGAGGATAATGATGACCGTTGATAAGGAATCATTGTATCGTTATGAAGTAATGCATCCCGAACACGAGGCGCTCCTCAAAGCCATCATGCGTTCGTATGGTGGAGTGTTCGACTATTTTTCGCAGGTGCGGGAAGAAGAATTGGCGAAGGTGTTGAACACCACATACATTGAAATCATTAAGCACATGCGTGTGTTTCAACAGAATAATTTATTGCAGTACGAAGAGCGAAATGAAAATCCGCAATTGTTTTTTCTGAAAGAAAGAATGCGCAGCGAACAATTGCAATTCAATACTGAATTGTTAAATCAACGGAAAGAAAGTTTTCACAACCGCTTGCAGGCCATGCTGCATTACTTAACTGACCATGCGCATTGCCGGAACGAAACTTTATTAAATTATTTTAACGAAGAAGAAACCAATCGTTGCGGAATTTGTGATGTGTGTTTGCGAAGAAATAAATTAGAAGTAAGTGACATTGAATTTGAAAATATAATCGAACAACTGAAAAGTTCGTTAACCAAAAACCAACTGGAATACAATCAACTTGTGCTGACTGTTCATGGAGTTACTGAAGAAAAATTGTTGCATACTTTGCGCTGGCTCATCGACCAGAATATGATTACTGAAACCGAAAGCCACCAATTGCAGTGGAACTGAAACGAATCATTTTTACTGTTACCAACGATTTGAATTACGATCAGCGGATGATTCGCATTTGTACTTCAATGCAGGAAGCAGGATATGATGTACTGTTAGTTGGAAGAGAAAAGAAAAATTCAAAACCATTAATTAAAAAATCTTTCCATCAACATCGAATGAAATTGTTTTTCGAAAAAGGAAAACTTTTTTACATCGAATACAATTTGCGATTATTTTTTTTCCTGCTCACTCATCAATTTGATATTGTATGTGGAATTGATTTGGATTCAATCATTCCATGTTTATGGATTTCTAAACTGAAAAGAAAACCGTGTGTATATGATGCACACGAACTATTCACCGAAACTCCTGAAGTGGAAAGAAGAAAATCGATTCAGAATTTCTGGAAGCGAGTTGAGAAAAATGCAGTGAAAAGAATGACAAAAGGAATATGTGTATCAGGTGGATTGGCAAATTATTTTAAAACCAATTATGAAAAAGATTTTCTTGTGGTAAGAAATTTTCCTGTGCATGAGATCGCAGCACGGTTACAAACCGTGCTGAGCTCCGCTTCAATTTCAAAAAACATTTTATACCAAGGCACACTTAACGAAGGAAGAGGATTGGAAGCATTGATTCATGCAATGAAATCAGTTGATGCAAAATTGATTTTAGCAGGGGAAGGAGATTTGTCAAATCAATTGAGATTATTGGTGAAAGAATTAAATCTGGAAAATAAAGTTGAGTTCAAAGGATTTATTTTTCCTGATGAATTGAAATCACTAACACGACAAGCATACATCGGAATAAATTTATTGGAATCGCGAAGCAAAAATTATTATCACTCACTTGCTAATAAATTTTTCGATTACACTGAAGCCGGAATTCCATCGCTCAACATAAATTTTCCGGAATATGAAAAGCTGAATAAGGAATTTGAAGTGGCAGTTTTGATTTATGATTTACATTCAGAAAAAATTGCTGAATCATTAAATAGTCTGTTAAATAATGAACAACTTTACAACCGCTTAAAACAAAACTGTTTGATAGCGCGTGAACAATGGAATTGGGATTTAGAAAAAGAGAAATTGATAACTGCGTTTAAAGAAATTAATTGACCAACCAACTCCACATTATTTCCTTCAATGTTCCGTATCCACCCGACTATGGTGGTGTGATTGATGTGTATTATAAAATCAAAGCACTCAAGGAAGCCGGAATAAAAATTCATTTACATTGTTATGAATATGGTCGTGAGCCGGCTGAGCAATTAAACCTGTTGTGCGAAAGTGTAAACTATTATCACCGCGAACACAGCTTCCGGGATTTCAGCAGCTTTAAACCTTACATCGTAAAAACACGCAGGGCAAAATCGTTACTGAAAAATCTGGAAGACCTGAATGCACCAATTTTATTTGAAGGGTTGCATACCTGTTATCATTTAGATGCGCCATCACTTGAAAAAAGAAATAAGTTGGTGCGCATGCACAATGTGGAAGCAGATTATTACAGAGGTCTTGGTCAGTCAGAACAAAACATGCTGCGCCGGTTTTATTTTTATACTGAATCAGTGAAGTTGAAATTTTATGAAAAAATTCTGAAGAAGGCCAATCACATTCTGCCGATTTCTTCCATTGATTTTAAAACACTATCAGCAAAATATAATCAGGTAACATACTTGCCTGCATTTCATCCGAATGAAATTTGCATCAGCAAAGTTGGTCGTGGCGATTTTATTTTATACCACGGAAATTTATCGGTGAGCGAAAACATTCAGGCGGCTGCGTGGCTGGTTAGTAAAGTTTTCAGTAAAATAAATTATCCGTGCATTATTGCCGGAGCCAATCCTTCACCAACTATAAAAAAATTAATTGCTCCGTATCCGCACATTCAATTGGTAGAAAATCCAACCGAAGCAAAGTTGAATGAGTTGCTGGCGAATGCGCAGATAAATGTGTTGCCGACTTTTCAGCAAACCGGAACCAAACTGAAATTACTGAATGCATTGTTTCGTGGGAGATATGTGTTAGTGAATAAAGCGATGGTGGAAGAAAGCGGTTTGGATGGTTTATGTATCGTAAAAGAAAAATCAGAAGAAATGGTGGATACCATTCATCAACTGATGGAAAATGATTTCACACAGGAAGAATCTGAAAGAAGAATTAATATTCTGGAAGAAAATTTCAGCAACAGAAACAACGCGCTTAAGCTGGTACAGTTGCTTGACTCGCCTGCTCCATAATGCGACCGCCTTCGCACAATAATGTGCGCGAAGGAAATTTTCCAATCACCATTAAATCATGCGATGCAACCAATACAGCAGTTCCTGCTTCGCGACAAATTTTTTGTAACAACTGAATGATGTCATCAGAAGTTGCATGATCCAGATTACCGGTTGGTTCATCAGCAAGAATTAATTCAGGATGATTTAATAATGCACGCGCAATAACTATACGCTGTTGTTCTCCCCCTGAAAGTTCATGTGGCATTTTAAAATCTTTTGTGCTCAGCCCAACCATTCCCAATACTTCAGTTACACGCTCGTGCATTTTTGTTTTATCGGTCCAGCCTGTTGCGCGCAAAACGAATAATAAATTTTCATTCACACTTCGGTCGGTCAGCAATTGAAAATCCTGAAACACAATCCCGAGTTTGCGACGGAGAAATGGAATTTCTTTCGCTTCTAATTTTTGTAAATCATAACCACAAACTAGTCCGGTTCCGCCTGCAATATCCAAATCGCCATACAATACTTTCAGTAAAGAACTTTTTCCGCTACCGGTTTTTCCAACCAAGTAAACAAACTCGTGCGCATTTATTTTCAAGTTCACATCATTCAACACCAATGCTTCGTCCTGGTAAATCACTGCGTTGTTCAATTCAATTATCGGAGTACTCATGCAAGTTCAAGTTTTAAAATTTTACCGTAAGGCAATTCAGCAATCACTTTTTTTATTTTTTCTTCACTCTCACCCAGGCCGCATTTCAGCAAAGCATTTTCAGGTCGGTCAGCGCGGAAGTAAGCGAGCAGCGTGAATTTATCATCGCGAATTTGTACATAGTCTGGAATTTTCACTTTGCCTTTTATTTTAATGATGTACATGTTTCAATTACTGCTTCGCCAAAATTAATGGTGTTGCCAATGAGAAATGGTTTTGTTGAAATCATATTGTTAACAGAACAATGATGGTTGTCAAATGTTTTTACCTTGCCATCAATCAAAAAACAGTTCATGATAAAACAACTTCAGCGTGGCGATAAAAAATTAATTCGCAGTTGGGCCATGTACGATTGGGCGAACTCGGTTTACTCGCTCGTTATTACATCAGCAGTGTTTCCGATTTATTATGATAGTGTAACACCAATGGAAGTGCATGCATTCGGAAGAGTATATATGCGATCGGCTTTGTATTCTTATTCATTGTCGTTTGCTTTCTTGGTTATTGCTTTTATTTCTCCCATGCTTTCGTCCATTGCTGATTACAAGCGCAACAAATTATTTTTCATGCAGTGGTTTTGCTACATCGGCGCCATCAGTTGCGCTGCACTTTATTTTTATGATGGCAGTAATATTTATTTTGGAATAATCCCATTCTCTCTTGCAGCCATAGGTTTTTGCGGAAGTTTGGTTTTTTACAATGCGTTTCTCCCTGAAATTGCAGTAGAAAAAGAACAGGACAGAGTAAGCGCACTGGGTTTTTCACTCGGTTACATTGGAAGTGTATTGTTATTGATTGTAAATCTGTTGATGATTATGAAACCAACATTATTTGGTTTGGAAGAAGGAGCACTGCCTGCGCAAATCTCGTTTCTGACAGTTGGAATATGGTGGGCGCTGTTTGCGCAAATAACTTTTTCGGCATTGCGTAATTTTCAAAAGGGATACAACACACATTTAATCAAGAGAGAAAAAACATACAATTCCATTTGGGGCGGATACAACGAATTGAAAAAAGTATGGCATCAATTGCAGGAGCTAAAGCGATTACGATATTTTTTATTTTCATTTTTCTTTTACAGCATGGCTTTGCAAACAGTCATGTACATCGCTACATTATTTGGTACCGATGAATTGCATTTAGAAACCACACAATTAATTCTCACTGTACTCATCATTCAATTGGTAGCCATTGCCGGAGCGTATTTATTTTCAGGTTTATCAAAGCGCTATGGAAACATTCATGCATTGCGAATTGCAATAATTATATGGGTTGGAATTTGTTTGCTCTCGTTTGTTGCGTTCAAATATTTAGCAACTGACGAATCAACAAAATCTAATTTCTTTTATCTCGTTGCGTTTTGTGTAGGAATGGTAATGGGTGGAACACAATCACTTTCGCGCTCCACTTATTCCAAATTGCTTCCTGAAACCGAAGACCACGCATCGTTCTTTTCATTCTATGATGTGTCAGAAAAATTAGCAATCGTCATTGGCACCATCACCTACGGACTCATTTACGAAATCACCGGAAGCATGCTGAATTCATTGCTTGCCTTCTCAGTTTTTTTTCTGATTGGACTATTCGGATTGTTCCGCGTGAAAAAAGAAATGAAAACTCATTCATAACAATTACTTATCACTGTTAATTTAGCGCGCGCTTATGGCAACCAAAGTCAATTTATTTATTCCTTGTTTTGTTGATCAGTTGTTTCCGCAAACTGCATTCAACATGATTAAAGTGTTGGAGAAACTGGATTGCGAAGTTCACTACAACCCGAATCAAACCTGTTGCGGACAACCTGCCTTCAATGCCGGATTCTGGAGTGAGGCGCGTGCAGTGGGTGAGAAGTTCATTCACGATTTTAC
>BJGQ01000013.1 GCA_014190575.1 Bacteroidota bacterium | reverse complement strand
TTGTCCATCGCCTTCGGCTGTTGGTGTACCATCAGCAGTTGGATTTGCTCCTGCATTTTGCGTGGCTTTATAAATATCTTCTGAAGCAGCCTCCCAAGCAGTGTTCATCACTTTCATTGCATCATCAATGGCGGCGAGGTTACGGTTCTTATGTGCTTCCTTCAAACCTTCCAATGCTTTTTCAATTGCTTCTTTTTTCTCAGCAGGAATTTTTTCACTGAATTCTTTCAGTTGTTTTTCGGTGCTGAAAATTAAGCTGTCAGCCATGTTAATCTTGTCTGCTTCTTCGCGTGCTTTTTTATCAGCATCTTCATTTGCTTTGGCATCGGTGCGCATCTTTTCAATTTCCTCCTTGCTCAAACCGGTTGATGCTTCAATCCTAATGCTTTGTTCTTTTCCCGTGCCTTTATCTTTTGCATTCACTTTTAAAATTCCGTTTGCGTCAATATCAAAGGTTACTTCAATTTGAGGAACACCGCGCTGTGCAGGTGGTAAATCACCCAACATGAATCGTCCGATAGAGCGATTGTATTGCGCCATACTTCTTTCACCTTGCAGGCAATGAATCTCAACAGATGGTTGATGATCAACCGCCGTGGTAAACACTTCTGATTTCTTGGTAGGAATAGTGGTGTTCGCTTCAATCAATTTGGTGAACACGCCACCCATTGTTTCAATCCCTAATGAAAGAGGTGTAACATCGAGCAACAAAACATCTTTCACATCACCTGTTAAAACTCCGCCCTGAATTGCTGCCCCAATAGCAACCACTTCATCCGGGTTCACTCCTTTTGATGGTTTCTTTCCGAATAATTTCTCCACTGCTTCCTGCACTTTCGGTATGCGTGTTGAACCTCCCACTAAAATAATTTCATCAATGTCGCTGGCTTTGTAACCCGCATCTTCCAATGCTTTCTTACAAGGTCCGAGTGAACGCTCCACCAAGTGATCAGTAAGTTGTTCAAACTTTGCGCGTGTTAATTTTTTTACTAGGTGTTTCGGAACACCATCCAATGCAGTGATATATGGAAGATTAATTTCTGTTTCAATTGAACCGGATAATTCAATCTTCGCTTTTTCAGCAGCTTCTTTCAATCGTTGCAAGCCCATTGGGTCTTTGCGGATATCCATGTTTTCTTCTTTCTGAAATTCATCAGCTAACCATTGAATAATGCACTGATCGAAATCATCACCACCAAGGTGAGTGTCCCCATTTGTACTTTTCACTTCAAACACACCTTCACCTAAATCCAGAATAGACACATCAAAAGTTCCACCGCCTAAATCGTAAACGGCAACCTTCATGTCTTTATGTTTCTTGTCCAACCCGTAAGCAAGAGCAGCAGCTGTTGGCTCGTTAATAATGCGGCTCACTTTTAAGCCAGCAATTTCTCCTGCTTCTTTTGTTGCTTGTCGTTGCGAATCATTGAAGTACGCAGGCACAGTAATAACTGCTTCTGTTACTTCAGTTCCCAGATAATCTTCTGCAATTTTTTTCATCTTCTGCAACACCATTGCAGAAATTTCCTGTGGTGTGTACAAGCGACCGCTGATGTCAACGCGCACTGTATTGTTATCTCCTTTCTTCGCATCATAAGCAACATATTTCAATTCGCTTCCAACTTCGTCGTATCGGCGACCCATGAAACGCTTGATAGATGCAATTGTGTTTTTCGGATTGGTGATTGCCTGACGCTTTGCAGGGTCGCCAACTTTGCGTTCGCCATTCGCCAAAAATGCAACAACCGACGGAGTGGTTCTGCGACCTTCATCGTTTGCAATTACTACAGGGTCGTTACCTTCCATCACTGCCACGCAGGAGTTGGTGGTTCCCAAATCAATTCCAATTATTTTTCCCATGATTTTTAAGTTATTATTTGTTGACCGCAATAGTCAATAGTGATGCCACCGCAAACAGAGGGAATTTTTGGCAGTCCTAATAGTTATTCAAGACACTTAATACATTATGATGTCAGATATTGGAATTATTGACAGGGCTGGCCGTCAGATTTTAAAAAATTGAGATGAGCAGTTTTACTAAGACAAGAAAGACTGTCTATGGTTTTTCCATCTAACTCAATATCGAAATATTTTTTATAATCTCGGGATGAAAACAGGCCTAAACCATTTTCAACATTAGTATAAATAGGTAATGACTGGCCCTGTGTCAAACCTGTTTGCGCTAAATTAACTTGGTAATAATTATAAAACTCAGAACCTCCGATACTGAATAGAAAATCAACTTTACCGGCAACACGATAAACATCAGCATTATCATTTATTGCTGAACTCATGTATGCATAAAAATCGTTACTTGGAATTGAAAAATTCATGGTATTACCTCCATTTACATTATCAGAAAGTTTATTTCTGAAAATTACCCAGTCAACAGAATCATTTTTAATAAAAGAGTTGTTTGAAGATAAATATTCCTTGTAATGAAATCTGAATACCAAATCATAAATTTTTCCATTCTTCGCCGATTTCCATTCCAATGAATATTTTGAACCGGGAAAGAAACTTATTTTTTGTGTACCTATTGGTTTTGTTAAAATTATATCGCTAACAATATCTGTTTCAGAAGTAACAAGAGATTTGTTGTCTGCTTTTGAAATAATTATTTTATAATGTTTAGAAGAATCAATTTGATAATTTGTTCGGTATAAAATATTTGGTGTTGAAGCAAATACTCCAGTGTCTTTAGTCATACCAATTGAATTACCATTTATTCTTTCAAGTAAGATTGTATTAGTCAAAACGCCGTTTTTAAATTCCTGCAAATTCACTGTTAGCGAATCGTAATAAAGTGAATCAGGAATTTTCGCTATCGAAAGTGCGTTGGTCGTTGGATCCAAAAATGCCTTTTCAATTCTTAGGTAATTATAATTATCAATTGGGTTTTTGTCAAGCAAACCATATACAATAGTGATATCTTTCCAATTGCTGGTTAAATCAAAATCTGTTGAACAGGAATGAAATAAAAAGGCAATAGCAAATAGAAAGGTTATTCTTTTTTTCATGGGCGGTAAATGTATAAATGCAGTTGAGAATTTATGTCACCTACAAGTAAAATAATTTAGTGACAGCATTTCAATTTGTTTTTGTTAAAATTCTTTCTTCTCATTGTGTTGTAAATTGCTTTGTCATACTAATTGAGCGACTAACTTTGGCACTCTGATTTTTTATTATGGATTTCAAAAAAATAAAAAAAGTAACCACGCATGTTCTTCAGGAAATGAAAGACAGTGGTGTAAAAATATCGATGCTCACTGCTTACGATTATAGCATGGCGCGCATTGTTGATGATGCCGGAATTGATGTGATTCTCGTTGGCGATTCAGCAAGTAATGTGATGGCTGGAAATGAAACAACATTGCCAATTACATTGGATCAAATGATTTACCATGCATCCTCTGTTGTGAAAGGAGTGAATCGCGCTTTAGTAGTTGTTGATCTTCCTTTTGGATCATATCAGGGAAATTCAAAAGAGGCATTGAACAGCACCATTAGAATTATGAAAGAATCAGGTGCACATGCAGTTAAATTAGAAGGTGGAAAAGAAGTGAAAGAATCAGTTGACAGAATTGTATCAGCAGGTGTTCCGGTCATGGGGCATTTGGGTTTAACTCCGCAAAGCATTTATAAATTCGGAACTTATACTGTGCGTGCAACTACAGATGATGAAGCCGAACGGTTATTGAGCGACGCAAAAGTGCTGGAAGCAGCAGGATGTTTTTCAATTGTGCTTGAAAAGATTCCGGCTCAATTAGCGGCTGAAGTTTCTCAGGAAGTAAAGATTCCTGTAATTGGAATTGGTGCCGGAAATAAAGTAGATGGACAGGTTTTGGTTCTTCATGACATGCTTGGTATTAATAAAGAATTTAAACCACGATTTTTGCGACAATACCTTAATCTGTATGATGAAATAAAAAATGCTGTAGGCAGGTATATTGTTGATGTAAAGAAATCTGATTTTCCCAATGAAAAAGAACAATACTAAATGAGAACTGTTTTTCTGCTTCTATTTTGCTTTGTTATTTCCAACACAAAAGCCGGAAATAATCCGAATCTATTTCGCGCATCAAATGAAAGAAGTGATACCATTGATATAATTCACACCACCATTTCTCTTGACTTGAGTGCAAGCGCATCAACCCAACAAATTGTAAGTTGTTGCAAAGCAAAATTCGTGTCGCTAATGAATAATGTCAATCAGATAAATTTTGATTTATTAAAACTTCCTGTGGATTCTGTTGTTGATTCAAACAATCAAAATCTTTTGTTTGATTATTCTGATTCATTGCTTTTAAAAGTTTTTCTTTCAACCACATTAAATAGTGGAGATACTTCAATCGTCAGTATTTACTACCACGGTCATCCGACTTTAGATGTAACAGCAGGAGGATTTTATATTCAGCCACCGTACTTTTTTAACATTGGTGTTTCGTATGATTTGGTTCCGCACACTTTCGGGAGAAGTTGGTTTCCTTGTTTCGATAATTTTGTTGAAAGATCATCTTACGAATTTTTTATTAAGTCACCTTCAAGTTTAAAAGTTCTTTGCAACGGAGCGTTGATTGACACAGTAAATAATGGAAACTCAACCACCACCTGGCATTGGAAATTGGATGAAACCATTCCTACTTATGATGCTTCTGTTGCTGTTAGTGATTACACAATCGTGCATCAGAATTTTACAGGATTGAATGGAACCATTCCTGTATTGTTAGCTGCTCATGCATCAGATACACAATCAGTAAAAAATTCCTTTATTCATCTTGAAGATGCACTTCATTGCTACGAACATTATTGGGGACCGTATAAATGGAATCGCATTGGTTACAACATCATGTATTTCAGCGGAACCGGTGGAATGGAACATGCAACCAACATTGCCTATCCGCATATTGAAATTACAGGAAACACTTTGTATGAATCAGCAATGGCGCACGAACTTTCGCATCAGTGGTTTGGCAATCTTGTAACCTGCAAATCAGATGGCGATATGTGGCTGAATGAAGGTTGGGCAACATTTAATGAATATCTTTTTGAAGATTGGTTGTATGGAATTTCAGCCTATAAAAGTTACATGCAAAAAGATCTGGAATATTCATTACACTTTGCAAAATACATTGACAACGGAATTTTTCCATTGGGGAATTTGCCAAACACAGATACTTATGGATATACGGTTTACTGGAAAGGTGCCGGTGCTGTTCACTCACTCCGAAGTTATTTAGGCGATTCATTATTTTTTAATTGTGTAAAAAGTTATTTAAGCGATCATCAGTTTTCTGCGCAAAGCAATCTTGATTTTAAAAATTATCTGGAAAATTGTTCCGGCATTTATCTCACCGATTATTTTAACGATTGGATTTTCAATACCGGATTTTCGCAATTCAGTATCGATTCATTTTCTGTTTCTCCCAATGGTGGATGGAATGATGTATCTGTTTATATTCGACAGAAAACAAATGAATCATCGCATTATTTTCATAATGTTCCGTTGGAAATAACTTTCATGAATAACAACTGGGATAAAGTGACTGAAACAGTTTTGGCTAACGGACCTTGCACGATTTATAAAACTAAAATCCCAATTTTTCCTGATTATATAACTGTGGATCTCAACCAGAAAATTGCTGATGCAATTACTGATGATGCAAAAATTATTAAAACAACAGGTGTCAATAATTTTGTTAATGGAAAAATGAATTTGAATGTTCAAACCATTTCAGACTCTGCTTTTGTGCGAGTGGAACACAATTATGTTTATGCCGATGGATTTAAAACTCCGCATCCTAGCCTGCATACTTCACATGAACGATATTGGAAAGTGGATGGAATTTTTCCATCAGGATTTGATAGTAAAGCAACCATAACATATAATGGAACTTCACCGTCGCAAGTTTCATTATCAAGCGGAGCTTATTTAGATGATGAACTTATTACAAATTCAGAAGACAGTCTCGTTTTATTTTATCGCATTAATGCTTCGAATGACTGGCAAATTGAAACTGATATCTCATTAAGTACTCAAGGAAGCGTGACAAATAAAACCGGACAGATAACAATCAATCATTTAAAGAAAGGTGAATATGCTTTAGGCATTCGTCAATGGAACAAGGTTGATTCTATCCTTCCGGTAATAACTGATTCTTGTACAATTGTGATTGGTATCAAGGATAATTTTCATTTTAATTCTGATGAAATTATTATTTATCCGAATCCTGCAGGCGATTCTTTTTTTATCAGTGGAAACAGAAAAACAATTTCATTTTTAGAAATATTTGATGGAAGTGGTAGAAAAATAGAGACAAAAATTTTAGACAAAGGTTCTGATAATTTAGAATTGAAAACAACAGGATGGTTGAATGGCCTTTACTTCCTTAAAATAAGTCAATCGAATGGCGAGTTTTTGGTTAAGAAAATAATAGTAATGAAATAATCTTTTCAGATTTAAAATTCAAATTCACAAATGCAAAATATTACAGTAATAGGTGCAGGAACAATGGGAAATGGAATTGCCCATGTTTTTGCTTTAAAAGGTTTCAATGTTTCAATTGTTGATGTATCGCAATCGGCTCTCGACAAAGCCATTCAAACCATCACAAAAAATTTAGACCGTCAGGTTGCGAAAGGTGGCATAACTGAAAGCGATAAAATCAATACACTTAAAAATATTTCAACTAACACTACTATTGAGCAAGGAGCTGCGAATGCTGATTTAGTAGTTGAAGCTGCAACTGAAAACATAGAACTCAAGCTGAATATTTTTAAAAAACTTGATGAAGTTTGTGCTGCAGATACAATTCTTGCATCTAATACTTCCTCTATTTCAATTACTAAAATTGCGTCGGTTACAAAGCGGGCCGATAAAATTATTGGAATGCATTTTATGAATCCAGTTCCTGTTATGAAATTAATTGAGGTAATAAGGGGTTATTCAACTTCTGATTTTGTAACAGAAACTATTATGCAACTCAGTCATAAACTTGACAAGAAACCAGTTGAAGTAAATGATTATCCCGGGTTTGTTGCCAACAGAATTTTAATGCCAATGATTAATGAAGCCATTTACAGTTTATATGAAGGAGTTGCAGGTGTTGAGGAAATTGACACTGTAATGAAATTAGGAATGGCCCATCCGATGGGTCCTCTGCAGTTAGCCGATTTTATTGGATTGGATGTTTGCCTTAGTATTTTGAATGTATTACATAGTGGATTTGGAAATCCTAAATACGCTCCATGCCCTTTATTGGTAAATATGGTTACAGCAAGTAACCTTGGAGTTAAAACAGGAAAAGGTTTCTATGAGTACATAGCCGGATCAAAAGAATTAATTGTTGCATCAAGATTCAGGAAGAAAGAGCTAATTTAATTTTGATACTGATTTTCAATTTTGAATAAGTCATAAATTAATATGATGTGAATATTAATTTGAATGATGTATTTTAATTTTACTGTTATTAGCAAATAAAAATATACCCCTGAATAAAATTTTTTTAGTTCTTTTTACCTACAGCATTTTCACATTTACATGTGCGAATGCAACACCGCTGATAACTGCAGATACAGTTTGTGCCGGAAACCTTACCCATTTCGTATTAACCAACACTATAGGAATTACCTCTGTTCATTGGGATTTCGGAGATTTTTCAAACAATGATTCTTCATTAGTTTTTAATCCAAATTATCAATATTCCGGAGCAGGAATTTTTACAGTTACGCTCATTTATTATTCAGGCGCTTCAATTGATACAATCACTCAGAATATTTTTGTATTAGGAATCCCCAATCCCGGATTGCCCGCTGATTACACATTATGCTCAGGCACTTATGGTTTAAGTGCTAATTATCCTTATGGAGATTCTTATTTATGGTCAACGGGAGCAACCACCCAATTTATTCAATACAGTAGTGCGGGAACTTATTGGATTCAAGTAATAAATGTGTGTGGCATTGGTAGCGATACTATTCATGCAACTTTTATTTACCCACCAGTTGCTCAGCTTTCTACCGAAGAATATTTATGCCCAGGTGGCGATCAAGATACTTTAATTGCGGGCCCTGATAGTCCAAATTATTCTTATAACTGGTCAACCGGTGAAACAACCTTTTTAATTATTGTAAATTCTCCGGGGAACTATTTTGTATCAATCAGTAATCAATGCGGTTCGTTAAATTCTTATTGCAATGTATTTAATCTCTTACCACCAACTGTAGATCTTGGAATAGATGACACAATACTTTGTGGCAGTGTTGAATTGCAATTCAATGTCTTTATACCTACTTGTCCTTTGTGTTATTATAGCTGGAGTAATGGAGAATCTTTACCATTCAATATTATAAATAGTGAAGGGGACAGTTGGATTTCTATTGCCAATGAATGTGGAATTGCAAGCGATACAATAAATATTAATTACTTACCATATCCGTTTTATGTTTTTGGAAATGATACAACCCTCTGTAACAACGAATTTTTAACCTATAATCTATCACTGGAAAATGGAGATTTTTTATGGCAGGATGGCAGTACCGCATCAAATTATATTATCGATACAACCGGAGTTTTTTATGTAACGCAGCACAACCAATGCGCATCGCTAACTGATACCATAAAAGTTAAAAAATTAACCATGTCGTTTAATTTTAATTTTGATGATTCGTTATTATGCAGGGGAGAAAAATTAATATTAAATGCAACACAACCGGAAGCAAGTTACATTTGGAATACAGGCAGCATTGATTCAGTTTTAGAAATAAATTCTGAAGGAACCTACCATGTTTCTGTTTCAAATTATTGCGGAACCATGGATGATGAAGTAAAAATTTATTATCAAAATTGTGATGAGTGTGTACATATTCCCACTGGATTTTCTCCAAATCAAGATGGTCATAATGATTATTTTAGAGTATTGCATGATTGTATTTTGACAAAATATGAAATTCATATTTTTAATCGATGGGGTCAAGAAGTTTATTCATCCACCAATCCAGATTCATTCTGGGATGGAAAATTTAATGGCGCAGAACAGCTAATTGAAGTATATTCTTATATACTTAATTATACAAAATCAAATTTAATTAACGAATCATCTGAATTCTTAAAAGGAAATATTACAATTCTCAGATAAATAGGTTTTGATTTTTAAAGTTTAATAAAATGTATCAGCTTGAAATTTTTATCTGTTTATTTTTTATGTACCATTTCTCCGTTTACAAAAGTCATTAAGACTTTTGCACCAAATGTTTCCTTTTCAGGCACCAGCATTATATCTTCATTTAACACTACAAAATCAGCATACTTACCTGCTGTTAAAGTTCCTACTTCGTCTTCATTAAAATTTGAATAGGCAGCCCATTTTGTCATTCCATTTAATGCTTCATTTCTTGTCAGTTTTTGATTAGGCATAAATCCTCCAACCGGAAATAATTTCTGATCCATTCTTGTTATCGCAGCATAAAATCCGTAGAGCGGATTAATATCTTCCACCGGAAAATCACTTCCGCAAGCAACTATTCCCGATTGTTCCAATAACGATTTCCAACTGTATGCTCCTTGCATTCTTGCTTCTCCTAATCGGTCTTTTGCCCAATACATATCACTTGTGGCGAAGCATGGTTGAATAGAGGGAATAATGCTGTAGTTACTAAATAATTTCATATCAACTGAAGAAACTACTTGCGCATGTTCTATTCTCCATCGCTTCATATTTTTTCCGCCAAGTATTTTTCCATACAAATCCAAAATTAATTTGTTTGCAGAATCGCCGATGCAGTGAGTACATACCTGAAAACCATGCGCTTCACATTCAGCAAATTTGCGAGTGAAATATTCAACTGGTTTCAATAACAAGCCAACATTTCTTGTGTCATCGCAATATGTTTTTTTTAATAATGCTCCCCTGGAACCCAATGCACCATCTGCATAAAATTTAAATGCTCTCACTATTAATCTATCAGTTTTATAAGTTCCATGTTCATAATAATATTTTCGGTTCTCTTCATTGTCAGCAAGCATTGCATACACCCGCATTTTCAACAGATTTTGATGTTGAAGAGTATCAATAACATCTATCACTTTTTTTTCAAGGCCTGCATCTGAAACAGTTGTTAATCCAACTGCAAAACATTTTTGCTGAGCAGCCAAAAGATAGTCTTTGATATTTTCCTCAGATGCTTCTGGAATAAATTTTTCTAAACTATCCATTGCATTATCAATCAGAACACCGGTCAGTTTTCCATTTTTGCTAATAATTTCTCCACCAGAAATTTTTGTTGAGGTGTTAAAACCAGCCAATTTCAATGCAGTATTGTTTGCAATAGCAGCGTGACCATCAATTCGCTTAATAAATACAGGCTGATTAGGAAAGGCAAGATTTAATAAATCATTCGTTGGAAATTCTTTAATTCTCCAATCATTCTGATCCCAACCTCTACCTAAGATCCATTGATTTTTATTTGATAACGAAAATTGTTTAACTGTATCAATTACTTCTTGCCAGCTTTTTGTTCCAACTAAATTTGCTCGCATCAGCTGTTCACCATATCCAAAAAAATGACAGTGTGCATCAATGAATCCGGGATATATAATTGTTCCACCCAAATTAATTTTTTGATTTGAAAAATATAATGCCTCTGCATCAATGGCAGAACCAACAAAAACAATTTTTCCTTTATCAATTGCCATAGCATCTACAATTGTGTTGTTTGGCGATAGCGTATAAATACGCGCATTCAAAATCAACAAATCAGTTCTGGTTTTTATTGGTTGTGAAAAAAACAAAACTGAAAGAAGTGACAGAAAGTAAGTTGGAATTAACATGGCACGAATTTAACAACTCTTGTAATCCTTTATAACCGATTTGGTAATTTGGATTTCAAAAATTGTTTAAATAAATTTTCATGGAGATAATTCACATCGAAGATGAGAGTAAAAAAGAGAACGACCGATTTTGGTTGAGCATTTATCTCGCTTTTATCATTACTGCAATATTTGGTTTTGTAAAATTTTCCGCATGGGCATTTGACATTGACGAAAAAGTATTTGAATTCGGAATTTTACCCAGAACATTGTCTGGATTAAGAGGAATCATTTTTTCTCCACTTATACATGGTGATGCCGGACATTATTTGGGAAATGCTATTCCGCTTTTTGTTTTAAGTGTACTTATTCTGTATTTCTATCGGCAATTTTACTTTAAAGTGTTACTGTTGGTTTGGCTGTTTGATGGAATTGGTGTGTGGCTTATTGGCAGAGAAGTTTATCACATAGGTGCCAGTGGAGTAGTTTATGGCTTAGCATTTTTTGCTTTCTTCAGCGGTGTTTTAAAGAAGAATAGAAACATGCTTGCCATGTCAATGTTGGTTTTATTTTTATATGGAAGTTTAATTTGGGGAATGTATCCATTGGAAAATGGTGTGAGTTGGGAAGCGCACCTCGCAGGATTTTTAACTGGAACATTAATGGCTGTCTATTATAGAAAATCCGGACCACCAAACGATCCTGTTCCTGATTGGATGAATCAAGAAGAAATTTTGAGCGAAGAAATAAATACAGACGAATCGATTTCAGAAGCAGAAAAAGAACAAGGAATAATTATTAATTACGATTTTAAAAAGAAGTCGGAGTAATTGATTTGAGAATTGAGAATAAGTATTTTCATTTTTTTATCACAACAAATTTTGCAACTTGACCTTTGCTGTTCTTTAATAAATAAATTCCATCAGTCATATCTGAAATATTTGTTTGCGTAATTTGCTTGTTTGAAGAAAACACTTGTACTGATTTTCCTGCCATACTGAATATGGAAAAATCATTTCCTGAATTAAATACATTCACAATTTCATATGCAGGATTAGGGAAAATTTGAAAAGAAGAATTTTCATTTTGTAAATCGCTTGAACTCAATGGAGAATATCCTGCTGCAATTAACACAGACAAAACTGCATTTATTCGAGCAGGAATAAATGGTTTTAAAGCTGGAGTATTCCCTAAATCAAAATTGATATTGGTTTCGAAATTAGCATTAGTAAAAAACTTGTTAGGATCAGCATAAACAGAAGGCCGAATCCAATCGACCAGACTATCAATGAGCGGATACAATGTTGCAGTATCAAATCCAGTTGAAAGCATTTGATAAATCGCATCATAATAACTTGCCTTCATACTTGTAATCGCGAGCAATTTTTCTTCGAGTGGTCGATTGCCGATTGGTGATGGAAGATAATCAGGTGACAAGTTTTTTATTTGTTGAAGTGATAGCCCTTGTTGAAAATTTCCAAATGCTTCATTCACATCCCATGCAATCCAGTCAAACTTATTAGTAGTTGTGTTGTGATAAATAAAATAATTGTGACCACTTCCTTGGTACGAATCAAGATTGGCAAAAAGAATATTACACGCCCATAAATTGTACCATGAGTTCAAGTCCAACACATTTCCCAACAACGATTCAAGTGATGCTGATGGTGAATTGTTTAAGACGGTAATTAAATTCAATAAATCACTCCAGTCATTAATAGTTTGATTTGAATGCAATTCGTAATTCGGATAATAAGCGTTGAGGTTGCTTCCAAAATATTTTAAATCGCCGTGCGGATCACCTTTAAATAAATTTCCATCCTTGTTTGAAAACCTATCTTTTAAAAAAGTACTGTTTACTTCTTCCACTAAATCATAAAGGCCCCACAATTGATTATTAAGATAAACATTTGCATAAGTACATCGTGGTGCATACACTCCGTGAGAATATAAAAAGTCGAGACAAACTTTTTCCCTTAAAAATGTTGGATCCTTAAATCCATTGTTCAGGTTTAATTTTTTCAAATCATTCCAGGCAAGAGTTGTATCGAATTGATTGAAGTCAATCTTTAATGATTTTTTTACACTCGAATTATTGTATGATGAATTGCCTTTAAATTTTACTCCGATATTAGTATAAGTTACGCCATCAATTATTGCATTTGCTTTTATATAATAATCACCAGTATAAGTTGCGGTTAAACTGTCCCACCAGTTAGTTTGATTAAATTGAAAATATAAAGTATGAATTTGGTTGGAAGAGAATACCGAATCACCAGCGGATTGAGCGATTGATTTATTTAACTGACCAATCAAACTGATGAATAAAATAAAACTAATATATTTTTTCATTTTAAAAATTAGTTGTTAAGACCCAAAGTTTAATTCAACCCCAACTCCGCTTCCTTTATATCATTAATGTATTTCAAAAAACTTTCATCATAAGAAACATACAATTCCTTGCTGATGAAGTTGAGTTTTATTTCGTCAATCACATCATGCACTTGTAAATACAATGGCACATTGCCTTTGTAGTTATGTTGTATGGCCATTATCTTTTTTATGAATGCATCGTTAATGGTTTCGAGCTCTACTTTCATTACCAATTTTTTTACATACTTGCTTCGCACATCGCTGAGCAGTTCAATGCTGTTTACATAAAATTCATACTGGTCTTGCATGCCACGGCGCTCAGTATATTTTCCACGAACCATCACCATCATATCCGGATGCTGAAAATACTTATTGGTTTCAATGTAAGTTTTCCCAAATACAGTAACGGTCATTTCACTTTCAAAATCTTCCAACTTAAAAGAACCGAAAGGATTTCCGTTTTGCGCAGTACGATGATTCACTTCAGTAATTAATCCAATGAGTGCAACATCCTGATTTCGGAAATTATCAATTTGATTGATGGGGCAGGTTCTGAATTTTTCTACTTCACGCATATAATCTTCCAGCGGATGACCACTTAAAAATATACCGGTCACTTCTTTTTCCTTGTGCAATTTTTCAAACTGATTCAAATGTTCCACTTGCGGAAACTCAGGTTCTTTTGGAGCATCATGAACTACATCACCAAATAATGATGAACCTGTTGTTTTTTTTCCATTGGTATTTCCACTTGCATACTTGAATGCCTTTTCAATCATGTTTACTTTTTCTCCGGTAAAAGTAGCGAAATATTGCGCACGATGAACATTGGTAAAACAATCGAAACCGCCAGCATAAATTAATGCTTCCAATAATTTTTTATTTACGCCCTTCCCTCCTATCCTTTTTGCTAAATCAAAAATTCCTTTGAATGGTCCGTTTGTATTTCGCTCTTCCATTAATGAATTTACTGCAGCTTCACCTACACCTTTAACTGCAGTTAATGCAAATCGAATTGCACCACTCTTTACAGAAAAAACTTCTTCGCTCTCATTAATATCCGGGCCGAGTGTTTTTATTCCAAGCCGTTTACAATCACTTAAAAATTTCTGCATCTCTTCCACACTTGTCATGTTGTGTGTGAGCGCGCTCGCCATAAACTCAGCAGGGTAATGAGCTTTCAAGTATGAAGTCTGAAAAGCGATAACTGCATAAGCCACCGAGTGAGACCGGTTGAAACCATACTCTGCAAATTTTTCCATAGTGTCATAAATATCACTCGCCTCTTGTTCAGTAGTTCCATTTTTCATTGCGCCTTCACTGAAAATTGCCCGATGCTTCTGCATTTCTGCTGCATTCTTTTTTCCCATTGCTTTTCGCAACAAGTCGGCAGAACCCAATGTATAGTTCGCCATCTTTTGCGCCACTTGCATAATTTGTTCCTGGTAAACCATGATACCAAATGTTGGTTCCAGAATTTCTTTTATCATGGCATGCGGATATACAACCAGACTGCGACCATGCTTGCGAGCAATGTATTCCGGTATGTTTCCCATTGGGCCCGGGCGATACAAAGCATTCATCGCAATCAGGTCTTCAATGTTTGTTGGTTTCAGCAACTTTAAATATTCGCGCATGCCCTTGCTCTCAAACTGAAACACGCCGGTCATTTCTCCACGCTGAAAAAGTTCTAAAGTTTTTGAATCATCAAGCGGAATTTTATCTAAATCAATTTCAACTCCATGATTTTGTTTGATGAAACGAATGGCATCTTTCAGAATAGAAAGTGTTTTCAACCCAAGAAAATCCATTTTCAACATGCCGGCACTCTCAATGTATTTTCCGGAATATTGAGTCACAAACAAATCAGAATCTTTGTTCTTCGAAACCGGAATGTATTCGCGAATGTCACTTGGCGCTATAATTATTCCTGCTGCATGAACTCCTGTGTGGCGCGAACATCCTTCTAATGTTTCAGCAACACGCAATGTTTTTAAAATAAGTGGCGATGCTTTTTCTTTCATCAACACTAAATCTTTATTCATTTCATACGCACGGGCGAAAGTCATTCCCGGATTTTCAGGAATAAGTTTCGCAATTGCATTCGCTTCAATCAACGGAACACCCAATGCACGCGATACATCTTTCACTGCCATCTTCGGAGCCATGGTTCCGAAGGTGATAATCTGTGCAACCTGATTGCGACCATATTTCTGTACTACATAATCAATCACTCGTTGCCGTCCATTGTCATCAAAATCAATATCCATATCGGGCATGCTCACACGCTCCGGATTCAGGAACCGCTCGAACAGCAATCGATATTTAATAGGGTCAATGTTTGTGATGCCAATGCAGTAAGCAACCGCGGAGCCCGCAGCCGAACCGCGACCGGGGCCAACAGCCACACCTAAATCTTTTGCAGCAGTTATAAAATCCTGTACGATTAAAAAGTATCCGGCGAATTTCATGTTCTGAATCACCTTCAATTCATATTCTAATCGCGAACGAACTTCTTCATTTACTTCGCCATATCTTTTTTTTGCTCCTTCAAAAGTTAAGTGTTCCAGATACGATTGCTGGTCAGGAAATTTTTCGGGAACTGTGTAAGCAGGTAATAATATATCGCGCTCTAATTTTAAGTTGGTGATTTTAGAAACTACTTCGAGTGTGTTGTCGAGCGCTATTGGCAAATCGGCAAACAACTCATTCATTTCATTTTGTGTTTTAAAATAAAATTCGTGCCCCTGAAAACGCATACGATTCGGGTCGTTGTAATCTTTTCCAGTTTGAATGCACAACAAAATATCCTGTGCTTCCGAATCCGAATCTTCGACATAGTGCGTGTCATTAGTGGCAATCATTTTTACATTGTATTTTTTTGCCCAACGCACTAATACTTCATTCACTTTATCTTGGTCTTCAATCCCATGCCGCTGTAATTCGATGTAGTAATCGTCACCAAAATTATCGACCCACCAACGGAATTCTTTTTCAGCTTCAGTTTCACCTTTTCTTAAAATGGTACGAGGAACAATTCCTGCTAAACAACAAGTGCTTGCAATTAATCCATCCTTGTGTTGCAACAAAACTGCTTTATCAATCCTTGGTTTGAAATAAAATCCTTCCATGAAACCAAGCGAACTCAGTTTCATTAAATTTTTATAACCTACTTCATCTTTCGCCAACAACAATTGATGGTATCGGGTTGAATCGGTTTTATCAAAATGATTATCACATAAATAAAATTCGCAACCAACAATTGGGATGATTCCTTTTTTGTGCGCCGTGCTTACAAACTGAAATACACCAAACATGTTTCCATGGTCTGTAATGGCAACCGCCTTTTGGTTATCAGCAATTGCTTTGGTCATCATCTTATCAATATTCGATGCTCCATCGAGCAAAGAATACTGAGTATGATTGTGTAGGTGGGAATATTCGGGCATTATAAAATGGTCTGTTTGGCAATAATAAAGTTAGTGCACGAGTAACTCAATAAGATGTTGGTTATAAAATGGAAAATGTGGAGAAGTTTTATGGAAGATTTACCACAGAGTCGAGAAGACGCAGAGGTTATTTCACATTGTATCCTTCTGCTTTAAGAATATTCAGCACTCTGTCCTTTTGATTTCCCTGAATGATGATTTGTCCTTCCTTGGCTGAACCGCCGGTTCCGACTTTTGTTTTCAGCAATTTACATAATGCTTCGAGTGCATCTTCACTGCCAATAAAGCCCTCAATGAGTGTAACAGTTTTTCCCGCCCGCATTTTCGAATCAATTTTCACGAACAGTTTCTGCATTTTCGGCGGGAAGGTTTGTTGTGCGGGGCTGTTATTTTCCTGATAATTAAAATTGGAATCAGTTGAGTAAACAACTCCAGTGCGGTTCTTATTTTTTGACATGTTCAGTCAATTAAAAATGAAAAAGTAAAAATAGTTGAACTGCAAATATTATTCAGGTACAACAACATTCAAATACCCTGAAAGAATTTTGAAATGCGCTTTGCTATCAATGGATATTGGGTCTCCATCAATATGCGCGAGTAATTTTCCGTTGAAGTGAACTGTTGTTTCTGTTGATTTTATGTTCTGAAAAAAACTTCGGCTCATTCTTCCACTTGAAAGTGCTGTAAGTGCCAATGCAGTTCCGAATTGAAAACGATTTTTATAGGGAAGACAAAGTGATTCCAAAAAACCATCCTGCACACTTGCTTCAGGAGTGAGTGTTACATTGTAACCAAACTGAGATGCATTAAACACATTGACGAAAGCAAATTTTCCATTCATCATTTTTCCTTCTGATTCAATTTGCATAACTTCGGGTTTGTGTCGTAGAAAATCACGAAACACATACCAGGCATAAGCATAAAACCCACGCATCCTGTTTCCATGAAATGAATGAATCACTTCCCCTGTAAAACCAACTCCGGCATTGCTGAGAAATAAATGCTCGTTCAACAAACCTGCATCCATGCTGATTGTTTTTCCATTCAGCAATTGTTGCAAAGCTTTTGTTGGGTTCAATGATATTTTTAAGTGTCGCGCTAAACCATTTCCTGAACCAAGTGGAATAATTCCGAGTGCGGTTTTTGTTCCTCCTAAGCCACGTGCAATTTCATTTAATGTTCCATCGCCGCCAACTGCAACTACTACATCCGTATTTTTTTCTGCTTCGCTTCTCGCCAA
Organism: Bacteroidota bacterium; assembly: GCA_014190575.1. Classification (GTDB taxonomy): domain Bacteria; phylum Bacteroidota; class Bacteroidia; order Chitinophagales; family UBA10324; genus UBA10324. The sequence continues at coordinate 59,666 of BJGQ01000013.1, read as the reverse complement.
CTCAATTGCATGTCCAGCTCTTTCAGTCAGCAGAATTTTATATTTCACTTCAGCATTTTTAAACAACGAATCAATGAGTGCAGGAATATTTTTCTTACGGCTCACTCCCGAAATCGGATTGATGATGAACGAATATTTTTTCATCGTTGCGATAAAGTGTTGTGAATAATATTGGAATTAAATACCTGAATGTATGCTTCGATTTGTGTGGTTAGTTTTTCAGTAATCTGTTTTTGTTCGTTTACTAAATTATTTTTCAGCAAAGGGTCACGAATATAATCGTAGAGTTCAACGGGCTCTTCTCCATCGTACAACAAACTATAACGGTCATTCATTATCTGAAATATATTTCCAAGCGAATTAACTGTTAATCTTTCTTTTTCATTTGAAAATACATCGTGACCGAAGGAAACAAATGTTTTATCGTATCCAATATAATTCAAAACAGTTGGTAGAATATCAGTTTGCTGAACCACTTCATCATTTCTTCCTTTCAGTAAATTATTTCCGGGCTGGAATAAAAATATCGGAATGCGATACATGCCCACCCGTGTTTTATAAAATTCATCCGATGTTGGCCCGGTGTGGTCAGCAGCAATTATAAATAGCGTGTTGTTGTACCACAATTGTTGCGATGCTGTTTTGAAAAATTCGCGCAACGACAAATCAGTGTATTGAATCACCTCTTCAATTTGTTCCTTTCCCTGTCTGAATTTTCCATGATACTTTTCGGGAATCGTGAATGGATGATGCGAAGTCAACGAGAAGATTGCTCCTAGAAATGGTTGCTGCATTTCACTCAACTTACAGCTGAAGTATTGAAAAAACGGTTCGTCAAAAATTCCCCACACTTTATCGTCATCTGCTTGGTTCGAATATTCATTCTTACCGAAATATTTATCGAAGCCGGAATTCAAAGTGTAACGGTCGAAATTCATTGTGCCATCAGAACCGCCATGAAAAAATGCGGTGCTGTAATTCATCTCTTTCAGATAAGTTGCGATACTGTTTATTTTCAAATCAGGATAGCTTCCATAATTTAATAACGGCACATTCACCAAACCGGGAACAGAAGAAAGCACTGCCGGAATTCCTTCAATGGATTTTTTTCCATTCGCCCATCCATTTGTGAATACCATTCCTTGCTGCATAAGAGAATCGAGAAACGGCATGTATCCCTCATTGCCATTTAAGAATCCACTGTACTCTCGCGAAAAACTTTCGAGAATAATTACAACCACATTCAGTTTTTTCTTTTCCGGATTATAAATACTCGCCGGTTTTCCATTGAATGATTGAATGATATTGCAATACTGTTTCGCTTTTTCATCTGTCAGGTATTTTTTCTCATCCAGTTTTTTATGCTCTAACGAATACAACAAAGTGAAAGAAGTATTCTGCGCCAGCGCATTCAGCGAAACTGGAAAATGTGAGTCACCGCTGTTCGGAGTTAAAGATTGTTTTGAAATATTTCCTCGTGCTGCAATAAATAAAAATGAAACAACCATTAAAGTTGAAATCAGTTTTGCTTTACTGAATGATTTGAAATTTAAATTAAAATCCCTCCATCTGAATGTCTTACTATACAGAAATTCGGCAAACAAAAACATCGCAGCAATCATTAACAACAAGTACCAGAAATCGCGGATGAAGGCGGGCATCAGTGTTGGTGCATCGTGTTCCATGAATACAATGTCGCTGGTGATTCGCTTGAATGAATATTTGAAGTACGCAAAATCAGATGCTTCGAAAATCAGTGCTACAATATTTATTGAGTAGAAAAGAATTTTCAGAATGGTTTGATAAAATTTTGTTTCCCAGTATTTATTCGGCAACAGGTGTAACACAATGAACAAACTGTTCAGCACTACAATCGCAGAAACATCATACCGGATTCCATAAACAAAAATCCAGCATCCTTCGGAAAATGAAATGGGTGGAAACAAATCTGCATTGAAAAAATAAAACAGCACTCGGCATATCGAAAACAGCAACAACAAAATAGCGAGTCGCTTCAGCAGAATAATAATATGTTGAATTTCGTTGAGCACTTACAGTTTTGAAAAGGGAAAAATAATGGTTAAAAATTGCAGCGTGAATTTACTTCACCGCTTTCAAACTCAAATCCAAACTGGTGTAACTGTGCGTGAGCGCACCAACAGAAATAAAATCAACTCCGGTTTCGGCATAAGCTCGAATGGTTTCCAAAGTAATTCCACCGGAAACTTCTGTTTCAATTTTCTTGTCAATCAGATTCAATGCTTCACGAATTAATTCGGGTGTGAAATTGTCGAGCATAACGCGATTCACATTTCCGGTTGCTAAAACCTGTTTCACTTCATCAAGATTTCTGGTTTCTATTTCAATCGGAATCTGTAAATTATTTTCTTTCAAATAAAAATTTGCTTTTTCAATCGCCGGTTTAATTCCTCCGGCATAATCAACATGATTGTCTTTTATCAAAATCATATCATACAAACCGAAGCGATGATTTTCGCCGCCACCAATTTTCACCGCCCATTTTTCTGCTGCACGAAAAAGCGGTGTTGTTTTCCGAGTATCTAAAATTTTTGCGCTGGTTCCTGCAACTGCATCTACATATTTTTTAGTGAGTGTGGCAATGCCACTCATGCGCTGCATGCAATTCAACACCAACCGCTCGCAGGAAAGAATATTTCTTTCTGAACCGCTCACTTCTAAAATTTTATCTCCTGATTTTATTGCAGCACCATCATTGATGAAAACTTTTACATCAAGTGCAGAATCATAATACCAGAAAATCATTTGTGCTAATTCAACACCTGCAACAATTCCGTCAGCTTTCGCCCACAGAATTGCTTTTCCATTTTGTCCTTCGGGAATTGTTGAAAGAGAAGTGTGGTCGCCTTCGCGAATATCTTCCTCAAAAGCGGCGGTGATAAATTCCTTCCAGTCCACCTATTGTTTTTCGAAACGGAGTTCTTTAATCAGACTCACTCCGGTTTTATTACGAACTAAAAAATATACCCTGAACGAACCACCAGTGCTGGTCATGGTTCCGATTCCATATTGAGAACCTTCGGGAGAAGTTCCGCGATGAATTAAATTGAAAGAACTTACAGGATACTTCATCAAGAAATCACGAACCACCATTTGCGCCTGCGCCTTACTGTAAACAGATTCTTTATCGAGGATAGTTACATCCACGCTTGCATCAAAATATTGCGAAATGGTTTCAGCATTTCCGCTTCTGATGGCGGAAGCTATTGTATCCAACACATCTGCTGAACTAACCAACTTTGATGCCGACACCAAAATTGTAAGAGTAAATGCGATTGAGATTATTTTTTTCATTTGTTTGGAGAGAGCGTTTTTGATTTTCCGGAATCCTTAAAGCCAAATTCTTTGCCAACTATTCAATGCTTCAAAAATAAGTTGCAATTGATAAATTCAGTAACTGATTTTCAATCTTCTTTCCAACACCAGTATTCAGCTTTGAAATTTCAGCATAGTTTTGCAACCGCAATGAAAAAAGTAATACTGATAATAATGGATGGTTGGGGAATTGGTCATATTCCTGAAGCAGATGCCATACAGAATTCGAAAGCCCCTTATGTAAAAAGTTTATTCTCGCGTTTTTCAAATACCACACTAACCACTCATGGTGAAGCTGTTGGTTTACCTGAAGGTCAAATGGGAAATTCAGAAGTCGGTCATTTAAATATTGGAGCAGGACGAGTGGTTTATCAGGAACTGGTTCGAATCAACAAATCCATTCGCGAAAAGTCGTTGGATGCAAATTCGGAATTGCTCAGCACTTTAAATTATGTAAAATCAAACGAATGCAATCTGCACTTGATGGGATTGGTTTCGAATGGTGGCGTGCATTCTTCCATTGAACATTTAAAAGCATTGATTGATATTGCAAATAAGAATGGAGTGAAAAATATTTTAGTTCATGTGTTTACTGATGGACGAGATACTGACCCGAAAAGTGGTTTTGGTTTTGTTAAAGAATTACAAAATTATTTATCAAAATCAACAGGGACTATTGCATCGTTGATTGGGAGATATTATTCAATGGACAGAGACAACCGTTGGGAGCGTGTGAAACTGGCTTATGATTTATTGGTGAATGGAAAAGGAGAACCAACTAAAAATATTTTAAAATCAATAACTGAATCGTATCACAAAGGAGTGACTGATGAATTTATAAAACCAATTATCCGTGTTGATGAAAATGGAAAACCGCTCGCTACTATAAAAGAAAATGATGCAGTAATCTGTTTCAATTTCAGAACAGATCGTTGCAGAGAAATAACAAGGGCCTTGACACAACAAGAATTTCCAGAACAGGAAATGAAGCCGTTGAAATTGCATTACACCACCATGACCATTTACGACCATTCATTTAAAAATGTACACAACATTTTTACGAATGAAGACATGAACATGACCTTGGGTGAAGTGATTGCAGACAATGGTTTGAAACAAATACGAATTTCAGAAACAGAAAAATATCCGCATGTCACTTTCTTTTTTTCGGGTGGAAGAGAAAAACCATTTGAAGGTGAGAAGAGAATTATGATTCCATCGCCAAAAGTTGCTACTTATAATTTGCAACCCGAGATGAGTGCCTTTGAAGTGAGAGATGCAATTTTAATTGAGTTGAAAAACAAGAGCGCTGATTTTATCTGTTTAAATTTTGCCAATTCAGATATGGTTGGGCACACCGGAGTTTTTACTGCTGTGATGAAAGCGGTTGAAACAGTTGACCAATGTGTGAGTGAAATAGTTGAAACTGCTTTGGATAATGATTACACCATTTTTCTCACTTCCGATCACGGCAATGCTGATTACATGATTAACGAAGATGGAACACCGAATACTGCCCACACAAAAAATCCGGTTCCGTTTTTTCTCATTGACAGAAATTATAAACCAACATTAAAGCCCGGAAAACTTTCGGACCTCGCTCCTACTATTTTAAAAGTAATGGGACTTGCACAACCAAAAGAAATGAACGGTGAAATATTAATTACCCAATGAAAAAACTACTGAGTGCTTTATTGATTATTACTTTTTTCAATTCGTGTTCTGATAAAAAAAAAGCTGCAATTCAAAATTCTTATTTTGACCTCAGCACATTTATGAATAACGATATTGAAAAATTACATGCAAGTCACGCTTCGGTTTTAAAATCGGCGAGTGTGAATGGCGAACGCGAAGAAAACCGCTTTATAAATATTGATTGGAAAAGAGAGTTCGACAGTTTTTTTTCTGCCGACATTCATAACAATTCTTTTAATGAAAAATACATTGTTGATACTGTTGTTAATTCAACTGACAGTTCGCAGACAACTATTATTCGTTATGTGGCAAAAGATGAAGACTTAAAAACACGCGTTCTTGAAATTCAATTTGATTCGAATAAAAATATTGAGCTGATAAAAGCAGAATTGTTTTCTAAAAATTTTATTTCGAACCTCAGCGAGAGTTTAATTTATTCTCCATTAAAATATTACAGCATTACCAACCACGAAGAATCACGATGGTTTGGCAGCGATGATTTTATTATTGAAGGTCGAATTGAAAATAAATCTTCAGAAACACATACACAGTAAACATGGTTTAATACTCTTATTCCATCCAATGTTTTTGTCAACGGAAAAATGGCGGAGCTATTTTACATACTGCATTTCAGAAAATAACGATTAGTAAATCAGTGTGATGCACCCAATTTCGAACTCGCAATTTTCATAAATCGTCAGATGATTAATTCTATTTGATGGGTAAATTCAAAATAAAAAACAGTCAGTTGTTGCGGATAGTAAATCTGATAACTGCATGAAATGAAAATAATTACATCCAGAAATAAAACAGTATTTTAAAAAAACTGAATATGCTGATTAAGATTTTTCTTTTCAATAAAGGAAGTTCATCTTGCACTCGCTAAAATTTTTAAGTCGAAACGAATCAATGAAAAACATTCTTGTCATTCTCCCGATTGTTTTTTTGCTGAGTGTTCAATTACTTTTTGCGCAAACACCAACGAAGCCAAAGCATCTGTTGCCCAACGGAGAACCGGATCGTCCGTTTACTTTTTTTGTGAAGCATGGATTTGCAAGCTATACAGATGCAACTACTCGGGTACCCTTTGGCGCACGACCTGAATACTTTGTTGGTGGCGGTGTTCGCGTGGAAGATGATGATAAAGACAGTCCTGCATTTTTGGAAGTAGAAGGTTTTTATCATCAGGCAAATCAGGTTGACACATCAAATACTTCATTAAATAATATCCGAATCAACATGAATGTTTTTTTCGTTCTTACTAATAATGCAGTAAAATCTTTTCGATGGACTGCCGGAACAGGATTCGGTTACAATATGATTAATGATGAATTCATTTCTAAAAAAACGAATCAATTGGGTTTCAATTTTACATCAGCAGCAGAAATGTTATTGAAGCACAAGCGATTTAATCTGTTTGCCAATTATCACATACTTCCATTTCCAGCTAAAGGAATGGAGAAATACAATTTCAATACACTCAGTGTGGGAATGGGATTTTATTTCAGGTAGTGATTTGATTAAACTAAGTTTGCTGAAGCATAAACTGTGAAAACAATTTTATCCATATCAATCCTCTCTTATTTTTTAATGGGAAGTTTAATACTTCCGCAGGGAGATTTTTCAGTGTTACCTCAATTACCAAAAATGTATCAGCACTGTAAAGCAGTGGAAGATGCTGATATGAATCTGGTTGATTTTGTTTTCGATCACCTGATGGGAATTGATGGTTCATTTGATCAGCACGAAAACGGCGATCATGAAAAACCACATTCAACAACTCCTTTTCAAAATCAGCAACATCAATCTGTTTTCAATTTCGTTTCAGGAATTTGCGGAAATTTTATTTCAGTTTTCGCAATTGAAACTGGTCAGAATTTTCTGAATGAATTTATTGCTGAAGAATTTTCATGCGGAATATTTCATCCGCCAAGTTTGTAATTGCTTTTTATTTTCGACGGCAACTGATTTCAGTTGCACATTTATTTTTTCAAACTTTTAAAATCAATAAAATGAAACTCAAAATTTTAATCAGCTTCATGCTGCTTGGCATTGCTGCATTTGCCGGAACAACTCCGAATGCCGCTGTTCTTAAAACTTTCAACGAAAAATTTCCAACAGCCACTAATGTAAAGTGGGGAATGGAAAATAAAACCGAGTACGAAGCTGACTTTAAAGTGGACGGTAAAATCCTATCAGCAAATTTTAAAGATGATGGTAGCTGGGTGGTAACCGAGAGTGGTGTTACACCAAAGGCATTGCCAGTTGCCATTGGAGACTACATCACCAAAAATTTACCGGGAGCAGAAATAAAAGAAACTGCAAAACTCGAAATGCCCGGCGGTTTAGTGAATTATGAAATCGAAATCAAAGGTGCTGATTACATCTTTGATGCCGATGGAAAATTTATTAAGAAGTCAGAAGACGATTAATTGTTCATTTCAAAGAAGTTCTCTTCGCATGCGGGGAGAACTTCTTTTTACATTTAATCTTTTATGAAAAACTTTTTTCAATTCTTATGATGAAAAGAAAAAAATCAAAACTGATTTTTCTTTTCGCGCTAATGTTCTGTTCCAATTCTTTTGTGTTTTCTCAACAAAAAAAATTGGGCGATTACATTCAATCAGCCATAAAATTCAGTCCTGTTTTTGCCGACAATCAAAATCATCTGCAATCACTTGCACTCGATAGCCTGCTCGTGCGTGCCGGATTGAAACCGCAAATTGGTTTTGTGAGCAACGATATGTATGCCCCTGTTGTAAATGGTTATGGTTACGACGATGCCGTTACAAACGGAGCAAATGTGAATGCACTCCTTGGTATAAAATATTCTTTCAACGGAAAAAGAAATCTGAGCAATCAATTCGGAGCGCTCAACATTCAAAAAGAAATTCTTTCAAACAATTTAAAACTGACCCAGCGCGATTTAAAACAATCGGTTTCGCAACAATACATTACAGTTTATGGCGAACAACTCGCATTGAAAAATGCAGAGGAATTAATTGCGTTGCTCGAAAAAGAAGAAACCATTCTGAAGCAACTCACGCAATCTGCTGTGTATGCGCAAACTGATTACCTGAGTTTTCTGGTAAATTACAATCAGCAAAAACTGAATTATGCACAGCAACTATTGCAAACGAAAACTGATTTTTATACTTTGAATTATCTGTGTGGAATTTCCGATACCACTTATCTGAATTTGCCATTGCCTGAAATTTCATTGTCAGAAAATTATTCCGTCACCCAATCCATTTCGTTTCAAAAATTTATTTATGATAGTTTACGAATTGAAAATTCATTGCAGAAAATTCAGTTCAACTACAAACCGAAATTGAGTTTGTTGGGCGATGCCGGTTACAATTCATCACTCGCCGTTCATCCCGAGAAAAATTTTGGCGCTAGTGTGGGATTGAATTTTTCTGTTCCTATTTATGATGGCAGGCTACGGAATTTGCAGCAACAAAAATTTTCGTTGGAACAAAACTCAAATCAGAATTACAGAAACTACTTCGTAGCTCAATACAATATCCGCAAGGCGCAATTGAAAAATCAAATTGCTGCAACCGAAAAATTATTGAACGATTCACAGGCACAATTGGAGCTTACAAAAACTTTAATGCAAGCCAACGAACAATTGCTCTTGACCGGTGATTTGCGCATAGCCGATTACCTGCTTGCCGTTTATAATTTTATTTCGGCTCAGTCAACTGTGTCGCAACTCCGTGCCGATAAATTGCAGTTGATAAATCAGTATAACTTCTTCATTCAATAACACATGAACAAAAAATCTTTTCGAATAAATTTTTATCGCCTCAAAACCCCTCTCCTTCGGAGAGAGGCAGGAGTGAGAACTATAATTTCAAATAACCTGATTCTTTTTTTTCTCTCCGTATTTATTTTTTCGTGCGGCAATTCAACAACTATCGACTCTGTAGAAATAAAAGAAGCAACTCCTGTTACGGTTACAAAAATTTCTTCAGGAGCGCTAAGTGAAACAATTGAGTTGAGCGCTACTTCTTCTTTTTTGCAAAAGACTTTGGTGAAGTCAAATTCTTCGGGATACATAAACGATTTAAAAACCAAGCCAGGCGAATTTGTAAGCAAGGGACAAATTCTTTTCACCATAAAATCTAAGGAAGCAACCAGTCTTGGCAATGTGATTAATAAAATTGATTCGTCATTTCACTTCAAAGGAATCACTGAAGTGAAATCGCCAACGAGTGGTTACATCAGTGAATTGAATTATGCGAATGGTGATTTTGTGCAGGAGGGTGAACAGATTTCAATTATAAATGATGCTTCAAGTTTCGCATTCGTGCTCAAAATTCCTTACGAACAAATTTCATTACTGAAAAATAATTCAACTGTTCAATTGCATTTACCGGATGGAAATATTTTAAATGCCATCATTGATAAATCAATGCCGACTGTTGATGCAACAACCCAAACACAAAATATTTTACTGAGAGTGCAGTCGGATGAAATGATTCCGGAAAACCTGATTGCAAAAGTTTTGTTAGTGAAAACAGAAAAACAAAATGCGGTTATACTTCCGAGAGAAGCTGTACTTGCAAGCGAAACACAAAATGAATTCTGGGTGATAAAATTGCTGAATGATTCTACAGCTATAAAAATTTCAGTTATAAAAGGAATTGAATCATCTGATGCCATTGAAATTATTTCGCCAACATTTTCTGCTGATGATAAATTTCTGCTCACCGGAAATTATGGATTGCCCGATACAGCTTCGGTTCATATTGAAAACGAAAAATAGCGATGCGATTTTTTCAAACTTATAAAAGTCCGCTCTCAGTAATTATTTGCATCGTGTTGCTTGCAGGTGCATTTGCTTACAGCAAAATGCAATCGTCACTATTTCCTGAAATCACTTTTCCAAAAATTAAAATCATTTGCGATGCCGGTCAAATGCCGGTTGACAAAATGATGGTGAGTGTTACACGACCCATTGAACAAGCTGTGAAGCAAATTCCATCATTGAAATTATTGCGAAGCACTACGAGCCGCGGCAGTTGTGAATTATCGGCATTCATGGACTGGATCGTTGACATTGACAACAGCAAGCAGCAGATTGAATCGAAAATTGTGGAGATAAAAAATCTGCTTCCTGCTGATGTGCAGATTACGGTGGAGAAAATGAATCCGAGTATTCTCCCTGTGATTGGATACACATTGGAAAGTAATTCGCTATCGGCTGTTGATTTAAAAATGCTGGCGATATACAACATCAAACCTTTTCTCTCGCAAGTGGATGGTGTGAGTGAAGTGCGAGTGATTGGCGGCAAGCAAAAAGAATATCAACTGAAGTTGAAGCCGGAAAAAATGAGCTCACTCGGAATTACTCCAGATGCAGTGAGCAGTGCCATCAGTGCCACTGGATTTATCAGCAGCAATGGTTATCTGAACGATTACCGCAGAATGTACCTGAGTGTTACAGATGCGCAACTACGAAATAAAAGTGAGCTGGAAAATTTAGTAGTGAGCAACGATGGAAAAAGAATTGTGCGGCTCAGTGATATTGCTGAAGTGGAGGTGAGTGAAGCAAAAGAATATGTGAAGATTAATGCAAATGGAAAGGAAGCCATTCTGCTTGCGGTAGTGAAGCAGCCAAATGTAAATCTGATTGCACTCTCGAATGACATGAATGCAAAAGTGGAAGAGTTGAAAAAATCGCTCCCGAAAAATGTAATCATCAAACCATACTACGAGCAATCTGATTTTGTGAATGACTCAATAAAAAGTGTAAGTGATAGTTTACTCATCGGTTTGTTGCTCGCCATTGTTGTTGCCATTTTATTTCTGCGGTCATTCAAAGCAAGCACCACCATTCTCATTGGCATTCCGCTCACGCTTTGTTTAACTGTTATTGTTTTGTTCGCACTCGGACAAACTTTCAACATCATGACTCTCGGCGCAATGGCTGCGGCAATCGGATTAATAATAGATGATGCAATTGTAGTGGTGGAACAAATTCACCGAACGAAGGAAGAACATCCGGACGAAAAATATTCTGTCATTGTAACCAAGGCATTGAACTATTTATTTCCTGCAATGGTGGGTTCATCGCTCAGCACCATTGTGATTTTTATTCCGTTCTTATTAATGAGCGGAGTGGCTGGCGCTTACTTTAAAGTGATGACGAACACCATGATTATTACACTCGTGTGTTCGTTCTTCGTCACCTGGTTATTGTTGCCTGTGATTTATTTATTTCTCTCGAGTGATTCGCGCAGAAAAAAAGTGGAAGAAGAAACTTCGGTAAAGCAGCGGCCATGGATTAATTTTTTTATTACAAAACCTTATCTGAGTTTAATTATCATTTTAGTTTTTGCAGGAAGCATTGTGCTCATATTACCGAATCTGGAAACCGGATTTTTACCTGAGATGGATGAAGGAAGTATTGTGATGGATTACTCATCTCCACCCGGAACATCATTGGAAGAAACCGACCACATGTTGCGCGAAGTTGAAAAACTGATTGTGAAAATTCCGGAAGTAGAAACTTACTCGCGCCGCACCGGAACACAAATGGGGTTCTTCATCACCGAACCAAACACCGGAGATTATTTAATTCAGCTGAAGAAAAACAGAACGCGTACTACCGAAGAAGTGATTGAAGACATACGCGCACAAAGTGAAGCAACACAACCTGCACTGCGCGTTGATTTCGGACAAGTGATTGGCGACATGCTTGGCGATTTAATGGCGAGTGTGCAACCGGTTGAAGTAAAAATTTTCGGAAGCGATAGAACTGTTTTGCAAAATCTCTCTCGACAAATTGCTGAGAAGGTAGAGAAGGTAGATGGCACTGCCGATGTGTTTGATGGAATTGTAATTGCCGGTCCATCTGTTACAGTTCATCCGCACGAAGCACATTTGGCGCAATTCGGAATTACTCCTTCGAATCTGCAATCACAAATTCAACATTCGATCGAGGGAACTGTGGTTGGAAATATTTTTGAGAATGACCAACTCACTAATGTGCGGATGGTGAATGCCTCGTTCGGAAAAAATTCTGTTGATCACTTGAGTAATCTGAATTTGTTTTTGCCCAATGGAAAATTGCAACCCATAAAAAATTTAGTTGATATAAAAATTGACAGCGGTTCTGCTGAAATAGAACGGGAGAACCTGCAAAACATAGGAGTGGTAACCGCGCGATTAGAGAGCCGCGATTTAGGAAGTGTGATGAACGATGTAAAAAAATCTGTCGCCACCATTGCAATGCCCACAGGATATCACATTGAATTTGGTGGTGCATATGCCGATCAGCAAAAATCGTTTGATGAATTGTTACTCATTCTTTTTACTGCTTGCCTGCTCGTGTTTGGCGTGATGTTGTTTTTGTTTCGCGATTTTAAAATCGCTTGCATCATACTTTTAATTTCTGTTTTAGGAATTGCCGGAAGTTATGTTGCATTATTTTTCACCAACACACCACTGAATGTTGGAAGCTACACCGGCATCATTATGATCGTGGGCATCATTGGCGAAAACGCCATCTTCACTTTTTTGCAATACCGGGAAGCCATGAAGAGCGGACAAAATTCTGATGAAGCAATTATTTATTCCATCAGCACTCGTCTTCGTCCGAAACTGATGACTGCACTCGGAGCCATCATCGCACTCATGCCCATTGCACTCGGAATCGGAACGGGAGCACAACTGCATCAACCATTAGCCATTGCTGTGATTGGAGGATTTCTTTCTGCGCTTCCGTTGTTGCTCATCGTATATCCATCCATTATTAAATGGGCGAAGTGTCGATAAAATTTTTTTGATTTCATTAAATTCTAAGAACGATGAAAAATTTTTGCCTGATTTTTTTATTTGTCACTCCTTACTTTTTTATTGTTGATTGTTCAGCCCAAAATCATTTACCATTCTACGAACAAAATTCTAACGGAGAATATTATCTTCTGCGCAGCGATTCCATTCCTGATTTGAAACAGTTCAATCAAGTAAGTATTATTTCGAAACATGGAATAGTTGGAAGCGGAAAATTCATAAACTTTCATTTTACAACCGAAAAAGAATGCTGCACGCATCCTGATCCTTTTTTCCTGATGGGAACCTTGAAACTGAATTTCAAACCTGATTCAGCTTATTACATTTTAGGTGGTGTGATTAAAGAAGGAAAATTATTCGATTCAAAACTTGATACCGTTCCGGATGTAAATAATTATCTGACTTCCGATTTTCAAAATACAATTCTGGACTTAAATGATGACCCGGAATATTCTTACCGATGGACTTTGCAACCAACCGGAAAATATTATCTCGAAGTGAAAGATGATGCAAACTATTTCGGTACACCTCCTGATAATATTATTTATCCCGTTGATTTAAAAAACTGTAGCTATTCAAAAATCGATTCCATTGAAATTCTTTACTGTATTGCTGATTCTCTCAATGAGAATTTTCATTATGAACCCCGATGGACATTGATTTACATGAATGGAAAATTGCTGGATGCAAGAAGAGATTTTTCATTGACTGCAAGTGATGGTTATGGGCCTTTTTTTTATCAATTAAAATTTCCGGCAGGATGGTATAGAGCAGAAAATGATTTTTACATTCTGTTCAATCCGGGTTTTGTGTTACACGAGCATAAAGGAATTTGGAAGACAGAATCGCGCGAACCTTGTTTGTATTATGGTGAATGTGATTGTGGTGAATAAAGAAAAAAAAATCGCCCCGATTAATTCGAGGCGATTGATTTTCTTCAAAATTCAATCTTATTAATTTATCTCCAATGAATATGGAATCCGCATTTGCATTCCTTTTAATTCACTCACTGATTTTATTTGCTGGAACATGCTATAGAAATCTCCGAGTTGCATTTTCACTTCATCATCCTTTGCATCTTGCAAGGCGCTAAAAATTTCTGACCATTTATTATCAACCGTAGGATATTCGACCAAACGATAATTTTTACTCTTAATCATTTTAGCTGCGATGTTAATTGCATCTTGAATTCCACCAAGGGTATCAACCAATCCCCAGGCTAAACCTTGTGTGCCGGTCCATACTCTTCCTTGTGCAATGGAATCAACCAAAACAGGGTCGAGATTTCTACCTGTATAAACACGGTTTTTAAACTGCGCATAAATACTGTCTACTTCATTTTGAATAATCACTTTCTCACCATTATTAAAAGGGCGTGTCAAATCACCGAAGTCTGAAAATTTTCCTGTGCCAACATGATCGAAAGTAATTCCCAGTTTATCATTTAATAATTTTTGTGCACATGGAATAATTGCGAAAACACCTATACTACCAGTTAGCGTAGTTGGCTGCGCTACAATTTTACTGGCACAGCACGAAATAAAATATCCACCTGATGCAGCATAATCTCCCATTGAAACCACAACAGGTTTCACAGCTTTTGTTAAGCTTACTTCTCTCCATATTACATCAGATGCAACTGCGCTTCCTCCTGGAGAATTCACGCGAAATACAATTGCTTTTATTTTATCATCTCGACGAAGTTTTTCAAACAGTGCAGCGAATTTGTCGCCGCCAATATTGTCTTTATCACCTTGCCCGTCCACAATATCACCTTGAGCATACACCACCGCTATTTTATCCTGATCTATACTTTTCTTTTCAACATCCGGAGTATGAGAATATTTTGATAGTGAAATGAAATTTATTTTCTTCTTATCGTCTTGTTTTAATTTTTCGTTAATGAATTTTTTTGCAGCATCGCTATAACCAACTTCATCAATAAAATGATAACTGAGCGCCTGGTAAGCAGTTCGAATTAACATACTATCAGCAACTCTATTCACAATTGAAGTATCAATGTTGCGCGATGTACTTACAGCATTTACATAATTGCTCTCAATATCTTTTAACAAAGCGAGCGTCATTATTTTATTCGACTCACTCATCTTATCGTAACGGAAAGGTTCAGTTGCAGTTTTAAACCGACCATCATAAAACACCTGCACATCTACTCCAATTTTTTCGAGCATTCCTTTAAAGAACATTATCTGAGCATTGAGTCCTCTCCACTCAACAATACCCGCAGGATTCAAAACAATTTTATCTGCAACACTAGCTACATAGTATCCTTTCTGTGAATAAGCATCGGCAAAGGCTACAATAAATTTTTTCGATTCTTTAAAATCTATCAGCGCATCGCGCACTTGCTTGGCGGTTGATATTCCGCTGCCGAAAGTTCCGACATTAATATAAATGCCTTTGATATGGTTATCAGTTTTTGCTTTTTTTATCAGGCGCAAAATGTCATTTAAGCCAACGGCTTCTTTCATATCCATTCCACCAAAACTTAAATTGGCAAGCGGATTAAAATTGGTTTGTTCAGGCACTGCATAATTCAAAGAAAGCTCAAGCACGCTGTTACTTGTTGCGTCCTTTTTTTCCGGTTCAGATAAGGACGAAACAATGGCAGCCAAAATTCCAATCATTAAAAAAGTAAGAACAATAGACCCGACAATAAAGCCGAGCATCGAAGCAAAGAAAAATTTAAAAAACTGTTTCATTTTATGATTTAAGATTTATGATGTATGAGTTTAGATTTATGGTTCAGATTTTAGATTAGCGCTACACTTTTCATTCTATTCTACTCATTTTTTTCTGAGGTCGCCAAAAGTAACTGTTCCAAAGGAATGTCTGAGTGAAAAAATTGAATTGTGTTTACATTCGCTGCCCTATTTATGAAAATGAATCAGATTTATCTTTCGTTGGGAAGTAATGCAGGAGATCGATTGGCGCAACTGAATAACGCCATTGAATTCTTAAAAGAAACAGTGGAGGTTATAATCATTTCGTCGGTTTATGAAACAGCTGCATGGGGAAACACCAATCAACCATCGTTTTTAAATTTAGTATTGCTGGTGCTGACGAATGATGCTGCCGGAAATTTTATGAATAACCTTTTATTGTTAGAAGAAAAAATGGGAAGAGTTAGACACAAAAAATGGGAAGCGCGGATTATTGATATTGATATATTGTATTTTAACAATGAAATTATTACCGAAGAAAATCTAATAATTCCACACCCGCACCTGCATGAACGCAAATTTGTGCTGGAACCGTTGGCGGAAATTGCACCGGAGTTGTTGCATCCGATTTTGAAAATGAATTCAGTACAATTGCTGCATAATTGTACAGACCAATTGCAGGTTAAAAAATTACAGCATGCATGATTACATTGCCATAGAAGGAAACATTGGTGCCGGCAAAACCTCGCTTGCCGAAAAATATGCAGCCGAAATAAATGCACGCATAGTGCTCGAGCAATTTGCCGATAACCCTTTTCTACCGCAGTTTTATACCGACAGAGACCGATATGCTTTTCCGCTGGAATTATTTTTTGTGGCCGAGCGGTTTCAACAATTGAAAGATACTTTAAGCAAGCAGGATTTATTTCAAACTACAACCGTAGCCGATTATATTTTTATTAAGAGTTTGTTATTTGCGCGTGTAAACCTGACTGAAGATGAATTCAAATTGTATCAACGACTGTTTCAGATAATCCATTCAACATTACCCGAACCGGATGTATTAGTTTACTTGCATTGTGATGTGGAGCGACTATTGAAAAACATTAGTAAGCGTGGCAGAGATTACGAGCAAAATATTTCATCAGAATATTTAACAAGCATACAAAACACCTACTTCGATTATTTTAAAACTGTGAGTTCGTTCCCTATATTAATTATTAATGTGACGAAAGCAGACTTTGTAAAAGACGAAACCCATTACAATAAAATTAAAGAATGGATTACTGCTAAGCACGAAATCGGGATGCACTATTACGGATTCTGATTTATTTTAATTAGGGGTGGTAAATGGCCTGGAATATTCTTTTCAAAAAAGAAATTCGTTTTGAACTAATGCAATGTTTATTAAATGTGAAAAATAAATTACTTTAAAAAATATCATTGGGCAATATTTCAATTAAGTTTGACTTCTATTAAAAATGACAGACCTCTCGCCATATATCAAACAATTGCTTTACCGCAACAACTGCGTCATACTACCAGCATTTGGTGGAATAATGGCTCAGTATGCATCAGCACAGGTTCATCCCATTCAAAATATTTTTACTCCCCCGCATAAGACACTTGCGTTTAATAAAAGTCTGATTCATAACGATGGTTTGTTGGGGAGTGAAATTGTCCGCTACACCAATGTTTCTTATGAGGCGGCAACCATTGCCATTCATCAGTTTGTACGGAAATTAGAAAATGATTTATCAGGAAAAGGCCAAGCAGTAATAACCGGAGTTGGAAAATTCTATTATGATATTGAACACAATCTTTTATTCGAATCATCTGAAGAAAATAATTACCTGACTAATGCTTTCGGGTTCGACCGTTTTGTAGCGAAACCTGTTATGCGCCGCGAAGAAGTTATTCACCAACTAGCCAATGAGCCTGCGAAAAAGAAATCGCGTTCGCGTTTTAGCTGGGCTGGGTTTGGTGTTGTGCTTGCTCTGATAGTTATTGGTTTGCAAATAATAAATGTGAGCAATGATTTTAAACCATTTCACATTGACAAAACAAATTTCTGGAATTCCATTTCTTCCATTTTCAAATCAACTGATTCTTCCAATACTTCAAGAGAAGAAACTGTATCAACTCCAAAAGTTTCCGCTGAAACTCCTTCGCATCGGAAAGATACTTTAGTGCAGATAATTGTTTACCAGCAACCACCGGCAAATCCATCTTCAACTACTACTGAAGTAAATCCTGTTTTAGCTTCATCAGTTTCCATTGCTAAAGATTCCGGTTCAATAAAAACTGATACCGTTTATTCTTCTGAAAAAAATCCGGCAATGAATGCATCTGTTGCATCAGCAATTTCTTATGCGTTATCAATCATTCAAAAAGATGAAACAAAATATTTTGTGGTGTTCGCTTGTTTAAAATCACAAAGCAGAACTGATTTATTTATTCAGCAGATGAAGGAAAAAGGAATAGATGTAACAGTATTAATGCAGGACTCTTATTTCAGAGTTGGCAAGGGCGGATTCAATTCATCACAAGAAGCCGTTGACAGCATGCGTACTTATCGTGGTCAAGGCATTGCTGATGTTTGGGTAATGAAAAGATAAAAAAAAGCCGTTACAACTATTTGCAACGGCTCCGACGATTTAAAAATATTGGAATTTTATTGCCTCACAAATTCTTTAGTCATTATTTCTCCATCTGAAGTTTTAACCTTGATAAAATAAGTTCCGGATGACCATGAGTCAATATCAATTCGATGTGACCTCAAACCAGTAGGAACTCTTCCCAAATTATTGTCATAAACAAGTACACCGGTTTCATTTAAAACTTTTATTGAAGTTTGTTGCGATTCATTTTTCAAAAGCAAATTAACATTCAACTGATTGCTTGCCGGGTTTGGATAAACTGAAATAACCGAAAGAGGTTCGTTAGCAATCGTATTATTTCCAGTTGCAACCGAACTGTCAATTATAAAATTTTCATCGCCGGACTGATAAATGGTGAAGGCAAAAAATCCCAACATCATTTCATCGGTGGTATGTTCACCCGAATAAATATCATGTGGCGGACTGAATGGGTTATCAGTATTCGCAGTGGTATTATCATAAACTGCTTCACCAATAATTACCTGATCGGTAAAAAGCGGAATTAATTTTTTGTAGTTGTAAATAAGTTGCCAGTGAAAATCCCATGCAGGCACATACCCTAACCGTACAGTATCACCTGCAAGGTTTTGTGCCCAAGCTTTAAAAGATGTTCCAACACGATGCATGTGAGGCCAAAATGAAATTAGAGAAATCGGTGCTCCAATTTGAACGATAGGTTGTGCTTCATGAAAAGTATGAACAGTATTTGCAGGGACATATAAAGGTCCGTCGGTCATTCCTGTAAAATATTCTAACAAGGCATTGAAATAAACTTCGCGTGTTGATGCATTCGCAGTAATGAATTTGAAATTAACTTTTGTGCTATCCGTTTCTCCCTGACTTCCCGGCGCGTAATGAACCTCCACTAAAAAATCAGCACCGGCCGGTACTTTAATTCCGAAATTATTGGGAAAGGAAAAAATACCAGCGCCCGGCGCCCAAGCACCCATGAACTGCGCATCGGTGCTCGCAGCCATTGTTCCATTGCTTGCATAACCGGGAGCAGGATCTGCCTGATCAAAATTCCATGAAGCAGAAGTTGGATCGTTATAAATTACAATGTGATGAACAATTGCATTGTTGCCCGGAACATATTCAACTGCATTAATGTAAGTATCACTGGTAAAATTTGAATGCACTACAAAAGTTCTGTATTGATCAGCTACCGAATCCACCACAAAAACAGGAAGGTTCAATGTCATGTCAACAGCAGGTAATTGTGACCCGACTTGAAATACAGGAGGTGCCGGTGCATTTGCAAGATTTCCGGTTGGCTTTCCATTATTAATCCAGCTTGTGATGTCAGTTATTTCTTGTTGCGTAAGATTGAATTCACCTTTGAAATGAACATAGTTAGGATCGGCTTTCCAGGGTGGCATTACTTTATTTAGTACTGCATCATAAATAGAAACTGAGTTTGAATCCACATCATTAAAACTCATCAATGGAAAAGGCGCTAGCCCTCCAGCACGATGACAATTGGAGCAATGAGAATAAATTATGGAGGCAACATTATCTGACCAGTTTGGTGCCTGTGCTTTTACTAACTGAGTTACTGCTAAAATCAATGTGAAAAGGATTAATTTTTTTTTCATGGAAATTATTATTTGATAAAAATTGTTTGGATTAAATGGAATTTGTAATTAAAGAATGATAAACTTGATTAAAAGTTACACACGATTAGGCAATTTTTTTAATTTAACTTGTTTTAAAACAAACTCGCCTGATTACTCTTTTTACCTGATTTGTTATCGTCCTTTTTTGTATCAGATTTTATTTCCCATTCCATATCAGTTTTCGAATTAAACAAATCAACATCAGCCACATCCTTCATTTTAGAAATGGACTGCTTTAATGTGTTGGGGAATTTTGAGTTTCGAACTTGCGGTTTCTCATTCTTATTTTCGGGCTTATGAGATGAAGGTTTTACAGTTACACTTTTGATTTCAGGTTTATTGATTGAAGAAATTTTTTTTACAATCTCTTTCTTAGGTTCCGGATTATTGGATTCAACTTTTTTTTCACTCTTCTCTCCTATCCATTCCGCATCCACCAAATCATTTTCGCAAACTTTATTTCCAACCGCTTTCCATGTTTTTACTTCAATGGTTTTTGCAACATTTATTTTTTCTTCCTTCGGAGATTTTTTCTTTCCTGTTTTCAATAACAATTTTGGATCTTCTGAAGTGGTTGCAAGCAAAGCATTGCAGCCTTCTTCTTCCGGCATGAAAGAAAATTTCTTATCGAGTGTTTGTGTTTCAATACTGAACCGCTTGAGGTAGCAGGCTTTATTTCCTCCATGATAATAAAGTGCTGAAATAATTTCAGCAGGGTTGAATTTTTCCATCACTAATAATTGCGATGCATCAAACTTATTTGTCAATTCAGTATTTGTGATTTCATAATTTCCATCTTTAAAAATGGAAAGTATTGTTTCGCCGGCTTCAAAATTTCCGAGGTATTTTCCTTTCTCTTCAGTATTCAGTTTTCCGAATTGCTCATCAAACCACAATCGTTTTCCGGTAACCATCGGTGCTCCTTTCGATTTCAATTTCACACTGCGCACAGGATACTTAGTAATAATATTTCCGATTGAACCGCGCCCTTTCACTCCTATTTCTCTAAAATCGTATTCAAATATTTTTATCCGTGCACTTGATGATGGATTTAAAGTAACAGTCACAATTTCATTTTCGCCATTGGGATTCACGGAGAAATACAACACTTTGCTTCCTTCATTTTCTTTTGTTAAATCATATTCTTTGTCTCTTGTAATTCCGGTTACATTAAATCGTTTCACCATTGCAGGACCGGTTTTTCCATCCTGATAAATCATGTGGTAAACAATGCGCTCATCGTTCTTATTAAAAATACTGAGGTAGAGAATATCCTTCCCGACAAAAGTTTTTTCAGCCACTCGTGTCACTACCATTTTTCCATCCTTGCGGAAAACAATAATATCGTCGAGGTCGGAACAGTCGAGCACAAATTCATCCTTCTTCAAACCATGACCGATGAAACCTTCCGTGCGATTCACATATAATTTTTGATTGGCAATCGCCACACTCTTCGCCTGAATGGTATCGAAAACTTTTACTTCTGTTTTGCGCTCTCTTCCCTTACCGAATTTCTTAAGCAGGTTTTCAAAATATTCAATGGTGTATTCTTTCAGATGTTCGAGATTGTACTTCACCTGCTTCATCTGCTCTTCCACTCCCTTGATGTGTTCGTCCGCTTTGAACGAATCAAATTTCGAAATGCGCTTGATGCGGATTTCAGTAAGGCGAACAATGTCTTCTTCTGTAATTTCCCGCTTGAATAATTTCTTGTATTTGGAAAGTCCTTTGTCAATCGCTATTATAACTGCTTCCCATGTTTCACATTCTTCAATATCGCGATAGATTCTTTTTTCAATAAATATTTTTTCAAGTGACGAGAAATGCCAGTCTTCATCCAGTTCACCCAACTTGATTTCCAATTCGCGTTTTAGCAATTCCATGGTGTTGTCAGTAGAAACTTTCAACAACTCAGTAGCAGAAACAAAGTGTGGCTTGTCATTAATAATCACACACGCGCTTGGCGAAATAGAAATTTCACAATCAGTAAATGCATACAACGCATCAATCGTAATGTCAGGAGAAATTCCGGGAGCAAGTTGAATTTCCACTTCCACATCAGCAGCAGTGTTGTCAACTACTTTCTTGATTTTAATTTTTCCGTTGTCGTTTGCTTTAACAATGCTCTCAATCAGTTGCGTGGTTGTTACACTGAACGGAACATCTTTTATAATCAAAGTTTTTTTATCGCGCTCTTCAATGCGTGCACGCACACGCACCTTGCCGCCACGCGCACCATCGTTGTAATTGCTTACATCAATTAATCCACCGGTGAGAAAATCAGGATAGAGCGAAACTTTTTTATTGCGGACAACATCAATGGAACCTTTCAGCAACTCGCAGAAATTATGCGGCAACACTTTGGTGGAAAGACCGACTGCAATGCCTTCCACACCCTGCGCCAACAGCAACGGAAATTTTACAGGAAGTGTGAGCGGTTCTTTTTTCCGTCCGTCGTAACTCAGTTGCCATCTTGTAGTTTGAGTATTGAACACAACCTCCAGCGCAAATTTCGAAAGGCGCGCTTCAATGTAACGAGGTGCAGCAGCAGAATCACCTGTACGCACATCGCCCCAGTTTCCCTGTGTTTCAATCAGCAAATCTTTCTGACCGATGTTCACCATGGCATCACCGATACTTGCATCGCCATGCGGATGATACTGCATTGTTTGCCCGATGATGTTCGCTGCTTTGTTGAAGCGACCATCGTCCATTTCTTTCATTGCATGAACAATGCGGCGCTGCACCGGTTTGAATCCATCTTCAATGGCGGGCACAGCTCTTTCCAATATCACATACGATGCATAATCGAGAAACCAATCTTTATACATGCTCTCGACATGCTTGCTCTCGTGCAACGATTCAGATTTTATTTTTTCTTCTTCACTCATTCTCTAAACTGTATTTCATTTTCAAATTATCAAATCAACAAATCATCAAATCGCAACTTCCGCTTCTTCTTCCACTAAATCTTTTTCAAACTTCAGATTGCTGATAATAAAATCCTGGCGGGCGGGCGTATTTTTCCCCATGTAGTATTCGAGCAAACTCTGAATGGTCATTTCGGGTTTCAGAATAATGGGGTTTAACCGTATTTCGTCGCCAATAAAATT
The DNA here is from genome assembly GCA_014190575.1 of Bacteroidota bacterium. Lineage (GTDB taxonomy): Bacteria > Bacteroidota > Bacteroidia > Chitinophagales > UBA10324 > UBA10324. The sequence continues at coordinate 36,738 of BJGQ01000013.1, read as the reverse complement.
GGCAAACTCTTCGGGCGAAATTTCGCCGAGTCCTTTGAAGCGGGTGATTTCGGGTTTGCCGGTTAGTTTTTTTATTGCGTTTTGTTTTTCGGTTTCGCTGTAACAGTAAATGGTTTCCTTTTTATCGCGCACCCGGAAAAGCGGTGTGTCGAGAATATACACATGACCATTCTTGACCAGGTCGGGAAAAAACTGCAGGAAGAAAGTGAGCAGCAACAAACGAATATGCATGCCATCGACATCGGCATCGGTGGCAACCACTACCCTGTTGTAACGAAGATTTTCCAAACCTTCTTCAATGTTGAGTGCGTGTTGCAATAAATTGAACTCTTCGTTTTCATACACAATCTTCTTGGTTAAACCGTAACAGTTGAGCGGCTTACCACGCAAACTGAACACGGCTTGCGTTTCGACATCGCGCGATTTGGTGATGGAACCACTGGCAGAATCTCCTTCGGTAATAAAGAGCGTGGTGTTCAATACATTTTCTTTTTTCTGGTCTTCGTTGAGATGCAAGCGACAATCGCGCAATTTTTTATTGTGCAGGTTTGCCTTCTTGGCGCGCTCATTAGCGAGTTTGCGAATGCCTGAAAGTTCTTTGCGCTCGCGTTCGCTTTGCATGATGCGCTGTAACAGTGCATCGGCAGTGGCAGAATTTTTATGTAAGAAATTATCTAATTCCTTGGTGAGAAAATCAACCACGAAGCTGCGCATGGAAGCACCACCTTCGCTCACGAACTGCGAACCGAGTTTTGTTTTTGTCTGCGATTCGAAAACAGGTTCCTGCACACGAACACTCACTGCCGCAATAATGGATTGACGAATATCATTGATGTCGAAATCCTTCTTGTAAAAATCGCGAAGTGTTTTCACCATTCCTTCCTTGAATGCCTGCAAGTGAGTTCCGCCTTGCGTGGTGTGTTGTCCATTTACAAACGAATAATATTCTTCGCCATACTGATTGTCGTGCGTGAAAGCAACTTCAATGTCTTCACCTTTCAAATGAATAATCGGATACTTAATATCCTCTGCATTTGATTTCCTCCGAAGTAAATCGAGCAATCCATCCTTCGATAAATATTTCTTTCCGTTGAAATTGATATTCAAACCCGCATTCAGAAAACAATAATTCCAAACCTGATTCTCGGCGAACTCGGGAATATAACGGTAGTTGCGGAAAATTTTTTCATCCGGAATAAACTCCACATAAGTTCCGTTTGGCTCCGATGATTTTTCTTCCTTCGTTTGCTTCGTCAGATTTCCATTGAGGAATTCTGCAACTTTTGTTTTTCCATCGCGCCATGCCTGCACTTTAAAATTTGTCGAGAGAGCATTCACTGCTTTCGTTCCAACACCATTCAGTCCAACACTTTTTTGAAACGCATTGGAATCATACTTACCTCCGGTATTTATTTTACTTACACACTCCACCAATTTCCCCAATGGAATTCCTCTCCCGTAATCACGGACTTTAGCGGAGTGGTCGGTTAATTCGATATCAATATTTTTTCCATACCCCATTGTATATTCATCAATGCAGTTGTCAATGGTTTCTTTCAGCAAAACATAAATGCCATCATCCATTGCGCTGCCATCTCCCAGTTTACCAATGTACATTCCTGGGCGAAGCCGGATGTGCTCCTTCCAATCCAGCGACTTGATACTGCTTTCGTCGTACTTAAAAATTTTCTCAGCCATTATTTATTATTCAATGTACCCATTGTGAAAAAGGGTAATGTTGCAATGTAATTTGTTTCTAAAAAAATTGATTTCATCGATTGTCACTTTCAGTTGTGGATATTCAGTTCTTCCCGATAAACTCAGGATAGGTCAATATTGTCATTGACAAAACAAGGTTATTTTTATTTAGTATTTTCCACAAAACAATAAAAATCATTCCTGAAATCTTTTGAATGAATATTCATGATTGCCTTCAGAAAATTTCAGTCATCCTACTTTAACTTGCACCAAAATTATAATTGTGATAAAAACATTTTCATTCTTTTCAATACTTCTTCTTTCATTAAATCTGCAAGCACAACAAACTACTGTTCCGGATAAGCCAAAGCTGATTGTTGGAATTGTTATTGATCAAATGCGTTACGATTTTTTATATCGCTTCTATTCAAAATACAGTGATGGTGGATTTAAACGGTTAATGATTCAGGGTTTCAATTGTAAAAATGTTCAATACAATTATATTCCCACTTACACTGGTCCGGGTCATGCTTCAATTTATACCGGAAGTGTTCCTGCCATTAATGGAATAGTTTCGAATGATTGGTATGATAGAGAAACCAATTCAACAGTTTATGTAACGAGTGACAATAATTATAAAACTGTTGGTGCTGATAATGTAAATGGAAACATGTCACCACAACGATTGAACACAACAACTATAACAGACCAACTTCGGATGTCAGATAATTTTCAATCGAAAGTGATTGGTGTTTCATTAAAAGACAGAGGAGCAATTCTACCCGCAGGTCACACCGGCAATGCAGCTTATTGGTTAGATGGATTAACAGGAAATTGGATTACCAGTTCGTTTTACATGAGCACATTGCCAAAGTGGGTGAGTGATATAAATGCTGAACAACAACCAAAAAAATATTTATCACAAAACTGGAATACACTGTTGCCAATTGAACAATATTCTGAAAGCACGATTGACAGCATTCAATATGAATCTTTATTACCCTCCGATACAAAACCAATATTTCCACATCATCTTTCTGATTCCACTTGGGTGAAATATGATTTGGTTAAGTACACACCATTCGGAAATACTTTATTAAAAGATTTTGGGATTGATGCAATTAAAAATGAAAACTTAGGTAAGGGAACTGTTACAGATTTTTTAACAGTCAGCTTTTCTGCAACTGATTATGTTGGTCATACTTTCGGTCCAAACTCAATTGAATCAGAAGATACATATTTAAGATTGGATAAAGATCTTGCAGAGTTCTTTTCATTTTTAGATTCATGGGTTGGAAAAAATAATTACCTGATTTTTTTAACTGCAGATCATGGTGTGGCGCCAATTGCAGGTTTAGCAAATGACTATCACATTCCTGCAGGAGTAATGAATGAACTTTCACTACTCGATTCGATGAAAAACATTCTGAATAAATCTTTTGGCGATACAGGAATTATTCTCGCTTATGAAAATCAACAACTGTATTTGAATCATTCAATGCTTGAAAAGAAAAACAAAACGGATGACGATGTTTTAAAAATGATTCAACCAATGTTGTTAAGGCAAAAAGGGTTTTACAATTCGTTTGTGATTTCAGAATTAAATCAAGCCACAATGCCTGACGAATTAAAATCAATGATGAATAACAGTTTCCATCCAAAACGCAGTGGCGACATTATGATTCTGCTTGATCCATATTGGTTTGGTGGGAGAACAAAGGGAACCACGCACGGTGCAATTTTTTCCTATGACACGCATGTGCCGTTACTTTGGTATGGCTGGAAAATAAAAACGGGAGAATCAGGTACTCTCAATCATATTTCTGACATAGCTCCTACCCTTTCTTATCTGCTGAACATTCAGGAACCAAATGGAAATATCGGAACAGTTATAAATTTTAATAAGTGATTTATCTTTTTTGAAATGAATTCAGAAAAAGAAATTTTAAAATCACTTCAAGTAATTCCCGGGATTGGAAAATCAATTGCAGGTGATTTGTATTTTCTAGGAATCAGAAGCGTGAGTGATTTGAAAAATAAAAATCCGCAATTGCTTTACGATAAAATGACTCACCTAACTGGAGTTCAACACGACCGATGCTTATTATATGTATTTCGTTGTGCAGTATATTTTGCTTCAACAATAAAACACGAAAAGAAAAAATTAGATTGGTGGTACTGGAAAGATTAATTTAAAAAAAATGCCCTCCAAAATTGGAAGGGCATTTTCAATTTCTGCTTTTAATTTTTCTCTCACATAACTTTTGAGAAAAATTTTAAACAGTCGTCTCGAAGTTCATTAAACAAATATTCAAAACGATCAATGCTTGCTTTGTGTTCGCCAAATTCGGGATCTGGATTATGATCAGCTGCTACAATATTTTCTTTCATACTTGATTCTAATTTATTTTCGTACTGTTTAATGTTATGGCGAAGAGTATCCATTTCATTATGTTGAATCAGTATCTGATTCTGAAAATGCTCAACCATTGCCAATACATCATGATTTGAATTTTTTGTAGCAACTTCTGACAATCTGTTTTTAAAAATTTTTAACTCATCTTTAAAAAACTCTAATGTGTTCAACCAGGTTTTGTATTCATGGTGAGTGTGAATTGAATCTAAAGTTATCATGGTTTGTAAATTTTGGTTAGTGAAAGTTAAAACTTCTTTTCACAAAATTCAATTTTATTTATAAAATATTTTATGAGCAAAATCATTGATCATCATATTTGCAAATAGTTAATTTTATACCTACTAATAATATTTAGCATTCTAAAGAAAAATCGACCGAATTTCCTTTAATAAATTGCTCTTAATATTTTCAAAAAAAAACCGTCTTGGAATCAAAATCCAAGACGGCTTAAAAAAATCATTAAATACTATCGAAGTAAAGTCACATTACCTGTATATTCTTTTGTTTCATTGTTAATAAATGTAGCACTTATTACATAAGAATATACACCAACAGCCGCTTCATCAGATCCAATATACCCATTCCATCCTTTATATGATTTATCGCTGCTTGAACCTGCATAAACCATTTGCCCCCATCGGTTATAAACACGCATATAAACATGTGTTACTTCACTTCCGAAAGGTATGAAAATATCATTCGTACCATCTCTGTTTGGAGAAAAAGCATTCGGTATATACATCTCGCATAATATTCCAATTTCTATTGCATCATTAAAAGTACAACCATGATTATTCAAGGTCACATTGTATTCACTAGGCTTATTCGGAGAAACTGTTATTGATTGAGTTGTAGCACCGGTTGACCAAACATAGTCAACTCCAGAAACACCTGCATCTAACTTCACAACCGACCCTTTGCAAACTGAAGTATCGTTTCCAATATTGGCAATTGGATAAGAAAGCACATCTATAAAGCCACCAATCGTATCATTACCACATAAACTATCTGTAACAATTAGCGAAATTGAATAAGTGCCAGGCATTGCATAAGCATGATGTGTTACACTACCAGAACCATTAGCCGAAGTATCTCCAAAACTCCAATCCCATTGAACCGGATAGTAACTACTTTTATCAATTAAAGTTAAACCTTGTCCAACACAAACAGACGCTGGGGCTGATGTAAACGAAGCGATTGGTGCTGGCCAAACTTGAACAATATGAGTAACTGTATCGGTACAACCTCCTACAACAGCATTTATAAATTTTACAGTAAACATACCTGAATCAATATAAATATGAGAAGGGTTTTGATCCATTGAAATTGGAGAACCATCTCCAAAATCCCAATTCCATGCAATCGGTATAACACCAGTAGATTGATCTTGAAATTGAACCATTTTATTTTGACAATATCCTGTTGGTGTCCAAGTAAATTCAGCAGCAAATGGAGCAGCAGTTAAAGTTTGTGTTTGTTGTAATTGGCATCCAAGGGCTCCTGTTGCATTTACGGTATAAGTTCCAACTCCTGCATTTAACAATGCGCTGGTACCACTAACTCCAAGATCAGATTGAACAACATTTCCGTTTGGATCGGTCCAAACATAATTGTAAGGTGCTGTCCCAGCTGCAGCGGCCGTAATTGAGCCATCCATCGCATTCGCACAAGAAGGATTTGTTGATCCGCTAATATTTAAAGTCATTGGATCAAAATTTACAGTCATAGTAGCTGTATCATCAACACACCAATCTAAAATTGCCGAATAAGTGGTGGTAGTAGAAGGGTTAACCGGACAACTCATTCCACCCAATTGAATTTGCGATCCGTTTTCAAACCATGTTATTATCATAGGATAAACCGGATTTGGATTATAAGGAATTGAAGCAACTTGATATGGACCTGTGCCATTTGGTGTATACCTATACTCATCATTAGCGGCAGTCCAATTTGTTGGATAATTTCTCCCGGGCACAACATCAGCAATTGAAGCAGTACTATTTTGAGTGCCTTCAATTGCAGCACCACCATTCCACCCGCACGCATTTTTTTGAGTAATAATTATGTCAATTAAATTAGATGTTTCATGCAAAACAATTTGACCAGTAAATAGTGTAGTTGTACAAGAAAACATAGCTACATTATCCCAACTCACAATAAATCTCCGATTAGGTGCAAGTCCTTTGTAAGTATATGATAATGTTCCGCCGGCATAAGGATATAAGTCTTCCCACGGACAGGAAATAGAATTCAATAAATCAGCGGGTGTTGCAGAAGGAAAGGCCGCATTTATGGGCCAAGTATTATAGGTATAATTAGGTGTTGTTGCTAAGGCTAAATTAAAACTAATGTCACCATTTGAACCAACTACACATTGATTATATGTGTTTCCGTAAAAAGTAAAAGGAAATCCGATATCAATTGGATATCCATACCAATTATCGTCGATTTGAAGGTCAACGGATAAAGATGGATCGCAAGGAACTCCAGCCGTATCAACTACAGCTGTTAAGTTAAAAGCTCCCAATTGACACATTGTAGTATCGTTTCCAATACTTAAATATTGAGCGTTTGCATTTTCACAAACAAGAATCGAAATAATTGAAGCAATTAACAGGACTGAAAATTTGTTTTTCATTTTCAAAATTTATTGATTGGTTAAAACTACTAATTTTTAATTTACTAAATCAAATTTTTTCTAACAAACCGGCTGTGGTTATTTTCATTTTCTGCAATAACGACCTCCAATTCACGCCACTAATTTAATATCAAAAAAGGGTGTGTCAATTGTTAATACTTAATATTCTTACTACTTCAATATTTTTAAAATTTCTAACTTAAGAAATTAGAATATCTAAGGCCTAAAAATACTTTTGTCGTCTCATGAAAGAAAAATGACGATCATAAAAAAAGGTACTTACTCTGATGCAGATTCATTGCGAAATTTATGTTGCGAAACTTTTTATAAGAAATGGAAATCAACTAACACTGAAGCAGATTTGCAAACTTACATGAACGAATTCTTTTCCATTAAAAAATTGGCAGAAGAGTTAATTGATAACAGAATAATATACTTACTTGCTCAAAATGACAAACAATTAATCGGATATACCAAACTGAACAGAAATTTATCAGAAGGAGACCTAGGAGATTTAACACCGATTGAATTGCAAAGGATGTATGTGAAAGAAGAATTCACTGGCCATGGAATTGGAAAACAGTTGATGAATATGGCAATTGATTTAGCTATTACCGAAAAGTTTGAAGTAATGTGGTTAGGAGTATGGGAGCAAAATACAGAGGCAATAAAATTTTATAAAAGATTCGGGTTTAAGTTTTATGGTTCGCATGAATTTGTTTTGGGAGAAGATATTACGACTGACCTTTTAATGAAAAAATTATTATAAAATTTTCGTCGAAAAGAAATTTTATCTCTGCTTTCAATAAAATACATTTACCACAATTAATTTAAACTAAACTATTGTAACAATCATGGACACTGTACAAGAATCAATGGAAATGCTGCAAAAAAATGTAGATGCGCTTCGTAACGAAATTGCCATATTAGAAAATTATCCTCTTCACAAAGAAGAAGACATCCGTAACTTTCACGAGAAAGTTAAAACCGTTAACAATCTTTTCAGGGGATTAAATCCACTGCTGAAAAAAGAAGACTCAGGTGAATTGCTAACACGATTTAACAGTGCAAGTGCCAGAGTTCTTCAGTTTCGTGAAGAGTTGAATAAACAAAAACAACAATTCATCGATTCGAAAAAAGCAGTTGTTAAAGCACGGATAACCGATGCAGAAAATAAAATTGAAGAACATTACAGTGAATGCATCAGCATTTTAAAACAAGTATCTGACTGGTTAAAAGAAGGAAAGGTTGATTTGAAATATGCGCAAACAATTTATCCTGAAATGAATGATATTGTGTTATCAGTAAAACTTGGTTTGAATGATTTAGATGAACTCTGGACTTTATGGAAACAGGTTCGTGAAAAATCTGATGTGGGCAAAAAAAATATCTGGGATGTAAATTACAATCTATGTAAGTCAGAGTTAATGACCATCGAAGATCACGCAAAAAATGGTGACCCGTATGACGCTACTAAAGCAATAATGGAAATGCAGCGCCGCCTACGCGATTTTAAAATGAGCAATGAGCAAAGCGAAGAAATAAAAAAGACGCTGAACGATTTATGGGAACAAGCAAATCTTCGTATTAAAGAAAAGAAAGATCATTTTAAAGAAGAGAACAAGCGCAAGCGCGACGAGTTTCAACAGAAAAAACAAGAGTGGTTAAATAAAACCAAATCAGCTTACGAGCGCTTCTCCAGTCTTGTCGCAAAAAATAAAGAGGTGATTGAAAAAGCCGCTGAGCAGGTATCGCAACTCATTGACGAAAGAGACACTGCAAGAAGCGATGCATATAAAAACAGAATTCAGGTTTGGATTGATGAGAAGGAAACTAAAATCAACGACATCAAAAAAACCAACGACGAATTGCAGGCGAAAATTGACAACATGAAAAAGGAGCTGGCAAAAGCGAAGATGATTGAAAAAGATGATGCTCCTGCTGTTGTTAAAAAAGAAAAAGCACCCGAACAAATAAGTGTTGAAGAACAACCTGCTGCCGATAGCGAATAATTAAAAGTAAAGAGTGAAGAGTGAAATGCAGCAATGATGTATTTCGCTTTTCACTTTTTTATTTTAATGAACAGCAAACCATTCTTCACTCTTCGTTATTAACTATTCACTGTTTTGAAACCTCCTTTAATTTTATTGCACGGTGCCATTGGTGCTGCATCACAGTTTAATTCTTTCGCTGATTTATTAAGCCAATCATTTATCATTTATACTTTCGATTTTGATGGGCATGGTCAGCGAGCATTTAACAACCGTCCATTTCGCATTCAGCATTTTGCTGAAAATCTTTCTGAGTTTATTGAAGAATATCATTTGCAACCCGCCGATATTTTCGGTTACAGCATGGGCGGATATGTTGCGCTGTACCTAGCTGCCACGCGACCTGAATACATTCATCGCATTTACACTCTTGCCACAAAGTTTGACTGGAACATTGAAACTGCCCTGAAAGAAAGTGCGCAGTTGAATGCTGAAAAACTGAAAGAAAAAGTTCCGCAATTTGCTCACGCATTGCAACAACGACACCTGCACGGCTGGGAACAAAACCTGAAACACACTACAGAGCTAATGATTCATTTAGGAAACAATCCTGCTTTAGATAAAACTATTTTAAAAAATATTGAAGCTGCTTGCATGATTGCAGTTGGCGATGCAGATAAAATGGTGAGCCAATCTGAAACCGAGAATTTTGCATCATATATTTCAAATGCGCAATTCAAAGTATTACACAACACACAACATCCGTTGGAGAAACTGAATGCTGATTTATTAAAATCGGAGCTGGAAGAATTTTTTATTGTGTAATTGAACAGTCGAAATCTTTCTCGCTTTATTTGTACTAAAAAAATTTTTTATGAGAAGCATAATTTTTTCAATTTTCATTTTTCTTTTTTCATTTGAATGCAAAGCGCAAACCCTTTCTATCATTCCACAACCGTTAAGCATTGAACAACAAGAGAGAGCTTTTACTTTTTCGCCACAGGTGAAAATTGTTTCTGATAAAGATGAATTTGAAAATGCAAATTACCTAAACACCTATCTTGCAAAATATTATCAGGTGCGCCCGCTCATGCAATCCAATATCAAAAAATACATTGCACTCCGGTTACTCAATTCAAAACAAAAAAGTTATTCTTTGGATGAATATACTTTAATGGTCACCACCGACAGCATTGTTATAACCGGAACTGATGCCGGAATTTTTTATGGCATACAAACATTGTTGCAACTGATGCCGGCCGAAATGAAAATGCAATTTGATATTCCGTGCGTCGCCATTCATGATTACCCGCGATTCAGTTGGAGAGGAATGCATCTCGATTGTTCGCGTCATTTTTTCTCAGTGGAGTTTGTGAAAAAATACATTGACATGATGGCTTACTACAAGATGAATACTTTTCACTGGCACCTCACTGATGATCAGGGATGGCGGATAGAAATAAAACAATATCCGAAACTTACTTCAATTGGAAGTTACCGGAAAGAAACCATGGTCGAGAAAAATTTTACACCCTACATCGGCGACAAAACTCCGTACGATGGGTTTTATACTCAGGAGCAGATAAAAGAAATTGTGAAGTATGCAGCGCAACGGCATGTAACCATTGTTCCTGAAATTGAAATGCCCGGTCACTCGCAAGCTGCCATTGCCGCTTATCCTGAGTTAGCTTGTTTCGGCATGAGTTACGATGTGCTCACCAAGTGGGGCGGAAGTGATGTGGTGCTGTGTCCCATTCCTGAAGTGATTCAGTTTTATGAAAATATTTTAGATGAAGTGATGGCATTGTTTCCCGGCGAATACATTCATGTGGGTGGTGATGAAGTGCCCGATGCTCATTGGAAACAAAGTAAGCAGGTGACAGAGTTAATGCTGAAAGAAAATATTAAAACTTATCCGGGTGTTGAAGCATACTTCATAAACACCATTGAGAAATATATTAATTCAAAAGGAAGAAAAATGATTGGATGGGATGAAATACTTGATGGAGGAGTTTCAGCAAATGCAAGCATTATGAGCTGGCGCGGAACCGAAGGTGGAATTGCAGCAGCCAAGCACGGCAACTACGCGGTGATGACTCCAGGTGATTATTGTTATTTCGATCATTGCCAATCAAAAAATTCAATGGAACCATTGTGCATCGGAGGATTTCTTCCATTGGAAAAAGTATATAGTTACGAACCTGTTTCATCTGAATTAACACCTGAACAATCAAAATATATTTTAGGCGCGCAGGCAAATGTGTGGACTGAATACCTTTCAACACCCGAACAAATTGAATACATGATTTTTCCGCGCATGATTGCTTTATCAGAAGTAGTGTGGTCAGCAAAAACAAAAAAAGACTGGTGGGATTTTGTTGGCCGATTGCAATATCATTTTACATTGCTTGAATTCAGAGGAATAAATTATCGTGTACCTGAGCCGGAAATTCAATTGCGACCGCTTGCTGAAAATAAATTCACACTTGGCATCACTTCATTAAAACAAAATTCTGATTTCTATTATACAACCGACGGAACAAATCCAACTTCATCATCCTTGAAATATTCCGAAGCAATTGAAATTACTTTAACACCATTACAAAAAGTAAAAGCAATTGCTATTACAAAATCTGGAAAGAAAAGTATTGTGATTGAAAGAAGTAAATAAATTCAACTTACTTCAAAGTATCAGTTTGAACTGAAGGTGTTTTTCTGATTGTATCGTTTGTTGAAGGAACCGCTCCGGTATTCAACCAGTTTCTGATATCATCTTCATTCAAATCAGTATAAAGACTTCTGAATTTCACCGTATCATTCTGCAACCAGAAAATTGCCGGCAAACTTCCATCAACAAACGAGAAAAAATCATCGTTATTGAAATAGGAATATGGGATGTTGTCTGCTTTTGAAAAATCAAAAAAACTTTTTTCGAACATCGCAGTATCTCCATTCAACAAAATATAAAACGGAAAGTCTGGATTCCGCTGTTGAAGCACATGCATCTTTAATGCATTCATTCTGCAATGTCCGCAACTCAGCGACATGAATGCGACAATGTGTTTCCCTGATGTCAAATCAATTACAGGTTTAATTATTGAAGTATCACTATAAATTCTTTTTAATCCAAGCGAATAATTTACTGCTCCGGCCCTGTGACCCTTGATTAATGATTCAGGCGGATTTAAAATATACGGGCTTACAAATGCTGTTAAAATAAAAATCGGAATAAAAATTTTTGGCAATGGCAAACTCCACTTTGCAGGAATAAACTGCACAACTACTAACACCGAAAGCATTGCAATGTTTTTGAAAATTGATTCAAGCGGAGTCATTTGTAAATAAGTTCCGAAGCATCCGCAGTTTCCATTATTCCCAATTGTTAATATTTGATAAATAAGATAAAAAGTAAAAAATATAAGAATGGAATAAGTGGCTTTAATAGTGAACTTATTCATTGCCAGATTAAAAATTAAAAACACACCAAGCAATAATTCAAACCCGATTAAGCCTCTGGCAATGATTGGTGCAGTGAGCCAATTGGCAACTCCAACATCAATAAAATTAAGTTCAAATGGTTCAATGGGAATCAACTTCAGTAAGCCCGAAGCAATAAAAATCAATCCTAGTAAAATGCGTATGGAATGAGCGAAAAATTCTTTAAGAAGGTGCATATAAAAAAGAAAAGGCTGCCCAAATAAAGGACAGCCTTATCAAATCTTTTTATGAAAGATTAGTTAAGCTTGCAAGATCCAGCAAGCAAAGCCCAAGTGGTGTTCAATTGATTACATGCATCAGTTGCATCTTTCTTTGAAACTTTTACAAAAGTAGCAGGGGTAGAAACACCAGCACTTGTGCAAGTACAAGTATAATCTTTCTTACATGAAGAGAATAGCATTGCAACAACTGCAACACCAGCGAAAAGGGTTAAAGCTTTTTTCATTTTTGTTTGTGGTTAAATTTTTTTGTTAATGGTATAAATATTACACTAACATTTTTAGAAAACAAGTTTGCCTTTAAATATTCAAAATAATATTTCCGCTGTATTTTAATAAAAATTTGTGCTAATATATTTTTATGAGATTTTTCTGCCTTTTAACCGCAATGAATTTCCAACAACAATAACATCTGAAAAAGCCATTGATAAAGCAGCAATAGTTGGGCTTAATAATCCAATGGCGGCAACAGGTATTGCTAGTACATTGTAAAAGAATGCCCAGAATAAATTTTGTTTAATGGTTTGCAAAGTGATTCTTCCAATTGAAAAAGCTTCAATCAAACTATTCAGATTTCCGTTCAACAAAATAATTTGTGCTGAATCAATGGCTACCTGCGTTGCATTGCTCAATGATATTCCAAGATTGGATTGTGCTAAAGCAGGCGCATCATTTATTCCATCTCCAACCATTGCGGTAGGCAATTGCGAAACACAGTTTCGAATGAATGCTAATTTTTCTTCGGGCTTTTGTTCTGCTTTGTATTCATCAATGTTCAATGCCTTTGCAACTGAGGCACATCTCTCCTCTTTATCGCCGCTGAGCATAATTGTTTTTATTCCTTTCGATTTAAAAAACTGAATCACTTCAGCAGCGCCTTCTTTTATGTCATCTTCCAAATCAATCCACGCTATTAATTTTTCATTTTTAAAAACATATATGTTGTGTTGATTTTCTTTTGACGAAGTGTTGTTCATCATTGAAGAACCGATGGAAAACAAATTTCCTTGTCCGTCTTTTCCTGAAACTCCTAAACCTTTTTCTTCCTTCACATCTGTGAATATTCTACCTGAAATGTCTTTTAATTCTAACAATAATGATTTAGCAATCGGGTGCGACGAAAATTTTTCCAATCCAACAATCACTGATTTTATTTCTTCCTCTTCCCTTACAATAATTTTCAATTCTTTGATTTTGAAATCTCCGGTTGTTAATGTTCCGGTTTTATCAAATACAATTTGTTTAATGGTTGAAAGTGTTTCTAAAGTATCCGAACCTTTAATAAGAATTCCTTTGCGCGCACTTCTTCCGAGCCCAACCATTACTGCTGTCGGCGTTGCTAACCCCATTGCACACGGGCAAGCAATGACTAATACTGCAACACTGTTCATTATACTTTGTGTTGTTCCATGCTGAAGAATAAAATAATTCAACATAAAAGTTAAAGTTGCGGCAACTAATACCACAGGAACAAACCAACCTGTAATTCTATCGGCTAACTTCTGGAGTTTCGGTTTTCGTGATTGCGCGTTCTTCACTAATTCAATAATCTGACTGAGTGTTGTTTGCTTTCCGGTGGCAGTCACTTTCATTTTTAATGAACCTGATATCAAAGTTGTTCCTCCAATCACATTTTCGTTTATTGATTTTATAACAGGCAAACTCTCCCCTGAAATCATTGACTCATCTGTTTCACCTCTTCCCCAAACTACCATTCCGTCAGCGGCAATTTTATCACCTGTGTTAAACAATAAATAATTTCCCATTCTGATTTCATGTGTTGGAATTTCTGTTATCACTTCAAACTTTTCATTGCCAAAAAAACTAATGAGTTTGGCTGATGATGGTTGCAGTTTAATTAATGCGGAAATAGCAGTGCGTGTTTGTTGCACCGCGCGTTGTTCAATTAAATTTCCGAGAATTACCAATGTGATAATGGAAGAAGAAGTTTCGAAAAAAAGATTATGAAAATTATTCAGCAACAATCCCTGAACAATGGAATAAAAAAATGCTGATGAACTGCCGATAAAAATCAACACATCCATATTGGGAGCGCCGATTTTTAAAGATGCAATTCCGCTCTTGCCAAAATACCATGCCCCCAATAAAAAAACAGGAGTAGCAAATGCCAATTGAAAATAAAAATTGTGAAGCAATGGAACTGAAAACAACATCGGTAACCAGATCGGCACAGTTAAAATTAAACTGAAATAAAATTTTGCCTCAATGGTTTCTATAAATTTTTTCTTGCTTTCGATTTTAGTTTCATCCATCACATGATAACCCAACTCATCAATTCCTGATTTTATCGATGGAAGATTTTTTTCATTTCCTCCTTTAAAACGAACTTCACCAGAAGTGAAATCAACAAACACATCCGATAAACCATTCTTCTGTAAAAATCGTGTAATCGTATTTGCGCAAGAAGCGCAAGTCATTCCTTCCACTTTCAATTCTGTACTATCAACACTTTCCATTCATCAAAATTAGATTTAATAAATTATTCATATCGTTCACAGGTCATACATTTATCGGACTAAAAAAATTCAATCATGGAAAATACAAGACGAGATTTTATTAAAACTTCTGTTTTAGCCGCCGGCGCATTAACATTTGGACTACCTGGAAATGCAAATGTACCAAGCGAGTACCCATATGTGCTGTCCGATTTACCATATGCGTTCAATGCCCTTGAACCGTATATTGACGCAATGACAATGGAAATTCATCACGACAAACATCATAAAGCATATACTGATAAATTCAACGCTGCTTTAGAAAAATTTCCGGATTATCAAACAAAAGGAATTCAGAATTTATTTGCTCAGATAACTCAATTACCAGTTGAATTGCAAACCGCTGTTCGAAATCAAGGTGGTGGTTATTGGAATCATAACTTTTTCTGGAAAATGCTTTCACCTGAAAAAACTTTGCCATCTGAAGGCTTAACCACCGCCATCAACACTGCGTTTGGCGACATGGATAAATTAAAAGCCGCCATGACAAAAGCTGGATTATCTGTTTTTGGCTCTGGTTGGGTTTGGCTTATTGAAAATGCTCAGAAGGAGTTAAAAATTGTTACTACATCAAATCAAAATAATCCGGTAATGGGAGATGCAACTGATAAAGGCGCTCCTATTTTAGGAATTGATGTTTGGGAACATGCCTACTATTTAAAATATCAAAATAAGAGAGCAGATTACTTAGATGGAATCTGGAATGTGATAAACTGGAAGCATGCTTCTCAATTGTATTTTTAGTAGCAATTGACGGCGAACTGGATTTTATCTTCCTTAATTTTTATTGCTAAATCATTACTGCACAGGCGAAACGAAAATTAATTCAGAAGATTTTATTATTTACTTTCTCATTCGGCCGCGAATTCTATTTTTGCGAACTCAAAATGGTGGTCGTAGCTCAATTGGTAGAGCATCAGTTTGTGGATCTGAGGGCAGTGGGTTCAAAACCCATCGACCACCCATCGAAGGTTGTTCAGTAATGAGCAACCTTCTTTTTTTTATTATTATTTTGAAATTTCTATCCCGCTATTAAATTTTTTTGAAATTCTGAATTGATGAAGGACAGTTATTTATCTTATAAAAATATTATCACCATCGCCTATCCGATTATGCTTGGATCGCTCGGACAGAATATTATTAATTTGATTGACACCGGTTTTCTTGGAAGAGTTGGCCAAGTTGAATTGGGGGCAGGTGCGTTGGCGGGTATTTTTTATTTTGTCATGTTTATGGTTGGCTATGCTTTCAATAATGGAATGCAAATTATTATCAGCCGCAGAATGGGTGAAGGAAAAAAAAGTGAAGTTGGTAATATTGTCGATCATGAATTTTATCTTTTAATTTTTATTGCTGTTCTCGAGTTCGTTTTTTTATATTTTTTAAGTCCGGTTATTCTTGCCCAGTTTATTCAATCAAAAGAAATATTAAATGCAACAATTACTTTTTTAACTTTTCGTGCGTTCGGAATTTTTTTTGGTTTATTTAATTCCTGCCTTCAACAATTTTTTATTGGAATCGGAAAAACTTCCATCATCAATTTTTCAACTGTAGTTCTTGCTGTTTCAAATATCATTCTCGCCTACCTATTAATTTTTGGCCATCACGGCTTTCCGAAAATGGGAATAGGTGGTGCGGCTTTGGCTTCAACTATTTCCGAAGGAATTGTAATGTTGGTTTATATCATTGTTTTATATCAACGAAAACTGCCAAAGGAGTATAACCTCTTCCGGTTTTTAAAGCCTGATTTAAAACTCTTTGGCAATATGGTTTCACTATCATTGCCATTGGTGTTTCAGCAGGTCATCAGCATTTTCACCTGGTTTATTTTCTTTCTTTTGATTGAACATCGCGGCGAAGCATCGCTTGCTGTTTCCAATATTATAAAGAGCCTTTATATTTTTTGGGCTATACCAACTTTTGCGTTTGCATCAACAGCCAATGCCATGACTAGTAATATTATTGGTCAGGGAAAAGAAGACCAAGTGATTTACCTCCTGAAAAAAATAACAGGACTAAATTTTCTTATTTCGTTTGTAATGTGTTTGGCCTTATTCATTTTTCCAGCAACCATTATCAGTATTTATACTGATGACATTATTCTAATTAAAAGCAGCATGGAAATAATTCCAGTGATAGTTGCAGCGAGCTTATTATTCTCTGTTGCGCTGATTGTAATTTTAACTGTAACCGGTACAGGTTCATCGCGATTCGCATTGTTGATGGAACTGGTTTCCATTTCTATTTACCTCATCTATGCTTTTGTTACAGCCAAAGTTTTCATGAGTTCTTTAAAAGTTATTTGGGGCGCCGAAATCTTATACTGGCTTTGCGCCATCATTATGGGATTGCTTTTTCTGAAATACGGAAAATGGAAGAAAGCAATTTAACAGTCAGGTTCAATTGAAATTAATTTTCAATCAGTCAAAACCAATTTATAAACTTTTGAATAGTTTTTTGTTTTTATAAGGCAATAATAAATTCCTGAAGGAAGATGTTTTGCATTCCATTGAAACGAAAACCTTCCAGCATTAAGATTCTTAGTTAACAAAATTTCCAATTCATAACCATCTTCATCCAAAATAGAAACAGTTGTGGAAATATTTTCAGTTGCTGTGAGTTCAAAATTTATTTTCCCTTTGAAAGGATTTGGATAACTGTTCAAACTCACCGGCTCTGTTGCTTTAATATAATTAACAGCATCATTTGGCAACTTGATATAAACTTTATAAAGTCTTGAGCAAGCGAAACTCAATGTTGAAGCAACTGCAGCAATGTTGCTGTCCGGACTTTCAATACCACCGGTAATATATCCAACAAAAGTTTTTTGATGAATGGAATCGAGATTGATAATTTTATTCTCATACATGGCAATGGAAGTATCAGGAATAAAATAGGCATTTGTGCCAAGGTAAGCTGGCCATTCAATAGGTAATTTATATTCAGTCATTGTTCCGGTTGCATCACGCTTAACCATGCTTATTGTTTTTGTGAATGGAACCAATGAATCAGTTACCAATGAATTGTTTATTGTATCTAAACGATACATACTCATTCCACCAAAAAAAACAGAGTACATGTTGTTATCTGTTGCATTGTACATCGGCATAACTGCGCAGTGATATTGACTCAGGTTTTGATTGAATGCTGGTACAATAGCGTATCCCGAAGTTTTTATATCAATGGTATTGAAGTAAGGTAAATTAATTCCCTGCTGAAAAACTCCGGTGAATGCAGTGATTCCATATTCTCCATTGGGAAAAATTTGTGGAACGAGATTCAAATCTCTTCTTCTGAAGTTTGATGAATCAGTAATTGCTGATTTATTATAAATGGAAAGATTCACTCCATCGTCTTGTATCTGAAATTTCCTGATCTGCTTTGTATAATGTTGAACAAAAAAACCAAGTGTATCAGCCACATTATAAGTGCCTTCAAAATCATGACCGAATACTAAGTAGTAAACTGAATCTATTTTTTCCAAATCACCGCCACACACTTGTAAACTGCTGTCGCTTATCTGACGGAAGAAAGGAACAATGGAATAATTATTTACCACTGCATTTATCAAAGATGGAATATTCACTGCTGTTAATGTGTTGTAAGTATGAAAATCACTCAGAGAATTTTTCCATCCATAACCACCAACAATGTATAACATTGAATCCTGCTGATAATATTCCATGTTGCTTGACTCTAATGCTTCAGCATAATTTATTGGAAGTGAATCAATGGAAGAAGTCCATGTTTGATTGTTGTTTGGGTCCACAACCCACACATCAGTATTTGCATCTGAAGTTGGAAAAGCAAAGGGTGGTAAAAAACCATGCAATCCGTTTTTCCGTCCGCCAATAAAAATCCACTTACCATTCCATTGGGAAAATGCGCCGGAGTGAATGGCCGGTGGAACAGTTAATGAAAATGTATCAACCTCCACCACAAAATTTGTTTGCGCATTTGTTTGAATTGTTGTAACACAAAAAATCAAAAACAACAAGCTGTAAACTGATTTCTTCACGATGATAAATGGGTTTAAAATAATTTGCCACAAAAGAAAATCCTTTGTGGCAAATTATCAGTTGACTAATTTTATTTTTTTACTGCACTTCAAAACTACCATTACGCAATACTTCATTTCCTTTTAATGTGTACCGATATACTCCCGGCAATGCAGGATTCAAATGAATTTGCTCCAGTGTTTTTCCATGATTAACTGCAATTGTTTTTTGCAACAGCAATTGACCGAAAGCATTGAATACCTGAAGAATTACTTCCTGTGATTTTACTGATTGAATTGAGAAACTGAAATCCCCCTTATTTGGATTTGGGAAAACAGTTACATCAGAAATTGCATTGATGTTTCCCATTCCAGTACAATCCTGAATGATATAATTATGGGTCGCTGAATTGCTGCATCCGTTGTTATCGGTGAATAAATAAGTGATGACACCATTACCAACATTCAATCCGTTCGGGCTGAAAGTATTTCCGATTGTGCCTGCACCGCTGAAAACTCCTCCTGAAGGCACTCCCGTTAAACTTACTGCAGCTCCATTACTGCAAAAAACAGAATCGTTTCCGGCAATAGAAAATGAAACAGTTGGCAAAGGATTTATGGTGATAAAAGTATTTGCCGATGTATCACTGCAAGCACCTTTTGTTACAATGATTCGGTAAACTCCATTACTGATTGGCATATATTCAGATGAAGTTGCACCTGAAATATCAATTGCATTTGATTGCCATTGATAAGTTAAACCACTTCCAAAAAGAGCGTGAAGAGAAGAGCCTTCACATATTCCTGAACTATCCTTTTCTATTATGTATGCAACAGGCTTGCAATCATTCGAACTGATTTTAAATACTTTGTTGGAGTTGTGAGCACAGATGTAAAGTTCACCAGAATTATCTTCTCCAAAACTGCTATAAGTGTTTGAAAGAAATTGTCCGAGTGTATCGTTGTTCCAGGTGCCGCCAACATCAGGCAACAGCGACCATAAAATTCCTTTACAATAATCAGTGTATAAATATCTTCCCCATAAATCATGAAACTGCGCACCACGATAAACATATCCGCCGGAGATTGAGCAATAACCTCCTGTGTGAGAATATTCATAAATGGGATCAGTAAGTCCCACAGTTCCATTACAATCACCAGCGCCCGCTGTGAACGAGTGTAATCCTTCTCTGCAATGCCATCCATAATTGTTTCCGCCTATAAAACCTGCAGGTTCAAAATCAATTTCTTCATAAGTATATTGACCAACATCAGCTATCCATAAATCACCGGTAATGCGATCGAAGTTAAATCGCCAAGGGTTGCGCATTCCTAAATCCCATATTTCAGGATAGTATGAAGTATCTGTTGCAAATGGATTTGAAGGTGGAATACCATAAGGAGTACCTGCATGTGGATCGATGCGAAGAATTTTTCCTAAAAATGTTTTTTTGTTTTGTGCGCGATTACCCGGATCATTTGCACTGCCTCCATCACCTTGCCCATCGTATAAATATCCATCGGGTCCAAAAATTAAATTGCCTCCGTTGTGATTCGGAAAGGGTTGAGAAAAAGTAAGCAACTCATAAGCACTTGTAGGATCAGCAACATTCGGGTCTGTTGAGCTTACACTGTATCTCACAATGTGTGTGGGACCAGGGCTTGCATCAGAGCCAGTGTAGTTCACATAAAAATATCCGTTGTTTTTATAATCGGGATCAAATGCAAGTCCGAGTAATCCTTCTTCGTTATAACTTGCATAATCAGTTAAAGCCTGAATATTTAAAAATTGAGTTGCAAGTTTGTTTCCGAGTGAATCAACAATGTATATATGACCGTTTCGCTCAACCACAAACTCGCGGCTATCGCCACAATTGGTTACAAGAACAGGATAACGGAAAGTATCTGTAACACTTGGCCATTGAGTAAAAGTTACCACCGGCAACTGCGCAGAAACTTTTATTGCAACAATGAAAAACAAAAGTGTAATGGAAAATATTTTTTGCATCTGGTTTTTTTTAAGAAATCAAATGTAAGTTTTTACACCATAGTTGAAAGTTTCAATTATTAAAAATTGAATATTGATACTGATAAACGGTTTTTGATTAATGAAGGAGAAAATTTATTTAATAATTGTTCGCTGCCGGATTGCTTCGTACAACATCATGCCTGCTGCAACGGATACATTGTAACTATCTATTGCACCAGGCATTGGCAGTTTTACAATGTGTGTGGAGAATCGCAAAATATTTTTTGCTGCACCTTCATCTTCCGAACCCATAATAATGGCAGTTGGTAATTTCATGTCAATCTCGTACGGAAATTCTTTACCACTTGCATCTGCAACAATTGTTTGTATTCCATAACCCATCATTTCTTTCACCGCTTTTACCAAATCACTCTCGCGCGATACATGAATTTTTTGTAAGGCTCCTGCTGATGCTTTTACTGCATCGGCTGTAAAGGATGCGAACCCCTGTGATGGAATTATTAATGCATGAACTCCAACTGCATAAGCTGTTCGTGCAATGGCGCCAACATTGCGCACATCAGTAATGCTATCGCATACCATGAGCAATGGAGTTTCGCCTTGTTCAAATGTGTGTGCAACAATATCGCGCCAGTCAACAAAATCTATAGGGGAAACTTTTGCTGCAATGCCTTGATGAACACCGTGTGTAATTCTATCTAACATTTCCAAAGGCACACTTGCCACCGGTATGTTACGCGTTTTTGCTGTCGCTAAAATTTCTTTGAACGAATCGTTCCTAAAACCTTTTTGAATAAATATTTTTTCAATGCTTCGGTTAGCACTTATAGCTTCTTCCACCGGATGAATTCCGTATATGAGTGTGAGTTGTTTTTGCATTTATTTTTTTTCAATAATCAGTTCAATCAGCCAGTCCATGCCGCCAGGCAAAACCCTGCCGGTTCCAACTATCGAAATAATTGGAGTTGCGAAGTAAGGTATAAGATTTTACACCAAACGGATTTTCTGATTCAATGAATTTATAACGAACTGCATTGCGGTTTCCTCGCGAACGATAACCCCACCACTCAGCATCAGCATCAAAATATACTTCATCGGGTGCACCGAAGATGATATAAATTAAACCTTTATCGGTTTGCCATCCTTCCTGATAGGTAGTAAAAAACTCATTGGCAAATTGCACGCGATTGTAGTAACGGCGAATCATATCTTTTGCATGTTCGGTGCTTCCGCTTTTATTAATCCAGAATGAATCAACTCGATCTTTACTGTTTTCAGTTAAAAAATATTCATACTCCTCATTCTTTGAAATGTAACGCAATGGTTTTGCCATTTGCAGAGGTGCAGTAATGAACGGGAATGATTCATCAACACAAAGTAAACAGAAACTTAAATCGGCATGTGTGGTGGAATGAAAAACATATAATCCTGTTTTTGGTAAATGGAATAGTTCATTTGAAGTGAAAACAAAAACAGTATCAACACGCTCCGGAAATTTTACCGGAACAGGATTGAAAAAAGTTGGAGTGGCTAATTGAAACTGATAATTGTAGTACCACACCCGAAATGTATCGGCACCAAATGAATTGTGAATTTGAAAATTCTGGTTTTGCGTAGCAAAGGGCAAAATATATTTCTCAGTGGTATTTGCTCGAAAAGGATAAATAAATCCAGGGGAAGTTGGATTTTTATTTACTTCAAAAAATGTTTCTGAATGTTTGAGTGATGAATTTTCATTCACATATAAATACATAAACGAAGTGGAGTTCATTTTTAAATGAAACGGAATTTCTAAATGAAAATATCCTGTTTGGGTTGAACAATTGATTTGTGTTTTTAAACTATCGAATGCTGAAAGACTGCTCATGTTCTGGAACAACAGAAACTTTATTGAAAAATGAACAGTGTCATATAGAAATCCATTTTGTTTTATTGGAATTTCTAAAACAAGAAATGAAGAATCATTATTTGAATGAATGATTGCTGAATGAAGATATAAAAATGACTGTATCGGTTTGTAACCATCAGCATAATTCATATGACCCAAATCCTTCATTGGTTTGCACGAAAACAAACCTGAAGTTATAATAAGAAAAAACAATATGGCTGTGCCGTAAAAAACTTTCGCCCTCATTGATAAAACCTCACCCCTTGCCCCTCTCCTTGATTACATGGAGAGGGGAATTGAGGTGAAATATTTATTTGTGATTAATTATCGTCGCCGTTATCCTGTTCGTTTTTGTAATAATATTTATACTCTTCAAAAACCGGGTCAATTTGCTTTTTCAAATCATCCATTTTAAAAGTCTCGGCCATCATTTGCTGCAACTGAGCAATTACATAAACTGCCTCGTTAATATCACGCTGGTAAAATGCCATGTTATCAGTTCCACAAGATTTAAAATATTGGAGGTTTTTAAAATACATTTCAAACAGCTTCACTCCTATTACCTTTCCTTTATCGGGAACACCTGCTTTGCAATACGCTTGGGCAATCGGCAACATGAGTAATGAGTATGGAACATTTTTTTCAGGCAAAACTTTCTGACAATAATCTAAAACTTCAATAGCCTTTGCGGTATCACCCTCCGCAATAAAAGATGTAGATAAGCGAGCGAAATTGCTTCGGAGATTACTTACCATTCTTAAAATATTTTCGTCGAGATACACATCGTACTTTTCAACTCCGCCCCATTGGAATTTATGCATCACATTGTCATACATAAAATCAGTGCGGACACTTCCGGGCAATCCATCGCTACCTGTTTTTTTAACAGGAGTTAAACGATAAATTAAACCGTACTGCTGCATGTAATCAGAAAGGCCGAGGTAATTATCGCTGCTTGATGAAATGGCAAAGCATACAGGCCTGGTCCAGTTTGTTGATGCAATAATATCGAGCACCATTAAATCAGGTTTCATTAATGAAGACTTATTCATTTTCCATTCAAGGCGTTCAGGTATGCGTGCTGAATCTTTTGCTTCCACAATTCCATTTTCCAGAATGTATTTTTTATCAACCGGAACATATAAGTTTTTAGTTGGGAGGTAATTGTCCCATTCGT
This sequence comes from Bacteroidota bacterium, assembly GCA_014190575.1. Lineage (GTDB taxonomy): Bacteria > Bacteroidota > Bacteroidia > Chitinophagales > UBA10324 > UBA10324. Next base: position 12,711 of record BJGQ01000013.1, on the reverse strand, counting down.
TATAGATCTTGGCTTTCTTTTTCTGGTCGGTACTAACCATGAACTGAACTACATCCTTTGCATTGAAATATTCGTTTTGATTGATTGCTGGATTCTGACTGAATCTTGTGATATCATGATTGGAACCTCGAACTGCAGCTGAAGGGACTGAAAGTGGAATAGCATCACTTTCATTTATTTTGCGTCGAAGGTTTTCAATGTACCAGTCAACACCCAATAAACTGAGATTTATGATGCGAACATCAGGTCTGCAACCTTCTACTTCTTGTGCATACCACAACGGATAAGTATCATTATCGCCTTGCGTAAACAATATTGCATTCTTAGGGCAACTTTCTAAATAATTTATTCCAAAATCGCGTGCGGTGTAACGATGACTTCTATTGTGATCGTCCCAACCTTGTGCACCCATTAACGCAGGAGCAATGGCACAAATTATTATTCCGCCAAGTGCAGCCATTTGTGGATTAATTTTTTTCTTCAACCAATCATACACCGCCATCACACCTATTCCAATCCAGAAACAATAAGCATAAAACGAACCTGCATAAGCATAGTCACGCTCACGAGGTTGCAGAGGTGTTTGATTCAAATACAATACAATGGCTAAACCAGTGAAGAAGAATAACAACATTACTACTGCTGCATCGTGTTGATCTTTTTTGAAATGATAAATCATTCCGATTAATCCGATGAGTAACGGAATCAGAAAAAATTTATTTCTCGCCTTGTTATTAGCTAAATAGTCCGGAAGGTTTTCTTGGGTACCTAAGAATGCACTGTCAATAAAATTTATTCCTGTTAACCAGTTACCATGTTGTTTATCATTTGTTAATCCTTGAATATCATTTTGTCGTCCGGCAAAATTCCAAAGAAAATACCTCCAATACATATAATTAACCTGGTATGATAAAAAGAAACCAATGTTCTGTCCGAATGTAGGTTTATCATCTTTACCCATATTTAACCACTCTCTATAAAAACGCACATGACCCGGATCATCATTATCAAAAATCCTAGGAAACAACATTTTATCCTCAGCAGCATATTTCACAATGGGCTTGCGTCCTAATTCTTCATATTTTTTTTCTCCTTTGAAATATTTCATTTCACCATTATCCCAATCAATATCATTTGGTCGCGCGGTAAAATTTTGTCCATATAAAAGTGGTCGGTCACCATATTGTTCACGATTTAGATAAGAAACCAAATTCACAAAATTTGAAGGGTTACTCATATTGATGGTCGGATTCGCATTGGCACGAATTAATACCATAGTATAAGAGGAGTATCCGATGATGATTACAATAACTGTCATGATTGATGTATGTAACCACGGTAGTGCTTTCCTGACTGAATATCTGTATGCAAAAAATAATATTGCCGCTATTATTAAAAACCATACAATGATTCCGGTATTGAATGGAAGTCCCAATGAATTCACAAAGAAAATATCGAAACTGGCACCAATGTTTGGTATGCTTGGAATAATTCCGAACTGTATGAATGCAAGAATTCCACAAGCAATAAAAAATGTTTTTACAATTCCCCAGGTAGTAACAACAATTGCTTTACGGAAATACACCACAAACACCAATGCAGGAATGGTTAATAAATTAAGTAAGTGAATACCTATTGAAAGCCCCATCATGTACCCAATAAACACAATCCACCGGTCGGCATATTTTTCGTCGGCCACATTATCCCACTTAAAAATTGCCCATGTAACAAACGAAGTGAAGAATGCTGATGATGCATAAACCTCACCTTCTACAGCAGAGAACCAGTTTGAATCAGTGAAAGTACAGGCCATTGCTCCAACAAACCCTGCACCTATAACTGCAATTATCTGATCCATGCTCATGTCAGTTTCCTTCTTAGTTGTCATTTTTCTTGCCATTGCAGTAATGGTCCAGAATAAGAACAGAGAGGTAAGACCACCCATTATGTTACTCATTAAGTTTACCCAACTTGCAACTGTATCAGGTCCGCTTGCAAATAAGGTGAACAAACGACCAAGCATTAAAAAGAAAGGAGCACCCGGTGAGTGCGCAACCTGTAACTTTAAAGCGCAACCAATAAATTCACCGCAATCCCAGAAACTTCCGGTGGGCTCGGCGGTCATAATGTAAACTAAAGTTGAAAGAAGAAACACTATCCATCCGACAGCGTTGTTAATCTTATTGTATGAAGTCATAGAGGCTTATTTGAAAAAGCGAACAAACATAAAAAGAAAGTGAGTGATTGTGCAAATGGAATTGAGATGGGTTATGAAATAACTATTTTCAGTTTACATCAATATCAATTAAGTCAATTTTTTATTGAATGATATTTCGTTTCGCACCGAAATCTTGCGTTGCATACACACGATAAAAACTATTCACTTTTTTAATTGCAATGCCGCAACCCAACTCTTTATAGTCAGCACTAAGAATATTCATACGGTGTCCTTCTGAATTCATCCAGAGTTCAACAATATCTTTTGCAACTTCGAGGTAGGTATAACTATCATCGTATTCTGAATAGGCAATGTTTTCGCCACAGCCATTGAAACTAGCCCCAAAAAATTTCATGCGTTGATAAAATGCTTTCATTTTTTTTTCATATTCATTGGTATGACTGAAAAAAGTATATTTCACCATTGAGTTGGAATGGTAAGTTGCTGATTTGTTCAGGTCTTCGGCATATTTAAAAATGGATTTGCTATTCTTCAATCGCTGTTCATTGGTACATTGAAAAATGGCTGCTTCTAACAATTGAACATTTGTATTTGTCCAATCAATATTCTGATTGACTTCTTGGAGTTGATAAAAAATTTTATAATCAAACTGATAATAAGTTGATGGTTCAACAACACTAAAAAAAGATGCGAAGAAGCTGATGAAGGCGAGCATGGTTGTTTGATTTGAAAGTATAACGATAAATAAAGACGATTTATTTCGATAATTTTTATTTCTGTTTGGAATTTGGAAATAATTTTTATTTTAATGTTAAACTTAATTATTTTTCTGACGAAATAAAAAAATCTTTTAAATAAAGGAGCACAACTGATAGAAATATGCTCCCATTTTTTTTGTTTTAAATGAACTAATGTTTAGTCAAAAATAGTAAATTTTTAATTCTCACGACTATTGCAAAATCCACTTCATTCGACTGTTCGGTGACTGGTTTTCTATTGGCAAACCCCGCTGCTTACGAAAAATATTTCGGTTCGTGAGGATTCGAACTGAGGCGGAGATGTTATACTTCGGGCAACACGGTTGCAAACCGTAACACTTAGCTGAGCTCGATTGCAAATCGAGCACAACTGGACCGGAACCATTCAATGGTTCAACTGCAACACTCAGCAATTAATTAAAGGAGCAACACAAACTGTTTTTGTTCCAACTGTTACAGGAAACTATGCAGCAATAATTACAGAAGGAAATTGTGTTGATACAACCGCCTGCTACAATGTGATAACCGGAATAAATGATTTATCAATTATGAATTGGAACATGACTGTTACACCAAACCCTTGCTCCTACTGCGAAATTTCCGGTGCAACAAATGCAAATGATTTAACTGTTACAGATATACTTGGCAGAAAACAAAGTGCAACATTCAATCAATCAGCAAATGGTTTCTACATTAACATGCCTGAAGCAAGCACCGGCATTTTCTTAATCAGAAACACAAAAACCGGTGAGGTAGTGAAGTTTGTGAAAGAGTAATTGCTAATTGTCAATTATCCATTATCAATTTATGATTTATTAATTCATAATAAATATTTATACATTTCACTCATGATAAAAGGCACAATAGAAATTTGTTGCAACTCATTGCAATCTGCTTTGAACGCACAACTTGCCGGAGCTGATAGAATTGAACTGTGCACCGGATTAATGGAAGGCGGCATGACTCCATCCATTGGAATGATTGAAGAAGTGGTGGAACAATTGCGCATTCCCGTTTATGTTTTAATCCGTCCGCGTGGAGGAGATTTTTGTTATACCGATTCAGAATTTAAAGTGATGCTTCGCGATATTGAATGGTGCAAACAAAGTGGTGTAAAAGGAATAGTGAGTGGAGTATTGAATGATGATGCCTCAATTAACCGAGAGAAAACTCAATTGCTGATGCATGCTTCCACTCCATTGGATTTTACTTTTCATCGGGCATTTGATGTAGTGACCGACCCGATGATGACCATTCAGATATTGAAAGCAATTGGTTGCAAACGAATTTTAACATCAGGCGGAAGTGCAATCGCTTACAATGGAAAAAGATTTATCAAAGAGTTTGTGAATGCTGCAGCATCTGAAATAAGTATACTATCGGGTGGTGGTGTTGATGAAAAAAACATTCAACCACTCATACGCGAAACCGGAATCCGTGAAGTGCATTTTTCTGCCACCGCATTTATAAAATCATACAACGACAAGGAATTCAGACAAACAACTTCGCAAACCGATTTGGAACGCGCAACTCATTTAGTTCAATTGGCAAGAGAAGCATTTGTACAATGAAAAAATATTTTTTGATTTTATTTTTTGTCACCCTGAGCCTGTTGAAGGGAAGAGCGCAGGATTCATCCATTGTTCTAACCACAAATCACAACTGGGAATTTTTATATCTGAATTCAAACGGTGATTCTGCCTGGCTTCCGGCAAGCAATGATTTGAATATTTATTCCTGCTTGGTTTTCAATAAAATTATAGCTGATCCATTCCATTCTTCCAATTCAGATTCTTTGGATTGGGTGCAGCATCGGGTTTGGAAATTCAGATGTCATTTTACTGTTCCTTCAACAGTGGTCAATAAAAAAAACTGTTCACTTCAATTTAAAGGACTTGATACTTACGCTGTTGTTTTTCTCAATGGAACTAAAATTCTGGAAGCAGATAATGCATTTCGAAATTGGGAAGTGGATGTAAAAAACATTTTGAAGCAAAATGAAAATGAATTGCTCATTGTTTTCAAACCGGTTAAAGAAATCGCTGACTCGTTGCGGAAATTACTACCACACGAATTACCCGGAAGCGAATATGTTTTCACACGCAAACCTGCTATGCAATTTGGTTGGGACTTTGCGCCGAAACTTTTAGGTTGCGGAATATTGAAACCTATTGAATTAATGTACTGGGATGATTTTCGTTTTAAAGATATTCAGTTACATCAACAATCACTTACTGATACATTAGCTATAATAAACGCTGAACTATTTTATGAAAATAATCTGCATGGAAATGTTGAAATGAGAATCACTGATACATTCATTCACCAAACTTTCTACACCCGAATTATAGAACTGAATGATTCAGGGAAAACCACATTTCATTTTGAAATTAAAAATCCAAAACGATGGTGGTGTAACGGTTATGGCGAACCTTACTTGTTTCATTTGAAATTTGATTTGCTCTATTACAATGCCGACACATTATTTTCTGTTGTAAAAAATTATGGTGCCCGCACAATAGAGTTGATTCAAACACCCGACAGCATTGGAACATCATTTTATTTTAAGTTGAATGGAGTTCCGGTATTTATAAAGGGTGCGAACTATGTACCATCAGATGCACTGATGCGTGAAAATATTTCTGATGAAAAAAATCATGACTTAATTCTTGCAGCAAACGAATCGCACATGAACATGCTTCGAGTTTGGGGTGGTGGAACTTATGCATCCGATAAATTTTATAACGATTGCGACGCGAATGGAATTATGGTTTGGCAGGATTTTCCTTTTGCCTGCGCCATGTATCCCGGCGATTCTGATTTCATTGGTAAAATAAAAGATGAAGCGACTGATAACATATTACGAATCAGAAATCATCCATCGCTTGCAATGTGGTGCGGCAATAATGAAATAAAAGAAGGTTGGTTCAATTGGGATTGGCAAAAACAATTTCACTACAGTGTAACAGATTCTTTAAAAATCTGGAGCGACTATCAAAACCTTTTTGAGAAAACAATTCCTTCCATCTTAAAATCCATTGACCCGCAAACTCCTTACTGGCCCTCCTCTCCTTCCATAGGTTGGGGACACAAGGAAAGTTTGCAGCAAGGCGATGTCCATTATTGGGGAGTGTGGTGGGGTATGGAACCATTCAGTTCATACATCAATCACACCGGAAGATTTGTAAATGAGTATGGATTTCAATCATTTCCTTCCATGAATTGTTTGCAGCAATATTTGAAACCGAATGAGTTGTACTTGTATTCGCCTGCATTAAAAACTCATCAGAAACATCCAACTGGTTTTGAAACCATTCAAACTTATCTTAAACGCGATTACGACACTTCAACCAATTTTGAAAACTATGTTTATCTCTCACAACTGTTACAGACAGAAGGAATGAGTACTGCCATTGAAGCGCATCGTCGCGCAATGCCCTACTGCATGGGAACTTTGTACTGGCAACTAAATGATTGCTGGCCTGCTATATCGTGGAGCAGCATCGATTATGCTGGAAACAAAAAAGTATTTCAATATCAACTCAACCGGCTTTACAATACTTATTTAGTAAGCATGGTAAAAAATAAAAATAAAATTGATTGCTGGATTGTCTCTGATTCATTAATAAACACTTCGGCTCAATTGCAAATTTCTCTCTGGAATTTTTCAGGAAAACTTTTATGGCAGAGAAATTTGAATTGTGCAATTGATGCTCAATCAAGCAAACAATATTTCCATCTGACCATTGATTCCATTCTGAAAAAATATGATTCAACAGAAATTGTTTTGCATGGCGAATTAATAATTGGTGATAAAAAACTTTCGTATGCTGATTATTTTTTCGCTTCACCAAAGAATCTCAAACTTCAGAATCCTGAAATAAAATTTAAAGTGGCAAGCGATAAAAAATATAAAATGCCGCAAACCATTTCTGTTTCATGCAACAAACCTGCTTTTGGCGTTTCATTTTATGCGCAACGAAAAGACGGTAACTACTTAGGGTTTGATTTAACTGATAATTATTTCAGTCTTTTCCCTGATGAGAAAAAAGAAATAAAAATGAAAAGCATGAACACCTCTTCCGGAATTGCTGAAGATTTTGTGAACTGTAAAGTTTTAATGAAGTGTTTGAATGAAGTGAAATAAATAAAACTACTTCTTAAACTTCACTCCCACCTCCGGCAATAAACCCAACTGAATACTCACTTCATTCAATTTAAAAGCTCCGAGTTTAAGCGACTTTGCATAAGCAGTTGACTTAAATAAAGTTTTCAGAATAATGGTGGTGATTTTCTTGCCGTTATTTTCTGCGAGAATACTTTTTTGTTCCTCCACTGTTACATCGTGCAGAAAATGATATGTTAAACTGAATGTCGGAGGCAAACCAAGTGAAGTATTTATTTCAATCAATTCAAACCCTGCTTTGTTCATGTGATCACCAAGGTTGGTAATTTCTTCCAACATGGCATTTGCCTTTTCCTTTGTAGAATCTTTAAACTCCTTAATCACTTCATTCTTATCCATCTGAATAAAGTCTGTTACACCTTCGGCAATTTTCCCTATTGCCTCTTTAGCCGAATCAATAATGCCTGCCATTGTTAATTTGAATTTATTAGCTAAAAAAATAAACTTAATTAATGATGGGTCAGATTGCTCTTTTGCTGCAATCTGATATATTGAATTAAATCTGTAGCAGGAATAGTTTTTATTCCTGCTTGCCTGAATAAAGTAACTAATTGACCTCTATGGTAAGTTGAGTGATTCATACAATGCATAATTGCCTCATATATTTTACTGCGGCTTGAATCACCGTTTAACAATTTAAATTCAACAACCCGTTCTAAACTTAATATATCCTGACAAGCCCCCATCTCATCAAATGCAGCACTTGTATCAAGCAATTGTTTTATTAACCCGTCCTTAGTTCCTGTAAAAAATTTACTCGGAATATTCTTAGGCTGTAATTCCTGAATTCTCGACAACCAAATATATTCTGCATCCCAAATGTGAAGCAAAGTTTTTCGTATGGAAGTAAAGCTGCTATTAACTTCAGCGTCAAAATCAAAATCCTCCAAAGAACCGGCAACTTCACCCATTTGTTTGTTTGCCCAAACATTGTAGGAAGTATAAAGTCTGATGTATTTATTTAACGCCATATGATTTTAGTTTAGTAAATCTAAGGTTTAAGTATCTGACAACAAAAATTCCGCACATTTGCAACAGATTAACATTTCGGTTCATGAAAGATAAAACAAAAAGAATCTATAAAGGTTTCAGCAGCATTTGCGTTCATTCACAGGTTGATTTGCACAAAAGTGTTAATACACATACGGAAGCGATTTATCCAACCTCAACTTTTGCATACGACGATGCAAATGAACTCATGCAGATTTTTAAAGGGGAGCGTGAAGGATATATATATGGTCGCTGGCACAATCCAACGGTTGAAATGGCTGAGAAAAAAATTGCAGCGCTTGAAGCCTGGAACCTGAAAAATGAAAAAGGCGAACAACTTGAATTGGCATCCAAAATTTTCAGCAGTGGAATGGGAGCCATTTCTGCTCTTTTTTTCAGCTTCTTAAAACCAGGAGAAAAAGTACTAACACAAGGAACTTTGTATGGAGGAACCAATGCATTACTCCATCAGATTTTAGAGCCTTTAAATATTGCTCCTGTGATTGTTGAATTGAAAGACCTTTCGTTGGTTGAAAATATTCTTAAAAAAGATTCTTCAATAAAAATGATATATATCGAAACACCTTCAAACCCAACGATGGATTGTTATGATATTGAATCTTTAAGTGCATTAGCTAAAAAATACAATTGTTTTTGTGCGGTCGACAATACTTTTGCAACTCCATATTTGCAACAACCCTTTCAATACAATGTTGATTTTGTTTTGCACTCCACTACAAAATACCTGAATGGTCACGGTACAGCAATCGGAGGAGTTTTATTAGGAAAAGACTTTTCGTTCTTCAATCAAAAAATAATTCCGGTTTTAAAACTCATTGGAGCAAACGGAAATCCATTTGACGCGTGGACTTTAATTCAGGGAATGAAGACTTTGGAATTAAGAATGGAACGGCATTGCAGTAACGCCATGAAAGTTGCAGAGTTTTTACAAGGCCACAATAAAATTGCACATGTAAATTATTGTGGATTAAAAACGCATCCCGATTATGAACTTATAAAAAAACAAATGCGAAATTTTACAGGCATGTTAAGCTTTGAATTGAAAGGAGGATTGAAAGCCGGAATAGAAATGATGAATAATATTTCTTTCTGCACATTGGCAGTTTCGTTAGGAACAGCTGATACTATTATTCAGCATCCTGCAAGCATGAGTCACTTACCTGTACCAAAAGCGGAGCGATTAAAGTATGGAATTACTGATGGCTTAATTCGCCTGTCGGTAGGTATTGAAAATGTAGAAGATATTATTGATGACCTTAGTAATGCCCTGAATGCTGTAAAAAACTAGTCAGCTTTTTTGCTCAACAATTTTCATAATCTGTAAATAAATTTGATACTGTCGATCTTCAACTCTGTTAATGGTTATTGTTTGAGCTCTGTTAAATCCGCCAACATAGTATCGTGAAAACCATGGAAGAACGGAGGTAGCTTCGAAAACAGAATATTGAATCGAAGTGTTAACCATCAAATACATAAATGCACTTGTAATTAATAAAGAGTTAATTCCGTTTTTTATATCACCAGCATAAAATTGCCCCATTCCTGGAATAATCATAGATAGAATCTTTGCTGTTTTAGGATTTTTTCGTTGCGCCCGTTCAGCTCTTTTAATTAATTTATCCAATTGCGTTTTTGAAACAGTGTCACTTATCAAATCAAACAAAACAGTTTTGCAATCATTGAATCTATTCAATCCATAATATGCTGTTGCCAGATAAATATTTTTAGCTTTTGCTACACTTCCTTCTTCGGCCTCGATGCTGAACAATTCTTGCAGCGCTTCCAGAAATTTTTTATTGTAAATGAAAATTGCGGATTTGCTTAACGCAATCAGATTTTTCAAGCTGTCATTTGTTGTACTGAAATAAGCAAATTCATAAAATTCAGCTGCCTTATTATAATCTTTCAAATTAAAATATGAATCTGCAGTTCCAATCAGGCATTCAGTATTTTTATATCCATCACCAAAAAAGCTAACACGCTGATATAATTTTATAGAAGCTTCATAATTTCCTTCCAGTTTCATTTTATTGGCTAAATCAAAAACACCGGCTATATCCTGTGCCTGTATTGAAAAAGCCAGAAATAAATTAAAGATTAATACTGAATAAATCAGTTGCTTTTTTAAGCAATTCATTTTCATGTCTGTGATTAAAATCTTTAGCCGACTTATATGAACCATAAATATTTCCAAAATACAAACCAGCACTGAATCCGCCGAATATCCATCCATAAGCGCTCTTAACCCCTTTTGACTCGAACCCTCGATAAGATTGATAGCCTGATGCCCCAATTAATAAAATTGAAAACAATGCGTCTTTCCAATCTCCGGAATAAATTTTTCCTGTTCCAGGAATAATTGTTGACATGGTCATCGCAAGTCCGGCATACCTGTGCGGCAGTTCTTTATAACTCTTAAATACAATTGAATAAGGAGCAAAAGCTCTTAAATCTGAGTTACTATTATTTAAATATATCTGCTCTGCGGCTTTCCATTTTTTCTGCAACAAATTCTCATTCATCAGCAAATAATCTCTGTCAACAGATGAAAAACTTGTTTCTGTTTTTAAAAACGAATCGACTACTGTAAAATTTCTGTTTAACAAAAGAAGCATTGAATACTCCTTTGATTGAGGCTCATTCATTTTTTCATTTCCTGAAAAAAGCAATTTTGTTTTAGCAATTCCTTCTAAATACAATCCACCTTTTCTATAAGATTTCATCAATTGCAATGATGCGGTGTCATTACCTGGCTGAAAAAACAACCAGCGTTCATACTCTTCGGCAGCTAACTTAAACTGACCTGACTCATATAAGTAATTTGCAAATGACTGAGTATGCTGCAAGTCAAATAAATTCTGCGCATTGCAAGTTATTGAAAACAACACGAAAGCAAAAAACAAATATCTTTTCATTAATTGACAGGATCTATAAAAACATGTTTATCCTGATCATACCCATACTTTTCAGGGCTTAAGCCATTGCAGCGTGTTAGCCGGTCAAAGCCGGCCATTGTGCCTATAATCATTCCTTTTTTTCTGATTGCCTGAATCATATATTCTGAACACGAAGGAGTAAATGTGCATGAGTTGCCATCCTGCGATGAAACAAAACTTTTATAAAAAATAAAAAGTGAGGTAAAAACAAAATCAACCTCGCTATGAACTCCTTTGTAATTATACTTGTGATGATGTATGCCCGGATCCATAGCAGCTACAAGACGGTCGAAATCAATATGGTTACCTGCTTCTTGCGCTGAAACAAAAAAACTACTGAACAGGAATAGAATAATTATATATAGTGTTTTCATTCATGCCATTTACAACCACATTCTTAAATGTAGTAATTTTATAAAACTCTTTACCGTCAATAAAATTGATTTGAGTTATAATTCCGGGAAATTCAAGTCCCTTAAAATTTTTATACTCTTCAAAAAATTGCTTTGATAAAAGTTTTCCGTCTTTATCAAAAAACACCAGACCAAATAGTTGCTTTTTCTTTTGAGAGATTAAAACATCACCGGTTATTTCTTTTAATTTCTCAACAGCAGGGCTCCATGTTGAAATAATAAAACTATCTTCTTTCACCACATTGGTTAGTTTAAAAACCTGTGACTGCTCTAAACCATAATTATTTAACTTACTACTTAAGGTGAGATTGAAAATTGAAAATTGCAGCAACCCACCTCCTGGTGTTTTGTCTGTTATCTTATTATCTTTTATAGTATAAACAAAACTATCAGTGATAACTGAAATAAAATTTTCCGGAAAATTTATTTTAAATACTATTTGGCCCTTAGTTTTATTAAAATAAACTGAACCCATAACTAAACTACTTTGGCCATTTGATAAAGTTTCTTTAATAGAGAAGTCTGCCTTTACCCTAAAAAACTGTTGTCCAAGCATTGGCTTGGACAACAGAAGAAAAAAAAATAAAAATCTAAATGAAATGCGCAAAAACTAGTAGAATAAAAACCAACTATTACCAAATATAAACCATATAGCAAAGAATACAACCCAAATAAGGTTTCCAACAATACAACCCATTAAGGCTTTCTTGGTTTCGTCACCATCTTGAGTAACAAGATAAACTGCTAATACGCCTAATAACCCTAAAATAACACCACCAAATAATGTAATACCACCAATACAGCCACCTGCAAAACCCCATAAAAATGAAGGAACACCTGCTGGGCCATCTAACTGAGATTTAAGGGTGTATAAATTAGCATCATCTACTAATTTCTTTCCATCAGAATTTAATGAGTTAAGTGTAACACCTTCATTTTGGTTCACATATTTTTCTACAGCGGATACATTTTTCAAACTTTCATTAACTGCATTCTTATCGTAAGAGAACAGTGATGAATTATTTGCACTTACACTAAAGCAAGAGAGTGCGAAAACACCTGCGAGAATTAAACTTTTAATTTTCATGGTAAAGTTTTTTTTGGTTAGATTTTTTTTTGATTGGAAACAAATGAAGTAAAGTTTTTTTTTTAATCCTAATTTTTTAAAATTATTTACCAATATTAATATTGGTATCTTCTGTTGTTCTGACATTCATCATTAAATATT
>BJGQ01000012.1 GCA_014190575.1 Bacteroidota bacterium | reverse complement strand
TACACTCACCAAGCCGGAAGGAGTTGAAAAAACTTTTTCGTTGCCTGATGCAGTGGCTGCGGGTTTCAATGTGGAACTGAGCACAGAGAAAAATGAAGTGAACGCAACACTCCGCTCCACCGGAACATTTAAAGTTTATACTGTTGCCATGGTTCGCGGCAAAGTGTGTTACAGCAATTCGCAATTGGTAAGTGAAGGAGAAAATCACATTTCAATTCCAACTGCGAATTTCCCGATGGGTGTGGCACAGGTTACTTTCTTCGACCAGCAAATGATTCCGCGTTGCGAAAGATTAGTGTTTGTGAATCGTGAGCGGCAACTGAATGTATCCATCAAAACAGATAAAGACGAATATCAAACACGCGACCATGTGCATGTAACAGTTCGCACTACGGATGAAAACGGAATTCCTGTTCCCGCCATTCTTTCGGTGAAAGCAGTGAACGACCAACTCATGAATTTTGCTGATGATAAATCAGGAAACATTCTTTCAGCAATGTTGCTCGAAGGTGATTTGAAACAAAAAGTGGAAGAGCCGAATTTCTATTTCGACAAAGCAGAAGCAAAAGGCGCAGAAGCACTCGACTACTTATTAATGACAAGTGGATGGAGACGGTTCTCGTGGAAACAAATTCTGAAAGATGAAAAACCAATCGTGCGCTACAACGGAGAAAAAGCAAATGTGATTATCACCACTTATGATGGATACACCGGAAAAATTCTGCCCAACACAAAAATCAAAATTGAAAACAGCGGCGCGGAATATTTTACTGACGCAAACGGAAAAGTGATTTTCAACAAGCTGAATTTGTATGAACCCATCAACATCACTGCAAGTTTGGACGATTACACTCCTGCAACAACACAAGTGGTTGACTACAATGAGAACCTAAGTATCTGGTTATACAATCCGAAGGACCAGGTTTACAGATATGAAGATGTGCCTGCAGCGGTTTGGGAAAAAGATGTTCAACTCGCTCCGCAAATGAATATGGCTGCACCAATGGGTGGAATGCTATTGGATGATGTGCAAATTGTTGGTGCAGGAAAAAATAAATTCGGAAAGAAAAATGTTGGCTTCGATGGCGAAGGTGACATGATGGTTAACGAAATCAAATTCACTCCACCTGTTGATGAAACAAAAACCAAAACAACTCCTGATGATGACAAGAATGCAAACGGTGAACAAGTCATTGACCAACGCTTACTCGGAATTCTTTCAGCAGATTCCATTGAAGTGAAAGCGAATAACAATCAATCATACTATCGCACGCGCGAGTTCCCGCAAAAAACTTATTCATCAAAAACTCCTGAGAAGCGGACTGATTTTGCCTCCACACTTTATTTCAACGGTGCAGTGGAAACCGATTACAGCGGTAAAGCAGATTTCACATTCACCACAAACGATTTAATTTCTTCCTTCCGGATAATTGCCGAAGGAATCAGCGACGATGGATTAGTTGGCAGAGGAGAAAAATTATTCTTCACGCAATTACCATTCAGCATCTCCGCAAAAATTCCCGGCACACTTACCGGCGGCGACCAAATGCAATTGCCCGTTGTGCTGAAGAACAACACACTCCGCAATCTCACCGGAAAATTATCTGTTCACTTCTCACAAAAAATATTGAACGGAACAGTGGGTGATACTTCCATCGCCATTGCCGCGCAAAGCACGAAAGTCATTTACTGGAACATGACTGCACACGACACCATTGCGCTTGATACCATTCAACTCGCATTCACCACTGAAGGACTCAGCGACGAAACCACAGTGCCTGTTGCCGTTGACTCCAAAGGATTTCCGGTGCAGCAATCATTCAGCGGTCGCGACCTCGAGAAAAATTTTAAGTTCAGTTTTAAAGATGCACTTAAGGGAAGTTTAAAAGTTTCACTCACTGCATATCCTTCAACCGTGAGCACGCTGCTTGGTGGCTTGAGCGGATTGTTGCGCATGCCAGGCGGATGCTTCGAGCAAACGAGCATGAGCTCATACCCGAATGCAATGATTATGGATTACCTCAAAGCAACCGAGAGCGGCGATGCCACTACTTATGCGCACGCGAAAGAATTGCTGAAGGCGGGTTACAACATGCTCACCACTTTCGAAACCAAGCAAAAAGGTTACGAGTGGTTTGGCTCTGCGCCCGGTCACGAAGCGCTCACTGCTTATGGCTTAATGCAGTTTGCTGATTACAAAAAACTGTATGATGGCGTGGATGAAGGAATGATAGAACGCACAGCCGACTGGCTTTTCGCGCGCCGCGATGGCAAGGGCGGATATCTGCGCAGCGCCGAAGCATGCGATTATTTCGGTCGCGCCAGTGAAGATATCACAAACCTCTACATCACTTATGCGCTCAGCGAAGCCGGTTACAAAAACATTCAGAAAGAAGCCGACTACTCTTACGAAAAAGCAAAAGCCAGCGACGATAATTACCTCGTCGCGCTTGCTGCCAACACGCTTTACAACATGCACGACAACACACGCGCCGATGCACTGCTCACAAAAATGCTGAGCAAACAAAAAGACGACGGCAGCTTCGATGGAAAAACACAAAGCATCGTTTGCTCCGGCGGTCAGTCGCTCACCACCGAAACATCATCGCTCTCGTTGCTCGCCATGCTTGCAAGTGCCAACCCAAGCTACCAGGCAACACAAAAAGTTGCGGAGTTCCTCACCAAGCAGCGCAGCGGTTACGGCGAATGGGGAAACACACAGGCAACCATACTCGCACTCAAGGCGCTCAGCAAATTCAGTTTGTTCAACAAGCGCGCACCCGAGAGCGGCACCATACAGTTCCTGCTCGATGATGTGCAGATTGCCGAAGCCAATTTTGCCGCCGGCGATAACAAACCCATCGAAATAAAAGGGCTTGAAAAATTCATCAGCGAAGGCGACCACGATTTAAAAATCCGTTACAAAGGTTGCAAGGTCGCCATGCCTTACAGCATCAGCATCACTTACAACATTGCCACACCCCGCAGCGCCAAAGAATGCAATGTCAGTTTAAACACATCGCTCGCCACCAACACCTGCAAAGTCGGCGACAATGTGCGGCTCAGTGTTACACTCAAAAACGAAACCGACGGCGGGCTGCCATCCACCATGGCAATCGTAGGCATACCGGCGGGCTTAAGTTTACAGCCGTGGCAGTTAAAAGAACTGAAAGACAAAAAGCAATTCGACTACTTCGAAATCATGAACAACAACCTCGTGCTCTACTACCGCCAAATGAAACCCGGCGAAGTGCGCGAACTCAATTTCGATTTAAAAGCCGAAGTGCCCGGCACATTCGAACCACAAGCGAGCGACAGTTACTTGTATTACACCAGCGAGTTTAAATGTTGGACGAAGGCAGAGAAGATTACTATTTTGAAATAAGAAATTAGAAAGTAGAAATTAAAAACCGGAGGCGCGTAAGCGGCTCCGGTTTTTTTTGTTTGGGCGTGTCACCATTTTTTGATTACAAAAAATGCTGTCGTGCTTTGCGTTTCAATATTTTTTTTATTACAAAAAAAATGATTTTCACTGCAATCACTCACGCGGCTAGCGCAGTCATTTGTTATTACCTTTGTTTGGTTCTTTAAATAAAATCAGTCACAATGAATTTTTTTATATACTACGGAGCAATTCTCTCGACCATTGTTTTTCTCTGGTCAGTTGGAGTTTATCTTTTTGACCGAAGAAGAAGATTAAAAATTACTGCATCTATTTATTTAACTAATGCAAACACAAAAAAGCATGTTATTGTTTTTGCTACAAATCTTTCACGAACTATAACATTCGTAAGTAACATTTTTTATATTGATATAATGAATAAGAAGAAGAGTGAATTGTTTGCAATTCTAGATCTTACAGACACCCAAGTTCCAGCAAAACTTCAATATGGTGAAGCGGTTTCGTTTCGATTTGAACTAACCGAAGGTTTTGTAAGTAGTATCTCCAATGAAAACAAAAATAAAATTGTTCGATTTTTAATTATTGATTCACTTGGAAAGCGTTATTACTCAGATAAAATTTCTATTTCAGAATAGATGCGAATAATTTTTTCTATGAACTTATAGAAAATGAGTCTTATACAATCTGAAAATTATTTTATCAATTTATTTTTCTGCGATTCAAATTCTTCTTTTGTCAAAAGGTTTCCATCCAAAAGGGATTTCAATTTTATAATCTGGTCAGCAATACTATTTGAGTAGTCATAATTTTCATTGAGAATTTTTACTTTAAGAGTTGTGAAATCATCATTGGTTATTGCGCCTTGGTCAAGAAGATTTTTCAATTTAATAAGTTCATTAGTTGAGTTTGAACTTGTATTCGTTGTTGAAGTTTGAGAGTTTGGAGAGGTTTGAGTTACTGGTTCTGTTGGTTGCAATTGATAACTATGAGTATCGTCATACTTCATTAGCCATAGCCATAGTGGCCACAAAAATAAAAATCCAACCACTGCTGGCGCAACATCAATTTGTTCAGTTCGATGTAATACAATATTCAAATCCTGATAGCCATCTTTCTTAAATGCTATTGGGGTTGAAGAACCTACAACCTTTGTATCAGAATATGAATAAGGAGTTACTCCCATACTTTGTCCTTTTACATAAACATTAGCACCGCTTGGTGTCGTCTGAAGAAGAGTCGTGCTTACGCAACTTGATAAAAAAATTATTGTTGCCAGAAGCAAGCAAGAAATTTTAGTAGTTGTCTTTGTTTTCATTTTAGAATTTTTTTGCACAAAATAATTTACTTTTTTATTTAGTTCAATCGCAAAGCACAAAATAAGAAATCTTAATTAGGATTTTTTAGTGTGTTGATGTTTCACCTCTCGCGCCGCTGCATGTTGTTTTTAGCAGCAGGTTTTCCCACGCTCACAAACTTAATTAATAAGCCCCACTCTATCTCTCCCCTTAGGGGAGAGGACAGTCGCGCATGATTTGTCGCGGCTGTCTTAAGTCCTCCCCACAGGGGAGGATTTAGGTGGGGCTTTGTGTTGGTGTTTCTCCTCTCACGCAGCAGCAATTGTTTGAATCAGGATGAGCTACAAGATTAAAGGATAAACAGGATTCTGTTTTTTCTTTTTTGTATTCATCGTGCAAATCTTCAAATCCTAAAATCATGAGTTAGATTTTTTGTAAATGCTCAATTGATGAAAGTCATACTTTCTGTTTTAATTGTGAAAGAACTTTGAAAAACAAAATTCAGAAGCAATGAAAACAATTGAACGGTTTTTTGTTAAATCAGTTTTTTTCTTTGGTGCAATGGTGTTGACTTTTTCTGTTCAGGCACAATCAGTATTATTTGATTTTAACAATGCACCGCTTTTAACTCCTTTACCTGTTGATCAGACTGTAAGTGGATTAACGGCGCACTTCTCGGCTACCGGCCAGGGATATTCCATTCAGGATGCAAACACCATGGGCTTCACACCGTGGGGAATGGATGGCCGATGCATTTACCCAAGCAGCATTGATTTATGTGATCTGCTCATTAGGTTCGACCAGCCAATTACTGATTTTTCTATTCTCTATTCGTGTCAGGAGTTGGGTTGCGATGATGCGGCTACAATGAGAGTAACTGCCTTTATAAATGGAGTAACTGTTGGCACCAATACAAAAACAGCAGGTAACCCGGGTACCTGGCCAACTGATTCACTCCTCTTTAATTTCTCAACAGGTTTTGATAGCGTGGAAATTCATTACGATAGTCATCCACCAACCTGTCAGGATTATGGTGTTGTTTTTCTGGCTGATAATATGCGTGTGACAGCATTGGAAAATACCGGAATTTTGTATTCTGAACCGGCAATTGAAAAGTTAATTATTACCAATCCTGTATCTCAATATGCTTTGATTTCATTTTCACTTTTGCAACCTGAAAACATCTCCATTTCAGTTTATGATATTACAGGCAGATTGCTTAAGAATTTTTTCAATGGCCGTTTAAACAATGGCGAGCATGACTTAAATATGAATGTAAATGATTTGAGCGCTGACGGTGTGTATTTTGTTAACCTGAAAGGTGATGATTTTTACAGAACAGGTAAGCTTGTAATAATGAAATGAAAAATAGGTGTAGTGGTGTATAGTCATTTTTACTTTGTAAAAAACTATGTGTTTTCAATATAGCAGTAATATGATAAGCAAGGCTGAATTATTCTCTGTTGTTTTTCTATATTTTACTGATATTAATTAAAGTGGAAAGTGATTATAATCATTCTTAATTAAAGGGTTAGAACTGAACATTTGATTTCAAACAAAATTTTATGAAAAAGCTACTTTTAATTCTAATTTCAGTTGTGATGCATATGGCAAGTTTTGCCCAACAACCTGGTGATTTAGACAGCACTTTTAATCTTACGGGAATAAAAACAACTCCCATTGGAAATTCGCATGATGTGGCCAATGCTATTGCCATACAAACAAATGGT
The DNA here is from genome assembly GCA_014190575.1 of Bacteroidota bacterium. GTDB lineage: Bacteria > Bacteroidota > Bacteroidia > Chitinophagales > UBA10324 > UBA10324. The sequence goes on along the minus strand of BJGQ01000012.1, from coordinate 72,457 downwards.
AAAATAGTAGTTGCAGGATATACAAACAATGGATCGGCAAATGAAATGGCAATTCTCCGGTACAATTCCGATGGATCAATTGACAATAGTTTTAATACAAATGGTATTTTTCAACAATTAACAGGAAATGAATGTGAGGCAAATGCTGTGCTGATTCAACCCGATGGAAAAATTATTGCGGCCGGTTATTCTAAAAACTCAACTCCTGATTTTGATTTTTTATTAATCAGATTAAATGTTGATGGTACTGTAGATAATTCGTTTGGAACAGGCGGCATTGTTACAACAGATTTTAACAATGCAAACAATGCAATTAACGCCATACAAATGCAAACTGATGGCAAATTAGTTGTGGCAGGATATTGCACCATTTCAGGTATTAAAAATTTTGCTTTGGCTCGATACAATGTGAACGGAACATTGGATTTGAATTTCGGTTTAAGTGGAAAAATAATTTCAGCGCCAGGAACCGGAGATTGTTTTGCTTATGATATGAGCATTCAAACAGATGGAAAAATTATTGCTGCCGGATTTACCGGCAATCCAAGCTACAAAGATTTTGTTTTATTGCGGTATAACAATAACGGAACACCTGATTCAACTTTTAATTTAAACGGCACAGTACTTACCGATTTTAACGGGCTTGATGATGTTGCGCATTCAATTACCATACAAAACGATGGAAAAATTGTGGTGGCAGGTGAGTCAATTATTAATAATTCGAGTTCGGATTTTTCTTTGGCCCGATACAATGCTGATGGAACATTGGATAACACTTTTATAAATGGGGGAAAAACCAGCCTGGATTTTTTCGCTGATGCAGATATTGCCAATACAGTTATGGTGCAACAAAATGGAAAAATCATTCTCTCAGGTCAATCATTTCAAAACGGCAATCACCTGTTTTCACTTGCTCGATTCAATACTGATGGGTCACTTGATAATACTTTTAATGTGGATGGAAAAGTGAATACAATAATTGCAGGCTATCACGATGACAATTATGCTGCAACATTGCAGGCCGATGGAAAAATTGTGGCCGTTGGTGATTCATACAACAATTTAGATTTTGATATTGCTGCTGTGCGTTACATTGGCGACTCTGTACTTACTGCTGCGCCGATAATTGAAAATAACAACATTAAAATAACTCCCAACCCATTTACTAATCGTTTAACAATTAGCGGCACAAATGCTAAATCAACCATTAAGATTTTTAATTTAATGGGAGTTGAAGTTTTAAATCAGGTGGCTGTTGATGGGGAATCTGTTATAAAAACTGAAAATTTACTGCCTGGATTTTATTTGATTTCATACAACGGGAACAATACTTTTTTTAAAGCAAAGGTTTTAAAAATTTAATTAGTCAAAGCAGTTTTATTCTTAAATCTTAAGTGCTTTTTGATTGCATTTGACTAAATAACAAGGTTAGTTAAGCATATTAGCTGTATTCAACTTTAGTTGGTGGTTTACCTTTATTTCAGGGTGAGGCAATGTTCTAAAATAAAAAACCCCCACCGAAAGCCGATGAGGGTTTTTTAAATATTTTTTTAATAATTATTTCTTTTCGCCTTCTTCAGCAGCGAACATGATTTTTGTTGAATCTCTTGAACTTGATAAAGTCATTGCAGTAGCAGTTAACTCATCTATGTTCAAAGTATCAGTTTTGCCTTTTGAATCAGTAGTCATTAACATTTTACCTGCTTCATCCATAGCATAAGTACCTGCATCTTCAGTTCCGCTCATGTTTTGTTTGTACTTACCGTCCTTAGTGAATTCAATCCAGCCTTCAGCTTTCATTTTATCCATCATTGATGTCATCATGGTCTTTTGTGACTCCATCATTTCTTTTTGACCTTTGAATTCTTTCATTTTTGTAGTGTCGGTACAGTTTTTCATGCTGTCGTCCATAGCCATACATTTAGCATCAGTTTCAGCCATCATGCGATCCATTTGTGGACTCTGCATTCCAGAGAATTTCCATTTGTGCACGATCTGGTCTTTTGAACCTCCTGAACATGCAGCGAGGAAAGAGATTGCGGCAAAAGCCACGATGAACATTGCGTTCTTTTTCATTTTTTTTGTTTGATTAGTTTTGAATTAGGAGGCGCAAAAATAACCGAATAGTCCATTCGACCAAATGTTTGTTTTCACCTCTCATTTACTCCGTTTTTTTCTGTTGAAAAACAAGATATGTACTTGAATCAAAAGCAAGAGTAAGATTTCCACCGGCCTTAAATTCTTTAATGATTAAAGTATCTGATTTATCTTTTTCTGCGGGAAGGAAATAAATGAATTTTTTATCTGCTGATAATTCCCACTTGCCTTTTTCATCACCTGTAATATTACTGAAGTATTCACCGGTTGATTTTAAATCAAGATAACTTTCAGTCATCAGTTGCTTCACATTTTTATAAAACAGGTTTAAGGCAAATTCATTTTGCGAAAGTTGTTCTTTCAATCCGGAGAGTTGAGCAGTGTCGGTTAAATTTTCAATACTGTCTTTCAGCATAACAATTTCGCGCTGCATTTGCGAACACAATGAATCGCGCATCGGATTAACCGAAGATTTAAGTTTCCATTTTTTTGAAATTTCAGTTTGCATATTTGTGCAAGACGCAAATGCAAAAAGTAAAATTGATAAAGTATAAATGAGTTTTCGGTTCATGAGTTTTGGTTGAATTTTTTACATTGATTTTTCTACTAAAGCAAGAATTTCGGATTCAATCTTTATTGCATCTGCTTTTATTGCATCCGCTTTCTTCAGCATGTCTTCTTTGAAAGCAACATCCTTTAATCCGCTGCTGTTGATTTTTACATTCAGATAAGAACCAAGCACGGCGCAGCGCACAGCCAATGCACCAACTCCGGCATCAGAAATTGAATTGGGATTTCCACTTTCCACCATCGCTTTTAATAATGGAAAAGCTGATGCCGATAATTGCATCACACGGAATGGGACTTCCATTGCAGTTTTTGTTGCTGACTGAATAGCTGCACTACGAATTTTCTTTTCATCATCCGAATTTTTAGGTAATGAAAACGCAATCATTATTTGATTGAAAGCCGCTGTGTCTTCATCAACTGATTTTAATAAAGCATCTTTTATTTGCTGACCTTGTTCTGCCCAATCAGAAAATATTTTCCACCTATCATCCCAACCTCTTTTGTGTGAGGAGAGATTTGCCACCATTGTTCCGAGTGAAGCTCCCAATGCGCCCATGTAGGCCGATATAGAACCACCGCCAGGTGCAGGCGATTCAGCAGCAGTTTCATTGGCAAACTCACGAAGGTTCATCCGCACTAATTTATTAGTTGCTGCATCTTCCAATAAATATTCAATCACTTTTTTCTTTGGTTCAAATGGAGCGAGTTCATCTAATCCTAAACTTTTCACTGCAATTTTTATCAACTCTTCTTCACTCACGCCAACCGACCGTTGCTGTTTATTCAGAAAATATTTCCCTGCATCGGTCAAGCTTTTTTTAGGAATTACTCCAACTAATTCAGAGCCGGTAACTCTTATTCCTCTTTCGTCGGCACGCTTACAAACTTCATCGAACGCCACATGAACAGGAGTGATGTTAATGTTTGTGAGGTTCATTGAAATTTGTGCAATGCCATATTCCTCAATGTACCAGCCGATTGCTTTCACACTTTTTAATGTTCCGGGAACTGAAACTGAATTTCCGTTTTCATCTTTAATAATTTCACCTGTAACTGAATCACCTTTTCGTTTTACTCTCCCTGCTTCGCGCACATCAAATGCAATGCTGTTTGCTCTGCGGGTTGATGTTGTGTTTAAGTTGATGTTGTAAGCAACTAAAAAATCGCGTGCACCAATAACTGTTGCACCACTCTTTGCATTAAATTTTGCTTCACCGAAATCAGGATTCCAATCCGGTTTTAAAATTTTTTCAGCATATCCTTCATATTCTCCTGCACGAATTGTAGCGAGATTTTTTCTTTCTTCATTTGCTGCAGCAGATTCATATAAGTAAACGGGGATGCTTAATTCCTTTGCTACACGAGCACCTAACTTTTTTGCATACTCTACAGTTTCTTCCATCGTAATTCCTGCAATCGGAATGAGCGGACACACATCAGTTGCTCCCATGCGCGGATGTTCGCCCTTGTGATTGCGCATGTCAATTAATTCACTTGCTTTTTTTATTCCCTCAAAAGCAGCTTCTATTACTGCATCAGGATTTCCAATAAGTGTAACAACTGTTCTGTTGGTTGCTTTTCCTGGGTCAATATCTAATATACGAATTCCTTCAACCGATTCAATTGCATCAGTTATTTGTTTGATGATATTTAAGTCGCGCCCCTCACTGAAATTCGGAACACATTCAATTAATTGTTTGGTCATGATTTTAATAATGAAGACGCAAAGAAAACAATTTTGAATTCAGTGTTCAACGATGAAATTATTCAGCGGGAAAAGTATTTACAAATAGATAATGACAATTCAAATTATAACTTCAGTCAACTCTCAATATCATAAGGAAAAAAAGCATCCTGTATATGATGAATAGCTGGTTTGTTATTTTTCATCACAATAGAAATTACATCAAAGCGCACATCGGTTTCAATATTATTTTGTTCCATATATTCTTCTGCAGCAGTTGCCATATTTTTCTGTTTTGTTACATCAACTGCATTTTCAGGATAACCAAAATGTTCGGAGCTGCGTGTTTTAACTTCAACAAAAATTATTGTTTGATTTTGTTTGGCAATAATATCAATCTCCACTCTCGAAAATCGCCAGTTGATTTCAAGAATTATATACCCATGTTGCTGTAAAAATTCGCAGGCAATTATTTCGCCTCTCACTCCTAACTCATTGTGTGTGCTCATTAAAATTGAATCTTTTACTTTAGCCGAAAATTAAAACATAAATGGAGAAATTAATAGCTGATTTTTCTCAGCAGTTAAAAGAGGCGATTGAAATAGGTCGCAAAGCAGAATTAACACCACAACATTATGACATCAGAAATGTGGTGATAGCAGGTTTAGGTGGATCCGGAATTGGTGGAACAATTGTTAATGAACTTGTTTTCGGAAAAATAAAAGTTCCGATTACAGTGGTGAAAAATTATCAGTTGCCTGAGTTTGTGAATGAGCACACTTTAGTAATCACTTGTTCATACAGCGGAAATACTGAAGAAACCATTCACGCCCTGGAAGATGGAATGAACCGAATGGCAAAAATTGTTTGCATCACATCAGGTGGCTCAATGGAACGCTTAGCGAAAAAAGCTGGACTCGATTGTATTTTAATTCCTTCCGGAATGCCACCGCGTTCGTGCATTGGATATTCGTTGATTCAATTGTTATATGTGTTGTTTCACTATCGAATGATTGATTTAGGATTTGAAGAGGGGGTGAAAGCAGCTATAAAACTGTTAGATAAAAATGAAAACAGAATTCAGAAGGAAGCAAAAAAAATCGCCAAAAAACTGAATAAGAAATTTCCAATTATTTATGCATGCGCAGGATTTGAAGGAGTTGCCATTCGTTTTCGTCAGCAGTTAAATGAAAATGCAAAGGTGTTGGTATCGCACAATGTGATTCCGGAAATGAATCATAACGAATTAGTGGGTTGGACAGAGAAAGGAAAATATGCAGTCGTGATTCTTCGCAATGAATTGGATTACGAGCGCAATCAAATGCGTGTTGTAATAAACAAAGAGGTGATAGGTAAGTATGCAAAATCAATAATTGAAATTAATTCAAAGGGAGACAGTTTAATTGAAAATACAATTTACCTGATTCATTTAACCGATTGGGTTTCTGTTTACCTGGCTGAATTAAGAAAAGTTGATGCAGTAGAAGTTAAGGTAATTGATTTTTTGAAAGGAGAGTTGGGGAAGTGATTTGAAGATGGATCTGAAAGAACCAGTTTTATTGAATGAAGAAAAGAAGGGATCAAAATTTCCACGCACTGTTATTGTCGAAGATTTAGGAAGGATTGATTATCGTTCGGCTTGGGATTATCAGGAAAAATTATTCAATGCACTTGTTCAGAATAAAATTTCTAACAGGGAAAAATCAATTGCAGAACAAAATATTCCTGACCATCATTTTCTTTTTTGTGAGCACGGTCCGGTTTTTACATTGGGAAAAAGTGGTTCCATGAAAAACCTGTTAGTGAATCAGGATGTGCTGAACGAAAAGCAAATTTCCTTTTTCAAAATCAACAGGGGAGGAGACATTACTTTTCACGGACCCGGACAGATTGTTGGTTACCCGATTCTTGACCTCGATTATTTTTTCAGCGACATCGGAAAATATCTGCGACTGATTGAAGAAACCATCATTCTCACGCTCGCCGAATATGGAATTGCCGCCGGAAGAACAAAAGGAGAAACCGGAGTGTGGCTCGAACCCGATAGCCCATCGCGCGCACGAAAGATTTGTGCGATTGGTGTTCGCAGTAGTCGGTGGGTGACGATGCACGGATTTGCTTTTAATATCAATACTGATTTGTCGTACTTCGATTTAATTATTCCTTGCGGCATTCAGGGAAAACAAGTTACATCATTGCAGAAAGAATTAGGAAGAGCAATTGATATGGATGAAGTGAAAGAGAAAATTATCAGACACTTTGCGCTATTATTTGAAACTGAAATCAAATAGCTTAGAAAAATTAACATTGCTTCGTTTGTATTGAAAAATTTTCAACGGAAAATATTTCTGACTGAAAATTATTTTTAGTTCAAGATTATTTTCATCATGATAAGAACTAAAGTAATTGACAAAAGCAAAGCACAGCACTACACATGGGGTGCAAACTGCGACAGTTGGGTGCTCGCAAATTCAACCGGACTTTCGGTGAAGCAGGAGGTAATGCCTTCCGGTTCGAAGGAGCAATTGCACTTCCATCACAAGGCGCAACAGTTTTTTTATATGCTGAAAGGTGAAGCAACTTTTTATGCTGATAACCACAAGCATATTTTAAAACCGTTACAAGGAATTTCAGTTTCGCCAATGGTGAAACATTTTATTGCGAATGAAACCGATGCCGATATTGAGTTCCTCGTTATCTCGCAACCCACCATCGGAAACGACCGCGTGAATCTGTAATTCCATTTTCACTTTCATTTGTTGAAACACAATTGCAACCGCGTGAATGGCAGTATTTACTTTGAGTGAAATTTCAAGCTGATGAAAATATTTTTAATCATTATTGTTTGCCTCGCCGTAATCACTGTTACACTTACTACACTCACAGGAACCAATTATATTTATAAGGCACTCCGGTATTTAACGGCTGATATTGACGATTATAAAATATTCGACAACAACATTGTCACCAGTGGTGTTACACAACCGATTCCGAATTCTTCGCAGTATAAAAAAATTGAAATCCCCAATGAAGTGAATGCAGAGTTGGAAAAAATTAATTCAGTTGCATTTCTTGTTTTGAAAAATGATTCGGTGGTGATTGAAAAATACTGGAAAGGATATTCTGATTCTTCTTATTCCAATTCATTCAGCATGGCGAAAACAATTGTGGGTTTGCTGACGGCTTTTGCAGTGAAGGATGGGAGTATAAAATCGTTTGACGAATCAATCGGAGATTTTCTTCCTGAATTTAAAGATGGTGATAAATCAAAAATAACAGTCCGGAGTTTATTGACCATGAGCAGTGGAACCAATTGGGACGAGAGTTATGGTTCGCCTTTCAGCACCACCACGGAAGCATACTACGGAACTGATTTATACAAAGTGGCAACAAGTGTAACACCCGTAAAAACTCCTGGAACCGAATGGAGATACAAGAGCGGTGATACACAATTACTCGGATTGGTTTTAGAAAAGGCAACCGGAAAATCATTGAGCGCTTATGCTTCCGAAAAATTATGGAAGCCACTCGGAGCAGAACATGTTGCGCTGTGGAGTACGGATAAAGATGTCGGAAACGAAAAAGCATATTGCTGTTTCAATACCAACGCACGCGACTTTTCGCGCATCGGAACTTTACTGTTACACTACGGAAACTGGCACGGCACACAGCTTTTAGATAGTTCAGTGATTGAACTTTTTACTGCTCCGTTGAGTATAAAGGATGAAGAAAATGAAACTGCAAATTACTACGGATACCAGTTGTGGCGCTTGCAAGACCGCGAGGGAGTTTTTTATTGTCGCGGAATTCTCGGTCAGTACATCATAGTTATTCCGCAGAAAAATGTGGTGATTGTTCGATTGGGTGAAATGCGTGGCGAAATAAAATCACATTCGTTTGAAGAAGTTTACACGCTTGTAGATTGGGCTTTAAAGGATTTATGATTTTTGAATTGAGATTTTAGAATAAATAGAAAATGATAAAGGACATTGATTTTGGAAAAGTGGAAGACCTCGCATTTGCAGTGGTGCCGGAGAACGACGGAACATTGCCCGAAGAAGAATGGAGCGTGTTTCTCGTGAATATGAAAAACGAACCCATTGAAGGAGTGATTGTAGCTTCAACAGGTTACGGAGATTTGGATGGAAAGAAAGTTAAGACTTCAACTTTTCGTCAGTTCTTCGACAAAGTGGCGAGTAATGAATTTGTAAAAGTTGAGTTAATAGAAAAAAGATTATTCGCACTCAACAACGAATTCTGGATAAGCTTCTGGCAGAATGGAAAAATGTTCGATAAGAAATATGTATTCGTCACTGAAAGTATCAACTTAGAAAATTTCACGCAGATTCCGCTGATGAATAAAAGAGGAGTGATGATTAAGTGAGGGAAGAACTAAGCGGGAAGGGTGAAAAATTGTTAGATTTGAAAAACTAAAATCACTGACATGAAAAAAATTACTCTTATTCTTTTTATTTCTTTTCAAATTTTGTTCTTAGGTTTTTCTGGAAAGTGTCAATCAGAATATCATTGTGGAGTTTCTGTTTTTTCTTCATTGACTTCTTTAACTTCTTTTAATAATAGTAAAATTCGATTTAACACATATCAATTTACAACAACAATAAATAAAACTTTCTATAAGAAATACAATGTGAATTTTTCTTATTCAAGATGGATAAATCTTCATAGAAGATTGCCCTCTTTTGTTCCTGTAAATAAATCAGAATATAAAGCTGACAATATTATTGAAAGAAGAAACTATCAATTTGTAGAAGCTGGAACACTTTTTCCGATTTTGAATAAAAAGTATTTTGAAATTTCGGTTCTTCCTCAACTTTCATTTATGTGGGGAACGAATGATAATTTGGAAACCGACTTAATGCCATTTGACGATATTATTTTTAACTACGATACTTCCATTCACAGATTAGGAGCAGCATTAAAATTGAAAGCTCATTTTAAAATTTATAAAAACCGATTAATTGCTGGACTCAATTCAACTTACAGATTTATTCCGCATGACAATTACAACTATACAAAAGCATATATGCCTTTTGATTTCGGCATTCATGCAGGAGTGAATTTTTAAATTTTTGTCTAAGGAATTTTTTTCGATTCTAAAACTTTGGACAATAAACTTTTTTCGATTCAGGAAATTCTACGGTAATAGAAAATTGCATTTTCTTTTCTTCTCCCGGTGATAATTTTTGTTTCCATAAAAGTTTTCCTGTTTCAACATTGTATGCTGCTCCACCTGCATCATCAAGCGTAATTTTTATTTCAGCATTTGCTGAGATGGGAACCTGTTCAATCACATCTAAACTGATTTCAGTTGGTTCAGTGTTCTTGACTTTGATTTCATAAGTAACACTCTGACGATATTTTCCGCCAATGAATTTCTCTTTTGTAAAGTCTTTTAATTTTTCGCGGGTGAGAATTACATTTTTATCACGACCCAACGACAACTCTAAAGTATCGTTTGTTTGATTCGCATTGATGTAACTCTGTCCCACATAAGCTCCCTGAAAAAACACATTTGCCGAACCATCCAGCAAATTCAGTTTCTCCCAATCAGCAATGTGGGCATTCAGAAACACATCTTTATCCAATCGTGGAATCGAGTAGTAATCATACGAAGCATCCATTGCATAATCACCAATGTTCACCCGATGCACATCGGAACCGGATGGAATAGTTGAAGCTAATTTTATATCAAACTCAGTAGAAAGAGTGGACTGTGTAACATTGGTATAAGAGGCAGTTGTTTCGCTCTCTTTATATTTTTTATCTGCACCTGTTACAACTACTTCCTGCAATTGCATTGGAGCTGATGGCGCATTTCTATTCATCTTGCCATTGTAATCTTCTTCATCTTTTGTAACAGAATAATTTCCATAATAATAATCCATAAACCAGGTTGCAAATACAGGTCCTGCTGCACCCGCTGTTGGATTTCCTGTGGAGAGTTTGAGTTTTATATCTTTCCAATCCTCGCCTGTTGTTTGCCAGATGGCAGCTTTGTAGTTGAGTGTGATTGGTGCATTTACTTTATCAGCACGGACATCGTATTCAGGAGTCCAGCCAGCATTGTTCACTAAGTATGTGATGTAAAATTTTGAAGTGATTGCTTTATCAGAAGTTACCTGAACCCAAATCTCCCCCGATGGGGCAGATTTTTTTTGCTGGAAATCATAAAGCTGCTGATTCAATCGTGTTTTAATTTCATTTAGTTTTTTTTCTTTATGCTCAGCATCCATCCACTGAACTTTCAATCCCCATTCTTTATCGGTCATGAAATCGTAGTACTGTTTCATCGCATCGAAATTCAAACCTGTGTTTGCTCCTGTGGTTTTTTTATTATCGTCGAGCATTGCCTGCTGCATCAGAATTAATTCTTTTTGCTTGCTGATTTTTTCCAAATCCAAATCAACCGACTCCAGTGAATCGCTCCACATTTTTGTTTCAGCCGAAAGTTCTTTCTGGTCCATGTAATTCAATTTGAATTGGACCGACTGAATAATCAATTTATCATCTGAAGAAATATTGATTGTTTGTTGATTCAGATTAGTTGGTAAACCCGTGAATACCACATCCGAATTTCCAGCGGCAAGTGTTACACTCGCTGTCCGGTTCAATTCAGCACCTGATAAATAAACGGTTGCTGATTTTACATCTGATTTTGCTTCCACTTTTTTTTGCGCCTGCGTTGAAACAGAAATTACAATCAACGCAACACCAAGAATTATTTTTTGAATCATAAAAAGTTTTTGATTAGAGAATGAAGAATGCGAATTTCCATAAAATATTTTAGAAAGAAATTTAATTGAGTATGAAACTACCATCTGCGAGCCACCAACCCCGAACTAAAGTCAATATTGACCAATAGATAATAAAACTAAAGTACAAGCTTTCTCCACTTCAATACCATTTTCAGTTGCTAGTTTTTCCAATTCAGGATTTTCAGCACCGGGATTAAAAATTATCCGCTTCGGTTTCAATCGAATCAAATCATCATAATATCCGATTTGATTTTTCGCACCAAGATAAACTGTAACAGTATTAACTTTTAAATCTTTGGGAATCGAATGAAGAATCGGAGAGCCGCTAACATTTCCATTTTTATTTCCAACCAAGGTTATCGGGTGATTGTGACTCACTAATTTATTAGCTGCGAGAAATGAATACCGCTCCGGATTTGTTGAAGCACCAAGAACCAAAGTGTGTTTTGAAGTCATATTGACGAATTAAGTAAAGGGGTAGCCATTTTAATCTTTTAATTTAACCATAACTGATGATAACTTACCAAAAACTGAAAGCGTAAAGAACCACGAACCAAAACCCATTTTTCAATTTGATGGATATTTCTACAAACCCTGAACGCATTGCAAGAGAAATAATTCCAAACCTTCGATGTATCAATTCTGAAGTGTTGGATTGCATTGAAGCTTGCATGCAGAGAAAATTGTCGTTGCAGAGAGCAGCACAGATGTCTCACAATTTTTATACGAAAGCCAAAATTGTTTTTGTCACTGAAGAAGGAATTAAGGAAGTGATAACCACTATCTGGGCGGCAACCGATAACAACATTATTCTGAAAGGCGGAATCAGTATTCCCGTTTGCTGTATTAAAGAAGTTGTGTTGAATTAATCGGTTACTGATAGTTCTGTATTTTAAACCAACATTGTCACCGGGTTCTCCAGGAACTTTTTGAGTGACTGCAAAAATTTTGCGCCCTTCGCTCCATCTACAACGCGGTGGTCGCAACTCAGTGTAACAGTCATCACATTTGTTGGCTTTACATTTCCCTTCTCATCGAACGCAGGAATAGTTTTTATTTTTCCAACTGCCAGTATGCACGCATCAGGTGGATTAATTATCGCAGTGAAATCATCAATATCCATCATCCCTAAATTGGAAATCGTGAAAGTGTTCCCTTCCCAATCAACAGGTTGTAATTTTTTCTCTTTTGCTCTTGCACCAAATGCTTTTGCCTCCGCCGAAATCTGACTGAAAGATTTTTGGTCAGCAAATTTTATAACAGGAACAAGCAACCCTTCTTCAACTGCCACAGCCATTCCAATATGTATGTGATGGTTGTAACGGATTTTATCACCGAGGAAAGATGAATTCACATTAGGGTTTTCGCGCAAAGCCATTGCAGACGCTTTTATAACGAAATCATTGATGGAAATTTTTTCGCCGAGATAATCATTCATCTGTTTGCGAACATCCATTGATTTATCCATCACAATATCCATCTTAAGATAAAAATGCGGAGCGCTGAATTTGCTTTCTGTTAAACGGCGCGCAATGGTTTTACGCATTTGCGAAAGCGGAACATCTTCAAAACTTTCCTTACCATTCACAAATGGCTGAGCGCCTTTTGATTTTCCGGAAGAGAGATATGCTTCAATGTCTTTTTTGATAATTCTGCCGTCATCACCACTACCTAATACTTGTGAAATATTTACTCCTGAATCAGCCGCGATTTTTTTTGCAAGCGGTGATGCTTTAATTCTTCCGTTACTTGGTGTAACAGCCGCAACCGTTTCTTTTGACGGAGCAGTAACAGGAGTTACAACAGGAACTGTTACAGTTGGTGCAACTGCTGTTTCTGCTTTTGTCGTTTCTGTTTTTGGAGCTTCAACTGGCTTATCTGCAACAGGAGCAGAACCTGCAACAGCTAATGCTGCTTTATAATCTTCACCTTCTTTACCAAGCACAGCAATCACTGAATCAACCGGAACAGCCGCACCTTTTTCTGCACCGATATACAGCAACACTCCATCCTGAAAACTTTCGAATTCCATCACGGCTTTATCGGTTTCTATTTCAGCCATCAGGTCGCCGCTCTTTACTTTATCACCAACTTTTTTGTGCCACGCCACAATCACTCCTTCAGTCATCGTATCGCTCATGCGGGGCATTCGAATTACTTCAGCCATAAATTGTTTAATTGAATTTGGGTGTCAAAAATAATTGCAAAAAGGAATAACCAATCAGAAATCCGCTTCCAATTTTAATTCATCTTTTAACTGACGAAGGAGCGGATTTTTCTTTGCCATGTGTTCAAACTTTTCAGTTGGTGTATAGGGTCTTTTCTTGTTATCAACTTTTGCTCGCTCTGCATCCACTCTTACAGTGAGGTCAATTTTATTTTTCTGCAATTGTTGTTTCAAAAAATTAACCATTGCTTCGCGCTCATCGGTAAGCAATTGATAGTGACTTTGTGTTCCGACAATAATCATTACCACTCTTGAGTTCTCTAAGAATGGGGGATAAATTTTCAGAATTTCTGAAACGGAAAAATTCTTTTCCGCTTGTAGTTTTTCTAAATATTTACTGAAAGCGAATTTTAATTTGTCTTCATCCAACTCATCGCCGATAAATTTTTCAGTTCCATTTTTAATGGCAACTTCTTCCGGTTTCTCCTGCTCAACTGTTGCCTTAATATCATTCAGAGTCGGAAGTTTAAATCCTTTTCGGGCTGCTCCGGTGAAAGTTGGTTTTGTAGTTGTGCTTGCTGTTGGTGTAACAGTTTTATATTTCTCTTCTTTTTCTGTTACAGTTGTTATGGTTGATGAAGCTGATTGAGTTGGTTCAACTTTTAAAGTTGTGCCGTCAGTTTTTTTTTTACTCTCCACAACCTGTTCGCTCGATTGAACAAATTTCACTGTGCGAAACAAGTAGCACAATTTCATCATTGCTAATTCCACACACAATCTTTTATTACGACTGGTGCGATATTGAATTTCGGCTTCGTTAATAATATTCAGTCCATTCAATAAAAAAGAAACCGGTGTGTAAGCCGATTGTTCTGAATAACGATTGCGAAGGTTGGCTGAAGTTTCGAGCAACTGCAAAGTCACTTTATCCTTACTCACGAGCAAGCTACGAATGTGCGAAGCAAGTCCGCTTAAAAAATTATCGCCTTCAAATCCGTTCGCTAAAATTTCACTGTATGTGAGCAGGCAATCTGTAACACTTTCCTGCAAAAAATAATCGGTGAAGCGAAAGAAATAATCGTAATCGAGAATATTCAGATTAGTAAGAACCGATTGATAAGTAATATTTCCTCCAGTGAAAACGCTGATGCGGTCGAATATGCTGAGTGCATCGCGCAACGCACCATCCGATTTTTGTGCGATGATGTGCAGCGCATCTGTTTCAGATTTTATTTCTTCCTTCTTCGCAATGTTGGCTAAATAATCTGCTGTGTCTTCGGTTCTTATTCTGCTGAAATCAAAAATCTGACAACGCGATAAAATAGTTGGAATGATTTTGTGTTTCTCAGTAGTTGCTAAAATAAAAATGGCGTAAGGTGGTGGTTCTTCCAGTGTTTTCAGAAAGGCATTGAATGCCTGATTCGAAAGCATGTGAACCTCATCAATGATGTATATTTTTTTCTTTCCGGTTTGCGGTGCATACCGAACCTGCTCTATAAGAGCACGAATATCTTCCACACTATTGTTCGATGCAGCATCTAGCTCATGCACATTGAAAGTTGCATTCTGATTAAATGATTTACAACTCTCGCATTCGTTACATGCTTCAATATCTTTCGAAATATTTTCGCAGTTAATAACTTTAGCCAGAATTCTCGCGCAGGTTGTTTTACCCACTCCGCGCGGACCGCAAAACAAAAATGCCTGCGCCAACTGATTGTTGCGGATTGCATTCTTAAGCGTTTGTGTTACCTGTGGTTGACCAATAACATCTTCGAACCTTGCTGGTCTGTACTTACGCGCCGATACAATGAAATTCTCCATCCGGAAACAAATATAACCCTGCTATTGATTGGTGAATGAATTGTGGAAAAATTTTAAAGAAAAAAAATAATTTCTGGTTTCAGAAATCTTCTTCGTTGAGTTTCGATTGCTTCAGGATTGATTTAAATGTTCCGTAAGGAATTTCTTTTCTTGGAGTTGGAATAATTACAGTAAGCGTTTGAGTTCCTATCTTCCTATATTTTGCATGACTTCCTTTTTGTGAAATAAAAACGAAACCATGTTTTAAAAGGATTTTAATTATAAAAGCTGATGAATAGAGTTTAGGCATACTTAACCCTCATCGAAACAACTTCTGCCTGCAATACTTTCAATGGTTTTTTTACATTTCCATCTTCAAAATATAATTCAAGGGCTTCATCCAGATTTTTTAAAGCTTCGTTTTTAGTCTTTCCAAAACTGGAGACTTCAACATTGAGGCATTGAGCCACAAAATATTTCCCTTCTTTCCAGACAATATTTTTTAAAGTCATTTTACTTATTGTTTGAATTCAAAGATACGATAATTCTGTTTTGAATTTTAGTTGCAGATTTAAAAAATCAATCCATCGCCCGATTCAGAAATTGAATGAACGGCGACAACTCAGTGAAAACCGAAACAGATTTTTTCAGGAATGAAGGAGAGAGAACAGTTTTATCATCCAGCTCGCATCCGTATAAAAAACTTTTGTGTTTCAGAATTTCTATTGCCGGATTGCTGGCATCATAATCTTTCGGAATGGTTTTCATTTTCTCGCCATCCAGTTCTCCGAAAGTTTTTTTGAAACTTTTTGCTTCCGTTATCTTTTTAAAATCTTTCAGGTTGTAATCAATTTCCTGGCGAACTTTTTTCAGTTCAGGTGCTTCGGGCATCCAAACTCCACCACCCATAAAATTTTTTCCTCCGGGTTCAATGTGAATGTAGTAGCCGGCATATTTTCCTCTTCGTCCTTCGCGACCAAAAGCCGCTGCAATATGAATCTTGTACGGAGTTTTATCTTTTCCGAATCGAACATCACGGTAAATACGGAACACGCAATCCTTCGCTTTTAAATCAGTACCGATTTGCGTGTCTGCTTTTTTCATTGCAATCAATAATTCTTCAATGAACTCTGTGAACTGAATTCTTATTTCATCAAACTCAGGTTTGTGTTTATCGAACCAAGGTTTGTTGTTGTTCTTTTTTAACTGCGAAAGAAAGGAAAGTGTTTTTGGATGAAGGGATTTCATTTATTTAAATTAAAAATTAAAGAAGAAAATTTAAAAATTAATTGTCGCGAAATTTCTTATTCATTATCAAATCACCAAATTATCAAATCGATTTAAATTTCTCCCTCAGCCGTGCATGTCACACCAAACAATCTATTCATGCGACTGAAATTCATTTCAAACGAATTGTAAGCCCGAAGAACTGAGTTCACAATCGGGTGCGATGGTTTCATGTTGCTTTGCGTTTCCTTACTTTTTTTAGTCAGCTTACGAATGCTCCACACCATTGGAAAAATACCGGCGAAGAGATAGAAAATTTTATACTTCGAAAATTTTGCATTCGTTAATAATGAGTTTAAAGTTTTAGAAGTATAGCGGCGATAGTGACCGAGATACACATCATGTCCGCTCCACAAATCCATAAAGGCAGGAACAGTGATGAAGAAATAATTTTTTCCAACACAGCGTTTTTTTATTTCATTCAATATTGCAAAATCATCTTCAATGTGTTCAAGCACATCCATCATTACAACTACTGCATTTTCAATAATAGGAGGGAGGTTGATTGTTTTTTCAACTTGTTGTCCAATGGTCTCTTTTACTTCAGCTTCAGTGTAATTAATATCAACGAGCCACACTTTATCAATCATCTCCGGCATGAGCTTTAATAATTCAAACATAAAAAACCCAGAGCCTGAACCCACATCAACTAAAACAACTTTTCTTTTTTGTTCATGAAAAATCTTTTTCACAAAACGAACCAACGGCCATTTCTTCGATTGATAATACCAATGCGTATTCGGATTGACTCCTGATTCCAGTTCTTTTAAATCCATAATTATCGTTATTGTTGTTCCTGCAATTGTTGTTTGATCTCCTGCGATTTATTCATATAACTCTGTGCCGTAGATTTATCTCCTTTTTGTTGATAAAGTTGTGCAAGTAATTGATATGCCTGATAATTCATGGGACTTAATTCAACTGCTTTTAACAAACTCATTTCTGAATTTGATAAATCCCCGGTGTAGGCATAGCAAACGCCAACCATCATGTAACTCATATCGCTTTGGGGATTAAGCGCTAATAATTGTTGCGCGTAGTTCAACGCTTCTTTATTTTTTTTCAAACTAAGTTTCACTTGAACCATCCAACCAACTACTTCTTCGTTTTGAGGATTGTATTTTAATGCATCTTCAAATAGGTATTCGGCTTTTTTCAAACTGTCGCGTTGCATTTCCTGATAACCATAGTAATCAGATTTGTTTTTTCGTTCAATAACACATGATAACGGTACACCATCGGCAGAATTTTTATAAATTGCTTTATCAGATGGCCAAGTGCCGGCGATTAACATTCCGGGGTCAACATCGCGAGAGAAATAAATTCCATAATCCCAATCACGCGCACTGCGTGTTTTTGCACTGCCACTGTTCCACTTTGTGTAAACGATTTTTACTTTGTCGGTATCATTTCTGAAGTACCAATTTACAGGGTCAACCGCATTAGTTGCGAGTAAGATTTTTTTCTCCTTGGTAGCATTCTTAAACATATCAGTTTGTTTAAACCAGTTAGAAGTTTTGCGAACACTGTTCATGTAATAATCGGTATCGAATTTTCCGTAAGCACCCTTTATCCCTCCAATGATTTCATTGAAGTAAACATATTCGTTCGGATGATTTACAAATGCAAAACGAAGCGGAAATGCAATCCCAATTGCAAATGCAACTATTGCGATGTAAGAAATTATTTTCTGATTCATTCCAGTAATTAAAAAAGTCCAGGTTAATGAAGCGAGTACAGCAATCAAAGGAATTAAGAATAGAAACTGCCGCAATCCATCGTACAATGGTGAATGATTGTATGCAGCATATGCCCAAGGGAAAAGTATTGCGAATGAAATTAGTATAGTTAGAGTGGACAAAAATTTCTTTCGTGAGAAATACCATAAAACACATTGTGCAATTGCAGCAAATAACACTACAAGAGGAGTTGTAATCTCCAGCAATTTAGGAATATAGTACCACGGAATTTCTTTTGACGACATCGGCTTTCCATCAAATAACAATCCGATGCCCATGGCGAAATTGGTTTGTTCTTTCAGCGCAATAAGCGGATTACTCATTGGCCCCATTAATCCATAAGGCCAGAATAATAAACCACCAAAGTATCCTGCGATTGCAACGAAAATTAATCGCTTTAATAAATAAGAGATTGAGCTTGTTTTATTGATCAGTTTTCTTTTTTCAGAGTTAATAATGTAGGTGCCAAAAACAAACACGAACAACATTCCAATCAATAATAATCCCCCAACACGAATATTTATTGCAAGTGCTATACTCACGGCACTCATAACCCAAGTACGAGTTGATGGTCGCGGAAGTTCCATTACCAGTTTCACTAAAAAATAAATAGTAAGAATGTAAGTAAGGGCAAATGGAATATCCTTCGGGTTGTTCATGCTTTGTCCGAAAAATTGCGGCCACGATGCAAGTAAAACGATGGCGAGAGATCCGGTGAGCCAGTTACCTAATCTTCGTGCAAGCAATCCGGTAAATAATATAGCGAAAAATCCTGCGATTGCATTTATCAGGTGGCGCATGTCATATTCATCCAAACCACCTATGTAGCGATTTGCAGCAGCAGAAATCATACTGAACAAACCACCATAGAGATACAAGTTTTCCTTGTTACCTACTTTCAGATTCAAGCACGAAGTATCTTTTCCGAATGAAGTATAAAAATTCAAAACCTTTTCGCCATAAACTTTCTGATCTAAATCGTCACCGGTAATTCCATAATGAAAACTTACTGTGGTCATTAGAAAAAATAAAAATATACATAGCGTTGCAAACAGAAAACGAAAGAATGGCTGATTTTTTTTATTGAGTTCTGCATTTTTCATTTCAGAAAATGGTGTAACGAAAAACCAATTGAATTTCATTCTTAGTGACAGCCACATCACCTGCAAAAACATTTTTATACCATCAACACCAACAGAAATTTTGCTGCCTTCCATTGCTTTCCAGGTAACAGGCATTTCAATAATTTTCACTCCATCGAGTTGTGCGTGATACAATAGCTCAACATCATGCGCCCAACCTGAAGTCGAGAGTTTACTGAATAAATTTTTTGCAACAGCAGTTGGATATAACTTGAATCCGCATTGTGTATCGTGACTTTTCAGCGGCGTAAAAAACCGAACACTTAAATTAAAAATTTTACCAATGAAGTTGCGCGATTTGCGTTCAGTGACTTTGGAAGTTTTTAATTCGCGCGAGCCTATTAATATTTCATTGGAAGAAAGTTTGTGAGTGGCTAACCAATTGTTGATTTCGGTTGGTCGTGTACTCATATCAGCATCTAATGTGAGAACATGAGAGCCTGAAGCCTGCATCACACCTTCTTTCAAAGCAAATCCTTTCCCTTGATTTTTTCCAGGTTTTATTAATTTGAATTTTCCTTGTACTGAAAGTTCTTTAAATAAATCGCTTTGTTCAATCAACAATGAAGTATCATCCTTGCATCCGTCATCAACAACAATTATTTCAAAATCTTTTTTCCAGTTGCGTGAAAAATCACGAAGGCCTTCAAGCATTTGCGCCACTCTTGCCGATTCATTATAACACGGAATGACCAATGAAATTTTCTGAAGCAGAGTAGTTGTTATTGTTTTTATTTCAGCCATTTAAAGTTCCTTATCGGTTGCGAACAAATGTAACTTTTGATTTGAAGAATTGAATTATTCAATAATCGTTAAATAAAAATTTGAAGACAGATTAAGGAGCAATCAATTCGGAAATAAATAATCCTTAAATTATTTTCTATAATTCACGCAAACCATGTTAAACATTTTGTCATGAAAAGTCATATTCTTATCGTTGAATAAAACGAATATACAACTGGCAATTGCAGGAATAACTAAGAGCATAATAAATACCAGGTAAACCCATGCACGCGCAGCGCAAGTTAAGAATCGAGGACTTTTATTTTCCGCATCATCGTTTGCCATTTTAATTCCCATTATTCTTTTTCCAATTGTACCGCCAGTACTTTCCATCAAGGGAGAATAAAGTGTAACCCATAACATGATTCCGAAAGCCGGTAGTGCTTGTTTCAATCCATCAATAATATATGCAGCTTCGTCTGGAGTGTTTTGTCTGATGAAATTGAAGGCGAGGTATCCTGTACCAATTGCCAACCCTGTTATGAACCCCATATCAACTAACCTGGCAATGGTTCTTTGAAAAAAAGAAGCATACTTAATAGGTAGCAATTCTTGTTCAGCTTCTATCATAATTTTAGTTAGTAGTTTATCAATGGGATCCGTTTGCGTTGATGGTGCAATCATAAACAAAAAATCGGTTGCTAAATTTATTTAAAGCAAAATAACACCACCATTCATATTAAAATTGATTAGCAATGAAAATATTTATTCAGATAATTATTGCTCAATCGCTCCGCGTTTTCCAAGTTCTATAACTTCTAAATTTTTAATTACGCCGTTTTCTATTTGAAATCTTACCATGGTTCGCATAATGTGAAAACCACTTTTACCTGCTGCACCTGGATTGATGTGTAACAAGTTTAGTTTTTTATCGGGCATAACTTTTAAAATATGAGAGTGACCGCAGATGAATAATCCCGGAGGATCGTTTTGTAATGCGCTTCGAATTTTCCAGTCGTAATTTCCTGGATAACCACCAATGTGGGTGATCCATATATTTAATCCTTCGACATTAAATTTTGCATGCTCAGAATACTTTGTTCTTATTTTTTGCCCGTCAATGTTTCCATAAACTCCACGAACAAAAAAATGTTTTTCCAAAGTTTCATTCACATCAGCTCCAAAATCGCCGGCATGCCATACTTCATCACAATCTTTAAAATGGCTGATAATATTTTCATCAATGAAGCCATGTGTATCAGAAAGCAATCCGATTTTTCTCATTGGAAAATTGAATCAAAAAGAAATAATTAATTAACTTGAATTCGTTGTTTCACCAATTCATCATATGTATGAATGGCGAAAATTTTTCCGTTTTTTAATTCATAAATCTTATTGCACTTTCTAAGTGTTGTATAGCGGTGTGCAATCATTAACATTGTTTTTTTCTGAACAAATAAATTATTGATTGTTTCAATAATTTCATTTTCGGTATCATGATCCAATGCACTGGTGGCTTCATCAAATAAGATTATTTCTGAATCATGATACAACGACCGTGCAATGGCAATTCGTTGTTTTTGTCCTCCGGAAAGTTTGCTTCCCTTTTCACCAATTTGGGTATCAATTCCAATAGGCAATGATTTTAAGAATTCTTCGAGAGATGCAAGTTTTATACATTCATTTAATTTTTGTTCGTTGATATTTTCTCTTGAAATTCCAAATGCAATGTTCTCAGCAAAAGTTGCATCAATTAAAAAATAATCCTGACGAACATATCCGATCATTTTACGCCAACCAATTAGTAAATTCTCGTCTAGCAATTTTCCATCAATTAAAAGTTCTCCTTCCTGTTCTATTAGTAATCTTAGAAGAATATTAAATAGGGTAGTTTTTCCTGAACCGGAAGTTCCAATAAAACCAACAATATCTCCTTTTTTTATTTGAACTGAAATATTTGATAATGCTTGTTTTTGATTTTCAAAATATTTATAACCGATATTTTTTAATTCTATTGAATTTTCAAATTTTGGTTTCTGTGGATTGTCGATTTCTTCGCTCAATAATGCAGCTGTTCCTGAAATATCAGCGGGAATATCTTTTAAAATATCGAATACTACCTGATTGGATTTTATTCGAACAACAGAAATTATGATTCGGTTAAATGAGGGTAATATTCGATAAGCTGAAGTTACGAAAACTGCTAGAAAAGCTATGAAACCTGAATCAACTTTGTTTAGCAAAACTGAATAGGTAAAAATCAAAAAGATTGCAATGAGTGCAATAACTTCAATAAATCTATTTGGAATGGTTTCGTATAAAGTTAACTGCACCAATGAATGATTGAGATCTTTGTTTTTATCAATAAATTTTTTGGAATAATGAGTGGTTTTGTTCATCAATATCACATCAATGTATCCATGAATAATTTGATACAAATATTGATAGGCATAGTATCTTGATTCGTTTTTTTGCAAACCCATTAAATGAGTTTTGTTTCTGATGGCCCTGTAAAAAATTAATCCTGCCGGAATTAAAATGACAGAAAGTAATACGAGCAATTTGAAATCAAACAGTGAAATGGCAACCACAATAAGTATTACAATAATAAATTCAGAAAAAAATGAAAAAATCGGCACCATCAGACTGCTTGATAATTCAGTTGGGGAAGCAGCAATATTCATAGCAAAAACAGAACTATTTGATGAAACAATTTCTGTGATGCTTTTATTATAAAACTGAAGTAATTTTCTCATTGTAATATTTGCTGCAACTTCATATGAAAATTTTATTTGAGAATAATTGATCAGGACTGCAATAAAATTTTTAATAGAAAATAAAATAACAACAATAAAAAAAATAAAAAGGATGAAACGATTGGGTGAAGTAAAATTTAAGAATAGATAAGTTGAGTGTAAAATGTTGTTAGTGAAAATTAAATCTGTTTTTGTGGTGAGGTAAATGATTGGTAAAATAGATGCCAGGCCAAACACATCTAAAAGCCCAAGCAAAAAAATTAAACCAAGCATAACGAATGATTTTTTCCGTTGCTTAGGGGTTAGTAGTCGATAAATATTAACGACACTATTTACTATAATATTTGCGCGCCACCTCTTTTTCAATACTGAATTTCTTTTAACTCACTTAATAATCTTTGTTTCTCAATTGAAACTACTCCGGCTTTTTCACATACAATTCCTCCCGCTAAGTTTGATAGCAATGCTGCATCGAATGCATTTGCTCCAGATGCTATAGCTGCAGCCATTACTGCAATCACTGTATCACCTGCGCCGCTTACATCTGACACATTACGGATTTGAGCAGGAATAATTTTCCCGCTTGTTCCATCATTTATATATGCACCATTTTCTCCGAGAGTGATGAGTGTATATTTATAAGAAAGATTTTTCGTTAGTTCATTGTGAGCTTCATTTAATTCTTTTAAAGAAATCCCAAAGTTTTTTCCCAATGCTTCCCTTGCTTCTCTAAGGTTAGGTTTAAAAACGGTAACTCCATCGTAAGCAAAAAAATTCTTCTTCTTCGGGTCAACCAGTACCGGAATCTTTTTAATAGAAAAAAGATCCATTAAAACTTCAATCAACGAATCAATTAAAACTCCTTTGTTGTAATCCTCAAAAATAACCGCGTCAAATTTTTTTGATTGAATTTGCTTCGTAATTATTGTGAATAAAGAATCAGCTTCACTATCTGATATATCATTCTGTACTTCTTCATCAAACCTTATCATTTGATGATTTTTGCTAAGTACTCTCGTTTTTGAAGTGGTGATTCTCAGCTTACTGGAAATAATATTCGAGGTATCAATTCCTGAATTGCTTAAAAGGTGAAATAGTTTTTTTCCAGCTTCATCTTTTCCAATTACTGAAAATAATACCGGAGTTACACCTATTGATTTCAAATTTATAGCAACATTCGCGGCTCCTCCAGGTCGATCTTCTTTCTTTTGAATATTTACTACCGGAACAGGAGCTTCAGGGGATATTCTATCCACACTTCCATATAGATATCTGTCCAGCATCACATCGCCAATTACTGCTATGCGCAACTTTGAAAATTTTGAATTAATTAACTTTTCTAGATGCTTCATGAATACAAGGGGCTAATGTAAAGAATCATCAATGAAGAGAATAGAACGAATGAATAAGTTTTGTTCTTAAAGATAATTTAGTTTAGCAAAAGCAAAGTGTTTTGAATTCGCTTAATTGCAGTAGTTAATTTTTCATCAGAAGTTGCATACGAAATACGGGCGCAATTTTCATCACCAAATGCACTGCCTGTTACTATTGAAACATTGCCTTCATATAATAAAAACATACAAAGGTCATCAGCATTTTTTATTTCATAATGCTTGTACTTCTTGCCAAAATAAAAACTTAAGTCGGGAAAGAAATAAAATGCCCCTTCAGGATTATTACATTTTATGCCTGGAATTTCAGTTAATAATCCTTTCACCAATTTTCTTCTTCTGTTAAAAGCCTCGCACATTGAAATTGTATCGGCCAAACTTCCGCAAATGGCCGCAAGCGCTGCTCGTTGTGCAATTGAATTTGTTCCCGATGTAAACTGTCCTTGAATTTTTTCACAAGCTTTTGCAATTTCTATTGGTGCAGCTATGTATCCTAATCGCCAACCGGTCATTGCATATCCTTTGGAACAACCATTAACAATAACAACACGGTCTTTTAATTCTTCAAACTGTGCAATTGATTCGTGCTTACCAATAAAATTAATGTATTCATATATCTCATCACTTATCACTACTATTTCAGGATACTTTGAAAGTACCAAAGCCAATTGATGTAATTCTTCTTTTGAATAAACGGCACCGGTTGGATTACAAGGTGAAGAGAAAATAAAAAGTTTGCTTTTTGATGTTATAGCTGACGCTAATTCTTCCCCTGTTAATTTAAATTCGTTTGAAAGTTGAGTGTTCACTTTTACTAATTTGCCTCCCGCCATTTTTACCATCTCTCTATAACTTACCCAGTAAGGAGACGGAACAATTACTTCATCACCAGGATTAATTAAAGCAAGAACTGCATTCGCAATCGATTGTTTAGCACCTGTAGAAACTACAATTTGTTCTGGTGAAAAATAAAGTTGATTATCGCGCTTAAATTTTTCTGCAATTGCTTTTCGTAAATCAAGAAAACCTGCAACAGGCGAATACTTAGTAAACCCATCATCTAAAGCTTTCTTGGCGGCATCTTTTATAAATGCTGGAGTGTCAAAATCGGGTTCACCCAAACTCAAATCAATAATGTCTTTTCCCTGTGCTTTTAACTCACGACTGAGTTTGGCCATCTGCAATGTTTCAGATTCGCTCAGTTCTGATACTCTATTAGCAATTTGCATTGTGAAAGGGAAGTTGAATTGTTAATTGTAATAAGCTATTTGTAATACAGAATCTGAATTCAAATTCATAAAGTAAATGACTGTTGGTTTTAAGGAATCAACAAATTAAATAATTGAAAATTTGAACCATTTAACTAATCAACCAATGAACAAATAACTTTTAAAAAAGTAGCGAGAGGGGAGCTCGAATCCCCGACCTCAGCATTATGAGTGCTGCGCTCTAACCAGCTGAGCTACCTCGCCAAATTTATTCTTTCAAAAATTTCGAGGCGCAAATATATCAATATGCACCTGCGACGCAAATAACATGCACTTTATTTCAGGCAAAAAAATGCTCCGAGAAAATGAATTCACGGAGCAAAATTTATTTGACCAAAACCTACTCGGCTATTACTTCAAAATTTATTGTCACACTTACATCTTTATGCAAATCAACATTAGCAGTGTAAGTTCCTATTGTTTTAACTTCTTCCGGAATGGTGATTTTCTTCCTGTCAATGTTAATGTTTTTTTGCGCTTTTATAGAAGCAGCCAATTGATGTGTAGTAACAGTACCAAATAATTTACCGCTTGTACCTGCTTTTACCCCAACTTTAAACATAGTGCTTTTCAAAGTCTCAACATACTTATTAATTTCCTGAAGCATCTTTTGTTCACGACGACCTTCCTGTTTTATTTTTTCTTCAAAGTCCTTTCTTGCTGAACCTGAAGCAACCACGGCAAGACGCTGAGGAATTAAAAAATTGCGACCGTAACCGGCACGCACCTTTACCATTTCTCCTTCTTTACCAAGTTTTGCTACATCCTGAGTGAGTATTAATTCCATTGTTTCGTCTATTTAAAAAGGTCAGTTACATAAGGCAACAAGGCAAGTTGACGGGCGCGTTTAATAGCCTGAGTTACTTTGCGTTGATATTTCAAACTGTTTCCTGTGAGGCGGCGAGGAAGAATTTTTCCTTGCTCGTTCAAAAAATTCATCAAAAATTCTGTCTCTTTGTAATCAATGTATTTGATTCCGTATTTTTTAAAACGACAGTATTTCTTCGGGCGTACTAACTGTTTCTGGGTGGCAAGATATTTAATATCTTTTCCCTTTGCTTTTGGAAAGGCCATGATTTATGCTTCGGTGGTTTGAGTGGATGATGATGCTCTGTTCTTTCTCTCTTTTCCAACCAGGCCAGCTCTGCGCTTTTCATTGTACTCAATGCCATACTTATCCAAAGTAGTGGTTAAAAACCGAAGAATGCTTTCGTCGCGTTTGTATTCCACTTCTAATTTGGCAATCGCCTGAGTATCTACCTTGAACTCAATGATGTAGTAGATGCCATTTGATTTGGCCATAATAGGATAAGCTAATTGCTTAAGTCCCCAATTGCGCTCCTCGACGATTGTAGCGTCATGGTCCTGAAGGAGTTTCTTGTACTTTTTAACCGCTTTATTCAAGTCGTCTTCGCCCAAAATTGGTGAGAAGATGATGACGGTTTCGTAGTTGTTAATCATGAATTATTAGGTATGATTTTTTTTAGGGGACGGCAAAGATATACAAACACGCAAAACCGCCAACAATTGTTTGATTTTTCTTTTTGAATTAGTCAATTGAAATAAAACAGGAAATTTAAATTGAAATAATTCGGAATTATTTTCAGAAAAAAACATCGTTTCAAGCCACAAAGTCTGTTGATATAATAGGAAATGAATATTCTGTCAGAAATTATGAAGTGGAACAGCGATTGAGAATAAGGGAGCCATAAAACAAAAAACAAACAACATGACTTACTTAAATTTAAAATCAAACAAATTTCCCGGTGCAAAATCATTCGAAGATTACTTCAGTGATTTCCTTCAACCCAATCCTTCCTACTTTAAAGAAGGAAGAAATTTCCCCGCTGTTAATGTGATCGAAACAAAGGAGAATTATTCATTGGAGTTCAGTGCCCCAGGTCGCAAAAAAGAAGATTTCAATATTCACATTGAAGGAAATTTACTGGAAGTTTCATCAGAACAAAAACAAGAAGTGAATGAAGAAACAGAAAACTACACTCGTCGCGAATTTAAACTCACATCATTCAAGCGCACATTCACTTTACCCGAAACAATAAATGTTGAAAGCATTTCAGCTGAATATACCGATGGTATTTTAAAACTTACGCTTCCGAAAAAAGAAGAAGCAAAAAAAGAAGGCCCGAAGAAAATTACGATCTCATAAGTGAGGGTTAGGTTTTAGGTTGAGGGAAAACCGCCGAGAGCAGTCGAGGCGGTTTTTCTTTTTTTTAAAACAATCAGATTAATTCTTGCAATAAATATCAAGTAGTTTGTTTAATCCGGTAATTGATAAACAGCATTCAAAGTTCCCTGATCAATAAAAATTCCTTTTGAACGCATGTAATCAATTTGTCGGGTAGCTTCTTTTTTATTTTTTGTATCAAGGTATGCTTTTAATAAATTGTTGTTCGACATTTTATCATCCGGTAATAATTCAATCACTTTTTTCAGGTTATAAATCAATGCAGTAAAATCATTTTCCTTGTAAGCAATAAAGGCAAGGTCAAAATAATTTTCAGTAAATGTTGGCGACAATTTTATTTCGTCCTTCAATAATCTTTTTGCTTCTGTATAATTACCTTGCTTTTCATAAATCAATTTAGCCAGAAAATACCTCGTGTACATTTGAGTAGTATCCATTTCAAAAGATTTTTTGAAATATGGAATCGCTTCCTCCTCTCGTGATTTATAAACCAACCGCACGCCTAACATTTTTGTTGCATAAGCAGAACTCGGAGAATCTTTCACAGCTTTAGTGTAATAAGAAATTTCATCGTTAAAATATTGCATGTAATTAATAGTTGAAATTGAAAATAAAATAACAAGGGTGACAATTATGTACTTGTAAAAATCCGAAATAAACTTTTCAATGAGCGGAAGCGCTTCCCTTGAAATTAAAATCATTCCAAACATTGGAATGTATAAACGGTGTTCGTAAAGCGCGTCGTTAATTTTTTTCGGAACAAAAAAGAATGGAAAAATAAAAAGCACAAACCATCCCAATCCGAATAATATCATCTTCCAGTTTCGATTTTTATTTAAAGCAATCAGAATAATTAAAACTATGATAGCAATTAATCCAAACAGATAACTTGTATCGGCAATTGTTGGATAAACAGTTAGGTTGACTGGAAGAAATATTTTTCCAAGGTATTGAATCAATCCCGGCACCCGTTCAATGGCAGTTGATATAGTTTCATTGAAAGACTGATTCATTTGTTTCGGGTCAATAATATTATTCCTGAGAAAAAACCAACCAATTAATTCAACCATCCAGACTGAATAAATCAATAACATGTTTTTACTCAGCAAATTTTTCTTATTGAAAAGCAAAAGATAAAACACAGCAGCAAACGGAATAAACACTCCTGATTCTTTTGTAAGCAATGCAAGCATTAAAAAAATAAATTGCCAGATAAGGTGTTTTCTTTTTTGTGTTTCCAGATAATTAAAGAAATTAAGGAAGAACGAAATCAGGAAAATGGAAAGCATCAAATCATTTCTCCCAGGAATCCAGGCAACTGCCATTGTTAAAACCGGATGCACAGCATAAACAGCGCTCCACATAAATGCAGAAGATTTGCTGAAAGAAAATTTCTGCAACAATTTAAACAGCAATGAAACACTGATAATGTGCAATATGATTTCAATGAAATGTGCCAGCCGCATGGCATCAACCGCAAAATCTTCTTTCGGAAATAAAAACAAAAACTGTCGTTCCACTATGAAAGTAATTCTGAACAGCGGGCGGTAGTAAACATCCTTCACACCAAATGTTCCTTCAAAAAATGCTTTGAAAATATTGGAGAAGTGTTCGTTTTCAGGTCCTTTATCAAACATGAAAACGGTGTCATCTAAATAAGTATATCCCAATGAAATGCTGCGGGTATAAACTGCGAATATTAATAATGCAAGAGTTGGAATTGCATATCGCACATACCAAGGCTCATCCAGATTAATTTGTCTGGTATTTTTTTTCTTAACAGTTTCAGCAGGTTGTTTTTTACTCACAGAATGACTTGTTGATGAGAAATATTATCAAATAAATTTTCCGAAATAATTAAACGGAGTGATTGCTTTCAACTTATTTTTCACATCATCATTCACTTCCAATGAATCAATAAACAATTGAATTTCTTTTTGAGTGATGCGCTCACCTTTGCGTGTCAATTCTTTTAGTTTTTCATACGGCTCAGGAAACAGTTCGCTTCTTAAAACAGTTTGGATGGCTTCAGCCACAACAGCCCAGTTGTTTTCTAAGTCACTGTCAATTTTTTCTTTGTTCAATAAAATTTTATTCAAACCTTTTTCAATTGACTTTAATGCAATAAGTGTGTGCGCAAATGGAACTCCTATATTTCTTAATACAGTACTGTCTGTTAAATCGCGCTGCAATCTTGAGATGGGAAGTTTAGCGGCAAAGTGTTCAGCAAGCGCGCTTGATATTCCAAGATTGCCCTCAGCATTTTCAAAATCAATAGGGTTTACTTTATGAGGCATGGCTGAAGAACCAATTTCTCCCTTTTTTATTTCCTGTTTAAAATAATCCATTGAAACATAACTCCACATATCGCGACACAAATCAAGCAGAATGGTGTTGATTCTTTTCCATGCATCAAACTGTGCAGCTATATTATCATAATGTTCTATCTGAGTAGTAGGATAGGAGCGATGCAACCCCAGATTTTCATTGACAAATTTATCAGCCCAGGTATGCCAGTCAATTTTTGGATACGATACATAATGTGCATTCATATTTCCGGTTGCACCGCCGAATTTTGATGAATGTTTTATTGCAATCAACTGGTCTTTCTGTTCTATCAAGCGCTGAACAAATACATATAATTCTTTTCCTAACAGGGTAGGAGTTGCAGGTTGCCCGTGAGTTCGTGCGAGTATTACTACTTCTTTCCAATCATCACTTTTTGTTTTTAATATATCAATCACATTCGCCAAAGCCGGAAGCAGCACTTGCTGCATAGCTTCCTTTATTGAAATCGGAATGGCGGTATTATTTATATCCTGAGAAGTTAAACCGAAATGAATAAACTCTTTGTACTTGCTTAATCCCAATTGCTCGAACTTATTTTTAATAAAATATTCAACCGCTTTCACATCGTGATTGGTAGTTTTTTCTATTTCTTTTATTGCGGTTGCATCTGCTTCAACAAAATTTCTGTAAATATTCCGAAGCGATTCAAAATGTTTTTTGTCAATGGATGAAAGTTGTGGTAAAGGAATTTCGCACAGCGCAATAAAATATTCCACCTCCACAAAAATTCGATAACGAATCAATGCATATTCCGAAAAATAATTTGTGAGTGGTTCAGTCTGCCGGAAGTATCTTCCATCAACAGGTGAAATTGCTTTTAATGAATTCAATGTGCAGAGTTTAAAATGAGGCGACTAAAATAACAGTAAGTTGGCAATTCAGTTTTTATAACCTTAGAATTTATCAATTGAATAGTTCAAAATAATTTAAAATGAATTCTGTTAAAATTCCAAACTGAATTAAATCATACAATTTAGTTGCAGTTGATTTTATTTTTACTGTCCAATGTAAATTGCATTTTATAAATATTAAATGGAAATTCTAAGTAACATATTAAAACTGATTGGCGGAGTTGGATTGTTTCTGTATGCCATGTACCTGATTGAAACTGCAATCAGGAATCTGGCAGGTCGCACCTTCAAAATGTTTTTGCAGCGATTTACAAAAAGTAAAATCAAAGCAATATTCGGCGGAGCAATTGTTACAGGTTTATTGCAAAGCAGTTCATTGGTATCGTTAATGGTGTTATCATTTGTTGGTGCGGGAGTTCTCACAATGAAAAATGCACTTGCAGTTATTCTCGGTGCCAACCTCGGAACCACTTTAAATAGTTGGGTAGTTGCCACACTCGGTTTCAAATTCAATATTGACTCATTTGCTTTTCCTGCTGTTGGAATTGCGGGATTGGTACTGACTCTTTTCGGGAAGAATAAATCAGTAAAATATTTCAGTTATTTCTTAATGGGATTCGGATTGCTTTTTATGGGCATCTCATTTATGAAAGTTGCAGTTGAAGCGCAGGTAAATGAATTTGACTTTACCAAATATGCTGATGTTTCACTTATTATTTTTCTGATAATTGGTTTTGTAATTACCACATTGATACAATCGAGTTCAGCTACAATAGCCATTACTTTAAGCGCACTCAATGCAGGAGCGGTAACTTTTCCGGATGCTGCTGCAATGGTTATTGGTTCCGAGGTAGGAACAACTATTAAATTGTTAATGGGTTCTGTTGGTGGAAACAGCGCGAAGAAGCAAGTGGCTTTTGGAAATTTTCTGTTTAATATTTTCACAACTCTTATAGCATTTATTTTTCTTAAGCAGATTTTATGGCTGATAATAAATGTGTTTCATATAACCGATAAATTGATGGGATTGGTTTTGTTTCAGAGTCTCATTAATCTTTTTTCTATTGTGCTTTTCTTTCCTGTGCTGAACCGGTTTGCAAAAATTTTAGAAGGAAGATTTAAAGAAGCTGATAATTCTGCTGCGGCATTTACCAGCAATGTTAGTCTGGAAGAACCGGGAACCGCAATGGATTTGCTTAAAAAAGAAGTTGAATATTTTTTAAATAACTCCATGAAATTTAACCTGGAATTAATTGAAATTGATTCAGCAGTTTTAAAACGGAACACCGACTTCGAATTAATTAACCATCAAAAAAAATTCAATTCAAAAACCACTGAAGAAAAATATAATTTCCTGAAACAACAGCAAGGAGAAATTCAATCATTCTACATTCGCATACTTGGCGAAGAAAGAAATGAAAAACAAACGCAGGAAATTGACAAGCTTATTTCATCAGTAAGAAGTTGTATGCTTTCAACAAAATGCATTCATGATATTGCTCAGAATATTTACAACCTGAAACAATCATCCAAAACAATTAAGTACGATTTTTTTCTTCACACAAGGAATGAAACAAAAGATTTGTACGAGCATATTGATAAATTAATGAATGGGAATGAAGCAGAAGTATTTAAGTTGTTGCAGATTTTATTCAAAAAAGTGGAAGATAATTTCAGCAGTAAACTTCATGAATTTTATAAAGCAGCAAAATCAGTTACGCTTCCTGAATTGGATATCACTACGGTTATAAATTATAATCGCGAATTATTTATATCACACAAAGCAATGCTTATGGCTGTGAAAGATTTTCTGCTGAATGAAAACCAAGCGAAAGAATTTAATGAAATTCCGGTGTACAGAACCTGAATGGAAAAGAAAGTTCTTGTTTTTTTTATAATTGCTTTTGCAAATTGCTTATTGTTTATTGTTTCAATTTCCCTTCAAATACTTTTCTAAATTTTTCCACTTTCGGAGCAATTACAATCTGGCAATACGGAGCGCTTCCATTCAGATTATAATAATCCTGATGATAATTTTCGGCTTTATAAAAAGCTTTGAAAACTGAAATCTCAGTCACAATAGGAGCGGAGAATGCACCTGATGCATCCAATTCTTTTTTGTATTTCTCAGCTAATGATTTTTGAAAGTCGTTGTGATAAAAAATAACAGAGCGATACTGTGTTCCTGCATCTGCCCCTTGTCGGTTTAATGTTGTAGGGTCGTGGGCGAGCCAGAATGCATGAAGCAATTCATCATAACTAACAACAGATGGATTGTATGCAACCTGCACCACTTCAGCATGTCCGGTCAAACCGCTGCACACTTCTTTATATGTTGGATTTGCAACCTGTCCGCCCGAATATCCTGATGTAACTGATTGCACCCCGGTGAGTTGAAGAAAGATTGCTTCGCTGCACCAAAAACATCCCATTCCGAATGTTGCTGTATCTATTGTAGCATTCGGATTTTTTTGTTCCGATTCAAATTTTACTTTTTCGTACATAGCTTTTGTGTTCGTTTCGGTTTGTTGCGCACACGAAAATTGTGTGATACTTAATAAGGCTAAAAGAATTTTACTGAATGATTTTTTATTAATTGAAATAATTTTTTTTAATAGGTATTCATGAATTTTGGATTTCATAGTTTGTTTTATTGAGAACATATAAACTACGAAACGGTTCAGCGGTTTGGATTTCTATTTCCGAAATCTTTTTTCAGAAAGCGCAGCACAAATAATTCCCGTAGCAACTGCGGCATTCAACGATTCAGCTTTTCCGAATTTCGGAATTGAAATTTGATTGGTACAAAGCATTTTAACTTCTTCTGAAACTCCCTTGCCTTCACTTCCAATTACAATCATTGCGTTTTCTGAAAAATCATTTTTATAAATAGTTGTTTCACTTTCCATCGTTGTTATAATTTTGGGCAACTGACTTTCAGTTAAAACTTCAACAATATTTTTTTCAAAAACTTTAACTCTCACAATAGAACCCATACTTGCTTGTATCACTTTCGGGTTATAAGCATCCACACAATTAATGGAACAAAAAATGTTTTCAATTCCAAACCAATCGGCAATGCGAATGATGGTTCCCATATTTCCGGGATCCTGAATTCCGTCCAGTACTAAATGCAAACCCTTTGTCAGTTGGCTGATATCAATTTTATATTCAGGAATATGAACGAGTGCTAAAACAGTTGGCGGGTTTTGTAGTTCCGAAATTTTTTTCATTTCATATTCTTCAACCACTACCATATGTTCCTGAGCAATTTTGCCCATAATCATTCCTTTATCTTTCAATTTATCAGTGAAAAGAATTTTATCAACTGTAAATGAAGAGGGTAAAATTTCACTCACTACTTTTTCCCCTTCTGCAACAAAGCACCGGTGTTCTTCACGGAATTTTTTGACTCTTAATGAATTAATGTACTTTTCAAGCGGTTTAGAAAACATTCATGCGGATTTACAGGGCAAGTATAAGTATCATTTTTCTGGCAATTTTTTCTGTTGCATTTACATCGTGCATTTCAACCCGTAAAATTCCTTCCGGAAAATATTTATTGAACAGCAATAAAATTATTTTAAAAGATAAAGTTGATTGGAAAAAAATTAAGAAGAACATAGAAAATAATAATTCACTTTCATCTTCCCTCTTATTATTCGCCAAACAAAAACCTAACAAAACCACGCTTGGATTATTTAAACTGAACCTGTGGGTTTATAATATTTTTCATACAAAGAAATTAAAAGGATTGAGTTACTGGATGCAATCGCACATTGGTGAAGCGCCCGTGATTTTTGATTCAATGATGCTTTTCTATTCTTCCAACTTGATGGAAGAGTACCTTCATACAAAAGGATATCTGGATGCAACTGTTTCAGGTCATTATAAAATTAATGGACGAAAAGCTTCAGCGTATTACGATGTTCATGCTGATACACTTTACACAATTGACACAATCGAATATGTTAAAGGAAATCAGACGGTAACTTCATTAATGATGGAATCATCGAAAAATACTGTTATAAAAGTTGGTTCTCCACTTGACTTTGAAAAAATGGAAGAGGAGCGCAAGCGCATAAAAAAAGATTTACAGAACCGCGGGTTATATCGGTTTAGTGCTGATGAAATTTATTATGTAGTTGATACACCAATTATAAATCATGGGGCACATGTGAGTGTGCACATTGATGAAAATGATAGTTCAGGAGTGCAACAACCATATTACATTCGACATGTTTTTATAAATCAGTCATATAACCCAATTGTTACCGATTCCATTCATGCTATTGATACCATTGAATATAAAAATCTAAAATTCATTTCTGAAAAAAATGTGTTGAATCCAAGGCGATTGTACCGTGTAGTGTTTATTACACCCGGTGAAAGTTATTCAATAAAGAAAAATGATTTCACCATACATCGAATTTCTGATTTAGGAACTTATAAATTTATTAGTGTGCAATATCAACAAGTTGGCAAGGATTCTTTGGATTGCAATATCAGATTGACACCTTTCAAAGTCAGCAGTATTTCACCGGAAATTAAAGCCGCTAACATTGAAAACAACCTGGGCAATTCCCTATCACTTACATACCTGAATAGAAATTTAAGTAAGGACGCTACTCGATTATCGTTTAATGCAATTGGTGGTGTTGAATTTCCTGTAGCTAAAATTGATAGTTTGCTTTTTAATGCAAGTAGCAGTTTAAGTTTTTCGGTTCCAAGGGTTTTATTTCCTGTTTTGTATAAAAAAGTTTCGCGCTATTCAGAGCAGCGTACAAACATTTCATTTACTACAAGTGCATTATTTCAAACTGGAATTTATTCACTCTACAACCAGAACTTCAGTTTCGGTTATGATTTTCGTGAACCGGTTAAAGAATTAAAGCGACACCAACCTGGAATTTCGCTCACCTATACGAGACCCATTATACAAAGCGATTCGTTTCGTGCACGATTGAATTCGGATTTTTTATTGAAACAAACTTTTTCTGATCAGTTAATCACAGGATGCAATTACACTTTCACTTATTCAAATCAAGATTATGAAAAATTGAAAAATTTCTTTGTAATGCGAACCGGGTTTGAGTTGGCCGGAGGTATTCTTTGGGTGTTAAATGATGGAAGTCATTTGGTGAAATTTAGCCGCGATACAACAACAAACCAAGCGTTGATTTTAAATATTCCTTATAGCAATTTTCTTCGCTTAGAATTTGATTATAAATATTACTGGCAGTTCAGTAAGTATCGAAACCTGGTGGCTCACTTTTTTTCAGGAATTGGTTTGCCATTTTCAAATTCATCAGTTCTGCCCTACATACGACAGTTCTCAGTTGGTGGACCGAATGATATTCGTGCGTGGCGCATTCGTTCGTTGGGTCCGGGTTCCTCTGCTTCCAGCCAGTCAAATGGATTTTATAATCAGACCGGCGATATTAAACTGGAAGGAAATCTGGAATATCGTTTTCACATCATTGGAGTTTTGAAGGGAGCCCTTTTTACTGATGCCGGAAATATATGGATGCTGAAAAAAAATCCGGAGAACGAAGGAGCAAATTTTGATGCCGCCCGTTTTTATACGGAGATTGCCATAGGAGCCGGAGCAGGTTTAAGATTGGATTTCAGTTATTTTATTTTTCGTGGTGATATTGCAATGCCACTGCGCAATCCCACGCTGCCTGAAACCGAACGATGGGTTTTTAATAAAATAGATTTTGCCAATTCGCTTTGGAGAAAAAATAACTTGATACTAAATATTGCAATCGGATATCCTTTTTAAAATAGCTATTTGCTTTTAGCTATTTACTGAATCAGCAATGGAAAATGAATAGAATTGAAAATCGCTAACACCTAAAAGCTAACAGTTAAACACTAACTAAAATGCTCGGACTAAAATTACCAACCGACCCGCGATGGGTAAATCTTGCTGAAAAAAGTTTGGAAGAAGTACTAACCGACCATGCGTACTGCGAACAAAAAGCATCGAGCACCTGCATCAGTTTAATTCAATCGTATCCGGAGCGTGTTGAGTTGGTGGATGAACTCGCTCCAATTGTTACAGAAGAGTGGGGTCACTTCCGTCAGGTGTTAGCTGAGTTGAAAAAAAGAAATCTGAAATTGGGCAGGCAGCGAAAAGATGAATATGTAAATCAGCTTTTTCAGAACGAACGAAAAAACATTGCGCCCGAAGAACGAATGCTCGATAAACTTTTAATCAGTGCACTGATTGAAGCACGAAGCTGCGAGCGGTTTAAATTATTAAGCGAAGGATTGGACGATGAAACCATGCGAACATTTTATCGTGGCTTTATGGAATCGGAAGCAGGGCACTACCGGTTATTTATTTCACTCGCCAAAAAATACTTTCCGGAAGAAAAAGTAAAAACGCGATGGAATGAATTTTTAGAAATAGAAAAAAATATTATTGCAGGGTTGGAAGTGAGAGGAGACAGGATGCATTAGGGAATGAAAAATTTATTATTGAGAAAAAATATTGAATATCGAACAGATGATTAACGAATTTTGAATGAAGAGTTTTAGTTCGTAAATGAAGTTTCACTTTTATTAAAAAGCGGAACTTCATTTTTTTAAAATAATTGAAGATGCCATCACTCAAACACGATGGCATCTTTTTTTTTAATGAAAATTCTATGTTTTTTATTTCTTGACATATGTCAAGCGGTGCAGGTAAATGCACCTATAGGTTTGCGTTGTCAAAAAACAATAACCCTTTAAAAAATTAAAACAATGAAAAACAAAATCACACTCTTCGCACTGTTGCTTGTTCTGATTTCAATTAACAAACAGGCAAACGCACAATTAAAAAAGTCTGTTGCAGTCATCAGCCTCGACACCAAGGGCAGTCAGTTTGATGGATATGCAATTGCAGATGTTGCACGATTGGAAATGGAAAAAACCAATCAGTACATCATGATTGACAAGTATGAAATAAAAGAAGTGTTGCATGCTGCCGACACTGCTTTTCCAAAAGAATGTTTCAGCAAGCAGTGCCTCATTCGCGCCGGACAAATTCTGAAAGCAGATAAAATGCTGACAGGTGCTGTTGAAGTATTTGGCGAAAAAATAATTGTGACACTTAAAATGATTGATGTGCAAACCGAAGCGGTTGAAAAATCAGATGTAAAAGAATACATGAACATGCCCGAGCAAATTCAGAACATGATGCAGGTATCAGTAAAGAGTTTACTTGGATTACCAGTTGACCAGATATTATTAAACACATTGGTTTTTTACGAAAGCGGCGCAAGTACACCAACCACATCAATAAAAAATTCGGGTCCACGCATGGGAGTTTCTTATGTAACAGGCGACATTGGAAGAAGACTGATGGATGGTTCTGAAACAGGAGGCTACGATGGTTATCCGGTAATGTCGAGTTTCGGTTACCAGAGTGAAAAAAGTTATTTGAGTGTTGGAAATTTTAATGCACTGTTTGAAATGCTGTTTATGGTAAATGGATTGGAACAGCAATTATTTGTTCCGTCGGTAGTGTTCATGAATGGTTTCAGAGATAACAAGCACGGATGGGAATTTGGTTTCGGTCCTTCTATCTCAGTAAATAAAGTTGCATCAGGTTACTACGAAAACAACGACCACACAAAACCATGGCATCTGGAGAATGATTACAATCCGAATGATACTACTTTAGTTGGATTCACTCCAAAGTATGTTGACCGGGCCGATAAGCGTGGCGATTTACGATTCACATCAGGTTGGGTGTGGGCACTTGGAAAAACTTTTCGTTCCGGATATTTGAATATCCCTGTTAATGTCTATGTGGTTCCACTCAAAGAAGGATGGCATTATGGTATGTCAATCGGATTCAATGTTCGTAAAAACCCGAATAAGAAATAAGTAAGAAACAATTACTGATGCAGCGAAAAAAATTGTTGCTGCATCAGTAAATTTTTCATCTGCAAAAACAACAATCATGAAAAAAATTTCCACCCTTGCAATTTCAATCCTGTTTTCAATGCTACTGAATTCAAACGCTCAATCACTTTTTATTTCTGTTCCGGATTCTGCAAATCATAAAATAATAACAGCGAAAAAAATCCTGCCGAAAAAATTACTTTCCATTGCGCCATTCAGTTTATTCAACAAAATAAAATTTCAGTACGAACGGGTATTGAAAAATGAAATCTCAGTTGGTGTTGGCGGATACTTTACTTACAAGCAGTGGGACAATGGATTTGCTGTCAACAAAGTTGGAGGAGCAAATGCATTTCTTCGTTGGTATCCACTCGGGAAGGCGCCCACCGGAATTTATTTTCAACCGAAATTTACAATGCACTATTGCAGCAAGTCTGTTGAATATTCGTTAATGCAAAACGATTCATTTGGTTATCAACACGCGATAGATTCAAAAATGGTAGAACACAAATTCGGAATTTATGTTGGCTCAATCGATTTAGGCGGACAATGGTTAATTGCCAATCGTGTTCCTATTGATATTTCTATTGGGTTAAAAGCTGCTGTTGCTGAAAAATATTCTTTTAAACCTGAAGAAACCATTCATGGAACAGTTTACAAGCAACCTTACGCTTACTACAATACAGATTTATATTCCGTAGGCATGCCTGGCTTTCCCATCGGAATGAATTTTAATGTTGGAATTGCTTTTTAAAAACATAAAGTGAAATAATATTTTGATGTGTCAGGACAAATGGTGAGACAAAAAAAATCACGAAGGGATGAAATGATTGTAGAATAATAAGTTGTGTAAAATAAATCCTGAAGGGATGAAATGATTGTTGAAAAAAATTAAGTGAAAGAAATAAACCCTGAAGGGGTGACATGATTTCTTGGTAATCTGAAATAATCATATCACACTAACAGGGCTTTGAATTTTTGATTGTGATTGATGATACTATCATTTCATCCCTTCGGGATTTTTTTCCGGAATAATTTTCGTGACTAACTAAAAAAATTATGCAACAGGCATCACCGCTTTCTCAATCGCCAATCCTGTTTCTTTTATTTTATTAAAACCACCACGCACATTTATAATTCGGTTAAAGCCATGTTTCTTCATTATGGAAGCAGCAATCATCGAGCGATAACCACCGGCGCAGTGAATCAGAAATTCAGCTTCGTCATTCAATTCACTCAATCTGTTTTCCAGATCGCGCAACGGAATGTTATTGGCCTCGTGCAAGTGACCTGAATTAAATTCTGCAACACGGCGAACATCCAAAACAACTCCGCGACCTTCTTTGTATTGATGTGCAAATTCTTCTGCGCTTATCGTTTCAATTTTTTCAATCGGTTCGCCTGCGTATTCCCAACTCTTAATTCCACCGCTTAAAAATCCCGCGACATTTTCCATTCCCACTCTTGCCAATCGAAGTATCGCTTCTTTCGCTCTGTCTTCATCAGCAACAATTACTATTCGCTGATTAATGTCTATCAAAGTTCCGGCCCAAACGGCAAACGAATCATCCATGCCGATGTTGATGGAATTTTTTATAAATCCCTTTTCAAAATCATCTGCTTTGCGTGCGTCAATAATCAGCGCGCCATTCGCCATTTCTTTTTTTACTTCATCAGCATTCAATGCGCGACCGTTGCGTTTCATTACTGCATCAATGTTTTCATAACCACTTCGGTTGATGATTGCATTCTTCACAAAATATTTTGGTGCAGGAATCTGGTCTGCTAATATCACTTTCATAAATTCTTCGCGGCTCATTGGCTGCAGTGCGTAGTTAGTCAGTTTTTCTTTTCCAATCGTACTTTCGGTTTCTTTGCCAATGCTCTTGCCACACATGCTTCCGGGGCCATGTCCGGGATAAACAATCACATGATCAGGCAAAGTTTTTATTTTATTGTTGAGTGTGTCATACAATGTATTCGATTGCTCTTCTTTCGAAATAATAACACCATCCAGCAAATCAGGGCGGCCAACATCACCAACAAAAAGTGCATCACCTGTAAAAATGCTGTTCTCGTTTCCATTAACATCAAGCACTAAGTAACTTGTACTTTCAGGTGTATGGCCGGGAGTGTGAATTGCTTGTATAGAAATTTTTCCTAAAGGAAAAACCTCTCCATCAGCAGCATTATAGATTTCGAATTTCGCCTGTGCACCGGGGCCGAAAATTATTTTTGCTCCGGTTTTTTTTGCTAAATCAATATGCCCACTAACAAAGTCAGCATGAAAATGCGTTTCGAAAATGTACTTGATTTTTGCACCTCGCTCTTCAGCAAGTTGAATGTATGGTTCGGTTTCACGAATGGGGTCAACCACTGCGGCTTCACCATTTGATTCAATGTAGTATGCAGCCTCAGCAAGGCAATTGGTATAAAGTTGTTTGATGAACATGGGAACTATTTTTTTTTGAATAAAAATTACTGTGGAAGAATCAGCAGACACAAATATTTTAATCAATCAGCTCTAATCATGTGATAAAAATCATTTCGAAAATTTCCTGAGATTCATCCAGCTTCCGCCATTGTGTACTTCTTTAAACCCTTCTGATTTTAAAATACTTTTTGCCGAACCACTTCTCATTCCGGAAGCGCAACAGGTAATTACCGGTTTGTCTTTTTTCAGTTTCGATAAATTGCTTTGCAAATTATTCAGCGGAATGTTCAATGAACCTTTCACATGGCCACCTGCATATTCCGCTTTAGTGCGAACATCTAAAATCACTGCTCCTTCATTCATCAGTTTTTCGAAATCTGCTTTGGGGCCGAAGCCCAATAAGTTTTTTATTGTTGCGATCATGCTCGGTTGTTATTTGTTTGATTAAAAAATTCATATTCCACATCCATCCACGAACCACCGTTGTGAATTTCAGTAAATCCGTTTTGAAGTAAGTAACGATGCGCCTGTCCGCTTCTGTTGCCGGATGCGCAACACAAAATTATTTTTCCGTTCATGGCTTTCAGTTCTTCCATTCTGTCAGCAAGTTCATTGAGTGGAATGTTGATGGAACCAATCACATGTCCCATTGAAAATTCACCTGTAGTTCGCACATCCACAACAAACGAATTATTAATTGACTTTAAATCCATTTTTATATTCAGATTTTAAATTGAGAAATTACGAAGATTGCTTATTGATCAGTTTTCTTTTTTGTACTTAAACCGAATGGTAAGTACAACGGGCAAAAACTTATAACACTTGTGAGTATAAAAACTCCGGCAAGAATTAAAAGAATGATTGCGGTTGTTCCTGTAATTTGATTAGCCATGTAAAGAATTGCAATTACGACAGCAATCAGTAATCTGAAGATGCGGTCAACTGTTCCCATGTTTGTTTTCATTGTGATTGATTTTTTAGTAATGCAAATTTCAATCAGTGAAAAACAGCAGTTGGCAACTAATGTTACACAAGCAGAATTTTATTGCGGAATAGTATAACTGTTCCGTTCAGTTCCATCTGTTTCAATAAACGCGAAACAACCACACGGGCAGTTCCCAATTCCTCTGATAATTGCTGGTGTGTAATGTTTATTTCGTTTGAACCGGTTATCTTTTTTTTCTCTTCTAAATAATTTAAAATGCGCTCATCCATTTTTTTAAATGCAATGGCATTCACTACTTCTAACAACTCTTCAAATCGCTTGTGATACAAGCGGAAAATGTAATCGAGCATTTCCGATGATTCACTTAATAAGGTGTTTAGTTTTTCAATCGGAAGCAAAATCACTTCCACATCTTCATCAGCCACCGCACGCACTTTGCTTGTTTCGTGATGCATGCCACCAAGGAACGACATGATGCAGCTTTCGCCGGCTTTGATGTAGTACAATAATATTTCATGGCCATCTTCATCGGTTCGCATCACACGCATGCTGCCTGTTTTTACAAACGGAATGGAGCGGATGTTTGCATTTGCTTCAAGTATAACATCGCCTTCATTGAAGGTTTTTAGTGTTCCGAATTTCTCCAGGTTTTCTTTAAAGACTGATGAGAATTGAAAGTTGGGAAGTGTGGTGGTTATGGTGCTCAATTTATTTTTGATTGTTTTTTATGAAATGGAAATCTGAATTGTTTGTTAATTACAATTAATAGTGGCAAAGTGAATCTATTAAATTGATTTACCATTGACAAAAATCATATATTAACTGACAAATCATTTTCATTTTTGAGCAAAATTATTTTTAATGCTCTCCGTTCAAAAGGTTCAAATAAAAAATTGCTTTCATTGTGGCGATGAATGTTATGGTGAACCCATTCGTTTTAACGAAAAAGATTTTTGTTGCGAAGGCTGCAAATTGGTTTTTGAATTGTTGGATGAAAACAATTTGTGTTCGTATTATTCGCTCAACGAGCAATCAGGAAATAAAATTAAAGCGTCATCGGGCGGACGGTTTTTTTTTTAGAAGATGAAACAGTAACGAAACATTTATATCGTTTCAGAGATAACGATACTACGGTTGTTCAGTTTTCTATTCCGAGAATTCATTGCAGTTCATGTATTTATTTATTGGAACGATTGCATTCACTTAACAACGGAGTGATGAAAAGCGAAGTGAATTTTCTGAAAAAGGAAGTCACTATAAATTTCAAGCATCGTGTAACTTCATTGCGTGAAGTGGTGGAGTTGATGGTTCGGTTGGGTTACGAACCTGAGTTGAATATGAATGCATTGGAGGGAAAAGCAAATATCAAATTATCCAACAAACTCATTTACCAGATTGGATTAACCGGATTTGCTTTTGGTAATATCATGTTGCTTTCCTTTCCTGAATACCTTGCAGGTGAAAATGGTTTGTCTGCTTCATGGAAAAATATTTTCGGTTACCTGAATTTGGCATTGGCAATACCTGTTGCTGTTTATGGAGCGCAGGATTATTTCGTGAATGCATTTAAAGGATTGCGTGAAAAATATTTCAATATTGATTTGCCAATTGCATTGGGAATTTTAGCCATGATGGTTCGAAGCAGTTATGAAATCCTTTCGCACACAGGTGCCGGCTATTTTGATTCAATGAGTGGATTGATTTTCTTTTTATTGTTGGGAAGATATTTTCAGAATAAAACTTATGAAACACTTTCGTTTGAGCGCGATTACAAATCGTACTTCCCGCTTGCTGTTCAATTGAAAAATAAGGAAGGAGAAATTTCTATTGCTGTCAGCAAGCTAAAACCAACTGATAAAATTATTATTCACAGCGAAGAAGTTATTCCTGCTGATGCAATTTTACTGAGCCCGCATGCTTCCATTGATTTCAGTTTTGTTACCGGAGAATCAGCACCCGTTTTGAAAATGAAAGGTGATACTATATATGCCGGCGGGCGACAAAAGGGTTCGGCCATTGAATTGGAAGTTTCGCAAACTGTATCGCAGAGTTATCTCACTCGCTTGTGGAATAATGATGCATTCACCAAAAAGAAAAATGAAAATATTTCAAGATTGGCTGATACTATTTCAAAATATTTCACCATCGTAATTATTTTAATTGCTGTTACCGCATTTCTTTACTGGTATCCGAAAAATATAAAAACTGCCATGCAGGCATTGACCGCGGTTTTAATTATCGCATGTCCATGTGCCTTAGCCATTACAGTTCCGTTTACAATGGGACATGTAGTTCGTTTCCTTGGCCGCATTGGTTTCTATGTAAAGAACACAGCGGTAATTGAAACATTGG
Source organism: Bacteroidota bacterium (assembly GCA_014190575.1). GTDB lineage: Bacteria > Bacteroidota > Bacteroidia > Chitinophagales > UBA10324 > UBA10324. Next base: position 28,017 of record BJGQ01000012.1, on the reverse strand, counting down.
CTAATTGTGATACAATAGTTTTTGATAAAACCGGAACACTTTCGTTGCAGGATGAATCGGATTTGAATTTTGTAGGTGATGAATTAACATCGAATCAAAAATCAATGATTGCATCGCTCGCGTACCAATCATCGCATCCGCTCAGCAGAACCATGTATGAAAGTTTGAAAAATTTCGGACTGAAAAAAGTTCGTGATTTTGTTGAAACTCCCGGAAAAGGAATTGAAGGATTGATTGAAGGAAAAAAAATTAAACTAGGTTCTGCAACTTTTGTGGGAGCAGAAAACAGAAATCTCATTAACAATCAAACGGTTTTTATTCAGATAGAAAATGAAGTGTTGGGGTATTTTTCATTCAAGCAAGCATATCGAAATGGATTGAACGGTTTGATGAAAAATTTAAGAAACAGATTTTCACTTTTTCTTTTATCAGGTGATAATGATGGCGATAAAAAATTTCTTTCTGAATTTTTTCAAACAGATGAATTGCATTTCAATCAATCGCCAAATGAAAAATTGCAATTCATAAAACAATTGCAAGATCAAGGAAAAAAAGTAGTAATGGCCGGTGATGGATTAAACGATGCGGGTGCTTTGCAGCAAGCAGATGCCGGAATATCTATCACCGATAAAATCACACAATTCACTCCTGCATCAGATGTAATAATGGATGGAAAAATTGTTGATCGCTTGCCAGAAGTTTTGAAATTCACCCGTTCAGGTTTAAATATTATCAAGGGAATATTTATTGTTTCTCTTGCTTACAACATTATCGGTATTTCGTTTGCCGTACAGGGAACCTTGTCACCATTAGTTGCTGCGATACTGATGCCGATTTCGGCGTTTACAGTAATAATACTTTCTTACATTTTTGTTTACATCGTTGCAAGAAGGCAAAAGTTTAGTTAAATTAATTTTAACAATATTCCTAAACTAAAAATGTGTTGAATTTATTTTTAAGAATAGCAATTGCTTTATTTCCTTCTGCCCCTAACGAAAGTGTAAAGTCATTTACATACAAATTAATGTGTTGAATCATCACTGCTTCACTCATTTCCTGAGAAAATAATTTTACGAACTGCATGGTCTCTGGTTGATGAAGCCAGGCATATTCAACACTTCGTTTAATAATTCTGTTGATGGAATCATGAAATTTATTTCCTTCAGAAGTTCGAGTAAAAATTCCGCCGAGCGGAATAGGAGAGTGGGTTTCGGTTTCCCATCGCTCACCTAAATCACAAATCTTTTTTAAACCCTTTGACTGATAGGTAAAACGATTTTCGTGAATGATAACTCCGGCTGCAATTTCTTCATTCAATAATGCGTTTTCTATTGCTGAAAAAACCATTTCTGTTTTATTTTGAATAAATGGATAAAATATTTTCAGTAATAAATGTGCAGTGGTGTTCTTACCGGGAATGGCAACATTTGCCGTTTTTAATTCTTCATCATTCAATTCATTTTTTGAAATTAAAATTGGACCGCAACCATTTCCTAAAGCAGCACCGGAATCAAGAAGTAAATATTTTTCCTGCAAGAACAACCAAGCATGAAATGAAAGTTTGGTAATTGATAATTCGGAATTAAAAGCTTTTTCATTCAGCGATTCCACATCGGCAAACACGGGTTCAAATTGCATTCCTTCACAATCAACTTTGTTGTGCAGCATTCCAAAAAAAATAAAAGTATCGTTGGGGCATGGGCTTAACCCGAGTTTTATTTTATTCATAGTGTTTCAATAAAATTCATCAACCAATCATTCAGATTATTTATGGCAACTGGAATATTCCACTTGCTTTTATCTCTGCGTTCAATGTAGTTTGAAATGCTTCGAATTTCTATCCATTGAATTTTAAACTGTGCGCAACAAAAAGCAAATGCTGCACCTTCCATGCTTTCGACATCGGCATTGAATTTCTTTTTCACTTTTTCAATGCTTGAAGTATTTCCATGCGAAGTATTAACAGTTAATCCTGAAACTTTTTTCAACTCATTATCATTAGCAAATTCGCTTTTCAGTTTTCCATTTAAAAATGGAAACTCATTCTCTTTTACAAATCCCAATTCCAGGATTGAAATAAAATCTTCGCCATCTTCTGCACCAATATCTCCAAACATTTCATCAATAACATTTACCACATCCCCAATTTTCATATCCGAAGAAAATGCTCCTGCAATTCCTGCATTGATTGCTAAATCATAAGAATGATTTGCTGACAAAAATTTGGTGAGATGAAAAGTTGCAGCCACCATTCCAACACCGGTTATTAAAATTGTAAATGAATGATTTGAAATATTGAATGTGAAAAAGTTTCCTTCGACAACTAAATTATACTTTTCAAAAAATGGATTCAGTTCTTCCGTTGTAGCTGCGACCAGCAAAATATTCATGCGCCAAATCTAAAGTCTTTAATAGTATTCTTTCAACTCACATTTGATCATTCACAATTATCTTCGCAAAAAAATTGATTGTGGTTTACCTCACACGAAAAGAACATTTTAATGCTGCGCATCAGGTAGTTAATCCAAAATGGAGCGAAGAAAAAAACAAGGATGTATTTGGCAAGTGCGCTAATAAAAACTGGCATGGCCATAATTATGATTTGTATGTAACTGTAAAGGGAAACCCAAATCCCGAAACTGGTTTCATCATGAATGTGAAAGAGTTGAGTTTGATTATTAAGGATCAAGTGTTGAACAAACTCGACCATAAAAACCTGAATCTTGATGTACCTGAAATGAAAGATAAATTTCCTACCACTGAAAACCTTTCCATTGAAATTTGGAAAATGTTAGAGCCATACATTTCAGAATGTAAACTGCATTGCGTAAAACTCTGGGAAACAGATAATATTTACACCGAGTATTTTGGTGAATAAAATTGACTTACTTCGCAAAACAAATTATGCCGAAAAAGAAAATTACCCGCTACTCCAAGAATGAAATGTTCGACGGAGAAACAACTGAACATCTTACCGGAAATTATTCTTCCATACTTTCAGGAGTTGGCGAAGATGTTAGTCGCGAAGGATTATTGAAGACTCCTTTGCGTGCTGCTAAAGCTATGCAATTTCTTACTCACGGAAATCAATTGGATCCTGAGCAAATTTTGCGTTCAGCTTTATTTAAAGAAAATTACAGTGAAATGGTAATTGTTAAAGACATAGAAGTTTACAGTATGTGCGAACATCATTTGTTGCCATTCTTTGGACGGGCACATGTTGCCTACATACCGAACGGATACATTGTTGGCCTTAGTAAAATAGGAAGAATAGTGGATGCCTATTCACGACGATTGCAGGTGCAGGAACGACTCACTCATGAAATTTTAAATTGCATTGACAGCACATTAAAACCATTGGGTGTTGCTGTAGTTATTGAAGCAAAACATTTGTGTATGATGATGCGTGGGGTTCAAAAACAAAACAGTGTGGCAACCACCAGTGCATTTAAAGGTGTATTTGAAGAGAACACTACTCGCGCAGAATTTATAAGATTGATATCAGCTAATTTAATTTCGTAAACGATAAATGATTTGAAGCATTTTCAATTTCTCGGTCAGTTTTTAGATAACAAGCAAGTTGGCGCAGTATGGCCGAGTTCAAAATACCTGATTCATCAAATGGTTAAACCTATTGATTTTTCTCAGGCAAAATTGATAATTGAATATGGTCCCGGAACAGGAAATATTACAAGGGCATTATTAAAAAAAATGCAACCCGATGCAAAACTGATTGTTTTTGAAATCAATAATAATTTTATGGAAGCGCTCCATAAAATTGATGACAAACGATTAACTGTTTTTAATTGCCCCGCCGAAAAAGCATCGCTTGTTTTAGCAGAACATCATTTGGGTTCACCTGATTATGTGGTATCATCCTTACCGCTTGCAATTATTCCAAACAATACTGTTACAAGAATATTAGCCGGCTCTTATGCCATATTAAAAACCGGAAAAGCAATGATTCAGTTTCAATATTCTCCTTCAACGCTTGGTCGATTTAAACGAATGTTTGACAGAGTGGAAGTAAAATTTGCACCTATAAATGTTCCACCTGCATTAGTATATGTATGTTGGAAGAAGTAAAAGTAATTATCGTGTTCTGTTTTTTAATTATGCTTTGTTCTCTGGCTTCACAGCTTTAAGTACACAGAAAAAAAACAAGGTCAGGAAAAATTAATTAAACCCATCCTGGATTAATTGCAGAAATGCCGAATATTTTTAAAAGAATGGCGAGTATGATTATGGCAATTAAGATTCCGCCGAGAAAGAAAGTTGCAAAGCGGTAAGCACGCGCTAAATATTGTAAGCGAATGTTTTTATGAATATTAACCAAGCAGTTTTCAATTCGCAAAAAACTTGATTGATTTTTTACTACATAATCGTATGCTCCATATTTTATAGTATCAACTGCAACTTCTATTTTATCTTGACCTGATAAGAACAAGACATAAACTTCTGGTTTAAGTTCTTTTATTTTTTTCAGAATATCAATTCCATTGGCGGCTTCGGTTTTTACAGAATTTAAATTGTAATCAAGAACAATGTAATCCGGGCTTAAATCAATGTTCCGAATGCAATCTTCTCCCGTAGAAAATGTTAAAATTTCAAGGTTGAATTTTGAACTGAGATGCATTTTCAACATTTCGTTGTAGTTGTGATCATCGTCAACCAAAAATATTTTTTTTAGTGCGGCCATGAGTGAATAATTTATTTAGGGGTTAAATGTAGTGATTAAGCAAGTTTATCTGTTTCTTCTTTTAATTCAAGCATCGCTTTTTCCATTATTGCTTTTAGCGATTCAAACAAAGCAGGGATAGCAGAGCCATCAGTATGCTTTGCTTCTTCAATTTGAATGATAATGGGTTCAGCGGATTTTATTCCCATGTAAGAACATTGTGGCTTCAACTGATGAGCAATGGAACCAACGCGCTCCCAATTCTTTTCTTCAATAAATCCCTGGATTTTTACAATGGCATCTTGTGCAGTATTAAAAAATACGCCGATTAATTTTTTCATCATTGCCGTATTACCTGATGAAAATTGTTTTAAAAAAGTTAAGTCACTTACTTTCGTGTCTTCCATTATTGGTTATCTTTTTTTATTAAGTAGTTTACTGATCTTAATTAATAAATCGTTTGGTTCAAATGGTTTGGTAATAAAATCATCCATTCCAACCTCCATGCATTTTTTTGTTTCTTCTTTCAACGCATTTGCAGTCATTGCCATGATGGGTATATTTTTTCGAGTGCCTTCCAGTTCTGTTCTGATTTTTACTGTGGTTTGATATCCATCTAACTCAGGCATTTGAATATCCATCAGCACCACATCATAATCGTTGGTTAATAATTTTTCGTATCCAATTAAACCGTTGTCGGCAATGTCAATTTTCAATCCTTCAATTGCAGAATTTAAAATTTGTTCGGCGGCAATCTGGTTAAACAAATTATCTTCGAATAATAAAATGCTGATGTTTTTAATTACAGGCACTTCAACATTCCCTCTAGTATTGCTTTCTAATTTTGCAACATCACCAATCTGGAAGGGTGCAACAAAATAAAATGTTGTTCCTTCTCCATACTTGCTTTTTACTGATAGATGACCACCCATTAACTCAACTAAAGATTTTGAAATGGTGAGACCTAAACCTGTACCACCAAATTTGCGATATGTTTCTTTTGATGCCTGAGAAAAACTTTCGAATACTTTTTCCAATTGTTCAGGAGTCATTCCAATACCGGTATCACTCACGCTGAATTCTACATTGGCAATATTATTTTCAATAGAAACCACTTTTGCTTCAACAGTCACACTGCCAGATTCAGTAAATTTTATAGAGTTACCGGCAAGATTCATCATCACCTGACCTAACCGAACTGCATCACCAATTAATGCTTCCGGTAAATCATCTGAAGTTTTTACATAAAAATTTAATTTTTTTTCGTCGGCTTTAAATCGCAATAATTCAAAAACATTTTGAATGGTTTCAGCAGGAGAGAAGTCGATTTTTTCCAACTCTAATTTTCCAGCTTCAATTTTACTCATGTCCAGAATATCATTGATAATTACAATTAAATTATCGGTTGACTTGCGAATGATTTCAAGATTTCGTTGCTGATTGGTTTCCAGATTTTCTTTCAGCAACATTAAAGTCATTCCTTTAATCGCATTCAGCGGAGTTCGGATTTCATGACTCATGTTTGATAAAAACTGTTGCTTGAATTTTTCTGATTGTTCAGCGCGTTCCTTTTCTAAACGGGCATTTATTAAATGTTCTTTGGCGTTAATGCCTTCAATAATTTTGTTGTATTCAAGAACACTTTTGGTCAGTGTGGTTTCAAAATCAGTAAAATCAATTGGCTTTGTTAGAAAATCAAAAGCCCCGCGATTCATGGCAGTACGAATGTTATCCATATCACCATAAGCAGATACCACAATGGTTTTAAAAGCAGGATCAAGTTCGTTTATTTTTGATAACAATGCCAGGCCATCCATCTCAGGCATATTAATATCGGTAAAGACCAATGAATACTGACCTTCATCATTATTTAATTTATCAAGTGCTTGAATTCCATTGTGCGCAAACTCAAACTGATATTCTCCGGAAGCAATCTTTCGTCTGAATTTTTGCCGGATGAGTTCTTCTAAATCGGGCTCATCATCAACTATAAGAATTTTTGAGAGCATTTTATTTTCGTGTTTCAGAGAAATTTATTTTTTCACTATTCACAATTCAAATTCACTATTCAACGGTTTAAAGTCCTTCGTGCCATCCAAGCATTTCATCCACACTTTGTCGGGCAACGAAATGATAATTTGGTCGAGCTTGTTTGTAAATTTTCATTGCTAATTCTTTACCTGCTGCTGATTTTATCATCTCCTTGTAAAGAGGCATCAAAAATTTACGACGACCAACTTCTATCAGAAATTTTTCCATGTAAATATAAGCAGGAGAATAGTTGTGAATCAAACTTTGTAAAAACCAGGCATCAGCAATTTCAGCATTTCCACTTACTGAGAATTTGAATGCAGCATCTAATTCAATCATTCTTTCATTGGAAATTACCGTAGGAAGTTTATCAATAAAATTTAACCATTGTTGAGTTGTCCAATCGCCTGTATTAAGATTTTTTGCCGGAGCTCCATCCATCCATTTCTGATATTCTCTATCGGCTTCAATAAATTTTTCGCTCACAATTACCGGACAATTTGCAGGTAAGCCGGGTTTGTAAATCCAATCATTCAATTTTATTTTTTCCTCAGCGCCCGGAAATTTGCTGAACAAATCCTGTTCAATGTAACTGATAAATTGCTCGGTGTTCATTGTTTGAAATGCATGCGTATCAAAATACTTGCGCAGAAAAGCATCCAGTGCATCTCGACCAATTGTTTTTTCAATCAATAGCAAAAGCGCATAACCTTTTTCGTACGCTATGCTGTTCATTCCATCATCAGGATCTTTGCCATCGAGTTTTAATTTCAGGCAAGTTGCATCTGGTGTATTTTCAAAATCTTTTAATGTCTCTTTCAAATCTTCCATTCCGAGATAGGCTTCCATATCAGCGAAATCTTTTCCATACAATGCCTCAGTAATTCTTCTTTCAAAATAAACAGTGAAACCTTCGTTGAGCCAGAAATCGTTCCAATTTGCATTGGTCACCAGGTTACCACTCCAGCTATGAGCAAGTTCGTGCGATACCAATGAAACCAATGAGCGATCACCTGCAAGAATTGTTGGAGTAGCAAAAGTTAATCGGGGATTTTCCATTCCACCGAAAGGAAAACTCGGAGGCAAAACCAAAACATCGTATTTACCCCAGCGATAAGGGCCATATAGTTTCTCAGCGGCTTCAAGCATCTTTTGCATATCGGCAAATTCATAAGCCGATTTTTCGAGCATGGAAGGTTCGGCATAAACTCCTGTTCTTTCACCTAATGATTGAAATTGTATATCGCCAACCGCCAAGGCCATCAGGTACGATGGTATGGGATTGGTCATTCTGAAATGATATTTTCCAGTTGCGTTTTTTTGTGTAGGATTTTCAGCACTCATCAACGCGAGCATATCAGTTGGTACCTGCACATCGGCCTCGTAGGTAAACCGAATGCCGGGGCTATCCTGACATGGATACAAACTGCGACCGAGAATTGCCTGGCATTGTGTGAAAAGAAAGGGCAATTTTTTTCCAGCGGTTTGTGATGACTCCAACCACTGACACGCTGCCGCATCAGGCGAAGTGGAATAATAAATTGAAACAGAAACAGTAGTTGCTTTTAACGGAATAATTAATTCGTGACCGAGAATTACATCATCAATCCCCCATGAGAAATTAATAGCCGTCGGGTCTTCGTTGAGCGTTACTTTTTGAATGGTTAATCCTTTTGTATCGAAATGAATAGCCGTTGCATCTGCACCTTTTTTAATGGTCCATTGCGCTTTTCCGGAAATAATTTTCCGGGAAAAATCTACTTTAATATCAAGATATAATTTTTGAACAACAGCTTCATCAATCCTGGCAAAGCTGTGCGGATCGAGAGCCAAAATTGGAGCAGAAGTAAGAGTAGTCATGATTAACAGGAATAATGATTTTAAATTTTTTAGAAAAAACATTTTTATGTTTTTAAATCAGGGCTTCAAAAATAACAGATGAAGTGAAACAATTATTGATGGATTAATTTTCTGTTTCAGAATTCTGTTTCAATTTTTTCTTCTTGCTGTTTTCTTTAATCACTTTATAAATTACCGGACTTGTAATTCCGATAACCATTGCGATAATGATGTATCCCAAATTAGTTTGTACAAACGGAATGGTGCCTAAAAGATATCCTGCACCGCCTAAGGGCAGCACCCAGAGAATGGCGCCAAATGAACTGTAAAAGAAAAACCGTTTGAATGGCAAATCAATTACGCCGGCAACAATGGGTGCAAAGGTTCTTATGATTGGCAGAAACCGACCAAGCACCAACGCCATTCCACCATATCGACCATAAAAAGTTTCGGCGGTTGTTACATATTCTTTCCTGAAAAAAATAGTGTCTTTTCTCTTCATCAATAAACCTCCTGTTCTTTTTCCAAACCAGTAGCCAACAATATTTCCAATGATTGCTGATACAATCATGAGAATTAAAACAATGCTCCAGTGATAAGGAAGCGTTCCGGTTGAAGTGAGCACTCCGGCAGTAAACACCAATGAATCACCGGGGAAGAAAAAACAAAAGAACAAACCTGTTTCAGCAAAAATGGTGAGGCATAAAATAGTAATGCCACCGTAACGAATTACAGCTTCGGGGTTAAAAATTGATCCCGGATCATTTTGTATCTGCTGAATGAATTGCCTGATTTCGTCCATCGTAAAATCGGAAGGCAATGTAGCTTTTTAGTTTTAATGGAGAATAAAAATTACAATAAATCAGAAGACGGAAAATGAAAGTTGAATTTGGTAAGTGATAAAATGAGAGATGAAAATTTATGAACACTAAAAATCGTGTTGGTGAAAACACCACACACGGGCGTGAGCGTGTTATATTTGTTGAGTGATGAAAATGGGTAAGACCAACAAGATCAGAAATTTGAAAAAGTATGCAACATCAATTGCTACCTTGCTTACTGGGATGATACTACATGGCATACAACAAGCTATGGCGGAGAAGGTAATAACTTAATTGTTGTAAATGATAGGTTAATTGTAAGAAGCCCCGCAGGACCCTTTCTTTTTTACTCTAATAATGTAACAACAACTGGAGTTGATACTGGATTTGCTGGAGGAGATAATGATGAAGCAGTTTTTCAAAATACCTTGTATGCGGGTGGGGGGGTGATAATTCTGGAGCTACTCTCGCTTTCAGAATAGCAAGATTGGTTGATATTGGAAATGGAGTAAATGAAATAGATATTGAAAATGGTGTTAAGATTTATCCAAACCCTGCACAATAAGAAATTAACATTGAGACAAATGTTAATTTCAGTCCGGTTCAAGTAATCATAAAAGATATACTTGGCAGAGAGTTGCTTACGGTAAATACTTCCAATACAACAACTACAATTGATGTAGCTATATTAAATGCAGGTGTTTACCTGTTGCAATTACAAAGCGAAAGTGGAGCAAGCATGGTAGTGAAATTTGTGAAGGTGTGAACACTCAATGTTATGACATTAATAAAAGTAACAGCCTCCGAGGGTGTTTACTACCTCAATTCAATATCCTATACAAACACCAATACAAATTTTGGGTGTTGCAGTCGCAGCGAAATAATTGTGCATCCGGCATGGTGGCGTCTGGAAGAACCCGATGTAAATTCATCTGTTAAAAATTCAGTTTATATTTATCCCAACCCGACAAACGGATGGTTTATGCTTACAGGTTTCAGCGAAATTGAAGAAGAAGGGATTATCACAGTTAGTAATCTTGCCGGTCAGGTAGTTTTTGATGAAAAAGTTGAATTGCCGAAAAACAATAACTGGAATAGAAAAATAGTTTTACCTGCACCAGGAATGTATATAGTAAATTTGCGAACAAGCAATTCTGATTTTCATTCAACTGTAATCTCTATAAACGAATAGATTATGAAAACCATTCTAACATTTGTTTTATTGAATATCGCATTTAATTGTAATGCGCAGAATTACCAATGGAGACCCATTGTTCCTGGTATTGATTGCATTGATTCTACTTTTAATAATTGCCAGGTTAGTTTTTTAGTAAATGATACATTTCATAATACGCTATGGTTGTTAGGTATATTTGAGGGTGGCGGTGGAGTTTCAAGTGCTTATGCAGTTGGATTTGATGGCACAAACTGGATACCATTCCCTGGGATTTTTAACGCTTCAATTCTTTCATATACAAATTGTGCAATTATGTATAATGGAAATTTAATTTTAGGAAAAGATGACCGGATTGAGGAATTTAACTTTTCTACTCTTCAATGGAGTACAATCGGCAATAGTTCAAGTGAAGTTTTATGCCTTGCCATATTTAACAATGATTTAATAGCAGGAGGGTATTTTAGTAACATTAATGGAACAGGCAATCATATTGCAAAATGGAATGGTATTCAATGGGATACATTGGGTAGCGGTATTACAGGAAGTTCACATATTGTTATGAGTTTAGAAATTTATAATGGGAAATTATTTGCTGGGGGTACCTTTGACTTTGCCGGGGGATAGATGCTTGGAACATTGCTTCCTGGGATGGAGCAACATGGAGCAATCTGTGTTCAAGCGCCGGAAGTTTTGGAACCGACAAAATAAGTGGCAATCATTCAGCAGCTGATGTTCATGATATGGAAGTATATAACAATAAATTATACATAACAGGGCAATTTGAAAAAGTGTGTGGTATAAATACTTATCTTGCTTATTGGGATGATACTACCTGGCATGGAACAAATTATCCAGGCGAAGGATTTAAAATAATTTCAGTCAATAATAAATTAATAGTAAAAAGTCCTACAAACCCTTTTCTATTTTACTATGATGGTTCGAATGTATCTGGAGTAGATACTGCATTTGCCGGTGGCGATCTCGATGAAGAAGTTTTCCAAAATATATTATATGCAGGTGGAGGGTTTGATAATTCAGGTAATACACTGTGCTTTCGTATTGCAAGATTGTTGGATGTAGGTAATGGAATAAATGAAATAGATATTCAAAATAGTGTTAAGATTTATCCTAACCCTGTAAGTGAAAAATTAACAACCAGCAGTAAGCAACCAGCAGAAAAAATAGTGGTAATGGATATTACAGGAAGAAAAGTATTTCAGGCAAGCACTAACACCACAGATATAGATGTAAGCAATTTAGCAAGCGGCATGTACTTGTTGCGAGTAGAATTTAAAAACGGAGATATAGCAGTTGGTAAGTTTGTGAAGGAATAAAAATAGAGATGAAATAGACAACAAGCCAAAGAGCGCAAGAGCTCCCTTGTCCCACACCGCTCAATCCACTGGCGGCGGGAGAAACGGGCAAGGGGAAAGATGTACAAACAACTTTACTTGAGAAATGACGGTCATCGAAATACAAAGTATCGTCTCCTTCGGAATACCCCGCTGAAACGGAAAATATTTATTCAAGAAAATTATTTATAATTTTTAATTCATCGCCTCCAACAGAAATAATTTCGGTATTAAAATTTTCAAATAAAATAACAGGAGCTTTAATTCCATAAATTAATTTTTTCGGAGCTGTAAATATTCGTGCCTCATCCCACAAATTTTCGTCAATGAATTTTTGTAAAGTGGTTGTTCCACCTTCAATAATAATTGATTGAATATTTTTTGAATACAAATGGGAGAGCAATTGATTCAGAATGGGAGTTTTGAAATTCAATTTTACAAAAGATATATTTTTTTGCTCCTCAGTTTTTATTGAATTGAAAATAATGGTTTCAATTTCATGATTGAACAAATTCAAACTTTCAGGAAGCAAAAGTTTGGAATCAATCACAATTCGTATTGGATCTTTGCCTTCCCATAATCTTACATTCAATTGCGGATTATCATAGAGTGCAGTTTCTTTTCCAACTAAAATTGATTGCTCTTCGCTCCGCCATTTGTGCACCAACTCTTGTGATTGTGCTCCTGAAATCTGAAATTTTTCTTTTGAAACCGGAGCGATAAAACCATCAGCCGTTTGCGCCCATTTTAAAATTATGAATGGTCTTTTCTTCTCATGAAAAGTGAAAAACCGCCTGTTGAGTTTTCTTCCCACTTCCGGTAAAATATCAGTTACAACTTCAATACCTGCTGCGTTTAATTTTCCAATTCCTCTTCCGGATACCATTGGATTTGGATCCTGGTTCGAAATAAAAACTTTCTTAATTCCTTTGGAAATAATTAAATCGGCACACGGTGGAGTTTTTCCATAGTGTGAGCAAGGTTCAAGATTCACATATAATTCTGCTGAAGAAATAAGTTCAGGATAATTTTTTTCCGCATCATTAATTGCATTCACTTCGGCATGAGCTTTTCCGAATTCATAATGATAACCTTCGCCGATTATTTTTCCATCATGAACGAGAACTGCACCAACCATAGGATTGGGCGCAACATTGCCAAATCCTGATTTTGCCAAATCAATACACCGTTGCATAAAAATTTTTTGTGAATCAATCATTGAAAGGCAAAACTAAAAATGATTAGATGGAATAAATTGATAATTCAAAACGGATTTTTATAAAATTTATAATCAAATAAATTTTAAACATCTTTTTTCTATTTCAGAATTACTAATACAACGAAAGGTATTATTACTAAATAGAACTATCTTATATACCTGTTCAGCCTGTTTTATTTCTTGCTGATATATAGCAATTCTACATTAGTGAAACTTAATTGAAACCATTCGTAAAACGCACTACAAAGTTCCATTACAGTGTTGAAATGAAGAAAGATTTTAAACAACAGGTTCATCTTAAATTTAAGTCTCATGAATAGACTTTACAAGGAAGGAATGCTTGTTAAATCAAAGTTTTTATTCAAAGTTTTATTTGTTTTATTATTCGGATATTTTAGTGCATCTGCTCAAACTACTAATTGCACAAACTCAAATTTTGAAAACGGAGACTTCAGCAATTGGCAAGGCGGAACAGGCACCCCTAATGGAAACTCAGGAAATAACCCAGGAGGTTGTTGCCCTATTATTTTAAATCAGTTTATGAATTCAGGTGGATTAACGCCTCCGAGATTTACCATTACTACTCCGATAACTGATCCAAACACTTTAAATAACTTAGTGGAAGTTTCTCCTTTAGGCGGAAATTTTTCGGCAAGGTTAGGAGCCTGGCAAAATTCATTTTATGCTCAAAATAATCCAGGTCCATTTCCCGGTTCTAAATCTGAAATGGTTAAATATACTTTTACTGTAACACCTGCATCTGAATTATTTGTTTACAGTTATGCTGTTGTGCTTGAAGATCCAAAATGGAATGTAACACCGCACTCACAAAATGAAAAACCACGATTTGAAATAAAGGTTCTTGATGCCGGCGGAAATTATGTTCCCAATGCTTTATGTGGTCACTACATGGTGGTTGCTGATTCAAATGTTGCAGGGTTTCTACCGGGAATTACAACTTCTGCTTCTGTTGTACACTACAGAGATTGGACAACTGTTGGAATTGATTTGACAGCGTATTTGAATCAATCAATAACCATAGAATTTCAGGTTGGAGATTGTGCTTTAGGAGGTCATTTTGGCTACGCATACATTGATGCTTATTGTGGTCCGCTTCAAGTTTTAACGCAATACTGTGTTGGACAAAATCAAGTGACTCTTACCGCCCCTCCAGGATTTGGGTATTTATGGATGCCGGGTGGAGCAACTACTCAAACCATCACAGTTAATAATCCGGTAGTAGGGTCTGTTTATACCTGTGCTTTAACTTCAGTTACTGGTTGTGTTGCAAACATATCTACGATAGTAGAACCTACATTAGTTACACCTGATTTTGGTTATCAGGTAAATTGTGATTTAAATACCGTTTTGTTTTTAGATTCAACAGTAATTCTTAATGGTGTTGCTACAAATTATTCATGGAATTTCGGTGATGGTTCTCCGATTTTAAGTGGAGCACAAAATAATCCTGTTCATACTTTCCCGGGGCCCGGTACTTATACAGTTACACTTGATGTTTCTACTGTTGCAGGCTGTTCCGGAACTATAGCTCATACTGTTGTAATTCCAGACATTATTGTTGATGCGCCTGCAAGCACAATCTGTTCAGCCTCATTTGTAACAATACATGCGAGCGGAGGTACAACCTATACCTGGAGTCCATCAACAGGATTAAATGCTACGACCGGGGCAACGGTTCAGGCGTCACCTTCTTTAAATACAACTTATACAGTAACTGCATTTAATGCAAATGGTTGTTCTGGCACTGCGACAGCAGTTGTCAATATTGCTCCGAATCTTGTGATTACAGTTACGGCTGTTGACGACAGTATTTGTTATGGACATTCATCAATAATACATGCAATAGGAGGAACAAATTATACATGGAGTCCATCAACTTATCTTAATACATCCACAGGTTCAAATGTTACTTCACTTCCTTTAGCAAATATTACCTATACTGTCTTTGCGACTGATGCAAATGGATGTAGCGGTCAGGCAAGTATTCCAATTATATCAGTGCCAAATCCTGTTATTGCAGTAAGCAGTATGGCTGTTTGTTCCGGACAACCTGCAACACTCACTGCCTTTGGCGTTCCGGTTTATCAGTGGTCAAATGGAGCAACAGGAAGTTCTCTAACAGTTAGTCCAACAGCAAATACAGCTTATACAGTAATTGGTTTTTTCGGAAGTTGCACTGATACAGCAGTTGGAAATGTAATAGTTAGTCCGCTTCCAATAGTAAACGCATCTTCGAGCGGCAATATTTGTTTAACACAAAATGCAATTCTAACTGCTTCAGGAGCTTCAACATATTCATGGTCGCCTTCAACTGGATTGAATACAACAACCGGAACTTCTGTTACAAGTTCCCCGGTTGGAAATACAACTTACACAGTTCTGGGTACAGATGTGAATGGGTGCACGGCTATATCAAATGTGCAAGTTGATGTTTACACACCACCAATAATATCTGCAACTCCTGCTTTTACCGTTTTATGTATTGGATCAAATGCAAATCTTGTAGCGAGCGGTGCATTAAATTATTTCTGGAGTCCTTCAGCAGGTCTTTCATCTTCAACAGGTAGCTCTATTCTTGCAAACCCAGCCTCTTCAACAACCTATACAGTAATTGGAATTGATGCAAATGGATGTGCTGACACATTTTCATTGGACCTTTTTGTTTCACCGGGACCATCAATAAGTATTGCAAGTTCCAATTCAACAATCTGTTTTGGTGATAACGCAGTTTTGAATGCTTCGGGTGCAAGTACTTATTCATGGAGCCCAACAACAAATTTAAATTCATCAACCGGTGCATCGGTAATTGCATCGCCTACCATTACTACAAGTTATCTGGTAACAGCAATGGATTCATTTGGCTGTGTGGCAAATTCATATTCAACTGTTACCGTGTTGCCTTTGCCCGTTATTAATTGTTCCTCAAGTGGAAATTTATGTGTGAGCGGAACCGTTCAGCTTACTGCTACTGGGGGAGTAACTTATAAATGGAGTCCATCAACAGGATTATCGGCAACAACCGGAAGCGTGGTAAATGCAACGCTAAGTTCTACGACAACTTATACCGTGGTAGGATTTGCAGCTAATGGTTGCAGTTCAAGTTCAAATGTTGTGGTCAATGTTAATCCCAACCCGATTATATCTGCTTCACCGACTTCAGCTATACTGTGCACTTCATCATCTGCAACTTTAAGTGGAAGTGGCGCATTAAATTATTTCTGGAGCCCATCAATAAATTTATCAGCGTCAACCGGAAGTAATGTTATAGCAACACCATCTGTTTCAACCACCTATACTTTGATTGGTATTGATGGAAATGGTTGCGCTGATACCACATCATTAAATTTAATTGTATCACCTGGCCCTGCTTTGTCAATTTCAAGTTCAAATCCTTCTATTTGTGTTGGACAAACAACTACCTTGGTTGTTGCCGGCGCAATCACATATACATGGAGTCCTTCTGCTAGTTTAAACACTTCAACAGGAGCAACAGTTATTGCCAATCCTTTGACAACTACCACTTATACAGTTAATGCAATTGACGCTACTGGTTGTGTAGCGAATGTAAATTCTGTTGTTGTTGTAAATCCGTTGCCAGTTGTTACAATTGTTCAACAAACTCCACAACTTTGCATTGGTGAGGCAACAGCATTAACAGCATCTGGTGCATCATCATATCTGTGGTCACCAACCGTTGGATTGAGCGATAGCACGGGAAGTATCGTTACCGCTAATCCAACATTCACCTCAACTTATTCAGTAACCGGAACAAGTTCGTACGGATGCACATCAAACAATCAAATAATTGTTACAATATTTCCATCTCCTGTTTTAAGCCTTGTTTCAAATGTACCGGAGTTTTGTGCTGGGGGAACTGCCATTTTAACTGCCAGCGGAGCATTAAGTTATTTTTGGTCACCTGCAAATAATTTGAGTAGTTCAACCGGAGCAAGTGTAACTGCTATACCAACAGCCTCAACAATTTTTACCATCATTGGAACCGATGCAAATGGATGCACGGCAACAGCCAATACAAATTTAATTGTTAATCAGCCTCCAATTGTCCATGCTTATTCATCATCCCCAACTGTTTGTTTGAATTCAGCTGCAACACTAACGGCTACTGGTGCAGCAACTTATACCTGGAATCCAACTTCAACTTTATCATCTTCAACCGGAAGTTCAGTATTTGCAACACCACTTTCAGTAACCACATACGCAGTAGTTGGAGTTGATACGAATGGATGTGTTGATAATGCCTATGTAGTTGTTTTGGTAGATTCACTACCAACTATTACAAGTTCTGATACAGCCATGTGTTTAGGATTTTCAGCATCGCTCACCGTAACAGGAGCAAGTACCTATGCATGGAGTCCATCAACAAATTTGAATACAACAAATGGAGCAACAGTAATTGCGACACCAACTGCAACAATCACTTACAATATTTTAGGAACAGATTTGAATGGATGCACGGGTGCAACCACATCAACAGTTATTATTCATCCACTTCCAATCATTGGAGTAACAGCAGTTGATTCAACATTCTGTAACGGACAATCAACAACAATAACAGCAACCGGCGCAACCAATTATTTATGGAGCCCTTCAACGGGATTGAGTGCAACAAGTGGAAACACAGTAATGGCCAATCCAATCACATCAACCACTTACAGCATAACCGGAACTGATTTGAATGGATGTCAGGCACAGAATATAATTCCGATAACAGTGAATCAATTACCAACTGTTATATCATCAACAGCAAGTCCATCGGTTTGTTTGAATTCATCTACAACTTTAACAACAAGTGGAGCGTCCACTTATATCTGGAGTCCATCAACAGGATTATCATCATCGACAGGAAACAGTGTAACAACCACACCTTTAACCAGCATTACATATACTGTTACAGGAACCGATGTGAACGGATGCACTGCAACATCAACAGTGAATGTGAATGTAAATTCATTACCGACAGTAACAAGTTTAGACACAGCCATGTGTTTAGGATTTTCAGCATCGCTCACCGTAACAGGAGCAAGTACCTATGCATGGAGTCCATCAACAAATTTGAATACAACAAATGGAGCAACAGTAATTGCGACACCAACTGCAACAATCACTTACAATATTTTAGGAACAGATTTGAATGGATGCACGGGTGCAACCACATCAACAGTTATTATTCATCCACTTCCAATCATTGGAGTAACAGCAGTTGATTCAACATTCTGTAACGGACAATCAACAACAATAACAGCAACCGGCGCAACCAATTATTTATGGAGCCCTTCAACGGGATTGAGTGCAACAAGTGGAAACACAGTAATGGCCAATCCAATCACATCAACCACTTACAGCATAACCGGAACTGATTTGAATGGATGTCAGGCACAGAATATAATTCCTGTTACTATTTATTCGCTTCCTGTGATTAGCATTTCTCCAAACACACCATCTATTTGTCCTGGTGATTTTGCTACTCTTGTTGTCACCGGAGCAGTAAATTATTTATGGTCCACCAATGCGTTAGGTAATGCTATTTCAGTAAATCCAATTGTTAATACTGCTTATTCAGTAATTGGAACAGACGCAAACGGGTGTACTGCAACTGTTACAACACTTGTCACTATTAACCCTGTACCTGTTATATATGCAACAGCACTACAACCTACTATTTGTGATGGACTATCAACTACAATTACAGCAAGTGGAGCAATTGATTATACCTGGTCACCTTCAACAGGATTAAGTGCTACAACAGGTTCTATCGTAACCGCGTCTCCGTTATCACCAATGACCTATACTATAGTGGGAACAAATGCTACAGGTTGCAAAGACACTACAACTGTTACCATCGATATCAATCCATTACCAGTTGCAGTCGCAGGAACAGATGAAAATATTTGTCTTGGAAGCGCTGCACAATTAAATGCAAGTGGTGGAACAACCTATCAATGGTCACCTGCCAGTGTTTTAAATAATCCTGCAATAGCAAATCCAATTGCTTCACCTTCAGTTACAACTTCATTTATTGTGGTTGTTGGCAATCAGTTTGGGTGTTTTAAAAATGACACGATGAATGTGATTGTTCACGCATTGCCTGTTGTTGATGCAGGGTCATCAAAAGTGGTTTGCTATCCTAATGCAACTAATCTCTCAGGCACTGGAGCAATATATTATTATTGGACACCAGCTGATTACTTAAACGATACATCATTGCAATCTCCTGTTTGCGTTCCGCTCAACTCTATAACATACACTTTATTCGGATACGATAGTATGGGATGTTCTGCTTCTGATACTGTTTCAGTAAAACTGATGAAGCCATTTCAGGTTGTTGCCTCTCCCGATGCAATGATTTGTGTAAATGATTTTATCCAACTTAATGCTTCGGGCGGATACAGTTATTCCTGGACACCAGTTGATGGATTGGATAACGCAAGTATTCCAAACCCAACAGCCGCTCCAATTGTTACTACAACCTACATAGTTTATTCAACTGATGGTGTTTGTTTTAATTCAGCAGATACCGTAGTGATTAATGTAAACCAGTTGCCAATAATTTACGCAGGTGCTGATGCAGAAATTATTTACGGGCAAACCTACCAGTTGAACGCTTACTCAAATGGCGGAACAATTCTTTGGGAGCCACCAACTTTTTTAGATTGCAATACCTGTCAATTCCCGGTTGCTTCACATGTTAATATTCCTATTACTTACAAATTAACGGTTACCGATTCATTAGGATGCAAAGCTGAGGATTATGTAAAAATTAATCTCGCTTGCAGTGATGATGTATTGTATGTTCCTGATGCATTCACACCAAATGCTGATGGAAAGAATGATGTATTCAAAATAAGAACATATGGATTAAGCCAGGTTACAGCCTTCCGGGTTTTTAATCGATGGGGCGAAATGGTTTTTGAAACTTATGATGTGAATGATGGATGGGATGGAACCTGGCAGGGAAAACTTTGTACACCTGCTGTATATGTTTGGTACATTCAAGGCACATGCGCCAATGGTTTTGAATTGAAGAAGAAAGGAAATGTAACTTTGATTCGATAACACATTCTCATTTTGTAAATAAGTTTATCGCTGAGTATTGAAATAATTTATTGAAATAAATTTCTGCTTTCAATCATATTGCATCTGTGACCTGTATTATTAGTTTTGTCGCGCACAAAAAAACAGGATGACAGAATTAGTATGGTTAGTGCCGTTGCTCCCCTTAATTGGTTTCATAATTAACGGTTTAGGCTTCGGCAAAATATCAAAAAACCTCGCGACTATTATTGGGTGCGGTTCTGTTTTACTTTCATTCATTATTGCCGTCGGAATTTTTTACGAAGATCTTGGTCACAGTGGAGCAGCTGTTCAAAAAACTTATTTCACTTGGATAACTGCTGGAAACATTTCGGTCGATTTTTCATTTTTAGTTGACCGCCTGAGCATAATCATGATGTTGATTATTACCGGAGTTGGTTTACTCATTCACATTTATTCAGCTGGCTACATGCACGATGATGCCGGCTTCGGAAAATTTTTTGCTTACATGAATTTGTTTATGTTCAACATGCTGGTGTTGGTGCTTGGAGCAAATTATGTAATCCTGTTTATCGGTTGGGAAGGAGTGGGGTTGTGTTCGTATTTGTTAATTGGTTTCTGGTACAAGAATCACGATTACACTGCTGCAGCAAACAAAGCATTTATCATGAACCGCATTGGTGACCTTGGATTTTTGCTTGGCATATTTTTAATTTTTAAAACTTTCGGTACATCTGATTTCACAACGGTGTTTAACAGTGCAAGAAGTTTTTCTTCAGGTGATACCACTATCGCACTCATTACACTTTTTCTTTTCATTGGAGCAATGGGAAAGAGTGCGCAGATACCACTCTTCACCTGGTTGCCCGATGCAATGGCGGGACCTACACCTGTGAGTGCACTCATACATGCGGCTACAATGGTTACTGCAGGTATTTACATGATTGCGCGTTCAAACATTATGTATGCACTTGCTCCATCTACGAGCGAGTTCGTTGCCATCATTGGTGCGCTCACTGCATTGATGGCTGGCATAATTGCCATGACACAAACGGATATTAAAAAAGTGTTGGCTTACTCAACAGTTAGTCAATTGGGATACATGTTTGTTGCGCTCGGAGTCACAGCATATTCAAGCGCCATGTTTCATGTAATGACTCATGCATTTTTCAAAGCGCTTTTATTTCTTGGTGCAGGAAGTGTAATTCATGCCATGAGTGGTGAACAAAACATGCGGAAGATGGGAGGGCTTCGAAAACATTTACCAATCACATTCATGACCATGGCAATTGCAACACTTGCCATTGCAGGTTTTCCTCCATTCGCTGGTTTCTTTTCAAAGGATGAAATTTTATCTGCTGCCTATTCTCATTCCATGTTTTTGTTTTTTATACTTGCTGTTACTTCAGTGCTTACCGCTGCATATATGTTTCGTTTATTCTTCCTCACTTTCTTCGGTGAGTTTCGCGGGACCAAACATCAACTCGAACACATTCACGAATCACCTAAATCAATGACAGTTCCGTTAATGATATTGATGGTGCTTTCTGCTGTTGGTGGTTTCTTGGGAATACCTGAAGCATTGGGCGGAAAACATTTTCTGAGTGAATATTTCTCACCGGTGTTTGTTGTAAATACCAGAATACAATCGCACGAAGTTTCTCATTTGTTTGAATATGTAATGATGATTGTATCAGTGGTAGTAGTCATTTTGATTTATCAGTTTATTAAGGCACGCTACCATAAAAATGAAATCGCAAAAAATATTGACGAATCGAAAATGAGTTTGTGGTACAAACTTTCGCTACACAAATTTTATGTGGATGAACTGTATGATAGAATTATTGTGAAGCCATTGAACGGAATGAGCAATTTCTTTTTCCATTCAATAGAGAAAAAAGTTATTGATGGTGCAGTGAACGGTGGCGGACAAACAGTTTATTTTTTCAGTTCGATGTTAAAGAATCTGCAAAGCGGCAACATTGGCTTTTATGTTTTAGTGATGGTGATTGGAATTGTGGCGATATTGTTTTTCTCACTGGTAAACACAATCAACTTCTGATATGCATACATTACTGCTGCTGATTATTCCGATTGTTTTCATGGTAATTGTTTTATTTCTGAAAGGAAAAACAGCGGGATATGTTGCACTCACGAGTTCAATTTTGTCGGTAGTGGTTTCAATCATTGTTGCCATTCATCTTCACTTCAACGGATACTTCGATGAATTCAATCACATCTGGATTTCATCTTTCGGCATAAACTTTCATGTAGGCATTGATGGCATCTCGTTGATTCTGGTTCTTCTTACCACTTTCTTAACACCATTTATCATTCTCACTTCTCTTCAAAAAGAAACGGAGAACTCAAGCGTGTTTTATGCAATAATACTTTTAATGCAAGCCGGAATGTTAGGAGCATTCACTGCAATGGATTCATTTCTGTTTTATGTAAGTTATGAAGTAGCGCTCATTCCGATTTATTTTATCTGTGGATTGTGGGGAGGTGAAAACAGAATTGCCGTCACACTCAAGTTTTTCATTTACACATTGGCTGGGAGTTTATTCATGCTTGTTTCAATTATCTATTTGTACCTGCAAACTCCGGGTAATCACTCTTTCGAAATAACAGAATTTTATAAACTGAATCTTTCATCCACACAACAGACCTGGATTTTCTGTGGATTCTTTTTAGCATTCGCTGTTAAGATCCCAATCTTTCCATTTCACAGTTGGCAACCATCAACATACACCACAGCACCAACAGCAGGAACCATGTTGCTTGCAGGTATCATGTTGAAGATGGGATTGTATGGGTTAATTCGTTTCGTTTTACCAATAGCGCCTGAAGCTGTTGCGCATTGGAACACGCTCGCAATTATTTTATGTGTTTGTGGAATTATTTATGGAAGTGTGATAGCCATTCGCCAGAACGATTTAAAAACATTGATTGCTTTTTCATCACTCGCGCATGTGGGATTAATTGCTGTCGGAATATTTTCAATGAACATACAGGGCATTCAAGGCGCCATGATTCAAATGTTCAATCACGGGGTGAATGCAGTTGCACTTTTCTTTCTTATTGATTTATTTGAAAGAAGAAGCGGTACCCGATTGATGGATAAATTCAGTGGAATTGCATCAGTGAATAAAAAAGTTGCAGTGGTGTTTGCAATCGTGATGTTGGGAAGTGTTGGCTTGCCTTTAACAAATGGTTTCGTTGGTGAATTTTTATTATTAATGGGAGTTTACCAATGGAATATGTATGCAGCCTTGTTTGCCGGACTAACAATTATTCTTGGAGCAGTTTATATGTTGCGACTTTACAAAAATGTTTTCTTCGGAGAAATTTCTGAAACAAGTAAGAGCATTTCATCAATGACAATGATGGAAACAATAATGAGTTACAAATTGATTGCATTGATAATTGTATTAGGAATATTTCCGAATCTGTTGTTGAATCTTTCAGCGCCTGCTGTAACAAAATTATTGAACCTGATTGCTAACCATTCTAACATGACAGCAACTTTATGAATGTAGTAATCGCTCTTACAATCACAGGAATTTTAAATTTATTTGGAAGCATTTTCAATTACCGAAAAATTACTCCGCTGCTTTCCATTATTGGATTGGCTGCTGCAATTGTTTTCAATTCTCTGGAATGGAATACCAATCAACCTTTTTTTCATCACATGATGGTGATGGATAATTATGCAGTTGCATTTGGAGCTATTTGCATGGTGTTGGCTGCTGTGTTAATTATTTTTTACAATCGCTTTATGGGCGACAATGACCACCATCTTGCCGAAGTGCTTTCAATAATTGTGTTCTCAGTTGCTGGTGCAATAGTTATGGTTTCATTCACCAATTTGCTTATGTTGTTTCTAGGTGTTGAAATTCTTTCAATCAGTTTTTACATACTGGCAGGCTTAAAAAAGAAAGATCTCAGTAGCAATGAAGCAGCAATGAAATATTTTCTGATGGGTTCTTTCTCCACCGGATTTTTACTTTTTGGGATTGCATTAATTTATGGAGCAACTGCCTCATTTGATTTATCTGCCATTGCAGAATTTGTAAAATTGAATAGCGCAAACACTAATTATCTTTTACTTTGTGGAGTACTATTAATTTTAGTTGGATTACTTTTTAAAGTTGCTGCTGCACCATTCCATTTCTGGACACCTGATGTATATCAGGGTGCGCCGACAATTATCACTGCATTTTTTGCAACTGTTGGAAAGATTGCATCGTTTGGTGCATTCTATCGGTTGTTCCGATTGTGTTTTGCACCAATATCAAGTGAGTGGAGCGGAGTGATAATGGTAGTAGCCATCATCACCATGTTCATCGGAAACATCACCGCATTGCAACAAAAAAGTTTGAAGCGAATGCTTGCTTATTCAAGCATTGCACACGCCGGATATATGTTACTCGCGCTTCTTTCCCCTGCATATATGGGAGCAAGTGCCATATTATTTTATTCAGTTGCTTATGGCATATCCTCAATGGCGGCATTCATTATCATTCACATTATTCAAACGCAAACTGGTACTGATGAAGCAATTGGGTTCACCGGTTTGGCCCAAAAAAATAAAGTGCTTGCATTTATTACTGCCATAAGTATGTTATCACTTTCAGGAATTCCGATCACAGCTGGTTTTTTCGGAAAATTTTATTTATTCTCTTCTGCAATTGAAGGTGGCTATGTTTTGTTGGTTTGTTTGGCAGTAGTAAATTCATTTATCAGCATCTATTATTATTTCAAACCGGTAATTGAATCCTACTTCAAAAATTCTCATACAGATAACATAATTCAGTTGAACAATACAGAAACTGTTTTGCTCATTCTTCTATCAATTGCTACCATCGTACTTGGAATTTTACCGGGCCTTGTCACCTCCATTTGATTTTTAATTGTCATTATTTTGTAAAAACAAAATTCACAAATATTTTTCAAATACTTTCTTCGTTCCAATCAAAAATCATAATAGTGAAACTTGTTTAATCTATCAAATCCATTAATAAAATTCTGATTGTTAAATAATTTTCAGAATGTTTTGACGGCTTGATTTTAATTCTAAATTTGCGAACCTCATAAAAAATCAAATTCAAATAAAACCACATGCAGAAGAAAAATAATAGCCTAGCAACTTTTTTCCCCCTAATTGTAATCTTAGCTTGTTTTGCAGTATCGTATTGCATATTCGAGTTCTTTCTTGGAAACTCAGCAAACTTTGTTGATGAGTTGCGTGAAAAACCTAAGAGTGGAAGCATTCTCGGTATCATGTACAAGGGAGGATTTCTCGTTCCGATTATTTTAACCATGTTATTAATGACATTGGTTTTTTCTGTTGAGCGCATACTCACTTTAATGAAAGCAAAAGGAAAGGGCAATGTGGTGAACTTTGTTCGCCAGGTGCAATATCATTTAACAGAAAACAACATTGATGCTGCAGAAGCAGAATGCGACAAACAACAAGGGTCAGTAGCCAATGTAATTAAAAATGGTTTGAGAAAATATCGTGAGATGATGGATAATAAAGCATTAACTCATGAGCAAAAAGTTTTAGCCATTCAAAAGGAAATTGAAGAAACAACTGCGCTTGAATTACCTATGTTGCAACAGAACTTACCATTCATTGCTACTATTGCTCCACTCGGAACCCTCGCAGGTTTGATTGGAACTGTATTTGGTATGATTCGCTCATTTGCTGCAATGGGTCAGTCGGGTGCTGCGGATTCAGTTGCTCTTTCTGTTGGTATATCTGAGGCGCTTGTAAATACTGCAACTGGAATTATCACCTCGGCATTGTCTATCATAGCGTATAATTTTTTCTCTCATCAAATTGATTCTTTGACTTACATGATTGATGAGGCAGGTTACAGTATTACCAATACTTTCGATTCACGCTTTAACTAAACCAAGGCGATGTCAAAAATAAAAATGCCTAAAGGCAATGTTTCCATTGACATGACGCCAATGGTTGACATGGCTTTTTTGCTGGTTACATTTTTCATTCTCACCACTCAGTTTCGTCCTGACGAACCTGTTCAGGTTTCAACACCGAGTTCAACTTCTGTTTCAAATCCACCTGAACATGGTAAAGTAATTATCACTATTGCACCTGATAGCAGATTGTTTTTTGATTTAGATAATCAGAATTTCAGAAAATCGTTAATTCAAAAAATGGGTGAATCATATAACATCACATTCACCACTGATGAACAAAATGCTTTTGCAACCGGAAGCAGCATAGGAATTCCAATGGGTGGAATGAAAACTTATTTGGATATGAGCCCTGAAGAAAGAAAGAAAGTAGAGCAACCTGGAATACCTGTTGATACTTCTCAAAATCTTTCAAATGAATTAGGTGTTTGGTTAGTTAATGCCAGGATAGCAGGAAATAACCCTGTCATATTAATTAAGGGTGATTCAAAATCAAATTACCCTGCAGTAAAAAATGTTTTCAAAACATTGGCTGATAGAAAAGTTTCTAAGTTTGGATTAATAACTGCTGATGAAGCAGCGCCGGTTGAACCAATAAAATAAAACGACACAACAATGGCTGAATTACAAAGTGGCGACGACGGGCATAAAGGGAAAAAGAGGGGAGGTGTTCGTGCAAAAAAAATGTCAACCAGAATTGACATGACTCCAATGGTTGACCTTGGATTTTTGTTGGTTACATTTTTCATTCTTACTACAACTATGTCGAAGCCAAAAGCTATGCAAGTAGTTATGCCTGATAAAGAAGTGAAAGACTCAACCCAGATGTCAAAGATTCGTGAGTCGGAAGCAATGACAATTCTTTTGGGTTCGAACGACAGAATATTTTATTACTATGGTCAAACCCAACCAACAGTTGAGGTTACTTATTTTAATAAAGTTCGAAAAATAATTATTGATAAGAATGCTGAAGTTCTAGCGTTACAAAAGGCAAATGGATGGCAAGCAAATGGAAATTATAATGGAGTTTACATTGGTATAAAACCTACTGATGCTTCCAAGTATGAAAACCTGGTTAATATGCTTGACGAAATGAAGATTACCGGTATTAAATCTTATGCTATTCTGGACCCTTCGCAAGAAGAATTAGACATGTTGCCAAAATAATTTATGGAAATAATGAAGCAGCATACTCTTTACTTAAATTTTTAAATCATGGAAGCAAAAGAATTTTTAACCGCTAGTTTTGATGACATGGTTTTCGAAGGAAGAAATAAATCGTATGGTGCATACGAGCTTCGAAAAAACTATGACCGCTTTTTAATGCTGGCTTTATTAATAGGGCTAGGACTTTATGTTGTTGGATTTACGACTCCTTATATTTTATCAATGTTTAAAACAGCTGAAGTTGAAATCGGTAAAAAGAAAATTTCTTATACTGAATTATCAGAACCACCTCCGATAGATAAAAATACCCCACCACCTCCACCACCGAATCTTCCACCGCCTCCACCTAAAACTATAAAATTTACTCCTCCGGTTATTAAACCGGATGAAGAAGTTAAACAAGAAGATGTTCCACCACCGGTTGAGGAATTACAGAAAGTTGACCCTGGACCAACCACAGAAGTTGACCCGAATGCCAATGTAAATTTTAACGATGTTGCTCCTCCGGTTGTTGAAGAGAAACAACAACCATTCATGTATGTGGAACAAATGCCTCAATTCCCGGGTGGCGAAAAGGCAATGACCGAATTCATTAATAAAAATATAAGGTATCCGAATGCAGCTCGTGAAAATAATATTGAAGGAAAAGTCGTGTTGCAATTTGTGGTAAATCCTGATGGTCAGATTTCTGATATAAAAGTTTTACGCGATAT
>BJGQ01000011.1 GCA_014190575.1 Bacteroidota bacterium | reverse complement strand
ATTTATATCCTTTCATGCTATAGAACAAAATGAATACATAACAAGGTACTAAAATCCAGTATGCCTGCTGATGGCCAATGAAATTTATATCGGCCAATTTTCCATAACACAATGGAAGCAATGCGCCGCCTGCAATGGCCATAATCAATAATGCCGAACCTGTTTTTGTAAATTTTCCTAAACCACTTATTGCGAGCGGCCATATTGCAGGCCACATTAATGCGTTGGCTAAACCAAGTAAGGCAATAAATAAAACCGAAACATAACCATGTGTATTGATTGCAACGATGCTGAAAATAATTCCAACAACGGCTGAGTACGCCAATGCTCTCGATTGCTTTATAAATTTCGGAATTGAAAAAATACCAATGATGTATCCGATTACCATTGCGGATAATGTGAAGGCTGTAAAGTTTTTTGATTCGGATAGTGGAATGCCTTGCGATTGTCCGTAACTTCCGATTGTATCGCCGGCTAACACTTCAACACCAACATAAAGAAACAAAGCAATCACTCCTAAAACAAGATGAGGGAATTGAAAAACATTAGTATTCAGATTCAAACTATCCTCTTCAACCACACTTTCATTCTCTTCTTCAATTTCTGGTAATGGAGAAAAGCGAACCAGAATACCAAGCACCGCCAGCACTCCTGCTAATATTGAATAGGGCATTACAACACGCGAGGCCAGTTCATCCAACCGGATATTTTTTTTTACTGCATCCATTGTTTGCAATTCTTTCACTAACGAATCTGCATCTGATAAAACAATGGCCCCTAAAATTATCGGTGCTAATACTCCTGCCACTTTATTACAAATTCCCATAATGGAAATTCGCTTGGCTGCACTTTCTATCGGACCTACAATAGTTACATACGGATTGGAAGCGGTTTGTAAAATAGAAAGTCCGGTTCCGATAATGAATAACCCGGTTAGAAATAAATTGTAATTGCGTGTTTCGGCAGCAGGGATAAATAAGATGGCGCCGAATGCCATAATAAATAATCCGAGACTCATTCCGTTTTTAAATCCTGTTATTTTTAAAACCCACGATGATGGTAAAGCCATAACGAAGTATGAAATGTAAAAAGCAAATGCAACCAGCAATGATTGAAAAGTATTTAACTCACAGGCGATTTTTAAATATTGAATCAGCGTTCCGTTCAGCCAGGTTACAAATCCGAAAATGAAAAAGAACGCACCGAGAATAATAATTGGTATGATTGAATTTTTTGACGATTGATTCATAATTTATTTTTTTCAGAATGAAATTATTTCTGTTGAACATAAATGTAAATGGCCGAATG
This sequence comes from Bacteroidota bacterium, assembly GCA_014190575.1. Lineage (GTDB taxonomy): Bacteria > Bacteroidota > Bacteroidia > Chitinophagales > UBA10324 > UBA10324. Next base: position 78,556 of record BJGQ01000011.1, on the reverse strand, counting down.
AAAAAACAATGCAAAACAAATTGACAAAGATTTTCAATTTGTATTAAAAATTAATTTCAAATAGAAAAATCATTTCAATTACTTAAACCTGATAGCATCAACCGGATGCAAACGCGATGCAGATATTGCGGGAATTAAACCTGCTACCAAACCAATAACTGCTGAAATACTTACACCGATAATTATATTTTTCATGCTCAGCACAAACTGAAAATCAATAATTTTATTTGCTCCCAGCAATATGAGATACACAAAAAACAATCCGAGCAGCCCTCCTATTACTGACAGGATAATTGATTCCACCAAAAATTCTAACAGGATAAAATAACTTTTTGCTCCCAATGCTTTTTTAATTCCAATGATATTGGTTCGCTCTCGAACTGAAACGAACATGATGTTTGCAATTCCGAAACCACCAACCAAAATTGCAAATCCACCAATGATTAATCCCACCCAATCAACAACAGAAAACAACGAACTGATTCCGTTGCTTAAAAAACTGATTTGATTCATGGAGAAATTATCTTTCTCGGTTGGTCGCTGCCTTCTGATATTGCGCATCACACCTTTAATTTCGTCTCGGAGTTCAGGCAAACTCACTCCCGGTTTTGCTTTTACCAATATGCTTGGTTCAATTTCATCGCCATCGACATACACTCTTGTTTTTAAAAAATTATATGGAATCATCACAGCATTGTCGTTGCTGTTTTGCATTATGCTTTCTCCTTCTTTAACAAACAATCCAATGATTTTAAGTTTGCGGTCCATCAATGAAATTTCTCTTCCCATCGGGTCAATGTTTCCGGGAAATAATTGTTCGCGAACACTTGCGCCAATTATGCAAACCGGTTCACCGGACGATGATTCTTCCTGCGTGAAAAAATGTCCTTCGCTGAATTCAAGATTCTGAATTAAATCGTAGTTGTACGAAACACCACTGATAAACGCATTCTCCACACTGTAACTTCCCTGCTTAATTACTTTACCTCCCATAAACAATACAATGCCAACCGCCTTTGCCGAAGGAATTTTATCTTCCATTTTTCGCATTTCGTTATAGGTTGCATGCGGGCGCTTCCAGTATTCCCACCATGGATAATCACTCTCAAAACTCCATGGCCACTTGCTGATGTAAACAATATCGTTTCCGAATTTATCAATGCTTGTTTTCAAATTATTCTCGAGCGACTCCACTGCCGAAAAAATAGTGATGACACAAAAAATACCAATCGAAATGCCCATCAGTGTGAGAAAAGTGCGTAGCCGGTTCACTAATAATTCGTGTACCGCTGAGGCAAAACTTTCTGAAAATATGCGGAGGATTAACATTGCGGTTCAAACCTAAGCCTTTCAGTTTTGAATCAAAGTATTGAAATTGAAATTCAGTTGAAATTGTTTCAGTTTATCATGATTATCATGTGAAATAAAATAAATAATCTATAAGCCAAAGAAGCCGTTATATTTGCGCGCTCAAAAATAAAAAGCCGTAACTTTTTACATTATGAAACTTTCACAATTCCATTTCGAAATTCCAGCAAATCTTATTGCTCAAACACCCGCTAAAAACCGTGAAGATGCCAAGCTGATGGTGATTGAAAGAAAAACCGGAAAAATCAAGCACAAAAAAATAAAAGACCTACTAACCATTTTCGGAGAAGGAGATGTATTTGTAATGAATAACACTAAAGTTTTTCCGGCACGCATGTATGGCCGTAAAGAAAAGACAGGTGCAAAGATTGAAGTGTTTTTGATGAGAGAACTGAACAAGCAAATGCGCCTGTGGGATGTGTTGGTTGACCCTGCCCGTAAAATTCGTGTTGGTAATAAATTATATTTTGGAGTGGATAGCTCGTTGGTAGCTGAAGTGGTTGACAATACCACAAGCCGTGGACGAACCATTCGCTTTTTGTTTGATGGTACTGATGATGAGTTACGCGAAACACTATATACACTTGGTGAAGTTCCGATTCCGAAATACATTAAGCGCAAGCCTGATGAAATGGACCGTGAGCGTTACCAAACCACTTTTGCGAAAATTGAAGGAGCTGTTGCCGCACCATCTTCCGGTTTGCATTTCAGTCGTGAGATGCTGAAGAGATTGGAAATTGCAGGAATAAATTTAGCTGAAGTTACACTGCATACAGGTCTAGGAACTTTTCGTCAGATAGAGGTGGAAGATTTATCGAAACATAAAATGGATGCTGAATTTTTCAGCATGAATGCTGAAGCTACCCATATTGTGAATCATGCCATTGACGAAAAGAAGCGCATCTGTTCTATCGGAACAACAACCATGCGTGTATTGGAAAGTTGTGTTAGCGCCGGCAAGCATGTAAAACCACAGGAAGGATGGACCAATATTTTTGTTCACCCTCCTTACGATTTTTCAGTTGCTGATAGTTTGCTCACCAATTTTCATTTAGAAAAAACAAGTCTACTGATTATGGCTTGTGCTTTTGGCGGATACGATTTGATTATGGATGCATACAAGTTAGCGGTGAAAGAAAAATATCGTTTCGCTACTTATGGTGATGCAATGCTCATCATGTAATCTTTTAAGTTTATGAGCGCAGCCCTAAAGCGCTATGCAATAATTCCGGCAGGTGGAAGTGGTTGGCGCATGCAAGCCAACTTGCCCAAGCAGTTTTTATTATTGAATGAAATTCCGGTTATCGTTAACACGCTGCGATTGTTTTTAGCTGTGGATGGAATTGAAAAAATTATTATTCCGCTTGCTGCAGAATGGAAACTATATTTCAATGAACTGAAACAGAAATATGGATTACCCGAAATTATTGAAACCGTTGAAGGCGGAGCAACAAGATTTCATTCGGTAAAAAATGCATTGAGTGTTTTGCCCGATGAAGGAATAGTTTCTATTCATGATGCAGCGCGACCATTGGCAACATTAAGTTTAATTGAAAAGTGTTTTACTGAAACCGAATTGCATGGAAATGCAATTGCAACTGTTGCATTGAAAGATTCGGTTTATGAATTGAAGAATGGAGAAAACAAAAGTGTGAACAGAAATAATTTCCGGTTAGCACAAACTCCGCAGTGTTTTCAATTATCAGAAATTAAAAAAGCATTTCAAAAAGAGTATAACGAAAGGTTTACTGACGATGCTTCGGTTTATGAATCTGCAGGATATAAACTGAATTTAATAGAAGGTGAATCCACCAATATAAAAATCACCACACCTGAAGATTTATTATTTGCAGAAACTATATTGAAGAGTAAAAAATAAAAAAGCGCCCTGAAAATTTCGGAGCGCTTTAGTTAAATTGAAATTTTTATTCAATCAGTATTCATCTTCATTGAAGAAGAAATCGTCGTGCGTTGGGTAATCGGGCCAGATATCTTCAATGCCTTCGTACAATTCACCTTCGTCTTCCAACTCTTGTAAATTCTCTATTACTTCCTGTGGTGAACCACTTCGTATCGCATAATCAATCAGCTCATCCTTGCTTGCAGGCCACGGCGCTTCTTCCAAATAAGATGCTAATTCAAGACTCCAAAACATAATTTTTCAGGTGGTTTTAACTTTGCGCAAAAGTATCTTTATTCTTTACACCTCAAAATGTTTTTTTTGAAAGAATATATGGTGGTGTTGAAAAGGCTATAATGCTTTACAGTCGTGGCTTCCAGGGTATTTCTTCCGCTCCGGCATCCATAGAAATTTTTCGGGACAGTACAAACAGGTAGTCGGAAAGTCGGTTCAGGTACTTAATAACGAGTGGTTCCACCGGTTCATTTTCAGAAAGTGCAACGGCCAATCTTTCAGTACGGCGACACACACATCGTGCAATGTGACAGATAGAATTTGCAGCCAATCCGCCCGGAAGAATAAATGATTTCATTTCAGGCAACCGCTCGTTCATTTTATCCATTTCGCTTTCGAGCACCACAACATCTTCTTCTTTCAGGTCAGGAATTTTCATTCTCGATTTCTCCGGGTCGCTGGCGAGTGTTGAACCAATGGTGAACAAACGGTCCTGAATTTCTTTCAATAAATCTTTGACCTTATTATCATCAATGCTGTCGCTTGTTAAACCGATAAAAGAATTTAACTCGTCAACCGTTCCGTAAGCTTCAATGCGGATATGATTTTTTGGTACTCGCGTTCCTCCTATTAACTGTGTGGTTCCGGTGTCGCCTTTTTTGGTATAGATTTTCATTTGAAGAATAGTTGATTGGTTTATTTGTTCATTGGTTCATTCGTTTGAAAATAAAAAATATCGAATACCGATTAACGAATTTTGATTTTGAAATTCTTAAGTTGCAATTGTCCGATGCTGATTTATTTCATCAGAATGAACCTCTCCATCCTTCATGCGAATGATTCTATGTGCGAATCTTGAAATGTCTTCTTCGTGCGTAACGATTATCACAGTGTTTCCTTCTTTATGAATCTTATCAAGTATCGACATGATTTCATATGATGTTTTGCTATCCAGATTTCCAGTTGGTTCATCGGCAAGAATGATTGAGGGAGAATTTATCAATGCTCGTGCAATTGCTACTCTTTGTTTTTGTCCGCCGCTCATTTCATTTGGCTTGTGTTCTTTTCTATCAGCCAACCCAACAGCATCTAGCATCTGCGAAGCCTTGTTGGTTCTGTTTGTGCGATTGGTTCCGTTGTACACGAGCGGTAAAGCCACATTTTCTAACGCAGTCATCCGTGGCAACAAATTGAAAGTTTGAAACACGAAACCAATTTCTTTATTCCGAATCACTGCTAATTGATCATCACTCATGTGACTGACATTGGTTCCATTCAGGAAATATTTTCCGGATGAAAGTGTATCGAGGCAACCCAAAACATTCATAAGCGTTGATTTACCTGAACCTGATGGCCCCATCAAAGCAACATATTCATTTTTATTTACGCTTAGTGTAACATTTTTTAATGCAGGAATCACCACCCGTTCCAACACATAATTTTTCGATACATTTTCTAAACGGATAATTTCCTGAGCCATTATTTTCCTTTTAAAACTTTGGGTACTTTAATATAATCGCTGTCTTTCACCGGCACATTTAGCATCGCTTCTTCGTGTGTGATTGTTTGTTTTACTTCATCATCGCGCAACACATTTACTTCATCGGTGATGTAGATGAGCGGCTCCACATTATCCAATTGCAATTCATTTATCTTCTCTACAAAACCAAGTATGTTTTGCAAATCTTTTTTTATGGCTTCGCGTGAAGTATCATCAAATTCCAACCGTGCGAGCGTTGCAAGCTTTTCTATCAATTCGTTATTTACTTCCATTTTCTTTTAATGCATTTTCAATTATATCGTGAACTTTTTTCTGCAGCATTTCAATATCATCCAAAGTTAATCCTATTGTGGGAATTGGTTTGTGAACAATTGCTCTTGCAATTCCAGGGCGACCCCAAATTTTTTTATCTACAAACAACATTTGCCAGTTATCTAAAAAAGTTACAGGCACAACTGGCACTTGTTTTTCAATTGCCAACCGAAACGGACCCGCTTTAAACTTTTCGAGTTTCGGTGGATGATGTGCAACTTTTCCTTCGGGAAAAATAACCAAACTGTCGCCATTGTCTATACTGTCTGCGGCCAATCGCAAAGCTTTGTAGCTCTCTGTAATACTTCCCCGATTAACTGAAATATCTATGGTGCGAAAAAAAATATTGAACAATGGAATATTACTCAACTCCAGTTTAGCCATGAAACGGAAATACCCGTGGTAACACATTGCAAACAATGGGATATCGAGATAAGAAGTATGATTGGGACAAAATATATATGCCTGATTTTTTTTCAGTTTCGATTCGCGTTTAATGGAATAAATAATTCCGGTGAAAAGAAAAATTAACCATGCCCATACACGACGAAGATTATTTGCAGCTGGATATCTTTTTTTATTGCTCAATAAAAACCAGAAGAACGGATACAGCAAAATAAATATGAGCGCAAAAACAAAGAAATACCAGTAAGCCCATAAAACCTTAAGAAAGTATCCGACTTTTTTCACAGTGGCGAAAATAGTTTTAAGAAGGAAGACTGTCGACCAAACAATCAACAAAATTTTTAATACTATTTATTAGAAATAAAAAACCCGGAAATCATTACTGACTATCCGGGTTTTTTTGAGACATCATCTTTACCAAAACACCTTTCAGAAAAAAATTTGCCCCTTTTTTTAATTACAAGTTTTCAGTTTCAGTTTATTATCAGAAACCAACTAATGCTATACCAGCAGAAACCGGAGTTAAATCGGGTGCTGTTCCACTATTGAACAGCGGCGTTAAACTGTATGTGACATACAAATCGAACCAACTGTATCCGATGCGTGCGGTTACTCCATAATGTAGTTTTTTGAGGTTGAAATCGTCGTGAATTTTATTGGTGTCTTTTGCAGGTTTCACTGTTTTTGTATGTGCGCCAAGCAAGTAACCTGCATAACCGCCAATGGCAAGATTAAACGAGCGCTTTGGTTCTTTCGGATTGGTTTCGAATCGCAATGTGACAGGTAAATTGAGGTACGATGAAAACAGTTTGTTCTTTTTGTAAGAAACACTTTCTTCATTAAAAAATTTTACTTCATTCATTTTAGGTACAAGAACAGAATCATTTGCAAAACGATAGTTATTGAGTTCGGCATAAATGCCCCAATCAATTCCAAAATAATGTTTAATGATGCTGATGTTTTGATGAATGATGTGAAGATTTACATTAATGCTTTTTCCCAATTTTAATTCAAGAGGTGCGAATGGTGCATTCACATTCATGCCTCCATTCTGCATGTATGCGGTGACTCCTAAATCCAATCCGAACATTTTGGTTTCCACTTTTTTTCTTCCGCAACCATCGGCATTTTCAATGGAGGTATCAATGTCTTCGTTGTCGATGGTCACAATTCGTTTGTCGCCATCGTCATTAATTTCAATTTTCATTTTCTTCCCTAATGCAACATTTAAACTATCAGAAAACTGACTCATTGCATATTCAAATTCTTTTAAACTGTCGCCAATAATTTTAATTACGATGTCTGCATCATTTGAAGAACCCATTTCAGGCATTGGCGGAATTGGTGGTATTGGTGGTATTTCAATTTTATAACCGTGCGCACTTATGCTGTCAATCTTCTTGAGCGATTCATTTAAATTCTGAATGGCTTTGTTGAGTTGCTGCATGGCATCGTCATATGCCTTTTGTTGCTCTGCATTCAATTGCTTTTCGTTCGGAGTTGGTGCTTGAGGAACATCAGCAATCTGAGCAGTTGCTGCATTGACTAAAAGAAAGGCAAGGAAGAGTAAAGTGAAAATTTTATGCATGATTATTTATTGTTTGAATTTTTATTTTTGAATGAAAGTATTTTATGCAAGTGCAGGTAAGAGTTATGAATATTCAACTCCACTGGTTTGTTTTTTATTTGTAATTCTATTGGTGCTGTGTTAACCCAATCGCCTCGACCACTTAATCGTATTATTTCTGTACCGAGAATAGAGGCAACCTGTAACCATGCACCGGCTTCGCTCACATTATGTGCTGGTACATTCGGAATTTTTAAACCCTTTGTCCAGATAAAACTTGCATACGAAATGCGCGGATAAATTTTCATTGCTGTTGGTGAAAGCGTTTTCATGTAAGAAATAGCTGCAATGGTTTCTGATTTCGAGTTTGTAGTTCCGGTTTGATTGACATTAATAATTTGATAATTTTTTATGGAAGATTGATTTGAACTTGTTGGTTGGGTTTTGTTTGTAAAATTATCAGCAACAATTGTATTGTTGTTTGAAGGTTGAACAACAGGAACTGAGATTCCGGTCGACTTATTTTGAGCCGAATTATTTACTGCAACATCAATTGGTTTTTCAGTTGGCTGATGAATTAAATATTTCTGCGAAACAAAAAACACCAATAACAAGGATGCAGCAATGGAAGTGACAAACAACATGGTGCTATATATTGGAATTACTCCTCCAACTTTCTTCTTCAACAATTCTTTGTGTTCGTAAACAATTGTTTCATCCGGAACCATAACAGTTTGTTCGAATGCTTCCCATTCCGATTTTATATCAGCATTATTATGAAGAAACAAATCCAACTCCGCATTTTGTTCGGTGCTGAGCAGTCCTTCTAATTTTTGAATGAGAAAGTCTTCGTAATTGGTTCTGTTAATTTTCACTTGCTGATTGTTGTTAGTTATCTGTTGTTAGTTTTTGTATTTATTATCTTCCTTCGACAGGCTCATGATTAGGTGTCACACTGAGTATATCGAAGTGTCAAATCACCTTCTCCACTCCCACCAAGTAATCTTTCAAAGTTTGCCTTGCTCTGAAAATGTAAACCTTCACTTGAGATTCTGCTAGCCCGGTAATGTTTCCGATTTCGGCGTAATCGTACCCTTCGTAATCTCTGAGCATCACCACATTTTTCTGTATCTCCGGCAACTTTGCCAATGCCTGATTCACAATTTCCTTCACACCCTTGTAACTTCTGTCAGGCGCTTCCATCAGGTCTTCGTGGTGTTCTTCCATTCGAGTAATGCGTTTCATTTTCCTCACATTGTCAATGAAGTTATGATACGCAACCGTAAATAAGTAACTCCTGCATTTTCCGAACTCCACACGCTCATGATTTTTCCAAAGAATCTCAAAAGCGTTTTGCACCACATCATCAGCATCATCTCGGTCACGAGTGTTTTTATAGATGAATCGAAAAACCCGGTCGGAGTAAAGTTCAACACATTGGTTGTATTCCTTAACCGTCATTTAACAGTTGAGCGTTTTTGAGTAAAGAAAAGTTACATGATGTTTGAAAAATATACACCTGTGCAATTTCAATTTTCCTTTGTTGAAATTTTCATTGCAACTTTCTCATGCAAAGATTAGTACTCTGATTACAATCACAATCATTAAAATAAATTTTCTTTAGATAAAAGGAAAACGGGAAAAATAAAAGCAACTTAATGAATACTTAATATAAAGTAAATAATAATGTCAATTGATGAAAGCAAATTTTATCTAATATGTTTATTATTAATTACTTACCACAAAAATTATATTTAAATCCTGCAGTAGCACCAAACACTAAATTATGTGGTGCAGTAAATGGATTGATTCTTTTGTCGGCTACAAAAATATTATTGCTGTACGATGCTTCCACTCCAGTGTTGAATGATAAGTGCTTATAAATTTTTATATCCACTGCTACATTTCCAACTCCGGCAATTTCATGCTTTTTAAACTTGGAAGAAATATCATAATCGCCAACAGTAAATCCGCTCTTCAATAATTTTCCATACATGGCACCAACTGCCAAACTATAAGTAACATGTGTTTTTAAAATGCCCGACCATGTTTCCACTCCGTAACGAATCTTCACAGGTATCTGGGTGTAACGGAGTACAATTTCATAATCCTTACGGGTTGGGTTTGAGCCGGGTTTTCTTGAGAGCGAAGTGTATCCATACGATTGTCCTTCATTCGAAGCAATGTTCCATCCAACCTCCGCACTGATGTTTTTAGTGAACTTGTAACCAGCATAAACACTCACTCCTTTTTTCAAATGAAATTTATCAACGAAGTTGGTATTCTGCGCAAGTGCAGTATCAGCAAACGAAGTTCTGTTCAGTCTGAAATTTGCTCCTGCATATAATTTATCGTTGCAATCACATTCGGTTGAATTGAGTTTTTCATCGCCTGTAACAGATGGATTATAAACAACTAATGCGTTTTCAAACTTCGATGCAGCAGGATATTGATTCGCAAAATTCACAAACGAATGAATCAATGGAAGATTCAAAATTGAATTTGTATTTTCATTGCTCCTCATTTCATTTTCCTGAATCGCAGATTCAGAATTATTCGATTCAACAAAAGTTGGTTCAACAATATTCACAACAACATTTGAAGTATTAAATGTTGAAGGTGCTGATTCATCAGGTGTAACAATTTTTAAAACAGGTGCAACTGAATAAGAATGAGCTTGATTACTGATTTGTTGAACACTTGCTTTTTCATCCGGCATTTCTCCATTTGTATTCGAAACTTTTCTTCGGGTAGCAACCGGGTCCAGCACCGCTGTCAGAATAATTCCGGTCAATAAAACAACTCCGATTAACACACCAATCACTCTGCGCTTTTTGTGCGCAACAAGTGCAGCTTCGCGGTCAAGACCAGCCGACACGCGATACCACACCCGTGAGCGTGGTTCAACGCGCAAGCCGCCTAATTTTTCGCGGAAAGCTTTGTCAATGTTGTTATCAGAGAACTGCTGCGGCATATTGTACTTTGTTCGATTGCACCACCATCTTTTGCAAAATGTAGCGCGCTCTTGCTAATTGTGATTTTGAAGTTCCTTCGTTAATATTCATCATCTCGCCAATCTCTTTGTGCGAATAACCTTCAATGGAATAAAGGTTAAACACGGTTCGGTATCCGGGCGACAAACTCTGTATCAGTTTCATTAAATCGTCTGCTGCTAATTGACTGAAACAATCTTCCTGCACTATGTGAAGCGGTACATTTTCAATTTCCTGCATCTCGTTCATCACTTTATTTTTCCTCAACCACTCAATCGCTGTATTCACAAAAATCCGTTTCATCCATCCTTCAAATGACCCTTCGTTTCTGAAATTTTTTAAGTGATTAAACACCTTGATAAAACCTTCCTGCAACATATCCTCCGCCTGATAATAATCGCTTGCATAACGCAGACAAATAGAGAACATAGTAGAACCATGCTGATTATACAGACCTTCCTGAAATCTGCGCTCGCCACGCAAACAACCGGTTATTAATTCCTCGTCAGAAAAGTGTTGCTTGATTCTGAATTTCATTCGAATGATAATTTAAAGAGTTAAAGGTAATGGAAAGAGTTGCATGAAGAAAAAAACTTCTTTTCTGCTTAGTTACTGTTGTCTGAAAAAACAAATGCTATTCGGCAAATTCTGATTCAAGAAACTCTTTCATTTTAGCAAACGCTCGCGCACGGTGACTTATTGCACTCTTCTCTTCTGCATTCATTTCAGCAAAAGTTTTAGTTGAACCTTCGGGTTGAAAAATGGGGTCGTAACCAAAACCATTGTTGCCTTTTTTTTCGGTGGTGATTGTTCCGTTTATAAATCCTTCGTACAAAAATTCTTTTCCGTCAATCACTAAAGCAATCACAGTTCTGAAGCGGGCATTGCGGTTTGCAATTCCACTGAGTTCTTTCAAAATCTTGTTCATGTTTTGGTTGGCATCTTTTTCTTCGCCGGCATATCTCGCACTCAAAGCGCCTGGAGCGCCATTCAGAAAATCAATTTCCAATCCGGTGTCTTCCGAAAAGCAATTCATTTTGAATTCGTGATAAATGTGATTTGCTTTTTCCAAAGCATTTTCTTCCAGCAACAGCGAAGACTCCTGCAATTCTTCTTCGTAATCCAAATCGGCAAGCGTGAGCAATTCGTGTTGCGCACCAATCAATCGCTTGATTTCGTCAACCTTGTTTTTATTCTGAGTGGCAAATACTAATTTCAAGTCATTCCGGTTTAAAGTGAAAATATTTTTTTCAGTGAAGGGAAAATCCCCTTCTTCTTCGCGTCTGACTTATGCAACTCAGCAAAAGAATCTGACACTAAAACTTTACAATCATTCATTTGTATTACATGATTTTTTTCAGCTTCAATCTGCAATCCGATGTCAGCAGTTTTCACTCCGCAAAAAATAATTGTTTGTGGTTGAAAGATTTTTTTCAATTCAGAAAAAGAAACAGGAGCAGTTTTCAAATCAATGATTCCGATTTCATTTTCATTGGATTGAAGGTTGGTAATCATTCGTTGAAACATGGTTTCAATTTCAGGAATAAAAGAAGGAACTCCTTCGCCGTTTGTGAGGAATAAAATTTTCCGTTCAAATCCTCCCCGTAATTCCGGTTGAACAGCAGAATTTTCTGCTGCAATAATTATTTCATCCTTGTAAAAGGAATTCAACAAACTGTTTTCTTTTTCTGTTAATTTTTCCAATTCAGATAAATCTTACTTCAAAAATATTAAATCAAAATAATTGGGCAGAAATATTTATTGATGAATAAAAATTAAAAAACTGAATCAGTTGAAAGTAAATACATTTCGCAATGAATATTCAAATTGCATGAACGAATCATTTCTTTTTTTCTATCGAATTTACGCTTGTATAATGTTCATTTTGCTGATGTTCATATTTATACCTTTTATGGTTATTGCAGCCCTTTTCGGAATCTACATTGGCGGAAACATTATTTTCTTACTGATAAAATTATGGGCATTAGTATGGTATTTTTTCTGCGGACTGAGGCACGAAAATGAGGGGAAACAGCCAGACAAAATGGACAGACCTTTTATTTATGTAGCTAATCATGATAGTTATTTGGATGCGCCAATTACCATGCTTTCGTTGCACGGACAATTTCGTGCATTGGGAAAAACTGAAGTCCGACGCATTCCTTTTTTCGGATGGATTTATAGTTACGGAGTTATTCTCGTTGACCGTGCTGATAAAGACAACCGCGCAAAAAGTGTTCGCATTCTGAAACATGTATTGTCAAAAAATATCAGTATCATAATTTTTCCGGAAGGTGGTTTTAATTATACCAACGAAACACTGAGCCGTTTTTACGATGGTGCTTTTCGCATTGCGATTGAAATGCAAACACCAATTGTGCCGATGGTTTATTTTAATGCAGTTAATGTTTTACCTCGCGATTCGTTTTTTAAACTCACTCCTGGTAAAACAAAAACAATTTTTCTGGAGAAAGTTTCGGTGGAAGGAATGACACTTGAAAATATTTCGGAGCTGAACGAAAAAGTAAAAAAGATGATTGCATTTGAATTAGCAAAACAGGAAAAGCAAAAACAATAATTTCAAAACAAGTCTGACAAAATAAAAATGGATTCACTCACACACATTGTTCTCGGAATGATTGAAGGCGAATTAATCGCTGGAAAAAAATTAGGAAAGAAAGCGATGCTCTGGGGAGCCATTGCGAATAGTCTTCCGGATATTGATGTTGCGCTTTCACCTTTCATTTCTGTTGATCACAGTTTGCTCTCACATCGAGGATTCACACATTCCATTTTGTTTGCAATTCTTATTTCCATTCTTGCGGCAATTTATTTCCGAAGAAAAAATCAATCGCTTGAATTTTCAGGTTGGCTTTTGCTCTGGGGTTGCGGAATGTTTTCGCACATTCTCATTGATTCATTCACCACTTACGGAACAGGTTGGTTCGAACCATTCAGTCACTATCGCGTTTCGTTCAACACCATTTTTGTGGCAGACCCGTTTTTCACTTTATCACTTTTGGTTGGTGCAATTGCTTTGCTAATTAAAAAGAGATTCAGCAGTGGTAGAACTACCTGGGCACTCATCGGATTAATTCCGGCAATGATTTATTTGTGTTACACTTTTTACAACAAAGCAAAAATTGACACTGTTACACAAACGAATTTTAAATCGCATGGAATTGCTGCCAACCGTTACATGACTACTCCTTCGCCGTTGAATAATTTTTTGTGGTACATACTGGCGCAGGATAACAACGGATTTTATACAGGATATTATTCTGTATTTGATAAAACTGACAGCATTCATTTTTCATTTACTCCGGCACAACATGAATTGGTAAATCAATATGCTGATGATGCAAAGGTTCAACGACTCATCCGGTTTTCGCAAGGATATTATTGTTTAACAACTGACAGCATTGGTGAAATCAGCTTGCACGATTTACGATTCGGGCTGACTGATTTATTTACTGACAAAAAAGATTTTGTTTTCACTTATGATTTAAAATCAAATGCTGATGGCATGATGATTCAGCGTGGAAGAATGAAAGCAATCAGCTCAGATGCTTTTAAAAAACTGATTGAACGAATAAAAGGAATCTGATTCATGATATTTTATTTGCAATGAGCAATCCGTACTTCCAATTCAAAAAATTTATTGTTCATCAGGAAGGCGCACCACTGAAAGTTACCACTGATGCCTGCTTGTTTGGTGCATTGATTGAAACAGAAAATGCAAAATCAATTCTCGACATTGGAACTGGAACAGGTTTGCTAGCATTAATGCTTGCACAAAAATCACAAGTATCATGTATTCTAGGAATTGAAGTAGATAAACTTTCCTCATATTTAGCTGAAAGAAATTTTTCAGAATCTTTATGGAAAGAGAAAATGAAAGTAATTCACTCAGATATTTTATTATGGAGTGAATATGATGATTCAAAATTTGATTTGATTGTTTGCAATCCCCCATTTTTCACTTCTCATAAAAAAAATGCTGACGAACGGAAATCATTGGCTAGACACAATGATTCACTTTCGCACAAAAACTTATCCATCATTCTTTCAAAACATCTCAGCGAAAATGGAAAAGCATTTATCATGCTTCCACCAAATGAAATGATTGCCTTTGAAAAGCATTGTTTTGTTCAAAAATTATTTCCAGAAAAAAAATCCGTGATTTCTTCCAACGAAGAAAAAGTTCCGCATCTTCATGTCATTTCATTTTCCTTAAATCCTAATAAATTTTCAGAAGAAAAAATATTCATTCATGAAAAAGGCGGGAAATATTCAACGCGTTTTATGGAATTACTCTCGCCCTATTATCTACATCTATAGTTTTCTAAATAAATTCAGAAGAATAAGTAGTTAATTGCCATGAGTCAAATTTCTGTTGTATTCTGAAAAATTGCCTACAATTAACTACAAGCAATTTGAATCTGTTGAATCTGCCATACTAATGCTCCTTACACAGGAAATAAATTTGTTGAAATAATAAAAGAGAAACTTAACTCGTTTAAACAGGCATACTACAAAACATGAGCTTACTACTTCAAATAAACATGGCGGCAGATTCAATTAGAGATACTGTTGCTGCAATTTCCTCTAACCTTGTTACCACAGGTAAACCGGCTGAGTCGCTCAGTTTTTTACAAATGATTATGAAGGGTGGTTGGGTAATGATTCCAATTGGAATTCTTTCGGTGCTTGCACTTTATTTTACCATTGAGCGGTTTTTAACAATCAGAAAAGCATCGCGCATTGATGATAATTTTATTAAGAGCATTCGCGATTATCTGGTGAATGGAAAAATGGAAGCAGCGATTGCACATTGCAAAAATCAAAATACTCCAATTGCGCGATTGCTGTTGAAAGGAATAAAAAGAATAGGCAAACCAATTAAGGAAGTGGAATCAGCAGTGGAGAACGAAGGCAAGTTGGAAATTTATCGTCTCGAAAAAAATGTAAGCTGGCTCGGAATCATCGCCGGCATTGCGCCGATGATGGGATTCGTTGGGACCATCAGTGGTGTGATAAAAATTTTCTACACCATTTCGATTGAGAAAAATATATCGATTGACATTATAGCCGGTGGTTTGTATGAGAAGATGATTACATCCGCTGCCGGTTTGATTGTTGGAATTTTCGCACACATTGCTTTCCACTATCTGAACAGCATGATTGACCGCGTGAGTTACCAACTCGAAAGCAACGCAATAGAATTTGTTGACCTCATTCAGGAACCTACATCATAATGAATCTCAGAGGAGGAAGAAGAAGTCGCCTTAGTTCGGAAGTGAGCACCAGCTCGCTAAACGACATCATGTTCATGTTGCTGTTGTTCTTTTTAATTATTTCTACAATGGTAAATCCGTCAGTAATAAAACTGATTTTACCGAGAGCAACCGGCGAACAAACTGTTGCGAAAAAAATGATTAATGTTTCTGTTGATGCAAACAGAAATGTAACGATTGATGATGTGCCTGTAACCATTGAAACACTTGAAGCATCGTTGCAGGAAAAAATAAAAACTGTTGTTGACCCATCTGTGGTTTTAAAAGTTGACCAATCGCTCAGCGTTCAGGATTTTGTTGACATACTCGACATCGGAGCGAAACTGAAAGTGCGGATGGTGCTTGCTGTTCAAAATAAAAATTAATTTTTATGGCGCGTTTGTTTGAATTGGAAAACGACCGGATTGAAAAACAAAATCAGGTTAAAGGAATGATAACCTCCATTGCGATACATGGAATATTAATTATCCTATTCTTTTTTCTCACAGGTGTTACACCTCCGATTCCTGCATGGGACAGTGGCGGTGTGGAAATTAATTTCGGCTACATGGATGATGGAATGGGTGATGTGCAACCGATAGCCACTGAAGTTGCGCCTGTGTTGCCGCAAGCGGTGAAGCCGACAACAACTCCTCCTGAAAAAAATGTTGGCGATAAAATTATTTCGCAGGAAAATTCGGATGTGGTTGTCAATTCAAAAAAGAAAGACGACAAAAAGAAAAAAACAACAACTGTAACAGTCACCCCAACTGAAAAGAAAACAGAGGCAAAAAAAGAAGAGCAACCAAAAGCTGTTTTTAAAGGTTGGACAAACACTAACAGCACCAGTGAAGGGGATGGAACTCATCCCGGCGACAAAGGACAATTGAACGGAACACCAAACGGAACTTCATACACTGGCACTCCCGGAATAAATGGTGGTCCAGGTGGATACGGAAAAGGAATCAACTACAATTTAACTGGAAGAAAAATGATGAAGGAACCATCTTTGAAAAATAATTCGCAGGAAACCGGAATTGTGGTGGTAAAAATAAAAGTGAATAAACAAGGAAAAGTTATTTCCGCTGATGGTCCGGCGCAAGGTTCAACCACAACTTCAACCTATTTATTAAATCTTGCCAAGCAGGCATCAATGGCTGCACAGTTTGATGTGAACTCAGCGGCGATGGATGAACAGTTCGGTACCATTACTTATAATTTCAAGGCGAAATAAAATTTCTCTCAACGATTTTTTTTCATTGCGAAACGGAATTACTCTGAAATATTTCTTCGAATAAATAATTCCTAAGAATATTTGCTGTGTGAATTATCAGGAAACACTCGATTATTTATTTTCTCAACTCCCAATGTTTCATCGCATTGGAGCAGCTGCTTACAAAGCAGATTTGAATAATACCATTGTCATCTGTAACAGTTTAAATAATCCGCAAAATAATTTCAGGAGCATTCATATAGCAGGCACAAACGGAAAAGGTTCTACTTCGCACATGCTTGCGGCTATTCTGCAAACAGCAGGTTATAAAACCGGGCTTTATACTTCACCACACTTAAAAGTTTTTCGCGAGCGAATCAGAATCAATGGGGAAATGATTTCTGAAAATAAAGTGATTGACTTCGTTGAAAAATATTCGAAACAGTTTGAAGAAATAAAACCTTCGTTCTTTGAATGGACAGTTGGTTTAGCATTTGAATTTTTTGCAGCTGAGAAAGTGGATGTTGCAGTGATTGAAACAGGTTTAGGTGGACGATTGGATTCAACAAACATTATCACTCCGCTCCTATCCATTATTACTAATATCAGTTTTGACCACAAGGATTTGTTGGGTGATACATTGGAGAAAATTGCAGCTGAAAAAGCAGGAATCATCAAACAAAATATTCCGGTAGTGATTGGCGAAACACAATCTGAAACAAAAAATATTTTTATTCAAAAAGCAAAAGAACAATCAACACCGATTGTTTTTGTTGACGAATATTTTAAAGTAACAGAAAAAAAATACTTAGGATTCCAGCAAACACTAACTGTTACTGCAGAAAATAAATCTCAGGATTACACGCTTGACTTATCCGGAAATTATCAGCTGAAAAATATTTGTACTGTGCTTGCTACTGTAACAGAATTGAGAAAGCAGAATTTTAAAATCACTGACGAACAAATTCATCAGGCGCTATTGAACACAAAACAAATTACGGGATTGCGTGGTCGCTGGGAAATTTTAAACATTCAACCACTAATCATCGCCGATGTCGGTCACAACGAAGCAGGAATTAAAGAAGTAATGGAACAAATTCATTCACTCAAAAAAGAAACTGTTCATTTTGTTTTAGGAATGGTGGGCGATAAAGACCGAAAGAATATTCTCGAACTGCTTCCAAAAAATTTCATTTACTATTTCTGTAAACCAAATATCCCAAGAGGATTGGATGAAAAAATATTATTTGAAGAAGCATCTGCAATAGGATTGAAAGGAAAATATTTTCCTTCTGTTCAGTCCGCTTACGATGAAGTCAAAAAAAATGCTTCCGAAAATGATTTGATTTTCATTGGTGGAAGCACTTTTGTTGTAGCAGAAATTATTTAACTACTGTTTAATAAACTTAACAACCTGACTAGAATAATCAGGACTTGTTAATCGAATAAAAAATACGCCGCTACTTAAACCTGCTGTATAAAAACTTTCAGACCAAAAGCCTTCTTCATATTCATTGGTTTCAGTAATTAAAACTCTTCTTAAAAGGTCAAACATTTCAATTTTATAAATACCTGAATTTTTTACTTCAAAAGAAACAGCCAATTTATCGTTTACAGGGTTTGGAAATAATTTTAATTTATTATCTGATAAAATAATTGGTTCTTCATTTTTAGGTGAAACAGGAATAATAAAAGTTTTCGTTATTGAAGTAGTGCCCCAAACACCACTGCATTTTGGCCTAACATTCCAAACATAAGTTCCAGGTATAAGGTTATTTAAAACAGTGTTGTAATTGGTAGTAAGAATATTATGCGATATATTGTTGTATGTATATTTAATTAAAAACTGATCGGCAATTGTGCAAGAAGACCAACTTAATGTTGCACTATTTCCATTTATTATTTGTGCAAGGTTCGATGGTTTAATACAACCAAAATTTAAAGCAGTTGTGTATTTCACATAAACTAAATCATTAACAGAAATGCAAGTCCCGTTTGTAGTAGCCCATTTAAATTGATTGGTACCAACTTTTAAATTTGTAACAAATGATTTTGCATCGTTTGGCAATTGAATTATTGCTGCAGGCAAAGTTGTACAAGTCCATGTACCAATTCCTGTCGTTACATTTGTACCATCAAGATATATTGTATTATTTCCATTACATGCTAATAAATCCTGTCCTGCATCAGCGCTGGGTTGTGCGTAAATTACAACTGTTATTGAGGCGGGTAAACTTTCGCAACCATTAGCAATCAATTTTACAATATAACTACCGGCATTTTGCGGAAGAACATTTGAAACTGTTACTGTTCTTGTATTTGCCGTAAATCCATTTTGGCCATTCCATAAATATTGAACACTTGCAATGCTATCTGTTTGCAGTGAAAATTGCCCGCCCTGACACACTGCACCTGTATATGATGTATTGGTTGGAGTTATTTGATTTATAAAATTTACGAGATTAATTTTTTTAATAATTTTTGAACATTCACCAACCGTTACAGTGCAACTGTAAATTCCCAATGATGCTAATTGCAAACTACTTACAACTGAATTATTTAAAGCGGAAAAAAATCCATTTGGTCCATTCCAACTATAAATAGCTCCGCTTAAATTCTGTGCACTTAAAGAAATAGAGGCGCCAATACATAAATTTGAAAGTGCAACTGAATCAGTTGAAACTGATGTAATTAAATTATTTGAAATAGATATTGTGTCAGAAAAAACTCCAACACCTGTTGTATCAATGGCTTTAACAAAATAACTTCCTGTAATGGAAGTGGATAATGACTGTGTTGTTGAACCATTTGACCATAAATTATTACCAGTATTACTACTTATTAACAAAATATTATCATTGATATTACATTTTGGATTTTGTCCATTAATAGTAATCGTTGGTTTTGGAAGATTTGAATAATTAATTTTCATCATAAAACAATCACCCTGTCCGGAAATCAATGATCCATAAGTTGATTGAAATGGATTTTGTAATGGTAGATTAGCACTTCCTGTTGTGCCAATAACATATGCGTTTCCACGATTATCTACCGCTACGCTCCTCGCCTGCTCAGTACCTGATCCACCGTAATAAGTTGATAATTGCCCTTTTCCATTATTTGTAAATCTTAAAATAAAAGCATCGCGGTTACCACCAAAAACAGATTGTGTGGCATTCAATAATGGATAATTTGAGCTTAAAGTATATCCGACGGCAATTACATTTCCGAGATTATCAACTGCAATTGCTTGCCCGTCTTCAGTACCTACTCCACCTGCAAAAGTCGACCAGCTTAATGTACCAGCCGAAGTAAATTTTGTTATTACAGCATCGCTTGGAAGTTTAATAGTGGGCTGCCATGAATTAACATGCGGATAATTTCCGCTCGTTGTTGTTCCCATTATAAAAGGATTTCCGGCTTCATCAACTGCAATTCCCCTTCCATCATCGTCTGATGTGGAACCAATATAAGTTGACCAAGCAACTGTATTTGATGAATTCAACTTCACAACAAAAATATCGCTTGCACCTTTTAAAACTGATTGATATGCATTTTGCACTGGAAAATTTGGGCTTTTGGTTGACCCAACAAAGAACACATTGTTGTTATTGTCGATTGTTATTCCAACCGGCTCATCATATCCGCTACCACCATAATAAGTTGACCAAATAGGAAAGCCTGTATTCATGCTTACCTTCATAATTATCGCATCTGCTTCTCCGGCATTATTTGCCTGAATTGGATTAATCATTGGGAAATTTGTACTCATTGAATAACCTGAAGCAACAAAATAGCCATTGTGACTAAGTTTTATTCGTCGCATACCATCCAAATTATTTCCACCATAGTAGCTTGCCCATATCGGGAATCCGGATGGGGTAAGTTTCATAATAAAAAAATCATCGGTATCGCCCTTTATCGGTTGATATGCATTGAAAGTTGGCATATCACTACTTCGGGTTTCCATTCCAACAAAAACATTACCTGCAGAATCAACATCAATCGTTCTGCAAACTTCCGCTGCACTTCCTCCATAATATGTAACCCAAAGTGGTTGAAGAGAAGGAGAAAGTTTCATAATCCATCCATGAAAACCACTTGTATACTGTGGAGTACTGTATCCATTAAGTACTGGAAAACCAACAGTATTTGTAAAACCGGCGGCATAAACAAACCCATCCACACCTACAGTGATTGCTCGGCCATGTTCATCACCACTGTATCCAAAATAAGTGGACCAAAGCACCGTTGGATCAATTACCAGTTTTTCATTTTTATTATAATCGCTTAGATCAAAACTTATTTGATTATTTGATATTTTAAATGAAGATTTTATTGATTGTTTTGATTTCTCAATGAAAGAAACAGGTTTCGCATCGTGAATATTCCCTAGAATTGTTTCAATTTCAATACCTCCATTTAATGATTTTGAAATTTTTTGAGCACCATCATATTGAATTTTAATCAGGTTGGGATCTGCACCCGGTTTAACTTCAAAATCATATTTAAAAACGGTGTGTCCTGATTCTACCTTAAAATATAAAACCCAATCAATTCCAGGGTAAATATTTTCCAGATTTATTTTATTAAAATTCCTTGCAGTAATACCCTTTGGACAAGAAGGAAAAAAATAATTTGAAGTTAAGTTGCTTTGATCTTCTCCAGAGGCTAAAATATTATCATTTGCATTCAGTATCTTTAATTCAACCCGAACCGTTTCATTATTCGTGCTTCCAATTGGCATTTCATTTATATCTTCTTTCGTTTTTTCTGTATTACTACTTTTATAAAACACATAATACAATTTATCCTTGCTTATATAAATGCTTACATCTCCCATATTACTATAATATAGAATCTCATTGGCTGGTAAGTTTGATGTATTTATTAATTGGCCTTTATTTTCTGTAAACGAATACTGTGGCAGATACGAATTGGTTTCTGTCATACCTGAACTATTCGAATATAAAAAAAGCAAAATCAAAATTGAAAATATACTTAAAGGTTTCCTCATCTGTTTATTTTAATTAAAATTTTCTATCAATACGGTTGAATCTGCGTATTGTTATTCAAAGATCCTTTATCATTTACGAATATCAATACAATAGTCAAAATTATTTATGAATAATTGACAGTTAAAATTTGCCAAATGGAATCTGCGGTTATTTTTGCGGCGGAGAGATGGCTGAGCGGTCGATAGCGGCGGTCTTGAAAACCGTTGAACAGCAATGTTCCAGGGGTTCGAATCCCTTTCTCTCCGCTTCCTGAACCAAAGCGACAATTATTTGTCGCTTTTTTTATTTCTTGTGATGAAACAACTCATAAGTCTTATCAATAAATCCGTGACCAATTTCGTTGTAATGAAGTCCTCCTTCAACTATAATGATGACTCGTTTTTTGAGTAACTCATTTTTATAATCAAGCTGCTCAATATTGATTGTTTCGTTTTTGTAAGGACTCCATATTTTCCGGTTATAATCCCAGAATTCAAAATTTCTGCTGAAAATATTTTGCGGCAGGTAAGAGAAAATTAATGTCCATGCAAAACTATCACCGATGATTGCTACATCAGGTTTTACACAATTCGCAGAATCAGTTACTTCTATAGTCGGATAAACATATCCTCCATCTCTGAAAGGTTTCAGCAGATTAAGTGTAACAGCTAAATCACCTTCCTGATAATTTGTTTTATCAGTTGCCGGTGGTTGATACCATTTATAATGAACAAGTGGAATATTGAATTGCGTCCGAATAAATCTTGCGATAGAATCTGCTGCGACTGTTCCGGTGAAATAACTCCAATGGGCATTTCCTCTCGGAAAAATTTCAATCGGGCTTTTGTCTTTTTGAGAAATGAAGTATTTATTAAAATCAATAAACAGAACTTTACTTTGCTCCATCAGATGAGCACAGGTTTTATAAATATTATCTCTTTTGCAATTCCATAAATATCTATCCGGAATATTTTCAGGCATAAAAGAAGCTTTACTTGGTGCGTAAACAACCACCAAATCAATATTTCTCCTTTTCAGAGAATCTGTTACATCAACCAATAATTCAATTCGTTTACTCATCCATGCACTGTCGAACCAAACCTGCTGCGTATAAAAATCTATGTAAGCACGCTCAAACAAATAATTATTTTTTCCTACAACCAATTCTTTATTCGGTGATTCATGAAATATTGTAAATGCAATTTGATTTCGCAAACGCACGAGCGAATTTCTGTTGCTGATTTCATTTTCAACATAACTACTTAAACTATCCTGCATTTCGTAATTGAAAAAACTTTTCCAGCTCAGTTGCGGACAAACAGGTTTTACATAAGCACCTTTTAACTCGGCAAGTTTTGAAACGGAGAAGTGAAATATTTTTTCAGACAATGGGAGCACCATTACAGCAATCAACAGTGAAAGAAGAATGAGTTTGAAATTATTTTTTTTCATGGATTAAAATCTGAAATAGATAAATGGATTAAAACCCGATGAAGTAATATCTGCTAATGCAAGAATGAAAAGTGAAATGGAAAGAATGACTCTGAATGATAAAATGAAATTGTTATTTGAAATATTCAATCCCTTCCATTGACATTGTGCAATTTTATCAGACAATGCTGCGAACGAAAAAATAATTGCGAGTAGCATAGTGAACTCAAAACGATTGGAATAAATAACCTCAGAATAATTGAACTGAAACGAAAACATTTTTTTTATAAACCCGATTGCATACGACAAATCTGCCGCACGAAAAAACACCCAACCAACCATTGCAATTATGAAGGTGAAAATGGTTCTTGGGATTTTACCGATTGGCTTCAAAAGTTTAATCAGGAATAATTTATCCAGCACAATAAAAAATCCATGATAAGCACCCCACACTAAAAAAGTCCATTCGGCTCCGTGCCAGAAACCGGAGATGAGAAAAACAATCCAGAGATTTAAAAACATTCTTAATACAGAAACTTTATTTCCACCAAGTGGGATGTATAAATAATTTTTCATCCAGCTGCTGAGTGTCATATGCCATCTGCGCCAGAACTCAGTAATGCTTTGCGAAATGTATGGACTATTAAAATTTTCCGGAAAGTTGAAGCCCAGAAATTTTCCGATACCGATTGCCATATCAGAATAGCCGGAGAAATCGAAATACAATTGAAAAGTATATGCTAAAATTCCGAGCCACGCTGTTGTAGAATTTATATCAGCAGGTTGCAATTTGAATACATCATCAGCTACTTCACCCAGAACATTTGCAATCAAAACTTTTTTTGCCATGCCAATGATGAAGCGATACAAACCAAGCAAGCGGTAATCGTTGTTGAGTTGGTGTCGGCGGTCAACAATGTCATCAGCAAGAATGTGATAGGTGACAATTGGTCCTGCTATTAAATGCGAGAACATAAAAATGAACAACATGTAATCGGTAAATTTTTGCAGCGGTTTGTGTTCGCCCCGATAAATATCAATGGTGTAACTCATTTCCTGGAAAGTGAAAAACGAAATACCGATTGGTAAAACCACTTTCGTCCAGTTTACATTTTCAATGTTGAACAGATGCAGCACATCATTCAGGTTTTCTACAAAAAAATTTGCGTACTTGAAGTACAACAACATTCCAACATTTATAATTATTGAAATGGTGAGAAATATTTTCCGCTTTCTGCCTTGCGATTCATAAATTTTATTCCCCAAAAAATAATCTGCAACAAGCACTGCGAACAAACCGAAAATAAATTTCGGTGCACCCCAGGCATAAAACAAAACGCTTGCAATAAGTATGGTGTAATTCTTAAATTTTACCGGGGTAAATAAATACGCAAGCAGAAATACAGGAAAGAAATAAAGCAGAAATAAACTTGAACTGAATACCAATGGCTGTTAGTTTTTCTGTTACATGATTTTCTTCCCTTCCAAATAATTCAACACATAATCCTTCACTCCATCTTCAAGTGAAGTAAATGGTTTTATGTACCCGATGCTTCGAAGTTTTTCCATTTTTGCCTCAGTAAAATATTGATACTTATCGCGAATGTCAGTTGGAATATCTGTCCATTCAATTTCGTGTTTCAGGTTTAGTGCATTGAAAATACTGTTAGATAAATCAATGAAGGTTCTTGCTTGGCCTGTTCCTAAATTATAAATGCCTTTGTGTTTTTGTTCGTTGAAAAACCAGAGCAACACATCCACCACATCTTTCACATAAATAAAATCGCGTTGCTGCATTCCGTCGTTATATTCTGCTTTATGCGAACGGAAGAGTTTTATTTTTCCTTCTTCTTTTATCTGATTGTACCCATGAAAAATCACGCTTGCCATTCTTGCTTTGTGATATTCATTCGGACCATACACATTAAAAAACTTAAGTCCGATCCAAAATGGCGGTAGTTGATTTTGCTGTAACACCCATTTATCAAATTCATTTTTCGAAACACCATATGGGTTCAGAGGTTGAAGGGAAGGAATGATTGAATGGTTATCATCATATCCAAATTCGCCGGCTCCGTAAGTTGCCGCACTTGAAGCATACACAATCGGAATCTTATACTTTGCACAGCGTGTAAAAATTTCTTTTGAATAATTCAGGTTTAAATCATTCAGTAAACTGACATTGAACTCGGCGGTATTTGTTCTTGCGCCTAAGTGAAAAATAAAATCAATGGAGTCGTGCTGTAAGTCAAACCAATCTATAAACTCAGAGCGCTGAATGATGTTAAGGAATTTCTTTGATGCATAATTTTCTTTCTTCCGTTCCGATGAAAAATCATCAACCAAACCTAGATTATAATAACCTGCATCGTTTAACCTACGAACTAAACATGAACCAATAAAACCTGCTGCACCAGTAATGATTATCATTCGGCGAATGTAATAAGCAGTTGATAATGGATAATTTTTAGATGTTAGTTCATGCTGCTGGTTCTATCCATTATCAATTATCCATTATCAATTATCAATTTTTTTTCTCCATACATTCGCGCCCACAAATAAAATCATAATGAAAACTCCTGCTGATTCACTTACTGTAATGACTGAACTCGTTCATCCGAACGACACAAATATTCTTGGAAATTTACATGGTGGTCGGTTATTGTACTGGATGGATATATGTTCGGCCATTGCTGCTACAAAACATACACACATGACTGTTGTTACAGCGTCAGTTGATAATGTTTCTTTTCAAAACCCAATTCGCCTTGCTGACCTTGTAACTATTCATGCAAAAGTGGTTCGCAGTTTTAAAACGAGTATGGAAGTTTATATCGAAGTGTTCGCCGAGAATATGCCTGAGTTGAATAAAATTAAAACACACGAAGCCTTTTACACTTTCGTGGCACTTGACCGTAACGGTAAACCAAAGGAAGTAGAACCTGTAACCCCACAAACCGAGCAAGAACAAAAATTATTTGATGGCGCATTGCGCCGCCGTCAATTGCGGCTTATTCTTTCAGGAAGAATGAAAGTGGATGATGCAACTGAGTTGAAAGCATTATTTACTGCCCACTAATCTTCTTTAATTAGCTGATGTTCACCAATTAAATTTCCCTATTACATTTGCCAACCTTAAAAAAAAATCACAAACACAACACAATGCAAAAATTTTTAAAAGCCACTCTCCCCTTGCTGGCTATTGCCTTATTATTCTTTGCCTGTAAATCTGGTACCAAAACCGAAACTGCGAAACCCGTTTTAAACGCTGCAGATTTTGACTCTACCATTCATCCCGGTGCTGATTTTTACAAGTATGTAAATGGTGGCTGGATGAAAAACAATCCCATTCCTGGTGATGAATCTCGTTGGGGTTCATTCAGCGAAGTGGATAAAATGCGTTACGAAATTCTTCACAAAATTCTGGATGAAGCATCTGCTGATACCAAGAATGAAAAAGGAAGCAACCGTCAGAAAGTGGGCGATTTTTATTTCACTGGCATGGATTCAGTTAACCTGAACAAGCAGGGAATTGAACCATTGAAAGAAGAGTTAGTAATGATTGATGGTATAAAAGATATTAAAGGAATGATGAGCGTAATTGCTCATGAAATGAAAAACGGAACTGGCCCATTGTATAGTATTTATGCCGGGCAAGATGACATGAATAGCAGCAAGATTGTTGTGAATGTTAGTCAAGGCGGCATCGGAATGCCAGAAAAAGACTATTACTTCCGTACCGACCCAAAGAGTGTTGAGTTGCGAGCACAGTATGTTGCTTTGATTGCTTCGATATTAATGGAAAGAGGAGTTGATGCTTCAACTGCAGAAGCTAAAGCTGTTAAGATTATGGCGTTTGAAACCTCACTTGCCGGTGCAAGTATGAGCCAGGTTGAAATGCGCGACCCTTATGCAACATATCATAAAATGACTGTTGCTGATTTACAAAAATTTAATCCTTCGGTAGACTGGAAATCTCACATGGCCGAAATGGGAATTACAGTTGATACTATTATTTGTGGTCAGCCTGCTTTCTTTAAGTTGGTTGAAACGCAAATGAAAAAAACTCCGCTTGATGTTTGGAAAGATTACTTAGCTTGGAATGTAATAATTTCAAATGCACGATTCCTCAGTGATTCTTTAGCCCTGAAGAGTTTTAATTTTTATGGAAAAGCATTGAACGGAACCAAACAAATGCAACCTCGCTGGAAGCGTGTGTTAAACAACATTGATGGAAACATGGGTGAGGCATTGGGCGAAGAATATGTGAAAACTGCTTTCACCCCTGAAGCCAAGAAGCGCATGAACGAAATGATTGACAACATGATTGCAACTTTCCGCGAGCGCATACAGAAAAATGATTGGATGAACGACAGCACTAAAACAAAGGCCATAACCAAGTTAGATAAAATTACCCGCAAAATCGGATATCCTGATAAGTGGAGAGACTATTCATCTTTAACAATTGACCGCAGTTCGTATTGCACAAATGTGTTACGCTCCAATGAGTGGGGATGGAATTACATGATTAATAAAATCGGTAAACCGGTTGACCGCACTGAATGGGGAATGAGTCCGCAAACTGTAAATGCCTACTACAATCCCGCAAACAACGAAATCGTTTTCCCTGCTGGAATTTTACAACCACCTTTCTTCGATGCGACTGCTGATGATGCAATAAACTATGGTGGAATTGGAGCTGTTATTTGTCATGAAATTACTCACGGTTTTGATGATCAGGGTTCGCAATACGATGGCGAAGGAAATTTGAAAAAGTGGTGGAGCACTAACGATATGGATAATTTTAAAGGTAAGGCTGCGAAATTGGGCAAGCAGTTTTCATTATATATCGTTCTTGATTCAATGCATATCAATCCTGATTTAACAATGGGTGAAAACATTGCTGACTTAGGTGGAGCCATGATTGCTTATGCGGCTTTCCAGAAAACCAAGGAAGGACAAGACACTACTAAAATGGAAGGTTACACCCCCCATCAACGGTTCTTTATTTCATGGACTCGTGTATGGCGCAATAACATTCGTCCTGATGCTTTGATCTCAAGATTGAGAACAGATTACCATTCACCAGGACAGATTCGTGGCATTGCTCCAATTACCAATATGAATGATTTCTTTACCGCCTTCAACATTAAAGCCGGCGATGCCATGTATCGCGACGATAGTTTGAGAGTTGCAATCTGGTAATTTGGGAAATAATATTTATTATCAGTATTTGTTAATAATTATTTGTAAAAGTTACTAGTTATTTATAAAAATTTTCAAAACCGCCTTGGGAAACTTTGGCGGTTTTTTTATATGGATTGAATAGAGATAAAGATTTCAATTTCCACGAAACTTCAATTTCTCTCGCATTTGCAAGAATGGTTTTTCAAAATACTGATAAGAAAGAATACTGATAACCAATGTGCTGAAAAAAGTTAGAGTGATAAATGTTCCCAATACTTTCCAGTTATCAATAACAATATTGTACTTCAGAAAATATTGAAACAACACATGAATGCAGATGATGTGATAAACATATAGGCCGTAACTTATTTTCCCCAGTCGTGATAAAATATTGCTGTCACCGATTTTTAATACCGAATTCTGAGGAATAAAAATGGCAATTACCCCCGTAAATAATAGTCCATAAATTGTTTGAGAGATTACTCTATTTGGTGCGTAAGACCAGGGTATAATGGTTTCATGAAAAACAACAAAACACAAAGTTAAAATAATGAATCCACCCTTTATCCAGACAGGAATGTTGTTTATCCATTTCGAAACAGCCTCGTAATCCATTGCCACTGCCAAACCCAGCAATGCACCAATTGAAAACAAATCGAGATTGGTTAAAATATCGTTGCTGCTGATCATGGTGTTGGTTGAAATTTTCATTTCAATAATTCTTGAAATAATTCCGATAAGTATTGTTGCTGAAAAAAAATACTTCATTCCTTTAACAGGAATAAAAAACAAAGTAACCATCCACAACAGGTAAAAATGTTCTTCAATACACAATGACCAAAACACCGATAGCGGAGTAACCCTTGGAAAATTATCGGTAATCAGCATTTTATAATTTTCTAAAAATGAAAATGAAAATTTCCAGTCGGGCATGTAGCCACCTCCTACCATGTGCATTCCAATTTTATCATAAAAATTATAGGGCATAACAAAAGCAAGCACTACCATCAGCATATACAACGGCCATATCCGGAAACTCCGGCGCATAAAAAATTTGCCCAAATGAATTTGCCCGACATTTATTTTTTCGTGCACCAAAATGTAAGTGATTAAAAAACCGCTGAGTGTAAAAAAGAAAATAACACCAATGCTTCCATTCGATTTTAAAAAATTAAATACCGGAAATACACCCTGAATAAGAACATGTAAAAAATAAACCATCAGAAACGCAAAAAAACGCAGCGCATCTAAAGTATGAAACTGAATTTTTTTTGACATTGAATAAATTGTAATCGGTTTAAACTACCTGTGCGGCTTGCAAGAGTAATCAATGATTCTGCTTTATAATAAACCTGAGAGCAGTTAATACTAATTTATACTCAATATTTTGCCATGCTTCAACAGACTCATTTAATGAACACTCTAACTCTCATTTAAAAATTATAGTTGCTACTCCGCGTAATAAGATTACATTTGCATCATTAAATAATTTTTAAAGTCAATTAAATGAAAAAAGGAAAAGTAAAGTTCTTCAATAACTCCAAAGGATTTGGATTTATTTGCGATCAAGAAACAGGCGAAGACATCTTCGTTCATGTATCAGGATTAAAAGCTGACATTCGCGAAGGCGACGAAGTGGTTTTTGATGTTGAGAAAGGTAAAAAAGGTTTAAATGCTGTAAGAGTTGAACTCGCACACTAATTAACACCGTTCAACTTCTGAAAAGAAGATAAAGAACAATACCCAAATTCTTGCACCGCCCCGAAACATTTTCGGGGCGGTTTTTTTTTGAGCTATACTTAACACAATCAAATTTCATAAAATAAAAAATCCCCCTCAGTAAAACCGAAGGGGACTCATTCATTTATTAATTTAAGGTGCTAATCAACCTTTAGCACTTCTATATCAAAAACCAAAACAGCATTAGGGCCAATGGTGCCGCCAGCGCCGCGAGCGCCATAACCAAGTGCCGATGGAATTAATAATGTTCCTTTTCCACCAACATTAAATAATGCAATGCCTTCGTCCCATCCAGCAATAACCTGGTGCTGACCAATGGTAAATTCAAAAGGAGTACGGCCAGGATTTAATGATGAATCGAACATGGTTCCATTGGTTAGTTTGCCTGTATAATTAACAGTAACTTTTTTATTCATTTCAACCTTAGCTCCGTCTCCTTGCTTTTCTGTAACATAGTATAAACCATCCGCAGTTTTTTGAGCTGTAAGTCCTTTGTCTTTTATGTATTGCTGAATAATCTGATCGTCTATAGCAATTTGACCTTGAGCATCTTTTGCTTTAGCGGCATCGTAATCAGCCTGAGTCATTGAACTGATCATGCGAACGCCCAGTTTTAAATATGAACCCGGAGTGGCATATGCCGGACGGCCTGCTCCACCTTTGAACATACTATCTGATGGTACGAGAAACAAAATACTATCTCCGGTTCCCATCATTGAAAATCCTTCCATCGGGTCACCTTTGTATTGTGGTTTGTCAATTTTTAATTCAGCTGGTTCGCCAATCATTTTTGATGAAAAAACTACCGAATCTTTTTCTGTTGAGTAGGTTAAGAATATTTTAATCATGTAACCCATTTGGGATTTTGCCTTTTTCTTATCTTCAATTACTTTGTATTTTAAACCATTCGGAGTGGTTTTAAAATCTTTGTAGTTCTGTGCATTAACTAAAAGCGGAAGAAGGGCAACGAGTAGAAGAAAGTTTTTTTTCATTGATTTATTTTTGTGAGTTGTTGGGTAAGAAAAAAATGTACCGAAAATTTTATTTGATGCTGTTTACTTCAATTTGAAATATTAAAACAGAGTTGGCGGGAATGCGACCCGGATATTCGTGATCAGCATAAGCGAGGTATGATGGAATAATTAATTTTCCTTTTGCACCGTTGTTAAAAAGAGTAAGTCCTTCTTCCCAACCCGCAATAACTGAATGGCCTCCTAATTTCACATTGAATGGTTTACCTCCCCCCATTTCAGACGAATCAAAAACGGTTCCATCCAATAACATTCCTGCATATAAAACAGAAACATTATCACCAGATTTAGCATTGGCCCCAGTTCCTTTTTTTTCAATGATGTAGTACAAACCGTCATCATTTCTTTCAGCTTTCAGGTTATTATCAGCTAAATATTTTTTTATCAGTTCATCATCAATCTGCTTTTGTGCTTCAGCTTTTTTCTCAGCCAATTTTGAATAATCTTCTTTACTCATAATGGTATCCACACGAATTCCAACATGAATGTATGAACCCTTACCTGCAAAGGCCGGTCGTTTTGCACCATCTTTAAAAATACTATCAGCAGGTAAATTAAAAACCGCAGAATCTTTTGAACCGAGTAATAAAAAAGCTTCATTCATATCACCCACATTTTCAGGTTTACCAACTGGAAAAATGGTTGATTTTTTTTCGGTGCTGTAAGTACTGAATACTACCGAATCTTTTTCGGTTTTGTATGTGATAAAAGCTACCATCAACTGTCCTTGTTGAGCTTTTTCTTTTGAATTATTAATCACGATTTTATATTCGAGGCCTGATGGTAATTTTTTAAATCCACCACCATTACCTGAACCTATTGATGTAATCATAACAATCAACAATACAGCGAACACCAATATTCCTGTAAAAATGAAAAGCGCTTTCTTTTTGTTCATCTTAAATTTTTAATCTGTTTTATTGCGGATTAATGTATTTGCATTCCGCCTGGATTTTGAGGCGCATCTGAAACTCCTAATACTTCTATTTCAAATACCAGCCAGCTGTTTGATGGAATATTTCCTTGACCACCTTCACCATAACCCATTGCTGGTGGAATAATTAATTTTCCTTTTCCGCCAACTTTAAATAAAGGTATTCCCTGATCCCAGCCTTTTATCACCTGACCACGACCTAACACAAATTCAAATGGTGTGCGACCAGGTTTTAATGATGAATCAAATTCAACTCCATTAAACAAAGTACCACGGTAATTAACTTTTACATTTTTACCATTCACGGGAGTTGCACCTGTACCCGGATTTTCAACCACATAATACATTCCACTTGGTAATCGCTGTGCATTCAGATTATTTGTTTTAATATAATTTAATGCATCCGCTTCAGCCAATGCATTTTTTTGCGATTGCATTTCTGCCATTTTACTTTCATATTCTTCCTTTGGAAAAACATCTGCAATTTTTAAATCCAATTTTATTTTATCACCTGCTTTCAATGGTGCAGGAAGCTGAACACCTTTAAAAAAAGTTTCAGCAGGAATGAGGCACGATGCACTGTCACCTTTACCAAGCAATGTTAAAATTTCAATCGGGTCACCTTTTTCTTTTGGTGCCGCTACAATTCCCATTTCGGGCGAACCAGCATTCTTCAATGAAAAGAGCACAGAATCTTTAGTGGTTCTGATAGTTGAAAAATACTGTACATAATCACCGACTTTGGCCTTTGGTTGCTTGTTATCTGTTAGTATTTTATAATCAAGACCATTGGATGAAGTGGCATAACCGGAAATATTTTCGCCACTGTTGCAAGATTGAAATGCAAATGCGGCTACAACTGCTGCACAAATTGTTATTGATTTTGAAATTGCTGAAAGGTTCATACGAGGTTTAAATTAAATTTTTGGGCGGCTAATATAGAAAGTAATTTCTCTTTGGTTTTAGCAACTGAAACATCACTCTTTCCACCCGCTGCATTCTTGTGTCCGCCTCCTTGAAAATATTCTTTGCACAATTTATTCACATCAATATCTCCTTTGCTGCGAAACGAAAGTTTTACCTGATCAGGTCGTTGAATAATTATTGCGGTCATCCACACATCGTTAATCATCATCGGGTAATTCACTAACCCTTCCGTATCTCCGGTTGAAATGTGATAGCGGCGAATATCTTCTCCTTCAATGGCAAGAATAGCCGTGTGATATTCGGGTAATACAGTCATGCACTTGGTCATACAGAAACCAAAAAACCTCAACCGATTTTCGCTGAAGGTTTCATAAATCTCATTGTAAACTCTCGTATGGTCAACTCCTTTTTCTAAAAGCGAAGCTGCAATCTGATGAACTCTCGGTGTGGTTCGAGGGATGCGAAACCGATCAGTATCGGTTAACAAACCGACATACAAACAGGTGGCAATGTTTGAATCAATGAGGTGAGTCATTCCCAGCATTTCAATAAAATCATAAACCAATTCGCAGGTTGAAGATTTTTCCACATCCCACAATTCATAATCAGCAAACGCATCGGGCTCCAGGTGATGGTCAATTAAAATTTTTGGCGCCGCAGCTTTTCCCAATAAATCTCCCAATGAATTTATGCGATACAGTTTATTAAAGTCGAGACAAAAAATTAATTCGGCATTTGCCGCCCACTCTTTTGCTGAATCAGGTTGCTGTTCAAAATTCACAACCGTATCGTTTCCCGGCAACCATTGTAAAAAATTCGGATAATCGGTTGGTGAAATAACTATTGGTGTATGATTCAACTTGCATAAAAAATGATAAAGCGCCAATGAAGAACCAAGTGCATCGCCATCAGGTTTCTGATGCGTGGTGATGACTATGTACCGTGGTGTGAGTAAAAATTCTTTTAGTTGTTCAAAGGTCATCAGCGCGTATTATTTTTTTTCAGGGCTCAAGGATAAAATATTTTTCGCTATAAAAGCGGTA
The DNA here is from genome assembly GCA_014190575.1 of Bacteroidota bacterium. Classification (GTDB taxonomy): domain Bacteria; phylum Bacteroidota; class Bacteroidia; order Chitinophagales; family UBA10324; genus UBA10324. Next base: position 44,497 of record BJGQ01000011.1, on the reverse strand, counting down.
ATAGAATTCAGCCGTATATTTTTGCGCCTCATAAAAAAATAAAATCAATAACGACATGAGCGGAAACAGAACATTCACCATGATAAAACCGGATGCAGTAGAGAAAGGTGTTGGTGGTGCGATACTTAAACAAATACAAGAGGCTGGATTTAAAATCATTGCCATCAAGCAAACCAAAATGAGTCTTGAACAGGCGGGTAAATTTTATTTTGTTCATCGTGAGCGCCCGTTCTACGCCGACCTTTGCGCGTTCATGAGTTCTGGCGCAATTATGCCTGCGATATTGGAAAAAGAAAATGCAGTAGATGATTTCAGAAAACTGATAGGTGCCACTAACCCAGCAAATGCTGAAGCAGGAACCATCCGTAAAAACTTTGCTGAGAGCATAGATAAAAACGCTATACACGGCAGCGACTCAGATGAGAATGCGCAGATAGAATCAAACTTTTTCTTCTCGGAAACAGAACGATTTTAATAAATCATCACTAAAATAATTTCCAATTTAATTGTTGGATTTTTAAAAGCTGTCTTCAATGAAGACAGCTTTTTTTATTTCTGAATTCGTTCGAAAAAATTAGTTAATTAAGTTTTTCAAGACAGATTAAGTTGATAAATACCTTTTACAAAAAACTAAACCTGTACTTATTTTTTATGCGGATGAACAGGTACATTTATTCATCCAAATCAAAATAAATCATGAAAAAAACAATCACTGTTTTCATTACCATTTTATGTGCATTGAATAGTTGGGCGCAATTGCCTTTTACACAAACCACCGTTTTCTCGGGGTTAAATCAACCGGTTGCATTTGCCATTGCACCGAACGATGGCAGGTTTTTCGTAACCATAAAAGCGGGACAAATTGTGGTTTACAGTTCCACCGGCACATCAATCGGCACTTTTTATAATCTGGCCGATTCCAATTACAATAATTTTGAAAGAGGATTATTAGGCATTTGTTTCGATCCCGATTACACAACCAATCATTATGTGTATGCCTACTATGTTCATCGCTGGCCAAATACTGCAACAGGCAATCAGGCATTGCGTGTTATGCGGTTTACTGATAACAATAATGTTGGAATAAGTCCTACAGTAATTTTACACATTCCCGTTTCCAATTCCATTCCCGGAAATCATGTTGGAGGCAATGTTCACTTCCGGCCATCAGACGGAAAACTGTATGTATCTATTGGAGAATTGGCAACTCCTGCAAACGCACAATTAAAAACAAATGCATTCGGAAAAATTCTTCGCATCAATAAAGACGGAACAATTCCAACCGATAATCCTTATTACGATGATGGAAATCCAACCGCTTTAAACGACGATCGCATTTGGGAATATGGCCATCGAAATCCATTTGATTTTTGTTTCGGTGCAAATGACTCACTATACATTTCGGAAAACGGAGAGAACACACAGGATGAAATGAATCTTGGTCGCAAGGGCGGAAACTATGGATGGCAAACTTGTGAAGGGAATCTTCAGTATGGAAATAATAATCCATGCAATGTTCCGGGATTAATAAATCCATTAACCGTTTGGACTGCTCCGCTTAATGCTGTTACCGGAATTATTTTTTACAAAGGATGCATGTTTCCCGAATATAAAAATCACATCATTATCGGTAACAACGATGTTGGCGAAATCTGGAATGTTGTGCTCGGAAATGCGCCTGCTTATAATTCTGTTACCAGTAAAACAATAATCACAGATTTAACTTCGAGCGGAGGATTAACCACCATACTTGAAGGAGCTGATGGAAGTATTTATGCCATGAATGGCGGCTACACTTCTAACGGCGGAATCTTTAAACTTTCAAGAACAATAGCGCCGGTGATTACTGCAGGTGGCCCTACAACTTTCTGCCAACCTGCGCATGTTGTGCTTACTGCATCACCTGCAGGATTTGCTTATCAATGGTATAAAAACAACATTGCAATAAATGGTGCTACAAATATTTCATACACGGCTTCACTGACCGGTACTTATAAAGTGATGATTTGTAACAACAGCAGCAATGGAATTTATGTACTGAGAAATACCGTTCCATCGGCAACTGTTACTCCTGCTGATACGCAATATTTTTGTCCGCCTGCAACAGTTACACTTAACGCTAATACTGGAACCGGATATAATTATCAATGGTATAAAAGTGCATTAGTACTTAGCGGTGCAACTATGAGTTCTTATGTTCCAACTGCATCAGGAAAATACAAAGTCGTAGTTACTAAATCCACTGGTTGCAGTCGCATTTCAAATACAGTTCAGGTTTATAAAATCACCTGCCGAAATGAAAATCAGATTGAAAACGAAAATGCGTTTACCACTTTTCCCAATCCAACATCAAATGAATTTACAATTGAATTAAATTCAAATGAAAAATTCATACTTCAGGTTTTTGATTTGCAAGGAAAAATTTTATTCAAAATTCCATCAACAAGTGGTGAGGTAAATTTTGGAAATGAATTGCGGTCAGGAATTTATTTATTAGAAGTAACTGATGAAAATGGAAACAGAACCCTTCAGAAATTAGTGAAGACAGAATAAAGTTTAATGAACAAGTTTCAAAATTTCATGAGCGCTCCGATAAATTCGGGGCGCTTTTTTTATTACCAAACTAAATAAGACTTTCTTTGCCGCTCAAATTTTTAAAAGCATGGCTGAAGTTATATTGAATAAAGGAAAAGGAAACCGGAATCGTGAGGGGCATCCATGGGTTTACGACAATGAAATTGCAAGTGTTAATGGCGCAGTAAAGCCAGGTGATATTGTATCAGTAATTGATTCAGGAAAAAATTTAATCGGGAAAGGATATTACAATCCGCAATCGAAACTCACTGTTCGTTTGCTTACGAATGCGGATGAAAAAATTGATGGAGAATTTTTCCACGGAAAAATAAAAGCATGTATTGATTACAGAAAAAAATTCGGATACACCGAAAACTATCGCGTAGTTTTTGGCGAAGGAGATTTTCTTCCGGGATTGGTGATGGATAAATTCGGCGATGTGATAGTGATTCAAACACTATCTCTTGGCATGGATAAATGGAAACCAGAAATTGTTGCAGCAGTCAATGATATTTTTAAACCGAAAGGAATTTATGAGCGCAACGATATTCCGGTGCGCAAATTAGAAGGACTGGAAGAGTACAAAGGTTTTCTGAGCGATCCGTTCGATACCACTTTTGTGATGAACGAAGCCGGAGTAAAATTTAATGTTGATGTAGTGGAAGGACAGAAAACCGGTTTCTTTCTCGACCAGAAAGAAAACAAATTAGCTATGAAGAACATTGTAAAAGATGCTTCGGTGCTCGATTGTTTTTGCTACACCGGTTCGTTCAGTTTACAAGCCGCACACTTTGGTGCACGACAAGTTACCGCCATTGATGTATCAGAAGCGGCCATTGCGCAAGCCGAAGCAAATACATTGTTGAATGGCTTCGAAAACAATTGTGATTTTAAAGCCGCCAATGCTTTTGACTTGCTGCCACAATGGGTGCGCGAGAAAAAATTATTTGATGTTGTGATTTTAGATCCACCGGCATTTACCAAGAACCGCGCAGGCACAGCATCTGCTGCTCGAGGTTATAAAGAAGTGAATTTGCGTGCCATGCAATTGGTTCGCAGCGGAGGTTTTCTGTTAACTTTTTCGTGTTCACATTTTATGACTCCCGATTTATTTTTTGATGCAGTGTATTCAGCAGCCATTGATTCAGGAAAAAAAATCAGACAGGTTGAAACACTTGCACAGGCAAAAGACCACCCTGTTATCTGGCAAATTCCTGAAACCAATTACCTGAAAGGATTTTTATTGCAGGTGATTTAAGTAGAGTGAAAAACTAAGAGTGAATAGTGAAATGCCGGAGCAATGTCATTGCGATAAGAGTGTATTCACTCGAAGAAGCAATCCTTCAGTTCAGGATTCGAAAATCAGCAACAAAAATTCAGGCACAAAAATTATTGAAAGATTAGTTCATGCATACACTCGCAACCGCTGTATGTGAATTTATTTTCTGTTGCTTCCTTACCACTATTTTATTTTCATCGCTCAATCATAAAACCTTCCAATGAAATTTTCAGAGTTTCCATACTCGCGTCCCGACTTCGCACAATTCAAAAAAGAATTTCAGCAACTCATTCAATCTTTTCAATCAACCAATGATGTTGGTGAATTGCAAAAAATATTTACAGATATATACAATCGCCGCCGCAGTTTCGATACTGCAATGACTTTAGTTTCCATCCGCAACAGTGTGAACACTACGGATGAGTTTTATGAGAAAGAACAGGAGTTCATGGATGAGAATGAACCGATGTATCGTGATATTGTCATGCAATTTTACAAAGCACTCATTGAATCGAAACAGCGAACCGAGTTGGAAAAAATTTATGGCAAGCAATTATTCATGCTGGCAGAATTAAGCATCAAAACTTTTTCTCCTGAAATTATTGAAGACCTTCAGAAAGAAAATCAACTCACAACCGAATACACCAAACTGTTGGCCTCCGCTAAAATTGAATTTCGCGGAAACACCTACAACCTCAGCGGACTCACTCCATTTAAACTTTCACCCGACAGAGCCACAAGAAAAGAAGCGCATGAAAAAAGTGACAACTGGTTTTCTGAAAATCACAATCGCCTTGACGAAATATTTGATGAGTTGGTAAAACTTCGTCACGGCATGGCGCTGAAACTTGGTTACAAAAATTTTATCGGACTTGGTTATGGCCGCATGCAGCGCGTTGATTACAATCAAACAATGGTGGAGGCATTTCGCGAAAATGTGCGCAAACATTTAGTGCCGCTCGCAACACAATTAAAAACACAACAGAGCAAGCGCCTTTCATTGCCAGCATTAAAATACTATGATGAAGGAATAGATTTCCTCAATGGAAATGCAAAACCCGAAGGTGATCCGGACTGGATTGTGAATCATGCAACAAGTATGTATGATGAACTATCAAAAGAAACCGGGGAGTTTTTTCATTTCATGCTCGAGCATGAATTAATGGATTTGGTGAATAAACCAAACAAAGCCGGCGGCGGTTATTGCACTTATCTTTCATCGTACAAAGCGCCCTACATCTTCAGCAATTTCAATGGCACTTCACATGATATTGATGTGCTGACCCACGAAGCCGGTCATGCATTTCAGGCATTCCGTAGTCGCAATCTAACGGTAGATGAGTACCTCTCTCCTACTCTGGAAGCTTGCGAAATTCACAGCATGAGTATGGAGTTTATCACCTGGCCGTGGATGCAAAAATATTTTGGCGCGCAAACCGATAAGTACAAGTATGCGCATCTCACGCATGCATTAATGTTTATTCCGTATGGTGTGGCGGTGGATGAATTTCAACATTTCATTTATGCAAATGCCGATGCAACACCTGCCGAACGGAATACTGCATGGAGAAACATTGAGAAGAAATACTTACCGCTGCGCGATTATGATGGCAATGAATATTTAGAAGGCGGAGGTTTCTGGCAAAGGCAAATGCACATTTACCGTTCGCCATTTTATTACATTGATTACACACTCGCGCAAATCTGTGCCTTTCAGTTCTGGAAAAAATCCAGAGAAAATCTTTCCGTTGCCATGAAAGATTACATCACACTTTGCGATGCTGGTGGAAGCATGTCGTTTTTAAAATTAGTAGAACTTGCAGGGTTAAAATCTCCGTTTGAAGAAACAACCATGCAGGAAGTTATGGGTGAAGCTAAAAACTGGTTGTTAAATATTGATGATTCAGCATTATAAAATAGTTGTGCTGATTAAAATATTGCTAAAACATTATTTTCTTTATTGATCCTTAAAACAAAATTCATGAAAATTATTTTTCAAATTCTGTTACTTACATTGACTCTCAATTCATTTGGGCAAAACTGTTCCGCACCGGTGAGCAACGATGAAGTACAGATTCAATACAAGAAACTCAGCACACAACCAACTGACCAGTTAAAATTGAATTACCTAAACACCTGGTTGCGCGGCCGCTGTTTGTTAAGTAATCATGCATACCAATTAGCTGCTGTTTTTTATGATGATGGAATGCGATTGCAGTTTGCTTATTCAGCATATCCGAATATTTATGATAAGGAAAATTATTATTTACTGTTCGATGCATTCAATTCACTTTCGTTTGCTTTTCGGTTTTACGATTTTGTGAATGGAAATACGGTGGAATATCAGGCTCCGCCCCCACCTTCACCTGTTAAGATTTTTCCTGATTTGAATTATCCTTCGCCGGTTGGATACAAAGGTGTAGGCGGTTGCAGCTTACCAATGAGCGATAATGATTTTATGGTTTTAGTAACTCCGGTTGTTCAACAGCAAGGTGATGTAAATCGCATGAACACAGGAACACAATTCATACAAAACAATTGTGTTAGCTTGGCGCAATTAATTATGCTTTCAACTTTAATTCAACTTGATATGAACCGTATGAAATTTCTGAAACAAAATATAACCAGGTGTTATGACATTCAGAATTTCAGTTTTGCAGATCAGCTTTTCAGCACGCAAGCATACAAAGTTGATTGGATTGCATTTGGAGATGCAACGGTAAAATCATTATTACCGCCGCCTATTCCTGTTGTACCAATTTGCGTGGTGACTGATGCTGATATGAACTCCATTATTTCAACGATTAAAAATTTAAGTTTCTCCAGCACTAAAATCAGTACTGCCAAACAAATAATTCAAAGCAAAAAATGCTTCACAGTTTCGCAAATGAAAGCAATAGTATTACTAATGGATTTTGAAGCAGATAAATTAGAAGTTGCAAAATACGGATACGATTATACCATCGACCAACAGAATTATTATCAAATGACTGATGTATTTGATTTTGACAGCAGCAGCAATGATTTGCTCGCGTTTTTAAAAACAAAAAAATAATCAGGTAGCCATTTCGTAATCTGCAATTTTCTTTTTCCGTTCTTCGGAAACAACAACTGTTTTATTGGTGGAATAATCGAAGCAAACAATTACTGCTTTTGTTTCTGCCATGATTGTTTCAGTTTCTTTTTCTCTTTTTACAATTACACATTCCATGTCGAAACTTTTTGTTCCCATTCGTGAGCATCGGGTATAAATAAAAATTTCATCACCCAATACTATCGGTAACCGGAAATCAATTTCCAATCGCGCAAGAATTAACCCTTCCAGCTTACTCCACACACCCTCTTCCGCCACCACATCGTCAAAATATTTCATGCGGGCATATTCAATAAATGTTGAATAGGCTGAATTGTTTGCATGTCCCATCATATCCATATCGGCAAAACGAACTTGTATGGAAGTTTTGTGCTTGAAATTTTTCATTTGGCAGAAATACGACTATTCGATTAATTGATTTCGAACATTGTGGAGTATATTGTTTTTTCTGATAATGGATTTTAGAATAATTAATTTATTATTGCGAACAATAACAAAAAAAGTTTTAAGTAATGGGAAGACCACCTACAGTACCGAAAAAATTTAAAGACGGATTTTACATTGAAGTTTGTAACAAAGGTTCAAAGAACGGGGTAAAAATTTGTTGTCCTGATAAAAAAGCTATGCTTGAGGCAAAGCGTGTGTATGACAGAAATAAAGATGTTATTATCTGGGGTGAGCATGTAAATGGAAAATGGATTACAGAAAAAATTCTTCCAACCAAGCATTAATTAGTAAATAGAATTCTTATTTATTCGTTGCAATCCAGAATGATTTTTTTAAAGTCAATAAATATCATTTTTTAAAAATCAACGCGCTGCTAATTGTTTGTATTGAATAATAATTGGCAGTGAATATATTTTGTCTGTTAATTAGTAGAAATATTTTTTCAGAAAATAGTTCTTTATTGAATTCAGGTTTCTCCCTCCCACTTGCTCACGACACATGTTGCAACAGCATTACCAATAACATTGGTGCAGGCTCTTCCCATATCAAGCAACCAATCAATAGCGAGTAATAAAGTAAGTCCTTCCACCGGAATACTGAACATGGTGAGCATACTTGCTATCACCACAAGACTTGCGCGTGGCACACCTGCAACTCCTTTACTTGTAATCATCAATATCAGCATCATACTTACTTGTTGCGAGAAAGGAATATCCATTCCGTATGCCTGTGCAATGCTTATGGTGGCGAATATCATATACATAATGCTACCATCCAGATTGAATGAATAGCCAAGTGGTAAAACAAAACTCACAATCCGATTACTTATTCCAAATCGTTCCAATCCTAAAATAACTTTTGGCATTGCAGCTTCGCTGCTTGCAGTTGTGAATGCCAATAACATTGGTTCGCGAACATGAGCAAGAAGCTTGAAAAAAGGAATTCCAAAAACTGCACAGATTCCCAACAGAATTATAAAAACAAAAAACAACAGACCACCAAAAAAACAAAGTATAATACCGGCATATCCGGTTAATATTCCTAGTCCTTGTTGAGTAATAACGGCGGCAGTAGCACCGAATACACCAAGTGGTGCAAGTTTCATTACATAGCCGGTAACCTTCAGCATCACATGCCCTACAGCGTCAAAAAAATCTATTATTATTTTTCCCCTTTCTCCGATGGAAGCAGTAGCAACAGCAAAGAATAAAACGAAAACTATTATTGGTAAGATTTGATTCGAGGCCATCACATTCACAATGCTATCAGGAAAAACATGAGTGATGAATTCATGAATGTTAAATCCATTGGTACTGACGGGAACAACTGAATTTAAAGTAGTTAAATGCAATGCTTTTCCTGGTTCAAATACATTTACTATAACCAACCCTGTGATTAAGGCAAGTAATGTTGCACTTAAAAAATAAGTTATGGTTTTAAGTCCAATGCGGCCTACACTTTTAAAATCGCCGACTTTAGCTATGCCCGTTAAAAGCAAACTAAAAACCAATGGAGCAATAATCATTTTCACTAACCGCAAGAAAATTTCGCTTAGTATCTGAATGTTTGAAGCAAATGATTTCTGCTGTTCAACATCAAGGTGTGTGCTCCGATACCATTGTCCGACAGCAATGCCAAGCAACATTGCAACAATTATCTGAGTAGTGAGATTTATTTTTTTCATGTCAGTTTAATTTCAATCCGAGCTAAGAATACAAAAAAAATCTTTCTGAATTTTTTTTTCTATTCTTCCAATTCAAGAAGGCTATAATTAATTTGCAACACTTTAAAAACTCCAATCAATTTCTATTTATAAAAAATGAAATCATTGATTCTTCTTCGAGGATTACCCGGTAGTGGCAAATCGACACTGGCAAATGTGCTTTGTGAAAATGGAAAATATCCAGTGTTGAGCATTGATGATTTTTTTACTGATACTGAAACTGCAGAATACAAATTTGAATTCGATAAGAATCATCTCGCTTACAAACAATGTGAAGAAGATACCAGAAACCAGTTGAAGAAAAATTGTGAAAAAGTATTTGTAGCCAACACTTTTACCATGGATTGGGAAGTAGAACCTTATATTAAAATGGCTGACAAGTACAACTATAAATTATTTGTTTTAACAGTTGAAAATTATCACGATCATGAAAACATTCATCTTATTCCGCAAGAACAAATTGAAAAAATGGCAGCGAAGTTTAAAGTAAAATTATACTGAACAGAAAAATATTTGTAAAACAGATTGAACGATTCAGCGTTTCGCGGTTATAACTATCCATACCAAAACATTTATAAAAACCATGCGAACAAATTTCTGTTTCATTCTCCTCTTCGTCCTTCAGATTTCAATTGCAAAAGCTCAAAAGCCAGAACCTGTTTATGGCATTGCCAAACAATTTCAAACCAATGAATGGTATACTCAACAAGCGCTACTCTGGAAAACTGAAACAGAAAAAAATCCATTGAATGCACAAGCCTGGGAATATTATTATCGGGCCAATAGAAATTTGCTTGTATGTAGTGGTAAAAATGAATTGATGGTTGATGGTATGACTGATTCCTTACAAGGAATTATGAATAAAATGGGTCAGTTAATTCCGGAAACATTTGAATACAATTACCTGATTTATTACAATGGAATTTACAATGGTGATCGTGAAAAATATTTCCCCTACTTATTAAAAGCCTATTCAATTGATTCGACTAAAACTGAGATCTATGCTGATTTGGTTGTACAAGCTGAAACAAACGGAAATGCAATAAAGAAAAAAGAATACCTGAACAAATGGTACCACTTAAATGAAATGTCGCCCGGAATTTTAAACTGGGATTATAACCTTTTGATGTCTGTAGCAAAAGATGGTGTACTCATTACAAATGGCGATAACGATACTTTTCCAGCGTGGATGTTGCAGGAGGTTAAAAATATTCGAACAGATATTAAAGTCATTAACCTCAGTTTGTTTTTATTGGATGATTACCGGAAAGCATTATGCAATGAATTAGGAATTAAATATCTTGAAATTGATTACAACAAAATCACAAGCACCGAACAGTTGAATACAATTATTGGAGAATTTCTGATGAAAAACATAAAGAAGCGTCCGTTGTATTTTGCTGAAAGCTGTGACCCCACCTACTACAAAACTTTTGAAGACTCTATGTATCTCGAAGGGTTAGCATTCCGTTTTAACGAAAAGAAATATGATAACATACCGGTGTTGCAAAAAAATATGGAACAGAAATTTTTACTTGACTATTTACAAATCAGTTTCAGCAATGATATCAGCAAGGAAATCGTTTACAATTGCAATAGCAATTACATTGTTCCAATGATTACTCTATATGATTTTTATACTGAGAAAAAAGAAAACGAAAAGGCTGAGCATTATAAAACAATGATATTGGCAATTGCAGAAACCACGAACATGAAAACTGAAATTGAAAAATACTTTAATAACAAGAAATAATTCAATTTAAGATTTTGTTGAAGCAAAATGCAGTTTTTACAGATGAAGAGTTGATGGATCGTATCCGTAACTGCGACCGCAAATGCTTTGAAGAATTGTATGACCGGTATCACAAACGATTATTCAATTTTATTTTACGAATAGTAAATGACCGAGAAAAGGCCGAAGACTTTTTGCACGATGTATTCATTAAAGTTATGGAATCGCACGATCGGTTTGATGTGACACGGAAATTTTCTACCTGGATTTATACACTCGCGATAAACCTTTGCCGAAACGAAATGAGAAATCAACTTAACAGAAAACAATTGATTGCATTAAATTTTATTCCGGATTTTATTTCGCCGGCTATTCAAATTGAAAACATTCTTGGTCAAACGATTCTCACAAAAAATATTGACGGAGAAAGTACAATGAATATTAAATTCCCAACTGATGTGGCAAAAGGAGTTTACATGATTCGCCTCATTGGAGAAAATGCAATGGACTCGAAGCAAATAGTTTTGCAATAAGATTTTATAAGAAATTAGAAAGCCGTCGAGCATTGCCGCCGACGGCTTTCTAATTTGAATTTATTAACTTTGAATCTATACTATCAGTTAACAGAATTCTTGATAAACCTGTTTCAAGTGAGTGGAAATAATTTCGGCAGTTCTTCCTTCAATGTGGTGGCGCTCAATCATGTGAACCAACTTACCATCTTTAAACAAAGCAATTGCAGGTGACGATGGTGGGTAAGGCATCAGGTGCTGGCGCGCAACATCAACCGCTTCTTTATCAACTCCTGCAAAAACAGTAACTAATTTTTCAGGTTTTTTATCCCCATTTAAGGAAGATAAAACTCCGGGGCGCGCACTTCCTGCTGCGCATCCGCAAACCGAATTCACCACCAATAACATAGAACCTTTTGTGCTTGATATTGCTGCCTCGGCAGCCGCTGCTGTTTTTAATTCCTCAAATCCTCTGGCAGTTAATTCTCTGCTCATTGGCGCTGTTAATTCTTGTGGGTACATTTTATTTTATTGATTTTATGTTTTGAATTTAATTTTTGGCGAAAGTAAAACCTTCTTACTATTTTAATGATTTTGATTTATATAAAGTTCCAAAAAAAAATCTGTTGAATGTTGATATATATTTCCTTCACATAAAAATTCTTTCTGTTGGTTTTTATTTGCTACTTGATATTGTATGAATTAAGTTTGCGCCTCCTAAAATAACTAAACCTACAATCATGATGACCAAGAGTGTAATAGACATTAAGTTGCCTTACAAGGTAGCAGATATTTCATTGGCTGAATGGGGCCGAAAAGAAATCACATTAGCTGAAGCAGAAATGCCGGGTCTAATGGCAATTCGTGAAGAACACAAAGGGAAAAAACCTTTGAAGGGTGCGCGTGTTGCGGGTTGCTTACACATGACCATTCAAACTGCTGTGTTGATTGAAACATTGGTTGACCTTGGTGCCGAAGTGCGCTGGTCAAGCTGCAATATTTTTTCTACCCAAGACCACGCTGCTGCGGCTGTGGCTGCTGCGGGTGTTCCGGTGTTTGCATGGAAAGGTCAGAATGAAGCTGACTTCAACTGGTGCATTGAGCAAACTCTTTTCTTCGGCAGTTACGATAAGCCGTTGAATATGATTCTGGATGACGGCGGCGATTTAACTAATATGGTGTTTGATGTTTATACTGAATTAATCAGTGGCATTAAAGGATTGAGTGAAGAAACCACAACAGGTGTTCACCGCCTTTACGACCGTATGAAAAACGGAACATTGCACATGCCTGCTATCAATGTGAATGACAGTGTTACAAAATCAAAATTCGATAACAAATACGGCTGCCGCGAATCATTGGTTGATGCTATTCGTCGTGCTACTGATGTAATGATTGCAGGTAAAGTGGCAGTGGTTGCAGGTTATGGTGATGTAGGAAAAGGTTCTGCCGAATCATTAAGCGGAGCAGGTGCTCGTGTGATTGTAACGGAGATAGATCCTATCTGTGCCTTGCAAGCCGCTATGGACGGATATGAAGTGAAGAAGATGACTGATGCGGTGAAAGAAGCTGACATTGTTGTTACAGCAACCGGTTGCATGGGAGTAATTAACGAAACTCATTTTCGGTCAATGAAAGATAAAGCGATTGTGTGCAACATCGGTCACTTTGATATTGAAATTGACATGGCGTGGTTGAATAACAATTATGGAAAAACAAAGGATACCATTAAACCACAGGTTGACAAGTATACCATCAATGGAAAAGATGTGATTGTTTTAGCTGAAGGAAGGTTAGTAAACCTCGGTTGTGCTATGGGACATCCATCATTCGTGATGAGTAATTCATTCACAAATCAGGTGCTCGCGCAATTGGAATTGTGGAACAACACAGATGCATATGAAAACAGAGTGTACATGCTTCCAAAATCGTTAGATGAAAAAGTTGCTCAATTGCACTTGGCAAAAATCGGCGTTGAGTTGGATGTGCTTTCCACCAATCAATCAGAGTACTTGGGAATTCCGAAAGAAGGACCATTCAAACCTGAGTATTATCGTTACTAGATTTTTAGCTTTTAGCTTTTAAGATTTCAGATTTTCAAAACCGCTTTCGAAAGAGAGCGGTTTTTTTATTCAATAAATTCAATGTTTAATTGATTGAAAATATTTTTGAAGAATTAATTTTGGTTTCATCATGGAAGAATCAGAAAAACAGTTATCGCAGCTTGAAAAGAAGATTGTAAAAATCTGCAATCAGTTAATTGCCGAAGTAGCGCGGAAAGAAAAAGATGGAACTTTTATAAGCGTCGATGAAGAAAAATCATACAACGGTTGGAAGAGTACAAAAGCAAATTTGTTCAAACTCGCTCAGTTAAAATTTCTAAATAACCAAAAACTGAAAGACAAAAAAACAAGTGAACAAGAGCGTAGTGCGATTAAAGAATTTTTTGTTAAAGCAGATTTGTATATTGAAAAAGAAGAACAGATTTTTGAATGGCTGCAATTTGTATTGGCAGAATATGAAGGAAAAAAATTGAAAGAGCAAAGGAAGAAGTATTAGGGATTTTATTTCCATTAATTGTTCCACTTAATTTAAAATTAGAACTTCGATTTGCTATTTGCTATTAGAAATTTTAAATCTTTCCAATAATTAAATCAGTAATGAGTTTCAGTGTTTCTTCCTTAGATAAATTCTGTTTGAGTTTTCCATCGCGCGCAAAACTGATGTGACCGCTTTCTTCTGAAACAATAACTGATATGGCATCAGAATTTTCGGTGATACCAACGGCAGAGCGGTGACGCAAACCAATGCGCTCCGGCAATTCCATACTCTCGGAAACCGGCAATACACTCCCCGCATAAATGATTCGCTGATTGGCAATAATTACAGCGCCATCGTGCAACGGGCTGTTCTTATTAAAAATACTTTCCAATAATTTTTCTGAAATGTGCGATTGCAATTGCACTCCCGGATTAGGTAAATCCTGCAAACGAAAATGGTCGGTGAAAACTATTAGAGCTCCGGTTTTTGTAGATGATAGGTTTTCCAACGCACGAATAATTTCTTTGATAGTTGTTTCCTGTTGCCGTGTCCGTTGTTTTTTATTGAATGGTAAATTCTTAAAAATTTTATATCGCTCCAGCACATTCACATTTCCGAGACTCAATAAAAATTTTCTGATTTCAGGTTGAAACACAATGATGATGACAATGACTCCTGCGCTTACAAAATGCCCAAGCACATCAGTAAGAATATCAAGTTTGAAATATCGAACCAATCTGTAGCCACCATAAATCACCACCATGCCGAGAAACATATTGATTCCAAGTGTGCCACGGATTCTTCTGTACAACCAATATATTAGAATTAATACGAGCAGCAAATCCACTGTATCGGTAATGGAATAATCGAAATTGTGACCGAACAATTTAATCAGCAGCATGGTATTTTTTAAAAAGTATAATGGCTTGCATTGCTTCTTTTACATCGTGAACGCGCAATATCGAAGCACCATTCATCAGTGCAATGGTATTTAAAACAGTGGTTCCGTTCAATGCATCTTCAGGTGTTGTTTTCAACATGCGGTTTATCATTGACTTACGAGAAAATCCAACAAGCATGGGTAATTCAAAAATGTTGAAGTCTTTTAAATGTTTGAGTAACGAATAATTATGCTCCGTATTTTTCCCGAAACCAAAACCAACATCCAGAATAATATCATTCACTCCTGCATCTCGAAGCAATGGAATTTTTTGTTTGAAAAATTCTTTTACTTCTTTCACTACACTTCCATAATCCGGATTTTGCTGCATGGTTTCCGGTGTGCCCTGCATGTGCATTAAAATGTATGGCACATGCAATTTTGCAGCAATAGAAAACATTTTTTCATCAATGCATCCTCCTGAAACATCATTAATAATTGATGCTCCTGATTCAACGGCATTTACTGCAACTTCAGAATAAAAAGTATCAATAGAAATCAGTTGATCAGGAAATTTATTATGAATCAATTTTATAACCGGAATTACTCTTTTCAATTCTTCTTCCACCGAAATCGGTTCAGCTTTCGGACGAGTACTTTGTCCACCCACATCAATAATGGTTGCTCCATCAGCAATCATCTTTTCCGCATGTGCAAAAATTTCTTTTTCAGAAAAAAATTTTCCTCCATCAAAAAATGAATCAGGAGTCGTATTTAGAATTCCCATCACTATGGGGTCTTCCAATACAAATAATTTTCCGTTGCAATTGAGTGTTCGCATCACATTTAATCTTTTAATTTGCGGCTCATAAATACACCGCAAAACTCAGAATAACTTGTCAGAAAAAACAATCAACCAATATAACGAAGTCATTACCCATTGCCGTAAAGTTTTTGAAGCTAAAACAAAAGATTACGGAACTAGTTGGCGAGTCATGCGATTACCATCCATTACAGATCAGATTTTTA
The DNA here is from genome assembly GCA_014190575.1 of Bacteroidota bacterium. Classification (GTDB taxonomy): domain Bacteria; phylum Bacteroidota; class Bacteroidia; order Chitinophagales; family UBA10324; genus UBA10324. The sequence continues at coordinate 28,686 of BJGQ01000011.1, read as the reverse complement.
TCAAGGCCAATCGCATTCGTACCATTGACCTGAAAGGAAACATGAAAGTGAATGAAGAGATGGACAGCGAATTCATCGGCATTGTAAATTACAGTGTGATTGCATTGATACAATTGGAACTCAACGACGATAGCGGAAAAGAAATAAGTGTGGAAGCAGCTCTCGATTTATTCAATAAAAAAGTGGAAGCTGCAAAAAATTTAATGCTCGATAAAAATCATGATTACGGCGAAGCGTGGCGTGATATGCGTATTTCATCATTCACCGATTTAATTCTTATGCGCATCATGCGCATCCGGCAAATTGAAGATAACCTTGGCAAAACAATAATGAGTGAAGGTATTGATGCCAATCTTTTTGATACTATTAACTATGCGGTTTTCGCTTTGATAAAAATAGAAGAAGCGAAACAGAAATAATTTATTTGAAAATCAGGAATGATTTTAGTTAACTCGCAATCCCTAAACTGATTTAACAATGATGAGAAAAACAGCAATTACATTTTCCAGAATTTTTGTTGGATGCCTGTTCATTTTTTCAGGATTTATAAAAGCAAATGACCCGCTAGGGTTTTCATACAAACTCGATGAGTACTTCGAGATTTTTCACATGCCGTTTTTAATTCCGTTAACTGTTTACATGGCAATGGGAATTTGTGTTTTGGAAATTGCCCTGGGAGTTATGGTTTTGCTTGGCGAGTTCATGGAATTCACAGCGTGGTCGCTCATATTATTGATTGTATTTTTTACATTCCTTACAGGTTACAGTGCTATTACAGGAGCTGTTAGTGATTGCGGTTGCTTCGGCGATTTTCTTCACCTCACTCCATGGACTTCGTTTACGAAGGATATTGTATTGCTGGTTTTTATTCTGGTAATTTTTATTTATCGCAAAAGAATTTCACCAATTTTCAGTTTAAAATGGAGTTGGTTTCATGTTTCAATGGCTGTACTTATTCCAACTTTGTTCACTGTAATTTGTTACAACTACCTTCCTGTTATTGATTTTCGTGCTTACAAAATCGGAAACAATCTGCGCGAGCAAATGACCTTAGCTCCGGGAGCAAAGCGCGACAGCATGGTTTTAAAATTGGTTTACAAAGACAAAACTACCAATGAAGAAAAAGGGTATTTAATGAATGAACTTCCATACACCGATTCAGTTTGGATGGCCAATCATGAATTTGTAAAGCAGGATAAACAAATTATTGTTGAAGGCGATAAACCAAAAATCACCGACTTTAAAGTATGGAGCGAAGAGAGTCCTGATATCACTGCTGAAATTTTAGATGACCCCACTTATCATTTGTGGATTATCAGTTACGATTTAACTAAGGCAGATAAAGGAGCGTTTGATAAAATTGTAAAACTTGCAAATGATTGCGATGCACATGGAGTAAAAACCATTGCATTAACCTCAACTGATTATGAGTTTACCGATCCATTTCGGCACGAAGTGAATGCTGCTTTTCCTTTTTATTACTGTGATGGTGTTGTTTTAAAAACTATGATTCGCAGTAACCCCGGCATTATGCTTATGAAAGGTTCAACTGTAATGGGCATGTGGCACTACCATTCCACACCATCCTTTGAAAGTTTGAATAAGAAATTCTTTTCGAAATAAATAAAGTTACAGATTGAATTAATAATAACTTCTGAAATTATCTCAGAAGAAAATAATCAGTGTATTCATTATCTTCTACTGGCTCATGTTTCGGAAAGCTTAACATCATCTTTCACTATAAGCATGACGAAGTGCTGTCACACAGAGTTTGTCGAAGTATTACGAATGTAACACACTCTTAGCAATCACAATCTTCTGAATTTCCGAAGTGCCTTCACCAATCGTACACAACTTCGAATCGCGGTAATATTTCTCTACCGGAAAATCTTTTGTGTAACCATAGCCCCCGAAAATCTGCACCGCATCGGTCGAAACTTTTACTGAAACTTCTGATGCATAATACTTCGCCATCGCAGCTTGCTTTGTCATTTTCTCGCCGCGGTTCTTCATATCCGCTGCTTGCAGTGTCAGTAATTCAGCAGCTTCAATCTGCGCTTTCATATCCGCAATCTTAAAAGCAATTCCCTGAAAATGCGAAATCGGTTGATTGAACTGGTGACGCTCCTTCGAATATTTTATCGAAGCTTCATAAGCACCCTTCGCAATGCCAAGTGCAAGCGCCGCAATCGAAATTCGTCCGCCATCCAGCACCTTCATCGACTGTATAAATCCATCACCTTCCTTCCCAATTAAATTCTCCAATGGAATACGGCAGTTATCAAAAATCACTTCAGTGGTTTCCGAAGCGCGCATGCCCAATTTGTTTTCTTTTTTTCCTGCACTCAATCCCGCTGTTCCGCGCTCCACTATAAAAGCACTCATACCGTGCGAGTCGCCCGCCTCACCTGTGCGCGCAATCACCACCATCACATCACTGCTGTTGCCGTGCGTTATCCAGCACTTGGTTCCGTTCAACACCCACTCGCTGCCTTCCTTCTTCGCGGTGGTTTTCATGTTGCCCGCATCCGAACCCGTGTTCGGTTCCGTTAATCCCCAGGCACCCAGCCACTGACCGGTCGCCAGTTTCGGCAAATATTTTTTCTTCTGCTCCTCGCTCGCGTGCTGCAGTATGTGCCCCGTGCAAAGCGAATTATGCGCCGCCACCGACAACCCGATGGAGCCGCACACCTTTGCAATTTCAGTTATCACCGTTATGTATTCAAAATAACCGAGTCCGGCACCTCCATAATTTTCAGGCACCAGCACTCCCAGGAAACCATGCTCACCCAATTGCTTAAATAAATCTTTCGGAAAATGCTGCACCTCATCCCACTCCATCACATGCAGACGAATATATTTTTCCGCAAAGTCGCGTGCAGATTGTTCTATTAATTTATGATTCTCCGTAACAGTAAATTCCATTCCTGGTTATTTTTTGGCAAATGTAATTTTATAGTTCATTGGTTGAATAGTTTATTGGTTTGTTTATGCAGAGTTTATCAGTTTGGGTTTTCGGATAAAATGTACTTTTTTTTATCGAATTTACGAGAGGCTAGCTCGATAACAAAGGTCTGAGAATTCAGGAAACATATAAAATATCATGGCGTAAGGATGAAAATAAAATGTCAGAAAAATGAATCAAAACACTAGGATAATATGCGGAAAAACAAAAAAGAATTTAACAAATAAATTACTCATTTTCGGTTTCTATACATTATGCTGCCTGTTTTTATTTCCACTTTTTGAATTGAAAAATTCTGTTAATGCAACGCCAACAAATTCAATAAAATACACCTTGCAATTATTTTCGCCAGTTGCAATTGGAAACAGAACCTCAGAAGCCATGGTTGACTTTTACAGTATGGGCGATAGTCTGTATGCACATTTTATTTCAATTAACAACAAAGAAATAACCAATATTGAATTAAGAATAACTGATTTCGTGAAGAACGAAAATTTAACTTCGATCTTTCCAATTACAAAAAATCAAACATTGTCGCAAAAGTTGGTTGACCGCAATTTTTTAATTGCAATGCCTTTAACAATTTTTTCATCGGCGGTTATTATTGAAGCCAGGGCTTTTATAAAGTCGGCTTCGCAATCAGATGCTGTACCGGTTAAATTAACGGAAACGAAAGTACTTACCAATCGGGTGAAATTTAATCCTGAAGGATTTACATTCACTCAGGTTCCTTCGGGATTAAATGCCAATATTGTTTCTGCAAAAACAGTTACGGCCTCGTGGGTTCCAGTTGAGAATGCTATAAGATATAAAGTTCGTTGTCATGAAGTAGGTTCAGAAACATGGATATCAGGAACGGTACTAGCTCCAGGTAATCAAAGACCATTTGTAAACTTGAAACCAGACACCAAGTATGAATTTCAGGTGCAGGCATATATTCGAAATGAAAAAGTTGATTCAACTGGTTATAGTGCACTTGCAACTTTTATGACCTCAACGGTAAAATAAAGAAAGCCGCAGATTTTATTTATATTCACCATATAGGTGAAATGTTAGTATTCCCCAATGAAATCGAGGGATTATAAAATCACAGCAACATCAAACCTGAAAGAGTGACATAGTAGCGTCAAAATATTTTTGGCGAATTAATAATTATCGGCTATAACTTTTTTTTATAAAAAAGGCACCAAAAAAATCGTTTCAGCGATTGGCTCTGACCGTAAAAACAGGCACGGCTCATCCTCACCCTATCCCTATCCCTATCCTTGATTACAACCTCATCCACTTTCGGCAACATCTCCAAAAAAATGGAGAAGGAAAATAGTTAAGAATTTTTTCTTGAGGGAAAGCCTGCAACAGCATTGCCTTGAAGAGGGGCGCGAGGACTTGGAGCGGAAAGCCTGAGAGCATTTTTTTGTATTCAAAAAAATGGCTGCACACCCTACACTTCGATAAACTCAGTGTGACAACGCTTCAAGTACTCCTGTTCTTTTTTCGTTAACTTTACACGCAACAAAAACACTCACACACCGAACCCATGCGGCGAATATTTTTTCTGTTATCGTTCACTGTATTTCTTTCATCGTGCTTCTTAATTCAGAAAATAAAAGACGGCGAAACATTGTATGAAGAAAAAAAATTTACGGTTGCCGCCGATAAACTGAAGGATGAATTTGATGCGGAGCCGGAACCCACCATTAAGGCGCGCAAAGCTTTTCTGATTGCAGAGTGTTACCGATATTCGAATCAAACGATTGATGCCGAGCATTGGTACAAGACCGCGCAGGGTTTAAACTACGATGCCATTGCCACTTACGATTATGCGATTATGCTGAAGGCAAACGGCAAGTACCAGGATGCGATTGAGCAGTTTAACGAATACATGCAGCAAAATCCGTTTAACGATGATGCGAAAAAACAACTGAAGAGCACGCAGCAGGCGCTCGACTGGCAAAAAAATCCTTCGCCGTCTGCGGTGAAGAATGTGGAGCCATTGAACTCCGCTGCATTTGATTACGGAACTGTGTTGTATAAAGACGGCGCCATTATTTTCACAAGCGACCGAACCGATGCCGCCGGCACACAGACCTACGGATGGACGGGAGAAAAATTTTCGGATTTGTTTTATTCGCAGCCCGATGGAAGCGGCAGTTATAAAACTCCGCAGCCACTGAGCGCCGTTATTAATTCGAAGTACAACGAGGGAGCGGTTTGTTTCAATAAAGATTTCAATGAAATATTTTTTACGCGATGCGGCACTGATAATATCACGAATGATTACTGTAAAATTTTTCGCAGCACACTGAATGAGTTGGGTGAATGGAATGAACCGGTGGCGATTCCGTTTTATGAAGACAGCACGAATGTGTCGCAACCATTTTTATCGGCAACCGGAAATGAATTGTATTTCAGCAGTGACACGAAGGAAGGATTTGGCGGCAAGGATTTATTTGTAGTGACACGAAACATTGATGGTGCATGGAGTGAGCCGCAGAATCTTGGTCCTGGAATTAACACTACAGGGGATGAAGTTTTTCCATTTATAGCTGCAGATGGAAAATTATATTTCTCAAGCAATGGTCAGCCGGGTATGGGCGGACTGGATATTTTTTCGGCAAGGAAGGTTGGCAAGCAGTGGATGAACCCATTGAATTTACGCTCGCCGATAAATTCGCCTGCCGATGATTTTGGTTTGATATTTCTTCCGGTGCCTGATGAAAAGAAAAAAGATGTGCGGCAGATGGGGATGTTCACGAGTAGTCGCCCGGGTGGAAAAGGCAATGATGATATTTATTCGTTTGAATTGCCTCGCATAAAATATTATCAGTTGCAGGTGCTGGTGAAAGAAAAAACTTTTGAAAACGCGAACGACCCGAACAGCACTGTTACAGGGACAAAATTTTTATCGAATGCAGCTGTGAATGTGTTGGATATAACTGTTGCCGGAAAAACGGATTCGCTGAACAAGTATGTAACAGATGCGCAGGGAAAAATCACCTTCGTCATTCAGCCGGAAAAATTATTGAAGCTCACGGCTTCGAAAAATGATTACTTCAGCAGAAGCGAAAACTTTTCGTCGCTTGGTTTTTCATCGAGTGATAAAGACTCGCTGAAAGAAACTGTTACAATAGTGTTGGATAAGATTTACAAGAATGTGCAAATCACACTCAGCAATATTTATTACGATTATAACAAGTGGAACATACGCCCCGATGCAGCATTGGTGCTCGATACATTAGTAACTCTGCTGAATGAAAATCCGACAGTGAAAGTGGAGCTTGGTTCACACACCGATTCGCGAGGCTATGATAATTTTAACATGAACCTCTCGCAAAAGCGCGCACAGAGTTGCGTAGATTATTTAGCTGCACACGGAATTGATAAAACCCGACTTACTGCTAAAGGTTATGGTGAAACAATGATTCTGAATAAATGTGTGAGTGGTGTTCAATGCACTGAAGAAGAGCATCAGAAAAACCGTCGGACTACTTTTAAAGTAACCGGAGAAACCATGGCCATTGATTCGAAAGAACCGAAGAAAATTATTGTTGACCCGAACAGAAGATAGTAAAGCATGTTTGAAAGTTCGAAAGATTGGAAAGTAAAAAAGTTAGAAGACTGGAATATTGTTGCTGTTGAAATATTAAAACACTTTCCGGAGCAAAAAATATTTGCCTTATATGGCGAAATGGGAGTAGGTAAAACCACATTGGTAAAAAGTTTTTGTAAAGCACTTGGTGTAACAGAGGAAGCAGTGAGCCCTACTTTTTCATTGGTGAATGAATATAAAGTTCAGCCTCACCCTAAATCCCTCTCCCAAAGAGAGGGACTTGAATACAGCGATAAGATTTATCATTTTGATTTGTACAGATTGAAAAATGCGGAAGAATTATTAGACATCGGGTTTGAAGAATATTTAGCTGATGATGCATTTTGTTTTATTGAATGGCCTGAATTAGCAGAACCTTTTTTACCTTCATCAGCTGTTAATCTGAGATTGGAATTAAGTGATGAAGAAAATTCAAGAACTATAAAAACCGATTGAGCAATGGCTGATGAGAAAAAAATAAAGGGAGCGCAGGCTGTGGCGCAAATGAGTATGCAGCCGCAGGAGCTGATGGTTGAAGTGCGCCGAAGGGGTGGTAGTTTGAGCATTGGTGTGCCTAAAGAAACTTTGTTTCAGGAGAATCGAGTACCACTTACTCCCGAGTCTGTAGCTGTGTTGGTGAACAATGGTCACCAGGTGATTATTCAATCAAAGGCAGGCGACAACGCCCATATTTACGACACTGATTATTCCGAAGCAGGAGCTGAGATTGCAATTACCAACGAGGAGGTTTATAATAAGGCCCACATCATTATAAAATCAGGTCCTCCATCGTCGGAGGAAATTAATATGATGAGCATGAATCAAACCATCATCTCTCCTATTCATCTACCTACGCTAAGTCAGGATATTATTCATCAACTGATGTTTAAAAAAGTAACTGCTATCGCTTTTGAATACATTAAGGATGCTTCGCACATGTTTCCAATTGTTCGATCGATGAGTGAAATCGCGGGAAACACTTCGGTACTTATTGCTGCTGAATATCTTGGAAACAGAAAAGATGGAAAAGGAGTTTTACTTGGTGGTATTACAGGAGTTCCACCTGCATCAGTTGTGATATTAGGCGCTGGTACTGTTGGTGAATATGCTGCACGAACTGCACTTGGATTGGGTGCTGAAGTAAAAATATTCGACAATAGCATTTACAAACTGAAACAACTGCAAAACAATATTGGTCATCGTGTTTACACATCCATTTTTCACGAACACACCTTGGCTGATGCACTGAAACATGCTGATGTTGCAATTGGTGCCATTCACAGCAAATCAGGTTCTACTCCAATGGTTGTAACAGAGAATATGGTTGAAGGTATGAAGGCAGGTTCGGTAATTGTTGATGTGAGTATTGACCAGGGAGGTTGTTTTGAAACTTCAGAAGTTACAAGTCACGACAAGCCGTTTTTTAAAAAGTACGATGTCATTCATTACTGCGTACCGAACATTGCGAGTCGTGTGCCGCGCACTGCATCCATCGCCATAAGTAATGTGTTGACTCCTGCTTTACTCGAAGCTGCAAATTTCGGCGGCTTCGAAAAACTTCTTTATATGAATGAGAATACCCGACACGGGGTTTATATTTATAAAGGCTCTCTCACCAATTATCATTTGAGTCAGCACTTTAAAATAAAATATACCGATTTGAATTTGTTGTTTACTGCGAGTTTTTAGAGCCGAATAAAAGAAATCAATTCACCAAATCAGGGTTTCCCATTTTACCTGATTGATAATCGCTGTAGCACTTTTTAATTTCATCTTCGGTGTTCATTACAAACGGACCATATGCATAAACCGGCTCGTTGAGCGGTTGCCCACCAAGTAATAGCAATTCAGCTCCATCCTTGCTGTACAGGTTTATTAAACTATCACCTCTTTCATACAACACTACCTGATTTGGTTTCACCGCTGTTCTACCTTCGGTTTCTAAATCTCCTTCAACAAGGTAAGCAAATGCATTGTGCGTTGCGTTAACAGGAATTTCCAGTTTACAATCTGCTTTCATTTTAATATGAAAATAAAAGGTCGGAGAAATTACTTCAATAGAAGATTTCGCATTGAACAATTCACCAAGAATAATTTTAGCAGAAAATTTTTCAGTTTCAATGTTTCCGATTTTATCTCCCCGGTGAACTGCTGTGTTTGGATCTGTGAATTTAAATTTTGAAGGCATGTTTAACCAGATTTGAAAACCATGATACAATCCGCCTTCGTCATATAATTTTTGTCCGGTTTCTTCCATATGAATAGCTCCTCTTCCGGAACTGAACATCATAAAATCTCCCTTGCCAATCTGAAAATCGTAATTCAAACTGTCTTTGTGATGACCTGCACCATCCAGAAAATAAGTGGTCGGAATAATTCCTGCATGCGGATGAGCATCAACACGCAACGGTTTATCATTCGGATTCACTTTAACCGGACCAAACTCATCGAAGAAAACATAGGGGGAAACATAATCATTGTGATCGCCGGCAAAAGCTCTGAGCACGGGTAGTGTGCCAACCATTGTTTTATTTGCATTTAAAATACGGTAAACTTTTCGTCCGGTTTTGGTTTCAAATAGTCCGGATTCACCTCTTAACAAAAAAGGAACAGATGCGGTAGCCCCAATGATTGCTGATCCTTTTATAAATTCTCTGCGTTTCATTTTGTTCTATGTTTTAATCTTTAAAAAACATTTTGTTAACTATTAACCATTAAACTCAAATAATTGTTCGCCGAAATTAATTTTCAGTTAATAAAAAAATGATGCTATTTATTAAGGATTAATGAAAGTAAATTCTCAAACAACTTTATTCGCGCAAGAGCTGCTTGCAAAAGCTTCGGGTTTTGCTTTGAAGGCGAAACCCATTCCAAGAATATATCCCATTGCTTCACGCAAAGCCAAATTTGATTCAAAATTCGGATTGGTATTTATATCGGCATGCACTTCCATATCCACTTCATACTTGTCGAACAAATTACATAAATCATATGCCACACGAACCGAACGCGATACTTCTTCAAGCATTCTTTCTTTTATGGAATATTTTATTGTTGTGCGGTCGTTATTGATAAACATAAAACCTCCACGCTTTTCTCGCAGAAAAACTATCACACTTGCAAACTCGGTTAATGTTCCACGCACCTGCGAATCAGTTCCAATACAAACTTTTAATTTATTGCCCAATCCGGCTTCATAAATAATTGCCTGTTCAACAGCTTTTGCTATTGGCATTTTAATTTTATCTCCGTTAAATTTTCTCCACAGCATAATTTTTTGCGTTTGTTAAAGTTATCTTCAAAACTTTCAAACCACCAATTTTCATTTATCAACGAATCATTATCATTAGAATTTGGCAGTTTTGAATTGGTGGCTATATTTGCCGTCCGCAAAAAAAAATTAATCACAAATGAAAGCAGGCATTCACCCCGAAAATTATCGTTTTGTTATATTTAAAGATATGTCGAATAATGACATGTTCATGAGCCGCAGCTGTGTGCAAACAAAAGAAACAGTACAGTGGGAAGACGGAAAAGAATATCCTTTAATCAAGCTTGAAATTTCTAATACTTCACATCCGTTTTTTACCGGTAAAATGAAGTTGATTGATACTGCAGGTCGTATTGATAAATTCAACAAGCGTTACGCAAAAAAATAATTATCAAACCAAAACCAATTTTGAAAAAGTCCTCCGATTCTTTGGAGGACTTTTTTTATTTCCTTTATTTCATCTATTTATTCAGGTTTTGGCGTGTTGTTTCCGCCATCCAAAACATATTTCCACGAACCGTCTTTTTGTTTTTTCCATTCAGTGAAATAATTTCCATAATAAATGGTATCACCTTTTTCAGTAGTAGTTTTATATTCCCAGTTTCCGAAACTGTAACCAAGATCCCCTGATAATCCGACCTCAACTTTTATAGGTTTCCATGAAATAACAGTTCCATCTTTTTCTTTTCCTGCTAATTTTTCTTTCAGTTTTTCAATTCCGTAAATCGGATTTTCTCCATCATTTAATTTTATAACTTCCGAATCTGCAAATGCAATCAACGCTTTTGCAAAGCCATTTTCTATTGAGTAACCACAAAACAGCGAATCTGTTTTTCTGATCTCTGATTTTGCTTTTTCCATTTCTTCTTTTGAAAAATTATTCCCATTGGAGCAACTGAAAGTAAAACAGGAAGAAATTAAAATTGAAAACAACAATTGAATTTTCATGGAAGCAATTTTTTTCGAAAGATAATTTTATTAAATCATTGGAAATAAAAAAGCCGCTCAGAATTTTTTCTGAACGGCTTTGAAATTTTATCTCAAAAAAATTATTTCACACCATGCATTCTCTTTACTAACCATCTGTACATTGAAAGTAAAATGATGGATGCTGTTCCACTCAAAACAATAAACACACAGAAGAAAATAAATAAGTTATTTATTTCTACTCCAAGGAACGATGGAATTTTTGCACCAGCTTCTGCAGGAGTTTCGCCAGCACCCGGAGGAATCAATGCTGAAAGAGTTCCTGTAAATTTATTTGCAGCGGCATTGGCTAGAAACCAGGTCCCCATCAATAACGACGATAAACGAATTGGTGCTAGTTTACTTACCATACTTAATCCAATTGGTGATAAACAAAGTTCGCCCATTGTGTGCACGATGTACAAAGCAAATAACCAGAACATTGCAATCTTGGTTTGTGAATCAACGCCATGAACGGCATAAGCAATTATTACATATCCTAAAGCAACCAAAGCTAATCCCATTGCCATTTTTATTGGCGACGATGGTTCCATATTCACTTTAGCAAGTTTCCCCCACATCACTGCAAATACAGGAGCCAGTAAAATAATGGCTAACGGATTTATTGATTGAAACCACGAAGCCGGAAATTCATCCATGTGAAAATCATTAATTTTTCCCATGAAGGTTAATGCTGCAACTATTGCAATAGTGATTCCCTGCACGCCCATAATCATTGTTTTACTCCATTCGAAAAACCAACCAAATGCTTTTCCTAAAAAGAACAATAACAGTGCAGCAGCTCCCAGAATAAAATATTTATTTATTGTAAGACTTATAGCAAGGTCAACCTGCGAATCAGCAAAAAGTGTAAGCGATGCGCCTGCCTGTTCGAAACACGCCCAGAAAAAGATGACGAAAAAAGCAAGAATAAAAATTACAATAATCCGTTCGCGTTCATCTTTGGTGAGTGATTTATTACTAAGCAATATGAATGGTACTATAACCAATGAACCATAAATAAGGTAAGCAATAGGGTCAAGTTCTGAAATGGAATGTGCAACCGAAGTAATATCTGCAACTGCTGTAGCACCAAAAATGGTTGACACAATCATTTTAAAATTCAACAGCCCAAAAATGAATGCAATGGAACCGAGTATTACACTGTAGGTTTTCATATCCATTGGGGCTTTAGGCATTCCAATCGGATTACCATCAGGGTCTTTCAGGTGCTTGTTTTTTAGAATTTCAAATGAAATAGTACTCACAACCATTCCGATTGCAGCGGCCAAGAAACCAAAACGATAATCGTGAATAGAGCCATTCATTACAGCTAATGTTCCGCAAACGAGTGGTGAAAAGAAAGCGCCCATATTTATTCCCATGTAAAAAATGGTGAATGCACTATCAATTCGATGGTCACCTTTCGAATACAACTGACCTACCATAGTTGAAATATTTGGTTTGAAAAATCCGTTTCCAATAATTAGAAATGTTAATCCGGCCCACATGAATGACATTGCAGATGCACTTTGCGCACCATCAATAACTGCACTGCCACTCATGAACATCATAAACTGACCGCATGCCATCAGCAGTCCGCCAACTAAAATACTTCTTCTGTTTCCCCAGAATTTATCGGCAATGTATCCGCCTAACAACGGAGTGAGGTAAACCAGTCCGGTGTAGCTGCCATAAATATTTGATGCCAGTGCTTTGTCAATGAACAATGCCTTGGTCATAAACAAAATGAAGATGGCGCGCATGCCGTAGTAACTGAATCGTTCCCACATTTCGGTGAAGAACAATAAATACAATCCGCGCGGGTGAGAATTTGATGTTGTGTTGCTCATAATTTAATGAGTGGTGGTTTTAGTTTTTTTGTTCAGTGATAAAAGTAAAAAAAGAAATGAGCCTGCCTAATTTTAAAACAATTATTACAAATTATTAAATGTCCAATTATACATCTGTGTAAATAAATAAGCTCGCGTGTTTCCCCCTGAGATTCCATGATTCTTATCGGGGAAAGTCATTTGCGTGAACACCACATTATTTTTATACAATGCCTTTAACATTTCTGCAGTGTTCTGATAATGTACATTGTCGTCAGCCAAACCTGCAACCAATAAAAGTTTTCCGCGAATGTTTGCAGCAGAACTCAGCGGCGCAATTTTATCGTAACCATCTTTATTTTCTTTTGGTGTTCGCATGTATCGTTCAGTATATATGCTGTCATAAAATTTCCAGTTGGTAACCGGTGCTACTGATACAGCTGACTTAAATATATCGGGATAGTTGCTAATGCACATCAAAGCCATGAATCCTCCGTAACTCCAGCCCATCATACCAATTCGTGTTGCATCAATGTATGGAAGTGTTCCTAAATATTTTGCGGCTGATGCCTGATCCATTGTTTCAATTTTTCCTAATTGCAGGTAAGTGATTTTTTCAAATTCTTCACCGCGTGCTCCTGTACCTCTGTTGTCGACACATGCTACAATGTATCCATGCTGTGCCAAGTAATTAAAATCCATTGTGCCGAATGCATCATAACTATCCAAAACCTGCTGACTTCCCGGTCCACCATAACAAGTCATGAACACCGGATATTTTTTATTGGCTTTAAATCCTTTAGGCTTTATAATCCAACCATTCAATTCGGTTCCATCATCCAATTTGAAAGTGAAAAATTCTTTTTTACTCAATTGATAATCTGCAATCATTTTTTTGAAAGCTGAATTGTCTTCCAAAACTTTCACCACTCTTCCATCTGATTTGCAAATAGCATAATCAGCAGCGGTGTTCGCATCACTATGATCACGAAGAAAATAAGTAAAGGTGCTGTTGAATTTTGCGTTGTTAGTACCTGCATCGGTAGTTAACTTCGTTTTATCTGTGCCATCCAATTTTATCGAATACACATACCTGCGCAATGGAGATTCTTCCGCACTTTGATAATAAATCAATCCGTTTTTTTCATCTACTCCATAAAAAGCAGTTACATCCCACTTACCGGTTGTTACTTGTGTTTTAATTTTCCCATCAAATCCATAGATATAAATATGATTGTATCCATCTTTCTGCGATGTCCATATAAATTGTTTGTTGCCGTTTAAGAAAGTGAGGTTGTCATGAATGTTAATGTATTTTTTGTTCTCCTCTGTCATCATCACCGATGTGTTTCCGGTTGCAGCATCAGCCAGCAACAATTCTAATTTATTCTGAAGCCGGTTCATTCTGAAAATGCAAAGTGCATTTGCATCATTCGTCCACTTGATGCGCGGAATGTATTGGTCTTGTTCAGCACCAACATCTCCTTTCACAGTATTACCTGAGTGAACATTGTATAAATAGATTTCAACCACCGAATTTTTTTCTCCGGCCTTTGGATACTTGTAAGTATAATTTTCGGGATACAAATCATTAAAAAACTGAACCGTGTATTCCGGAACCAAACTCTCATCAAAATGATAAAATGCCAAAGTGTTTCCATCAGGGCTCCATTGAAATGCCTGAACAAATCCAAACTCTTCTTCATACACCCAATCACAAATTCCGTTGATAAAGAAATTCTTTTTTCCGTCAGTGGTTACTTGCTTTTCAATTCCTGTTTCTAAATCTTTTATAAATAAATTATTGTCGCGCACGAAGGCAACTTTTTTTCCATCAGCAGAAAAAGCAGGACTGCTTTGTTTACCGTTTGTACTGAGTGCAGTCAATGTTTTCTTTTTTAAATCGAAAATGTAGTAGAGCGCTGTTGAACTCCGGCGATATATTTTATCTGTTCGTGTTGGAATCAATATGTGCTCCTGATTTTTGTCGAAGGAAAAGCTTCCCAATGAAAAATTCTTTGCAGAGTCGGAAGGCACATCTCGTTTTACAGTGAAAATGGAATCGGTCTTTGCAGCCGTTTTATAATCGTAAACATAAATAGCCGGAATACCATTTACATCAGCATCAACACTTGCATAATGTTCACCATCATTCAACGGAGTGAAACCATCAACACCTGCCGGAACAAATTTGTAGTTCTGCCATATGTCAGGAATAGAAATTTGTTGTTGAGCGAAAACAGGATTGACAAAAAATAAAAAAATAACTGTAAAGCAAGAAAAGGTGAGTGAATTAAAAATGTTTTTTTGCATGAAGAATTTCTTTGTTGAACAAATATAGAAGCAAGCGATTGTGAATGAAGTAAAGCTTTAGATTTATAATACATCAACGAATTAAATAGGCATTTTTATCAATTGGTTTTATAGCAAAGGCCATTTTAATGTCTGTTATTTTTCAAAACTAAAATTTTGTTGAAGTGCAAACATTTTCCAATTTAAACCATTCGTAAAAACTGAATTTTAATTGTAAATATTCTTACTTGTTAAACAGAAAAATATTTTAAAGGAAATTGATTACTCTATAAATCTGTTGATTACTTTTGAAAAAAATAATTCAAGTTGAATAAGAAAATTTTTGCAACGATAATTTTGGTAATCGGATTTTTTATACAATCAAATGCACAAATAAATATTGGGAACGATACCTTAATCTGTGCATCATCATTAATTCATTTGCATGCAACAACTGTTGGTGTGCTTGGAACCACCAGTTATACTTTTGACACCATTCCGTATAATCCATATCCGTATACTGGAACTATTCCATATGGCTCTGGTAACTCTGGAACAAACATGCCCTTTACAAATTGTGATGATTGTGTTACTGATTCAGCAATTGATTTGGGCTTTTCATTTTGTTTTCTTGGTCAGGAATACACACAATGTTTTATTGGAACAAATGGTTGGATAACCTTTTCACCTAATCAACCTACAACATATACTTCCACAACAATTCCAAACGCTTCTCCCGATGTTCCCAAAAATTGCATCATGGGTCCGTGGCAAGATTGGTATCCGGGTGGTGGTGGAAATGGTGGTTTTGTGAGAGATACTACTTTAGGCACTGCACCAAATAGAGTATTTATTGTTTCATGGATTGATTGTCCTATGTTTTCTTGTACGACAACTTATGGTACTTTTCAAATTGCAATTTATGAAGGTTCAAATATTATTGAGAATTATTTACAAGACAAACCAAATTGTTTGGCATGGGCAAACGGAACAGGAACACAGGGTGTTCACAACATTGATGGAACTGTTGCATTTGTAAACCCAGGAAGAAATTCAACACAATGGACTGCATCAAATGAAGCAACTGCTTTTATTCCAAGCGGAGTAACATGGTTGCAAAATGGAAATGTTATAGGATATGGCACCGACATAGATGTGACCCCAGTTGTTACAACTACATATGTTGCTTCTGTTGATTTATGTAATGGCAATACTTATACTGATACTATGATCGTAACTGTTGCATTAGGTTCTGTTTCATATTCTCAGGTAAACGCAACCTGCCCGCAATCACAAGATGGCTATGCTGTATTTACACCACAGGATACAACTTCATGGTCCTTTGTATGGCAAAATTCATCAGGCGCAATTTTGGGGTCGGGTAATACTAATCAAGTTCCTGATACATTAAATAATTTATCTGCTGGTCAATATACAGTTACATTAATAAACAGTTTAGGATGTTCACTGTCACACTCTTTCACTATTTCATCCACCCCCTTCAATGCTTCATTTAGTGTTGCACCTGCAGCTTTATGCGATAATTCTCCAGTAAATTTTTCATCTACTTCAACTGGTTCTGTAAACAATTATTTATGGTCATTTGGTGATGGAAACACTTCAGTTACACCTGCTGCAAGTCATAATTATACACCAATCGGTAATTATACAGTTACCTTAATTATAAATAATAGTGCAGGATGTATCGATACCGCAACTCAAAACATTTCTATTCTTCCAAATATTGTTGCAAATTTTTCATTCAGTCCGTTAGAAGGTTGTGTTGGTTCACCTATTGATTTCACAGATGAATCAACTAATAATCCAATTGCTTGGGATTGGAATTTTGGTGATCAGCAAACTTCTATCAGTAATGACCCGAGCAATGTTTTTAATGTCGATGGTCAATACATTGTTTCACTGACTGTTACTGATAGTTTGTGTGGCTCTGATACTAAAACAATTCCAATCATTATTCATTTTGTTCCTGATGTTAATTTAGGAAATGATACTGATGTTTGTAAAAATGAAAAAATAATTTTAGATGCCGGTTATCCCGGAACAACTTATCAATGGTCAACCGGCGAAACAACTCAGGTTATAAATCCGCCGATTCCTGATCACGATACTTATTATTCTGTCATTGTAAATAATTTTGGTTGCCTTGGTTATGATACAATGCTTGCTGCAATTAATTGTGATGTTATAATGCCTTCGGCTTTTTCACCTAATGGAGATAACATAAACGATATTTTCAGACCTCTTGGATACAGAATTACCCAATATGATATGACCATTTTTAACCGCTGGGGAGAAATTGTATATCAGATTAATTCTCCTGCCATAAGCATTGGTTGGAATGGAACATTCAATGGTGAAGAACAGGAAGTTGGCGTTTACATTTATTACATGAACGCTACCTTTATAAACGGCGAGAAAAAATCGATAACCGGAAATGTTACTTTACTCAGATAAAATTCAGTTTGAATTTATTTTCTGATTTGAGTTAAACATTCTGATCAATCCATTCAGAAATATTTTTTCTGATTCGCTCTTCTGGATTTGAGGAAGTGTCAGGTTGAAACTTTTTTCCGGTTATCTGCTCAAACAATTCTATGTAGCGATTGGTTACTGTTTGCACAAACTCTTCAGGCATTTCCGGAATCTGCTGACCTTCTTTTCCCATGAAATTATTTTCTATTAACCATTCACGAACAAACTCTTTCGATAATTGTTTTTGTGGTTCACCAGAGCTTTGTTTTTCTTTATATCCATCTGAATAAAAATATCGACTACTATCAGGTGTATGAATTTCATCAATGAGATAAATTTTTCCGTCTGCCATTCCGAACTCATACTTTGTATCAACGAGAATTAAACCACGACGATTTGCTTCTTCGCTACCGAATTTAAAAAGTGCGCGTGTGTAATTTTCCAATTGCACATAATCACTTTCGCTTACTAATCCACTGCTTATAATTTCTTCTCTTGAAATATCTTCGTCGTGACCTTCTTCAGCTTTTGTTGTAGGAGTAATTATAGGTTCAGGAAATTTATCATTTTCATTCATGCCATCAGGCATTGGAACCCCACAAATTTGTCGCTTACCCAATTTGTATTCGCGTGCTGCATGACCTGTTACATAACCACGAATCACCATCTCTACTTTAAATGGCTCACACATTTTTCCGATGGCAACATTTGCATCAGGTGTTGCAAGCAACCAATTCGGTACTATATCTTTTGTGAGATTTAAAAAATGTGTTGCTACCTGATTCAATACTTGTCCCTTACATGGAATTGGTTTCGGAAGAATAACATCAAATGCACTGATGCGATCACTCGCCACCATCACCAGGAATTTATTATCAATGGTATATACATCGCGCACCTTACCGCGATAAAATTTTGTTTGCTTCGGAAATTGAAAATTGGTTTGATAAATAGCGCTCATGAAAAAATTTTGTCGCGCAAACTTAATGGCTGAATTCAGTATTTAATATTTCAGAATTGAAGTGTTAGTTATTTGTTAATAGAATTTTGCTTGAACAGAATATTCAAGGCAAAACAGTAATTGCCGGAGTAGTTATTACATTGCTATAATGATTTGCTCTGTCGCGAATCTGAATTTCAAATACAGCGCCTTCAGAAGTGGAAGAATTATTTTGAAGAATGGTATTGTTCAGTACAATCGGAAGATTTCCTTTTATAGAAATTGTTGTATTCAAAGGACTGAGTGGTTGCAAATGAAAATTAATGGTAAGTGGAAATCTTTTATCTGTAATAAAAACCGACATTGAATCGGCATCGGTAAAACCTAAATCACCATCGCCATCAGTATAAGAAATTGTAAACACAATTGCATCTTGCAATGCATGTACAGAAGTAGGAGAAACGCTCACTAATTCAATAACAGGCGTAGTGCTCGCCTTCGGAATGGGATCGTTGCTTTTATCTTTTTTACAGGCAGAAAAAACAAAGGCTGCAATAAAAACTAACCGCAGAGAAACAGAGGCACCGAATAATTTTAGTTTTATAAAATTTATTTTGTTGGTTTTCATTATCAAACTATCAAATTTCAAAATCATCAAATTAGTTTATTGAACCTTGAATGAACAAAACAATTGAAAATATGCGGGTGCGGAACTGGAAGGAATTTCAGTCGGTGAAGAATGCTGCCCATCCTGAACATAAGCGCGTATGTAAACTATATCGCCAACATTCCATTGCCCGGTATTAATTGTATAATGTAAAAAGTATGGAGCAGGTCCCCATCCCCAACCCGGTGCATAAAACGGATTGATTTCAACTGTCATTGAATTAGCGGTAACATTTGGAAAATTATTAGGGTCGGTACTGAATTTAATTTTGTTGTAAGTGAAAAATGGTGGTAGAGTAATATCATCATATAAACCCATCCATATTTCAACATCAGAATTTGCAGGGGCATAAAAAGGGTAATACGAAGATGCTCCTCTGATCGAATCAATTCGTTGATTCCCACTGTTAGGTAAGTAAGCAACCAAACCAAAAAATGCCGGTTCAGCATTCGCCTGGTTCATTTCATTACCGAAAATATCTTTTGCGCCAGAGTTAATCCAGTTGGTAATTATTTGAATTTGCGATTTTTGAAGAGTATCATACAGTGGCATTCTTCCAAGAACAGCATCGTCAGTTGTAATTCGTTCGTGCAACCAACTCAATGTAGTATCATGCGGAACAACCCGATAAGTAAAAGTTGAATCAATATTATTTTTTTTAACCGGAGCAAAAACTAAAGTATAATAAGAACTCTGCACAGTTCTGAAATCGGGTTCAAAATTTCCATCGTGGCAACCGGGCACTGCGCACTTCACACTGATAATGTATTTATGAATTCCGAGAAACGAATTGGAATCAATTGGCACATCAGGAATTCCGGTGTTGTCATAATTTATTGTGTCGTAAGGATTTTCTACAATAGTTCCCTGCAATGTTGTAACAGTTTTCTTGCAAGAAAAAATTATTACAACGCATCCAACGAGAACCAGAGTTTTCTTAATCATATTTTTCCTTTCATTTTCAATTAACTTTTTAAAGAAATATTTATTGAGGATGTGTTTTTATAAATTAAATTTCTTTTAAATAAACGCCTGAGTTAAAACCTGCCCTGGCAACATGCCGCTCGCAATCTGATCGTAAAATCCGAGTATGTGTGCGATAGTCGGAACAATATCTATTGTTTGACCAACTGGATTTCCTGCACTACCTAAAACTAAATTCTGATTCACTTTAGCAGAAGGCCCAACTATTAATGCAAACACGCGACGCGAATTGTCGTCGGATGTATGATCAAAAGCACGCAAACCATTTGCATCATAAACATTATTCGGCAAATCATTTCTTCCATGATCAGGCATGCAAATCATAATGGTATCGTTTTGTAAAACAGGATCGCTTTGAATTTTATTCCATAACCAACCAACTCCATAATCTGCTTTGTGCATGTTTTTTAAATAACCTGTAAAATCAGAATGGCATGTATCTAAGTTGAAAGTGTTGATGACCGTTAATTCAGGGTGAAAATTTTTGAGTACTTCCCAAGTATATTGAATATTGATTAAGTCGCCGGTCATTTCTCCTGTTGAAACACCATTTGGCAAAGGAAATTCCACCGTTCCATTTTGAGTTCTGTTTAACACATCTTTCATGAACGCATGAATGGTTTCTCTGTCTGTTGAATTATTTATTATTCCCGGAAGATCAGAAGCAGACTTGTCGAAGTTGCTGTCGAAGAAATTTTTCATTGTATTCAATCGCCCAACATCATCCGGTTGAAGCGTAAGCCCGTTGTTCAAATAATCCAAACCAATATTTCCAAAAGTAGAATATGGTCTAAAATAATTTGCGCCATACATGGGCCCGTACATTCCATGTTTACTATAATTAAGTGCCGGATATGGTCCTAAACCTTCACTCATCCACCAGGTATTAATAGCACTCTTTGCGGGATCATTGTGTCGACGGTAATATTCAAATACAGTAGGAAAATCAGGATTGATAGCGAGATTAGTTCCAACATCAGTATAATTTCCAGTAATGGCAGCTGTATGTCCGTTGTAGTGACCGGTTGGACCTTGCGCATATTGCAATTCTTTAAAAAATGTTCCTTGCGATGCCAATGATGAACCTTGAATCGGATTCCACGGATTGTAAAGTAAATTACTGCTCGGTGCTGCACCAGTAAACATGTTCTGCATAATGTTTCCTGCGTTGGAACCCTGATATGTTAAGTAGGCTTGCTCAACAGATTCCTGATGACGAACTCCTCCTGCAAATAATACCAACACCACATGATTCACAACCCTGTCTCCGGCAGCTGCAAACAATCGCCCGCTTGGTAAAATGTAAGGTGCAAAAAATGTTCCGGCTGTAGCGATGCTTGCTTTTTTAATAAATGATCTGCGTTTCATAAATAAATTTTTTTTAGTAGAACATGTATTCGTTAGAAAGTGCAAATGCTGCATACACAATTTCCGGGGTGATATTGGTATCGTTCTGAATTAAATTTTTCAAATAAATTTTTTCGTATTCGGTTGGGTTGCGTAAATAAAATCTTTGGTATGCTGAAGTGATAAATGAATTTAAGTCTGCATTCATTTGTGTTTGTGTTGGAATTGAAATTCCCGGTAGTGTTAGAAAACGCTCCAATATCATTTGGTTCGCTAACCCTTTATCGCCAATACTCAGAATGGCTTCACCAATGTTATTCAAATCAGAACCAGGAATACTTTGATTGAACAAATCAGAAAATAAAATGCTGATGTATTGCAAACTGCTTTTTTGTTTATTTTTTTCAGCGTTGCTTGTATAAAGTGTAACAGGAGTTACTTCATAATACACATTGTCATATACATTTTGTTTCAATACTTCTTTCTTACACGAAGAAAAAATGGTGGAAGAAATAATTCCCAGTAGAAAAAATTTTTTCATTCTGATTTATTTTTTGTTTTCATAAAAATGATTTCTTTTTCTTTTTGATAGAGAAAAACATTTTTAATCTTTCGTTTTCAATTTTTAATTTATTTCAAAATCCAGCATACTCATCAGTACTCAACAAATTTTTTATCATCGTTTTCCAATCAAGCCCACCATTTAATGCCAGAGTTTCCAAACCCATTTCGCCGCTCGCAGGGTTTCGTAATAAATACTGACGATAACATTTACGAATAAACCCTTCAGTAAATTCCGGAGAGTTCACCATAATTAATTCATAATCTCCTTTGCTTGTTCCGCTCTGATCAAACAAGGTTGTAGATGCACCATCAACCATTGAACCCGCATATTGCAATTCCGATGTGGTTGGAGCGCGTAAATACAAATCATCAAAACTTCCCTTCACAAAATTCTCGCTTCCCATATTCACCTGATCATAAAAATAATTATCCATAAAAATCCGATAAAATTCGCGAAGGGTAATTGAATTGTTCATCAAATCATTCACACAAGTATTTAATTTATTGAATCGAAGAAGTTCTGCATAATAATAGGGGAGATTTTGCGTGTATCCATTTATTGAATCATATAAAATGAAATAATGAAACTGAGTAACTTCATCATTTATGTCAACAGTATCAATTCCATTGGTCATATCGGCACTTGTTAAATCAAACAGACGATTATAAAAATCACTGTTGCTTAATAATCCATCAACAATAATTCCTCTTGAAGAAATACTCAGGTTATTTGTTTTTAAAAAAGCGAATTGATCATTCAGTTCTTGGGCTGATGGTTGGCGACCAATCAAATCAACATATAATTTATTGATGTATAATTTTATTTGTAGTTCAGAAATTCCATTGTATGGTGGAGGATTATTTCCAATAATTGTTGTGTCAATATGGTTATCAATCAGCAACGGATCTTTTTTGCATGAAGAAAAAAAAATGGCTGAACTTAAAGCGAAAATGAATGCGAGATAAAGAATTCGATGCATGGAGGTCCTTGAGACGATGGTTTATGAAAAAAGTTTAAAATATTTAAACGAAAAGTAATTTTAAAAATTATTCCGATTGCTCAGGATTTAAAAAAGTGATTACAGTTTGTTGCAGGTTTGTTGATTCATCGGCAACTGCAATTTTTTTGTTATCTGATCCGGCATTATCCAATTGAAACTTCATTTGATTTAGAAATGATTTTACATTCTCCAAAGAGTTTATGATTTTCATGCGTTCCTGAAGTTCATCACGATTCTCGCGCAATTTGATTTTCGCGCCTTCAATAGTGTAGCCTCTTTCCTTTATCAGTTCTTTAATGATTCGGATATTTCCAATGTCTTTTTTTGTGAAGAACCGATCGCCTTTCGCATTCTTCTTCGGCATCAGAATATCAAATTCATTTTCCCAGTAGCGCACATTCGATACATTTAAATCAAACATGGCCGCAACTTCGCCAATGCTGTAATAAACCTTTTCGGTTTTTTTTTCTTCGTCCAACATGGTGAAAAAATAAAGCAGTTATTCGGATTTGCAAATTGTTTTTAATGAAGGGAATAAACATTGCTGAATTAATATGAATAGTGATTGTTGGTTGAATTTTATTCTTTATAAAATATGTTCGCATCTCTTCTCGTTTATTTTCATTCAACAAATACTTTTGTTCATCATGAAACAGATTTTTTTCTTTTCTGCATTTCTTTTTCTTTTCTCCTGTAACGGAAAAAAAAATGCTGACCCGAATTACAATTCCGCGTTGGAAAATGTCAAGACCAATATGAATTACAAGGAAGTGGAAGTCCTAACTGGCAAACCTGCCTCCATTCAGGATTTGGGAACTTCAACTTCTGAAACCGGCGACACTTCACATCTGATACAATGGTTTTTTGGAACCAATCAATCTGTGATGTTTACCAATGGAAAAGTTTCAGGAGTTGATTTGGACATGAATGCTTCGATGGAAAAAATTCAACACATAATGGATAGCGCAAAAGCTGTTGATGGCACTTCCGGAGGGATTCAGATTCAACCGCAACAACAATAATTGATAATGAATTTCGGAACTGTTACGCAAGAAATTATTTCGCAACTGAAAACTATTGTTGGTGAAAAATACATTCTCACCGACGACGAAAATAAATTGCATTATGGTCATGATGAAACTGAAGATTTAATTTTTAAACCTGCTGTTGTTGTGCGCCCTTCCAATACAAATGAGGTGAGCGCTATAATGAAATTGTGTTTCGAAAAAAACATTCCTGTTACTCCGCGAGGTGCCGGAACAGGATTGAGTGGTGGTGCACTTCCGGTTTTTGGTGGTGTGTTGCTTTCCATGGAACGATTCAATAAAATTATTTTTATTGATGAAGAAAATTTCCAGGTAACTGTTGAGCCGGGAGTAATTACAGAAGTTTTACAGAATGCGGTGAAAGAAAAGGGATTGTTCTATCCGCCTGACCCGGCTAGTAAAGGTTCGTGCTTCATTGGTGGAAACATTGCCGAAAATTCCGGCGGACCAAAAGCCGTGAAGTATGGAGTGGTGAAAGATTATGTTTTAAATCTCGAACTGGTTTTACCAAATGGCGAAATCATTTGGACAGGAGCGAATGTGTTGAAAAATGCAACCGGATATAATCTCACGCAACTGATTGTTGGAAGTGAAGGCACACTGGGCATTGTTACAAAAATTGTTTTACGGTTAATTCCTCACCCAACAAACGATGTATTAATGCTCGCACCATTTTCCTCATCTGAAAAAGCGTGTGAAGCAGTGAATGCAATTTTCAGAGCAGGAGTTTCGCCATCCGGATTGGAGTTCATGGAACGCGATGCGATTGAGTTGGCAGCAAAACACATTGGCGAAACCAATTTGCCAATGCAGGAAAACATTGAAGCACACTTGCTGATTGAAGTAGATGGAAATAACATGGATGCATTGTATCGCGATGCTGAAAAAATTTCGGCAGTGTTACAGCAGTTCGATTGTGGTGAAATTTTATTTGCCGATACAGCGCAACAAAAATCTGATTTGTGGAAACTGCGAAGAAGTGTTGCTGAGGCGGTGAAAATGAATTCCGTTTATAAAGAAGAAGATACAGTGGTGCCGCGTGCAAAATTGCCCCAGTTGTTAAAAGGAGTAAAAAACATCAGCAAAAACTTCGGATTCAAATCAGTTTGCTATGGTCATGCAGGAGATGGTAATTTGCATGTCAATATCATTAAAGGAAATCTCACAGATGATGAATGGAATAATAAAATCACAAAGGGCATTCGCGAAATTTTCAAACTCGTGATTGAACTCGGGGGAACACTTTCCGGTGAGCACGGAATTGGTTTGGTGCAGAAACCATACATGGAAATTGCTTTCAGCAAAATACAACTGCAATTGATGAAGGACATTAAAAAAGTTTTTGACCCAAAAGGAATAATGAATCCGGGCAAAATATTTGCAGACTAAATTCGCATGATGAAAAAAATAATTTTTCTTTTCTCCGTATCATTAATTGTCACACTGAGTTTGTCGAATTGCATTGCTCAAAGCGAAAGTAATAACAGCTTAAAAGAGACTCCATGGTTAGCTAAAGAACGATTTTACCTTGGAGGCACCGGAGGATTGAGTTTCGGAAGTGTAACTTATGTTGAAGTTGCACCGCTTGTTGGATATAAAATCACCGACCGGTTTTCAATCGGAGTAAATCCCAAATACACCTACATACATTACAAGTACACCAACAACGGACAGTATTCAACTCCCGATTATCAAACTCACATTTGGGGAGGAAGTTTTTTTGCGAGATATTTTATTCTCGATAATGTATTTCTTTGTGGTGAATACGAATTGAATAATTATGCAGCGCTTATTTCACTTCCGAACAATGGTGGATATAAAGAGAAGCGGATAACTGTTGGTTCATTGTTATTAGGTGGAGGATACTTTCAACATTTCGGTGGAGGGTCCGGATTTTATATTCAGGTATTATATGATGTTTTGCAAAATCCATATTCTCCATATTATGGAGTTCCTGTAATCCGTGCAGGTTTTGTTTTTGGATTGTAGAAATAAATTTGTCAATATCTTTTTTCAAAACATTTTTTCGCGGGACAATAATCTATATTTTTAGAAGCGATAAATAATTCATCCATGGAATTGAAAAGAATATTTGATATACCCGAATATCAGAAAAAAAAATATCCGAAAAGTGATGCGCTCAATGCAAAAGAGAATGGCCAATGGCGTGCATACAATATTGATGAATGCATTAACAACATCAACCATGTAAGTTTTGCACTGCTCGCTTCAGGAATAAAAAAGGACGATAAAATTTCTATAATCAGCAACAATCGTCCCGAGTGGAATTTTGTTGATTTCGGAGTTATGCAGGTTGGCGCAGTGAATGTTCCGGTGTATCCAACCATTACCGAAGAAGATTATGTTTTTATTTTTAATGATGCGGAAGTGAAAATGGTTTTTGTGAGCAGCGAAGAATTGTTTCTGAAAATTCAGAACATTAAAAGCAGAATTCCTTCATTGAAAGAAGTGTTCACATTCAATCAGGTGAAAGGCGCTTCACACTTTTCTGAATTCATGGAGCGAGGCAAAAATGGAAGTGTAACTGAATTAGAAAAAATAAAAAGTGAAATCACTTCTGATGATATTTCAACAATCATTTATACAAGCGGTACAACAGGATTTCCGAAAGGGGTAATGCTTTCGCACTGGAATGTTTTGTCGGATGTGATTGCTGCAAAACCATTAATGCCTGTTGGTGAAAAAGATAAAGCGCTGAGTTTTCTTCCGCTCAATCACTCATTCGAAAAAATGATTTCATACCTGTACTTGTGTTATGGCATTTCAATTTATTATGCTGAAAGCATGGATACTATCGGCGATAACCTGCGCGAAGTGAAGCCGCAAATAATGACTTGTGTTCCACGCCTGCTCGAAAAAGTTTATGAAAAAATATTATCCAAAGGACAAGAGCAAAAAGGAATCAAGCGCGCACTTTTTTTCTGGGCATTAGCACTTGGCGAAAGATGGGACAATCAAAAATCAAATGGAATTTTTTACCACATACAGCTGGCAATAGCAAATAAATTGGTATTCAGCAAGTGGCGTGCGGCACTTGGTGGTCAATTAAAATGTGTTGTGACCGGCGCAGCACCCATGCAGCATAAATTACTTAGAATTTTTACAGCAGCAAAAATTGTCATCATGGAAGGTTACGGATTAACTGAAACTTCTCCTGCAATTTCCGTAAGCCGATTTAATCTGGATGAAAATGTTATTGGCTGCGTTGGACCAGCTATTCCCGGAGTTGAAATTAAAATAGCTGAAGACGGAGAAATACTCTGCCGCGGAGCCATTGTGATGAAAGGCTATTACAAGCGACCTGATTTAACAGCTGAAGTAATTGACAAAGATGGTTGGTTGCACACCGGCGACATTGGCGAATTGGTGAATGGAAAATTCTTAAAAATCACCGACCGGAAAAAAGAACTCTTCAAAACTTCAGGCGGAAAATATGTGGCACCTCAACCAATAGAAAATAAATTCAAGGAAGAATTACTGATTGAACAAATGATGGTAATAGGTGCTTCACGAAAATTTCCCTCTGCATTAATTGTTCCGGCTGCAAATAATTTAAAAGCATGGTGCAGTCAGCACGGAATTAATTTCACAAACACAAGCGAGATGATTCGCAACGAAGATGTGAAGAAAAAATTTGAACAGGTTGTAGAGGAAAACAATAAACTCTTTGGACATTCCGAGCAGATAAAGAAATTTACTCTTGTGCCAAATGAATGGACGATTGCAGATGGTGAATTAACTCCAACCTTAAAATTGAAACGGAAAATTATTGAGAAGAAATTTGAGAAGGAGATTGAGGCGATGTACGCAGAGTAATTTGAAAATGAAAACAAACGAATGAACAGAACTATAAAAAGCATAGCCATTCTCGGAAGCGGAGTAATGGGCTCCCGCATCGCTTGTCACTTCGCAAACATTGGTGTGCAGGTATTGTTGATGGATATTGTTCCGAAGGAACTCACACCTGAAGAGACAGCAAAAAAATTAACCCTCGAACATACTGCCGTAAAAAACAGAATTGTTAATGCGGCTTTGCAATCAACTCTGAAAAGCAATCCTTCTCCCATTTTCAAAAAAGAATTTGCCTCACGCATCCGCACCGGGAATTTCACTGACAATATGAAAGAAATTTCTTCCTTCGATTGGGTGATGGAAGTTGTGGTTGAGAATCTCGACATCAAGAAAAAGATTTTTGAAGAAGTTGAAAAATACCGCAAGCCCGGAACACTCATTACCTCCAACACTTCATCCATTCCCATCCACCTGATGAGCGAGGGACGGAGTGATGATTTCAAAAAACATTTCTGTGGCACACACTTCTTCAATCCGCCAAGATATTTACGACTGCTCGAAATCATTCCCACTCCCGACACTGATAAAAGCGTAATTGATTTCCTGATGCACTATGGCGATTTGTTTCTCGGCAAACAAACCGTTTTGTGCAAAGACACTCCGGCATTCATCGCGAACAGAGTTGGAGTTTATGGAGTGATGAGCATTTTTCATTTGATGGAGAAAATGAATTTCACCATTGACGAAATTGATAAACTCACCGGACCTGCAATCGGTCGCCCGAAGTCCGCAACATTCCGTACGGCTGATGTGATTGGAATTGATACACTCGTGAAGGTTGCAAACTTTGTTTACCAGAGTTGTCCCGATGATGAAGCGCGCGAACTCTTTCACATTCCTGCCTTCGTGCAAAAGC